>JAFVZL010000047.1 GCA_017508195.1 Clostridia bacterium | reverse complement strand
GCAGAGGGAGGGATTGTATATTCCCGCGGCTCGGCTTCCCTCAAACTTCGTTTGCGCCTCCCCTGGAATGCGAACCCTGCGACTGTCGTCGCTATGTCAGAATCCTCTCCCTTGTACCAACAAAAAAGGCACCCACAAGGAGTGCCTTTTTGTTGGCGCAGAGGGAGGGATTGTATATTCCCGCGGCTCGGCTTCCCTCAAACTCCGTTTGCGCCTCCCCTGGAATGCGAACCCTGCGACTATCGTCGCTGTGTCAGAATCCTCTCCCTTGTACCAACAAAAAAGGCACTCACAAGGAGTGCCTTTTTGTTGGCGCAGAGGGAGGGATTCGAACCCTCGTGTGCTTTTGGCACAAACTGATTTCGAGTCAGCCCCGTTATGACCACTTCGATACCTCTGCGTAAAATATAATGCAACACTATACATCATATTTATGCAGAGTCTTATTCACCCTTGGTGAAACAGCTCTGCGATGCATTATGTCGCATATTTAATTGTTCATTAAAGCTCAAATTTGCTTCAACGCGTATTATTATATCATATTAAAAACGTTTTTGCAATACCTTTTTTTGATTTATGAGAAAAAGTATTGCAAAACATAACCTGAATGGAATAAGTTCGCAGAGAACTAAGTGCAGATGGGGAAAGCGTGATGCTCGGGATGAGCATCACGCTAAAATTATTTACCTCTTAAACAGTGCGAGCAGGTCGCTCCACTTTTTCTTCTTGATTACAAACCAGAAGAGTGAGAAGCCGCCTACGCCGGCTACTGCCGTCGAGCCTATCACGATGCCTGCTATCGCGCCGCCCGAGAGGGTAAAGCTTTCACCGCACTCGTCGCAGATACCGTCGGCATCCTTGCTGTAATGCTCTTGGGGTACGCGCTCGTCATAGCATCTGTCGCAAATAGCATCGCATGCGTTTGTGTAACTGTGTCCGAGCGGTTCACCGTCGGTCTTTTGGCATACGGGGCAGGTAGCCGGAACCGTGCAGGTGGGATCGCCAAAGTCGCAGGTCGTAATTACACCGTCACAGTAGTCGCAAAGGTGATCGTCATCGTTGTCGGCATCCTTATGATCGCCGATCGCCTCGGTGCATCCGTAGTCACACTTGTGATCGTAATCATCGTCTTTGTGCTCTCCTATCTCATCAATGCATCCGTAGTCGCACTTATGGTCGAGGTCAACGTCCTTGTGCTCACCGATAGCAACATCGCAGCCGTGGTCACATACGTGATCGCGGCTATTGTCAATATGCTCGCCGATCAAAACCTCACAACCGTAGTCACAGTTGTGGTCGAGGTTTGTGTCTACGTGATCTCCCTGAGGAATGGTGCACCCGATGTCGCAGTTATGGTCGCGGTTTTCATCTTTATGGTCCACCTTCGGTTCGTAAGGATAAGCACAAAGCTTACAGAAGCGGTAGTTGATGCATGATACCACGCCACCGAAGTGGAATTCACAGTTCAGATAACCGTCTACAGTTAACTCGGTAGACTCGGAGATCCATAAATTGCCGTCGTTTTCGATAGACGAATCTATGTCATTCTCGATGCTATCAACGTAGAACGAACCGGCCCAGATATAACCGCTGTTTATGATAGCATTGCCTTCGTACGTACCGCCCCAGATAATTCCGGTAGGATCAACAACTAACTCCGAATCGTTAAGTATAAACTTTCCGCTATTGATAATACCGCCAAGCGTAAGTCGGCAATCGTTCAGAGTGATAGTAAACTCAGAGCCATTGAGTTGGACGTGTTCGGGAATAGTGAGATCTTCGCTGATCTCGAAGTTACGTATCACGTATATAGTCTGATCGGGCTGAACCGATGCTAGTGCATCGCTGAAGCTGGTATAGAAGGTCTGCTCTATCATCACAACCGCAACCACGTCACAGCCCTCGGTAGCACAAGTGCCGTCGCCGTAGAAGTTGTGAGGAGCATATTCGCCATACTCATTACCGCAAAGGTCGCATACCGTCTTCCTGATGCAGGTTGCAGGCTCACCCTCAACGTGTGCATCGGGATCTATCGGCTCATGCTCGGCCTCGCATATTCTGCATACACCGGCAGAAACGCAGGTCGCAGGTCCGATATGCGAGTTGCAGATTAAATTACCGCCTTTATATTCAAGTACGAAGTTTTCACCTATGGTTATACCGCCGTTGTTATGGAATTTGGATCCGGGCTTTATGGTTACCGTCGAATTGAAGCAGCCACTCGATATTCTGCCGTCCTCATTGTTGTTTATTTCGGCATTGAACGTACCGCCGACAATATCACCCATGTTTTTGATCTTGCCGTTGAAAGTACCGCTTTTGATAGTACCCGTGTTGGTTATCTCACCGCTGAATACTGCACTTGCGCCGAGAAGTGTTGCACCGTTTGGTACGGTGAAGCTCTCGTCATTATCCTTAAGCACCAGAGTCTTGCAAGAGTAAAGTGCAGAATATTCTAACGCCATGCTCACGGTGTCAAATGCAGCGACACAGCTGAAGTCATCACCATTTACGGCGAGTGCCACCTTGTCGGGGTAGATTCGGACAAGTCCGGGGACAGTATCAGTTTCGGGCTCGAGAGCGATCTCGTTGAACTCGGAATCAAAGAGCTTATATCCGCTTGCTATTAGGGAATTAATATCTCCCATAGAGTTATATAATCCGTTTGAAAATTCTCCGCCGTAGATGGTAAGTAAAGCGTTGGAGTTAACAAATACAGTGGTGAGCTTATCTTCTTTTTCTGCCGCTGCCTCAAAGCGTCCGCCGTATATTCGCGCTATACCCCCTACCAAGTTGATTGCATTGTGTATGGTGCCGACGATATCACCGGATCTGATAATAATATCACCAGCTTCCGATAATAATGCCATTGCTCCGCGGTAGCTGCCGCCGTCAATAACCAGAGAGGATTTATTCGCAATTGCTATAGAAGCAGGATCGGTGCTCTTGAAGGTGCAATCGTTGAGCTCCGCAATACCAAAATTCGAAAGACACATGACAGGCGACTCAACCGTTACGTTGTTCAGAGTGAGATCGGCGATATAAGACGAATCGTTCGCGTTGAGAATTCCGCAATCGCCTACCAAAGTAACGTCGGTGATTTCCATTGTTCCGTAGTTGTAGATGACATAGTACATTTCCGCCTCGGTAACAAGCCTGCTGCCCTCGGTATTGTCACCGATGATTTTTACGGTTCCCCCGACATTTTTTATTATTTCTTTGACTTGTGAGCGTATCTCATAGCCGTTAAGATCGATCTCGAGGTTGTAATCTTCCACATCTATGTATTCTTCAATAATGATGTCCTTAAGTAAAGTTATCTTACCATTACTAACGCTTGATACGAAGCTTATGGCATTGAAGATATTATCGAAGCCTTTCGCCTCTTCTGCGAATATCTCAAGGGCTACCACGTGTTCTGTGTTTGATAATACAAACTCAAAGCCGTCGGTTGAATTGCCGCCCGCTATGCTCTTGTATACACGTTCGTCAGAGAATACTGGATATAGCTCTGCATCCAAAGTACCGAGCTTCTGTCCGTAGGGTGCGCCGAGAAGGTATGCGACCTCACCGCTTGCAAAGGACTCGGCAGCCTTACCCTCAACGTTCGTAATGGAGCCTCTGGCTAATCCGATCGCAACGCCATTGTACTTGGTGCTGTCGAAATAGCAGCTTTCAAAGCTAGCTTGAGGATCGCTCATACCGGCTATTCCGCCTTTTTGTCCGGGAGAACCTTGGATCAAGCCCGAGAAAAAGCATCCCCTGATACTACCCGCAACGTATCCTGCGATACCGGCGTAGTAATTCGCTACCGAGTCATCTTCGACGCAATCCAACGTTGCAATACCGAAGCAATTTTCTATCAAGCCATCGGACTCATGGGCGAAGGTCGCGGTTCTTCCTTTACCTTTAAAGTAGGAATCGACTATGCCGAGGTTTTTAACACTTGCCGATCCTGAAAGCTTGCCGAAGAGTGAAACGTAATAATCATCAACGCAGTATATACCGCTTATAGTGTGAAATCCGCCGTCGAAGGAGCCTTTGTACGGATCAACAAGTGTACTGATAGTGCTCCAGGATCTTGCGGGAGTACCGTTAAGAGATCCGTCTGCTTTAAGTACGTTCTCGTTTACGGTAATATTTGCGGTAAGCTCAGCGGATATGCTTTTTTGACCTCCGATTACCAGAGCAGCAAACGCATAAAGCTCGTCTGCCGTGCCTATCTCGTAGTATCCGTCGGAGTCGGTGTCCTTAAGGGTGACCTTGTTGCCGTTATCTATTTCAATATCCACAATATCCGGTGTAGCCTCTTGCGCACCGACCGTCAGGGAAGTGCCGATAACACTTGCAACGAGCACGAGTATCACAACGGCAATTGCCCAAAATCTGTTAAAGTTCCTTTTCATAGCGTTCTCCTTTATGTAATCTGTAATGTAACCAAAGTGTTTTTCACCGAGCAGTCTATTCCTTAAATCTGTTTTCGTAAGCGGTGCATATACCGAACCACTCCTCACCGGACTTAAAGAATCTGCACTCTGCGCACGAGGTGTCCTCGCAAAGCTCCGCATCGCCCTTATAGTGTACGCAGGCATCCTGCATCAGTGTTACAAAGGGCTCACCGCCATCCGTGTAGACGGGCTCGCTTTGAAAGTCGGGGTAGATAACTACGGGCTCACAGATCGGACTCTGCCTGTCGCACTCCTCATAGTAGCCGTATCTTAGCTCGAAGCTCTTGCCGTAGGTGCTTACTACCTTATATAAATCTCCCTCGCGGATAACACCCTCACCCATGGGATAGGTGCTTTTATCCTTCATGACATCATCTCCTTTCACCTTCGGAAAAAGAAAAATCTGCTATACGTCACCGAAGGCGGAAATTACCTTACGATAACAGTATAGCAGATGATATTAATTCTCGGTATTACCAAAAACGGGATATTTTGGCTCTATTTTCGTATAGCCAAACAGTAGTTATATATCCTTTTGTACGCGATTTGGATATGATTTCCGTGGCTCAGAGTATAGCGGCAAAGCTTGAACGGCTCATACCCGATTTCTCGGATACTATTCTTATAGCCTGCTTTACGACCGAGAGGGAAAGATGGAGCTTTTCGGCTATTTCCTTGTTAGTCATGCCGAAGGCGGCAAGCTTCGCGACCTCGCGCTCTTTTTGTGAAAGAGTAGTGATAATATTTTTTCCGCGCACAGCTCCCGAGAGTATAGACCATCCCTCGTTATAGGTCTTATATAGCTTCTTGACCTTGAGCCATGCATCCTCGTCAATGAGCGATAGCCTTTTTTCAATAAGCGTATCGAGCGCACGGCAGTATTCCGCGAGAAGACCGTAAAGCTTATCGGGGAGCGCGAGGCTGATAGCCCTGTCAATATGCCTGATCGCGGCATTATCGTTGCCGCTGTTATGGTATACGGCAGCACACGTCATACGCAGATATATCTCCGAGATTACGGTATTTCTTTCGTTTGCCCAGCAGATAAGAGGCTCTATCGTGCTCGGTATTATCGACATGAGCGAAAGACCCTCGACACCCTCCAGCTTTACCGCACCGGTTGCTACGCCATACCCGGCTGCATACAAATATTTTGCGTAATATACCTTAGCCGCAGGGAAGGCGTCCTTATGCAGAGGCTCGAAGCAACCTGTTTTGAACCAATCGGGGAAGCTCTCGACACTGTACAGCATTATATCTACGGCACTTATCGCGAGCTGCATCGCATCTCTGTCGCTGTCACTTACGGCGGGAGCCTCGGAGATATGTATCTTTGCTCTGCGCCACATATCTATATCGCCCTTCCATATAGCACACATTGCGAGCAGCATGCCTGCACCGATAACCGCATAGAATCCCGAGTGCTTCTTAAGAAGATAGCTCGCGCTCTCGTATACCTTATCTATCTCACCGCGTGAGTACGCGACCTCAGCTTCAAAAAGCACCTGAGCCTCGTGGTTATAGTATAAGCTTGCGCCTACATCGTCAGCCGTACCGGGAGTGTGATACAAATCGCTCATATAAAGAAATGGAGTCTTTCGTGGCAGCGGCATATCGGCTTCTGCCTTTGCTCTTGCCGCCTTTGTTCTTCCGTCTATCGGCTTTACGGTGCTTTTGGGGATAAGCCAGCTTCTGCCTATCTGTATAGCACCCTCTATTTTACCCCCCGCGCACATAGCCTGTATGCGCCTTGGAGTAACGCCCCATAGCCTCGATGCCTCGTCTATCATAATGTAATTTTGCTCGTAATTCTCTAAGTGATTCATTTTCAGCTCCGCAAAATGGTATTATTCGTCAAGCGCACAATAGTATTATTCGCTCAGCGAAATATATTATAACCGATTTTGAGCCCTTTGTCAAGTTTAACAATGGATAAGGGCGTTAAAAAGTATAAAATGAGTGTATTTCACTTGACTTTTAGTCGCTCGGGTGTTAATATATATAAGTAAATAGTTCAGCCGAGGTGATAAGACTTGATAGGTTACTTAATTAAGAGGATATTTGTTCTTGCACTGTTTCTCGGTGCGATAATGATAATGCCCTTTGCCGTTCACATAGGCATAGTGATATATATCATCGGAATAGGAATATACAACATAGGACAGGGCTTCAGCGACGCGAGGGCTACCTATAAAGAGGCTGCGTTATACATCATCGGAGGCATAGGTGCTTTTTATTTAGCATCCGAGGTGGGTAAAGCTATAACCGAGGATCCTGTCTTTTACCGTCTCTTTGTTTTTGGAGTACTCTCGATAACCGTGATCGCGGCGGGATTCTTCACGCGCAGATTCATAGCCGAAGAGGATGCTAATTACAGCTCTGACGGCAGGATAGACCTTCTTACGAGATTTTATCCGTACCTTCTTATCATAGCGGGATTTCTCCGTCTGATATACGAGGTAGTTACGATATACTTCGAGAGCTACGTGGCTTCATTCATCGGAGTCATTGATGCCTTAGTACCCATCGGTAATTTCCTGTTCAGCATATGTATTCTGATGTATGCGGTAAGAACGGTGTACCTGTTCATAAAAAACAAATAAAAAATGCACTCACAGATGCGGTTTTGCGTCTGTGAGTGCTATTTTTATACGAAGTCAAAGGAAACTACGGCTACGGTATCACCCTCGCCCCAGCTCTCGGTAGGTACGAGCCTCAGGGAGTCGAATTTGCCGATATTCTCGAGGTGATAGGAGCGCTTTCTGTTGTCCGTAACATCGAGTATAACGGTTTCGTGTCCGTCGAGCGACCCGACAAGCCTGAACGAACGGCAAAGTGTCTTGGGCATACACATAATGGGGCTTGACAGAAGGATGTTTGCACGGGTGGAGTGACCCTGCTCGCACCATCCGCCCGGGAGAGTGACTCTGTTTAGGTCGCTATCGAATACGATATGCACAGACTCGATATCCTTTGCCTCAAAACTGTATTTCACCTCACCGCCAAGTGTAACGGTGGCTGCCGATGCATCCTCGGTGCCGTACTTGTAGTGAGGTCTGTCCTCACCGTTTCTGATACTGTCATCAGAACCGGTAATGGTCGCATCAAGGCAGGTATTACCTACCTCGCGCTTAATGTTAGGCAAGAAGCAGTCCTCGGAGAGCAGCTTCTTTTGAAGTAAGGAGAGCTTCTCGAGATATACGTCGTGAGGCGTAATACCGAACTCGGCAGCGATAGCCGCCGCCTTGCCTACTGCCTCACCGAGCAGAGCACAGGTTGCCATAACTCGGATACTGCTCATAGCGGTGTGCGTCATGCTGATGTTCCTTCCGGCGAAGAAAAGGTTGTCAACGTTCTTTGAGTAGAGCGCGCGATAGGGAAGAGAATAGGGTGCAGGTGTCTGGAAGTCGGTGTTAGGTACGCCTCTATGGTAGAATCCGCCGGGGAAATGATCATCGAGTGGCCATCCGCCGTAGGCAATTTCATCATCGAATACCTTTCCGCCGGAGATATCTCTCTGGGTTACTATGTATTCACCGCACATTCTGCGCGACTCGCGCTTACCGGGTAAGAAGCCGAGGAAGTCAACGTCGAAGTTATCAGCCTTGAATCTTCCCGAGTTCTTGACGTAATCCCACGTACCGAGCGCGAGCGCTACAAGCTCGTCGCGCAGTTCCTCGGTGTCACCGATGCTGTCGCGGTTGCCGCCGAGCTCGAGATACCAGAAGTTTTCGGTCTCGTCATAGATATCGGGCATCCTGTTCTCGAAGTCGCGGTCGGTAAGCTTAGTCGCAAAGCTCGGGGGGATAAAGTCTATCTTGCGGTCGGTCTCCCTGCCGTAAACGAGGCAGGACATACCCATAGTCATCCTGTCGGAGACCTCGAGCTCGGTGTCCTCGTCAAACTCGTACTTGCTCTCTCTTCCGAGCCTGAACTCTGCACCCGTAAGAGGTGCGAGAATACTGTCGCCCGAGCAGTCGGCATAATATTTTGCCTTAACGGTGATAAGCCTCTGTGTAGTCATCTGATAGCCGGTTATCTCGGTGATAGCGCGGTCTCTGCCGTGCTTGTATTCACCCTCGTTGATCTCGGCATCCATACAGGTCGTGTTCAGCAACAGAGTGATATTTTCCTCGCGCTTAACGAAATCGTAGAGTATGGAGTCCCACAGAGCATAGCTCTTTGTGGGATTTCGGTAGAGGCTCTCGAGCATTATCTCCTCAAGTATACCCGTCTCGCGGTTATTTTTACCTTTAGCACCGCACACCCACATCCTTATCTCGGAGGATGCGTTACCGCCGAGCATAGGGCGCTCGTGCATAAGAACTACCTTAGCACCCTCGCGTGCTGCTGATATTGCTGCGGTAAGACCTGCCATACCGCCGCCCACAACGCAAAGGTCACATTCAATCACTCTCTTATCAAGCATTATTACTTACCTCTTGACTAATTTGAATTTGTATTGTATAATCAGTATATCCTATTTTTTTATTAAATTCTCGTGATATATGGCGAGAAAATATGAAAATAATGCACGGAGATAGTATGCAACAGTTGTCGCTTTCGATAGAGAGATACTTCGGATACCTCTTGGGTGAGGGGCTCTCGGTGTCTGCACATTTTACGCCCGAGTGCGTTCTTCGCTTTCCGAAGGATGTATGGACGAGGCTCCTTCCTTATAATTTCCATTCAAATCCGTACTGCCTCGCGGTAAAGGCTACCGAGGCAGAGAAGTGCATACTCCACCAGCGCACGATCATCTCTGAATGTACTCGCGAGTGTTTGGTGCGAGAATGTCACGCCGGTGTCATAGAATGTATTTACGGCATATTTGATAAGGGCTCTCCCGTCGGATACGTTGCGGTCAGCGGCTATCGCGGCAGTGGTGCGAGATCGGGCGGTGATAGAGAAGGACTGCGCGTATCGCTGAGCCCATCCGAGCCGCCTATCTCAAAGAGCGATACGCTTATCCCGCCGCTCGTTTCTATGCTGGAGCAGCTTGTCGGAATGTGCTCGAAGAACGAGCCAGATGAATACAATATGATCTCGGCATACCTTGCCGAAAACCACACAAACCCCGATTTTGACAATCTTTGTAGTCATTTTTCGCGCAGCCGTTCCTATATGAGCCATAATTTCAAGAAAATGTTCGGTACATCATACTCCGAATACTGTAACGCGCTGCGTCTTGAGGATGCCGAGAGACTCCTTGTAGGAAGCTCGCAATCGGTGACGGAGATAGCCTTCAACACGGGCTTCGGTGACGTGAGCTATTTTATCAAGTTGTTTAGGCAAAAATACGGCACCTCACCGCATAAGTATAAGAAAAATCATCAGTAAAAAAGCGGCACAAGCCGCTTTTTTTATGTTAGAATAGCTGAAATTTCAAATATTATCGCTTCTGTGTTATCGGTTGAGTATTCGATCTCCTCGGAGTACTTGACGAGGGCATCGACGTATGTGAGAGATGCGCTCCCTGAAAGCGCAAGCACGGCCATGACCGACAACAGAGCGAAGCCGATGCGAGCGTTAAGGTCGAGCTCATCAATAGAATCAGCGAGGTGCCTGTAAATAAAATAGTGCAGAAGCCTTTTTGCAACAGTACTGTCTGCTATGCCAATGTCGCAAAGCGAAGAGAAGAGAGCTTTGTCAGATTCATTAAGATACTCTAAATCACTGAACGCATCTCGGAGAGCATCGAGGCTCGGGATATCGTCCGTACCGATGATGCTTTGCCAAATCGAAGCTTCGATGGCGGTGTAGTCATTTTCGCTGCGCAAGAGATCAAATATTTTCTCTCTGACAGAGGTGCAGTCAAATTCCGGAGCAACCGCTTCGCTCTCATCCTCGGCAATCTCGATAACTGTATTGGGCTCGCATGGGTCAAGTATCAGCCTTGCCGCCTCGGGGCAGGATGCTCCTATTCCGGCTTCTGTTCCAAGGCTTGTTTGGTTATAAAACCTCGGGTGATGAGTGCAGATATCCGATAGATAGCTCTCTCCGTATTCCCTTATTATATTACATAGGCCGCACGAGTCAAGATGAGGGCATCTGCCGCTATCTGTTAATGGGATGTATTTTCCGTCATTATCCGATGCGATATTCCTTTTCAGTTCGTCGGCATATTCTCCCTCAGCGCATGAATACAGCCTGAAGGTGCGCTCGTCGAGCTCTATCCTCCAGCCAACGCAACAGCTATGGGTGCATTTATCAGCAATGCATTTGAAATGCTCATAATATTCGGGTGCAAATACTTTCATTTTATGCCTGGCTTCTTTTTGATTCTTCTGTATTGTGCGGGTGTCATTCCGACTATCGCCTTGAAGCTCCTGCCGAAGTGTGTAGAATTCTTATACCCTACGGTAAATCCTATCTCACCTATCGGCTCGTCGGTGGTAGCCAGCAGCCGCTGCGCTTCCTTGATACGGACTCCGTTAAGGTATTCGGTAAATGACAGACCCGTGAATTTCTTGAAGGTGCGCGAGAAGTAGCAGGGGCTGATGAAAAACCGCTCGGAAATGGATTCGAGAGTCACGTCATCGGAATAGTTGTTGTTGATGTATGCCGCTGCCGCAGATACGGTCTTATGCGTCGGGCTTACATCGCCCTCACCCGCATCCTGCGACGAGCTTGCGTGTCTTGTTGTAATGAGCAGGAGCTGGACCATAGCTGCCTTCAGAAAATCTCTGAAGCCGGGTGACTCGGCTTTATATTCGTTGACCATAGAGGATAATAGTGTTTCGACGAAGCTCTGCTCACCGAATGATAGCGGTATCATGTGTATATCCTTGTCGAAGCACTCGAAAAGGTTCGTGCCGAGATTAGCTTCAAGCTCCCTTATGAACGAGCGCTTGAACATAATGAGGCAACGGTCGTATCCGCTGCTTGAATAGTTGTTCGTGCAGTGGATATCGTAGGGCTTCACCAGGACGAGGTTGCCGCGAGTAACGTGGTAGGTCTTATCCTTAATGAAATAATAACGGTCGCCGGAATAGAGATAATAGACCTCGTAAGTGTTATGATAATGGTGGTTTTTCGTCGGAGACGGTGAGGCGTGGCTGATGCGCTCGATAGAGAACGGAAAGTCGTGCAGTATGGTTAATCCGCCCGATATCTCGTTCATTGAATCCATTTTCAAGGCGAAGTCCTCCTTTCTTTGTTACCTTACGGTAATATCCTAACATACATTTATTCAAAGTTCAATGCTTTTTTGAAAGAAAAAGAGAAAAATGAGCGCAAGAAATGTTGTATATCCGTAAATATAGCAACAAATGTTCTTGAAAAGAGGATGAAAATTGTGGTAGGATAAAGAAAAAAGCAAAAATGGAGGCTTTAAAAAATGGCAAACAAAAAAAGATTCGTACAGGTAGGCGTCGGCGGACGCGCAAGATTCTTCTACAGAGCTCTTGCAGGCACTTATTCCGAGACCTCTGAGATCACCGCATTCTGCGATATCAACAGAACGCGTCTTGAGTATGCACAGAAGTCGCTCGTTGATGAGTTCGGTTACCCCGAGGTAGCACTCTACGGTGCAGACGAGTTCGACAAGATGATTGAGGAGCAGAAGCCCGATTGCGTTATCGTTACCTCTATCGACAGAACTCACCATAAGTACATAATCAGAGCTATGGAGCTCGGATGCGACGTTCTCTCCGAGAAGCCCATGACCATGACGGCAGAGAAGTGCCAGGCTATCATCGATGCACAGAAGAGAACCGGCAAGAATCTCCGCGTATCATTCAATTACAGATACGCTCCTCACAACACCCTTGTCCGTAAGCTTATCAGAGACGGTGTTATCGGAGACGTAAAGCAGGTTCACTTCGAGTGGATGCTTTCTACCGATCACGGTGCAGATTATTTCAGAAGATGGCACAGAGATAAGAGAAACTCGGGTGGACTTCTCGTTCACAAGGCTACTCACCACTTTGACCTTGTAAACTTCTGGCTTAACACCAAGCCCAAGCAGGTATTCGCATACGGAGATCTTATGTTCTACGGCAGAGAGAATGCTGAGAACAGAGGTATGACCGACTTCTATTACAGATCCACCGGTGCAGAGAAGGCAAAGAACGATCCCTTTGCAATCGACCTTTCCTCCAACGATGGTTGGAAGAACCTTTACTTCGACGCAGAGAAGGACGACGGATATCTCCGTGACCAGAGCGTATGGGGTGACGGTATCTCCATCGAGGACGTTATGAACGTGCTCGTTAAGTACGATAACGGTGCTATCATGTCCTACTCTCTTAACGCATTCTCCCCCGTCGAGGGCTTCCGCGTTACCTTTACCGGTACGAAGGGAAGAATGGAGGTTAACGTTAACGAGGCTATCTATATGAATGCCGGCGGCGATGCCAAGCTCGAGGGCGCGGCAAAGAACAGAAGCGTTCGCGTATATCCTCAGTTCGCTGAGCCCTATGATGTTCCGATTCCCGAGGGTGTTGGCGGACACGGTGGCGGAGACCCCATCCTTCTTAACGACCTCTTCGGCAATCCCGAGTACGACGAGTTCCACAGAGCTGCTTCTCACGTTGACGGTGCGATGTCCATCCTCACAGGTGTGGCTGCTAACAAGTCCATCGCCTCGGGTCTTCCTGTAAACATCGACGACCTCGTTAAGTTCTGATAGAGTATCGGATAATGGACGAAACTGTAAAGCTTGAACAAGCCGAAAAAGAGCAAAATCCGAGATTTTCCCCCGATGCCTGCCACGAGCGTTTACTCCGCGAGCGCACACCTCTTCTTCGCTATAACGAGGAGCGCGATTATGATGCGTGGCGTAAGGATTTGAAGGCGAAGCTCATCGAGCTTATAGGAGATATGCCCGAGCGTGTGCCGCTTAATATTCAGATAGAATGGAAAGAGGAGCGCGATGATTTTACCGAGTACCGCTTCGTTTTCGACAGCGAGGCGGACACCTCGGTTCCTGCTCATCTGCTTATCCCACGCGGAGTAAAGCTTCCGTGTCCTGTGGTGATCTGCTTACAGGGTCACTCCACGGGTATGCATATATCTCTCGCGCGTGCAATATACGATAAGGACGATGAGACCATCCTTGACGGAGACCGAGATTTTGCTCTCCAGATAGTGAGGGAGGGCTATGCCGCACTCGTTCTCGAGCAGAGAGCATTTGGCGAGCGCATCAGTCAGAGGATAATCCATCATAACCCATATTATCGCACCACCTGTTATCTTCCCGCTATGGCAGCGCAGCTGCTCGGCAGGACCTTTATCGGTGAGCGTGTTCACGATATTATGTGCGCTATTGACGCGCTCGGTGAGTTTTCGGAAATCGATACCGATAGAGTTGCCTGTATGGGTAACTCCGGCGGAGGAACCGCTACGTATTACGCTGCGTGCCTCGACGAGAGAATTAAGGTCGCTATGCCATCATGCTCCGTCTGTTCCTTCGAGCAGTCTATCGGTACGCTCTATCACTGCGCTTGCAATTACGTTCCCGGTATTGCAAAGTATATGGATATGGGTGACATGGCTGCGCTTATCGCTCCGAGAAAGCTTATCGTCGTTGCCGGCAGGGTGGATACGGGATTCCTTCTTCCGGGTGTCCTTTCGGAATACGAGCAGATACAGAGAATATATAAGAGGGCAGGGTGCCCTGACTCGTGCCGACTCGTCGTCGGTGACGGCGGACACCGTTTTTATGCTCATCCGTCATGGGAATATTTTGCTGAGCTCTCCGGTTGGAAGCAATAAAACGGCTCTAATGTAAACAATTATTTAATTCCAGAGGAAATAACATGAATTATATTGAAAATTTGAAGGCTAAGCTTGCCAACAGAGACAAAATTTACTCTACCATGCTTTGCCACGTTGGAACAACACTTTTACCCAAGGTATACAAGTCGAACGGACTTGATATGCTCGTTATGGACCTTGAGCACGGTTCGTTTTTCCCCGAGAACATCGGTGATTTCTGCATGGCATGCCACGCAATGGAGCTTCCTGTAATCGTAAGAGTGCAGGACTGCGAATATCACTGCATCTCTAAGCCTATTGATATGGGTGCTGACGGTGTTCTTATCCCCCGTACCGAGTCCTTTGAGCAGGTTGAGACTGCTATCAACTCTCTCCGTTTCTATCCTTACGGTAAGAAGGGTGTTGGCGGCAGAGCGCTTCTTCGTGCTCATGAGTTTGCCGACGTATACAGCTTTAACGAGAACAGACTCCTCTTCCTTCAGATCGAGTCTAAGCAGGGAACAGATCTTCTTGATGAGATACTCACAAGATACGGTGATCAGGTTGCCGGCATAATCATCGGTCCTAACGATATGGGTGTATCCATGGGCTGCGGTCTTGATATGAACCACCCCGATCTTGTTGCCAATATTGAGCGCACGGTCGAGATCTGCCATAAGCACAATAAGACGATCGGTATGTTCATGTGCGACGATATGGAGGCAGAGCACTGGGCAAAGAAGGGAATGAACTTCTTCTGGGTCGGCACCGAGCTTGTTATGCTTGGCGCTGAGGTAAAGCGTAACAGGGATAGAATAGATCAGTTCTGATCATAGTTTTAGGAGAATAATATGAAACCTTGGGAAGGCTATATGGAACCCTTCCGTATCTTTGGAAATCTGTATTTCGTAGGTACGCGATTCGTTTCCTCTCACATAGTTGACACGGGTGACGGACTTATTCTGATAGACGCGCAGTATCCACAGACCGTCTATCTTCTTCTTGAAAATATCAGGAAGGTAGGTCTTGATCCCTACGATATCAAATATATACTTATTTCGCACGGCCATTACGACCACCTCGGAGGCGCGAGGGCACTCACCGAGCTTATCGGATGCAAGACCATACTTGGCAGACCCGATAAGGACTATGCGAACGGCACGGTAGATCTTACCTGGGCAAAAGAGCTCGGGCATGAGTACTTCGAGATGTTCGAGCCCGATATCCTTATCGATGACGGCGATATCGTTGAGCTCGGCAATACCAAGATCAGGTGTGTCAGCACCCCCGGACACACTCCGGGAGTAATGTCCTTCTTCTTCGACGTTACCGACGGTGAGCGCACCTATACCGCTGCCATGTTCGGCGGTGCGGGAATGAACTCGATGAGGCTTCCGTTCCTTGATGCATACGGTCTGCCACACTCTCTTCGCGACGATTTCCTTAATTCCATAGAGAAGGTCAGAAATGAGAAGGTGGATATCCTTATAGGCAACCATCCGGGAGACGTAGATACCGCGGGCAAGTACGCGCGTATAAAAGCAGGTGAGTCAGATGCCTTTATTGATACCACTGCGCTTGACAGACGTCTTGCGTATATACGCAAGCAATTCGACGAGATGGTAGAGAAGGGGCTCTGATATGCGCAAAATAGTTGTATTCAATAAAATGAACGAGGCTCTTAATTATGAGCTTGAGGTGTTCTCACGCTTTTCGGACGTTGAGCTTGTAAAAAGCCCTGCCGTTACAGAGGAAGAGCTTATCCGTGATGCGAAGGATGCGGAGGTCATTCTTTTCACTGCAGCAAAGCTTACGAGAAAGGTTCTTACCTCGCTCGAAAGATGCAAGCTTATCGTAAGATACGGCATCGGGTACGATACTGTTGACACAGAGGCTGCAAGAGAGTGCGGTATTATGGTCTGCAACTCACCGAATTACGGTGTAGTCGACGTTGCGGAGCACGCATTTGCACTTATGATGGCGGCTTGCAAGAACCTTGTCAGACTTTCCGATAGGGTGCGTAGAGGCAACTGGGGCTTTGAGGATATCGGAATCTGGCAGAGAATGACGGGTAAGACGGTGTCCTTCCTCGGCTTCGGTAAGATTGCACGCGCTGTCTGCAAGTTTACATCTGCATTCGGAACGAGAACGCTCGTTTATGACCCTTACGTTTCGTCTGACGTGCTTAAGGAGTTCGGTGCTGAGGCGGTTGACCTTGACACGCTTCTTAAGGAAGCTGATTTCTTAACTCTTCATCTTCCGCTTTCGGATGCTACGCGTCACACCATAGGAAAAGAAGAGCTTGCAAAAATGAAAAAGACAGCGATAATCGTAAATACGAGCCGCGGTCCCATCATTGACGAGCCCGCGCTTGTCGATGCGCTCGAAAACGGTACTATAGCCGGTGCGGGACTTGACGTATTCGAGGACGAGAGCGGTGGAATTGATCCGAGACTCCCGAGGATGAGAAACGTGGTTCTTACTCCTCACGTGGCATGGAATACAGTTGAGGCGGTAGATGCTATTCATGTTGAGGTAGCGGAGAATGTTGCAAAGTATCTTCGCGGTGAAAGACCTGACAGTATAGTAAACAAGATGTAAGATCTGCATTTTTCAAAAAAATACTACCCATAAGAAAAAAGAATGTCTTGGTTTTATGTGCCGGGACATTCTTTTTAAATTTACATATCTGTTTTATATTGTGATAGAAGGTGCTAGATCATTATAGAATCCTCGAGTATGTAAGCCAGATTCAGCGGTGTTGCAAGATTTTTGCATAGACGCTCAAAGAAAACCGTGGCTTTACCGAGATCGGCAAATATCTCTCCGGTTTCCGCCTCGGTGTGCCTTCCGTCATGTGTCCACATTTCTATGCGTATGGAATACAGAGGCAGACCGTAGCTTGCCACTCTGTTGCTGTTTATTCTGAAAAGTGAGTATTTATACCTTGCCTCGGTGTTTTCGTGTTCATACTCACGCACTGTGGATACGGCTTCCGCTTGCTTCTTCTTCATTTTCAACTCCCATAGTTATTAATGCAATAATTATAGCACTTTAGCTTTTGAAATGCCTGTCGTAAAAGGTTGGCGAAAATCAGGAGATTTAAGCCGAGTTTTCAACATTATTGCGAAAGTTGACGAAAAAGAATAAAAGCTGCGTTATCTTGGCTCAAAAAACGCAGCTTTAAAATCTGAAAAATGAAACAGGTTCATCAGTTATTACATATAAACTTGCAAAAAGATCGAAAAACAGGAAGCTTTACGGATGATTGATAGCATAAAGCAATTTTCGCAATCGGCTTATATGTCGGTCAGAATTATCTCCGCCTCGCTGTTAACGCTGCCGTTTTCTCTTCGTGTTCTGAAGTAGTAGGTTCCGTTTTCTCCTATTCCGCGCTCTACGGTAAGAGCTTCGCCGTAGGGGGCTTCGGACTGATAGCTTATCGATATCGTCTGTATTCGCTTTCCTTCAAGCGGCAGGAAAGATGAGTACATATCGGGATAGGTCGTGTTGTTCATATGCCTGTTCTGGTCTGTCACTCCGTAGCTTACGCGGTAGGTCCCTACCATCTTTAGACCTTTCGGTACAATAAATCTTGCCAGCACGAGATCGTGTGGCTCGTGAGTAGTGAGCCCGAGCTCAAAGTTGTTGACTCTTACAAGACCGCGTGTATCGGTGTCGATGAGCGCCCACGCGGAAACCGCTCTGCCAACAGTTCTCCCTTCCTTTTCGAGCGCGTAGCAGCGGAAGAAGCTGAAGCCACGGCTTTCGCAAGGGAAGGTAAGGGCGGTGAGCTTATCGTATGCGCGTATCGTTTCGGTGAACTCCATGGTGATTCTTGATAGCAAAAACGCCCTTTTCATTCCATGTAGCTCGTCGACCGACATACCGTTCTCGGTGAGCTGATATTGAGCTGCGGTCTGTATATATCTCATAAGTGCGGAGGTTCTTGCCACACCGTTATAGTCAACGTCGTGGACGTCTACCTCAATATCTCTCGAATAGATCACTTTTACTGTCTCCTTTCGTCTTTACATCTTTATAATACAGGATAAATATAGACAATTCTAGCAATATTTGTAAACAACACGTTTGTTACTATTTTTTTTGCTATTCTATTGAATTTCTTACACGCGTGTGCTATAATTATCACAAAATAACGATAATAATACAGGACGGTATAAAACAATGACTCAAAATGAAGGCGGAACGAGAAGAACAAATCTCGATACCAAAAAGCTCGTATATCTCGCTATTCTGACAGCGCTCGTTGTGGTGCTTCAGTTCGTTTCTAACATTTCGGCAGGCTTTTTACCCGTTCCTCTGACGCTTACTCTTGTGCCTATCGTCATAGGCTCTGCACTTTGTGGAAAATGGTCGGGGGCGTGGCTTGGAGGAGTATTTGCCGTTGTTCTGATCCTGACGGGTGCGGCAGAGCCCTTCTTCACCTTTAACCCCTTCGGAACTATCGTCACGGTTCTTATCAAGGGCGTTGCTGCCGGTATTGCCGCAGGACTCGTTTACAGCTTGCTTGAAAAAAAGAATAAATACCTCGCTATTTGCGTTGCGGGATTTACAGCACCTATAGTTAATACCGGTCTGTTTATCGCCGGCTCGTATATATTCTTCCTCGATACTATCAAGGAATGGGCAGGCGGCACAGACGTTTTCGCGTACATAATTCTCGCAATGGTTGGAGTAAACTTCCTTGTAGAGCTCGGACTCAATATTATTCTTGCACCTACGGCACTCAGACTGATTAACCTCAAGAAAAACGATTAATTACATAGGGGCTGTCACATTTAGTAAAACCGAAAGAGTCCAAGAGGAAGAGGGAACTGTGTGAAATAAAGCATACACAGTAAATGAAACGGTAATAAGGTTGAAATCCTGCGGATTTCCTCATTTGAGTGGACTTTTTCTACCGCCGTTTTCGCCCTCTCGCAGTAAAACCGCGCTTATACCATACAAAAATCTGGCGGTTCGGAGCGCGGAAGCAAGCAAAGGGCGAAACGGAGTCTTAGTCCGTTTCGATTTGCAGAAGCAAATTGCCCCTTTGTTTGTTTGGCTTTGCGAGAGGCGTTGCAGTACAGATTCGGGTCGAAGAACGACGCTTTTTCCTTAAATCTGACTATCCCCTATCAAACTTCTTAGGGGGTGTCTCAAATTTTGCATTTGAGACACCCCCTTAATTTTAAGAAACAAAATGATAGAAATAATTGATATTAACTGCGACTTTGTTATAATATATAAGCCTTGGGGGATGCCGAGTCAATCTGACCCATCGGGTGATAAGGATGCAATGACCGAGACCGCTGAGGCGCTATTGGCTATCGGTGAAGAAAATTCGCTTTGGCTTATACACAGGCTCGACAGAACTGTCGGCGGACTGCTTGTGTTTGCTCGCAATCAGAGAAGCGCGAGAGAGCTTTCCCTGGCGGTGCAGTCTGATGTGCTTGGGAAATATTATCTTGCGGTAACCGACGGACTGCCTGAAGGCGGTGTAATGAAGGATCTCATATATAAGGATGCAAGGCTCAGTAAGGCTTTTGTCGTTGATAGAAAAAGGGGCGGTGTAAAGGAAGCTGAGCTTACTCTTACTCCCATCTCGGAGCGCGAGGGGAAGGGTCTATCCGAGGTTAAGCTTAAAACGGGAAGATACCATCAGATAAGAGTACAGCTTTCACATAGGGCGCATCCTATTGTAGGTGACGGAAAATACGGAAGCCGGGACAAGGGTGCGAGGACGCCCGCACTATTTGCCTATAAGCTTGAATTCGCTCTCTTTGGAAGAGCCTATACATATACAAAGATGCCGAGCACGGAGGAGTATCCGTGGTCACTGTTCCGCGAAGAAATAAAGAGCGAGGGAAGATAATGACCGAGAAGCTATATTATATAGACGCATACATAAAAGAGTTCGATGCTGAGGTGATCAGCTCGGAATATGACGGAAAATACTATCTGACAGTGCTGGATAAGACCGCATTTTTCCCCGAGGAGGGCGGACAAAGTGCAGATAAGGGCTTCATCGGCGGCGTTCGTGTTCTTGACGCAAGGGAAATGGACGGTATAGTTTATCATATCACCGAGAGTGAGCTTAAGCGCGGAAGCTATCACTGCGTGCTCGACTTCGATCAGCGCTTCGAGAAGATGCAGTGCCATAGCGCAGAGCATATTCTCTGCGGAATAATCCATAGACTCTACGGCTATGAGAACGTAGGCTTTCACCTCGGAGAGGATCTTGTCACCTTTGACGTTGGCGGTGAGCTGACGGCATCCGAGATTGGCGAGGTCGAGAGGCTGGCGAATGAGATCATCTATGAAAACCGTGAGATATCTACCGTATTTCCATCTCACGAGGAGCTTAAGAAACTCGAATACCGCTCGAAGCTCGAGCTTTACGAGAACGTAAGACTCGTAGTTATCGATGGCGTTGACACCTGCGCCTGCTGCGCTCCGCACGTATCGTATACGGGTGAGATAGGTGTGATCAAGATCGTAGATTTTATGAGACACCGCGGTGGAATGAGGCTATTCTTACAAGCCGGCAGACGCGCCTTTGCTGACTATACTTCAAGATATGAAATAACACGCGCAGTAGGCGCATTGACGAGCACACCCTCGCTGGAGGTCCTGAGCTCAGTCGAGAAGCTCCACGCAGATAACGCTGCACTATCCGCGAGGCTCTCGGAGCTTGGACTTGAGCTCGCGCGCCAAAGAAGCAGCGAGATAGAAAAGACTGACGGAAATGCCGTATACCTTTACGGCAAGGGTGCGAGCATGGACGAGATGCGCGAGATAGCGAACTGTGCTGTTGAAAGGGTTGGCGGTGTGCTCGCCGTTTTGACCGAGGCTGACGGTGGATACCGCTATATTATCGCATCGCGTTCGGTCGATCTTCGCACGGTTATTAAGGATATAAATGCGAGCCTTTCGGGTAAGGGCGGCGGCCGCCCTGAAATGGTGAGTGGCAGCTTCGGCTCGGATATTGATACGATAAAAGCGTATTTCAATTAAAAAAGGCGGTCTCGGACCGCCTTAAAATCAAGGTATAAGATTGAGCACGATCTGTGCTTTCGTGGGCTTGATAGCAGAATATTTAACGCCTGCTGCAGTTAGCATGCGCTTCGACTGCTCGACGTTCGGCTCACCGTCATACTTGTTCGAGAGATAGATCACCTCGCGAATGCCCGACTGTATAATAGCCTTGGCGCACTCGTTGCAGGGGAAAAGACCAACGTAGAGTTTAGCGCCGATGAGCGACTTGCCCTGTGCGTTAAGCACCGCATTCAGCTCGGCGTGTACTACGAATGGATACTTAGTTTCTCCCGCGCTCTCGTCTCTGTTCCAGGGGAACTCGTCATCCGAGCAGCCCTGAGGGAAGCCGTTGTAGCCCGTCGAGAGTATTCTGTTGCTGGAGTCAACTATACAAGCTCCGACCTGCGTGCTCGGGTCCTTCGACCTCTGTGCCGCAAGGAGAGCGACTCCCATAAAGTATTCATCCCAATTTATGTAACCTTCTCTTTTTTCGGACATAACTTCCTCCGGGTAGTTTATTATAATAGTATTTTAGCATAACGCATCGGTATTGTCAACATTTTTTTACAAGAAGGAGATAACGTGAACGATCTCTATGAAAATTGCACTCTCTGCGCTCGTAGATGCGGTGTAAACAGAAGTGCGGGTGAGGTTGGATATTGTAAGATGCCCTCGACCCCCTATATTGCACGTGCCGCCCTTCATATGTGGGAGGAGCCGACGATATCCGGCACACGCGGCTCGGGCACCGTCTTTTTCACGGGATGCTCGCTTGGATGTATATATTGCCAGAACAGAGAGATATCGAGAGGTGAACGGGGTAAGGCGGTAAGCACCGAGAGGCTTGCCGAGATATATATCGAGCTTATGAAAGAGGGCGCACATAATATAAATCTCGTCACTCCTACGCACTACGTACCGTCGGTGATTGACAGTGTCGCACTGTCGAGGGAGCGGGGAATGACTCTCCCGATAGTTTATAATACCTCGTCGTATGATACGGTTGATACTATCAGAATGTTAGAGAGCACCGTGGATATCTATCTGCCCGACTTGAAGTATTATAAGAGCGAGACTGCATCAAGGCTTTCATTCGCAAAAGATTACAGAGAGGTTGCACTTGCCGCCATCGCAGAGATGGTAAGACAAAAGCCGCGCCCCGTTATCGAGGACGGGATTATGAAAAGCGGTGTGGTAGTAAGAATATTGCTTTTACCCGCTCACCTCGCTGAGGCTAAGCTCAACTTGAAGTATCTCTACGACACCTACGGTGACAGTATTTATATCAGCCTTATGAGTCAGTATACACCCACCTGTGAAATGCCACCGCCCCTCAACAGAGCAGTAACGCGTGCCGAGTATCGGGAGCTCGTTGATTACGCAATATCACTCGGTGTAACAAACGCCTTTACCCAGGAGCATGGCTCTGTCGGGGAGAGCTTTATCCCGAACTTCGACGGCAGCGGTGTATAGCCTTATTTTCTTGTTTACCATTTAATAAAAAGACAGACACAAGCATAATGCCGGTGTCTGTCTTTTGTTTAAGAATTTGTGTTTGCCTTTGCTTTGCGGTTCTCTCTATCACGGTAGCGATAGAACCTCGAGCGCTTTTTCTTGATATAGACCGAATATACCGCAAGTGCAACGACTGCAACCACGATGGTAATAGCCGTTATATGAACCCACAGCTCGGTAGCATCCGCGAGCTTCAGATTTTCCCAGAGAGTATTGACTCTCGACTGGATCTCGGGTGTGAAGTTGCGGTAGCATGCAGCGTTATCAGAGCCGATCTTTTCGTTGTATGCCTTATTTACTACTGCGGGGTTGTTTGAATAGAGCAGGTCGTAAGCGGTCTCTCCGTTCTCACCCTCGTAGGCGTAATCGGTCATATACTCGATGTATTCTTCGTTCTCTATAACGAGCTTGTTCGGGGATGCGTAGCCGATGTATTCGGCATTTGCGACGGCAGGCTCCTCGGAGAGCATAAAGTTGATATACTCCTTAGCTATCTCGGGATGCTCGGCATTCTTCGGGATGCACATAGCATCAACGAAGTAGTTTACACCTTCTTCGGGGAAATAGAAGCCGAGGTTTTCCTCCTGGTCAGCCATAATGAGGAAGTCACCGACAAAGTAGGGAGCAATAGCAGCCGACTCCGTTGTCATTTTGTTGAATATCTCATCGTTGACGTAGCCCTGAAGGTAAGGCTTCTGGATCATAAGGAGCTCGAGCGCTCTGTTCCATACCTCGGGGTCTTTTGAGTTTACGTCAAGGCCGTCAAGATACATAGCCGTAGCGAACGCATCGCGCGGGTTGTTGAACTGAAGTATCTTTCCTGCGTACTTATCGTTCCATAGAAGGTCCCAGCTGCCGAGATCCTCCTTATCTACCATGGTCTTGTTATAGATAATACCAACCATACCATAGGTATAAGGCACTGAGTACATATCGTTCTCGTCATAATAGCTGCCCTTAAACTCGTCGAGAATGTTGTCGTAGTTCGGAAGGGACTTCGCATCGAAGGCGAGAAGCATATCCTCTGCTATCATCTTCTCGATCATGTAGTCCGAGGGGATGACGATATCGTATTTGACGGCACTGTTCGAGAGCTTCGAGTACATATCCTCGTTGGTTGCGTAGGTGGTGTAATTGATCTCGACCTTTTTGCCGCCGTACTTTGCCGACAGATGCTTGTTAAAGTATTCCGTGAAGGCTTTATTTACGTCAAGCGAGCCGTCAAATCCGTCCGAAATATATTCACCCCAGTTATATACGTTAAGGACAATAACGTCCTTAGCCGCCGTGACGTTTCCTTCTTCATCGACAACAGAGCCGCCGAAGAATGATCCGATAATTATAGCCACGATAAGAACTGCCGCGACCGCGAGAGATACGATGCTCGCGATCTTTTTCTTTCTCGTGTTTGCCTCGGGCTTATCACTCTTGAAGTTCGAGATAATGAGAAGGATAAAGACTGTGACGATAATTATCGTCGAGAGCGCGTACATATCGGGTGTGACCTTCTTCTTCGTCATGGAGTAAATGAGAAGGGGAAGGGTCTGGAAGTTTGAGGGGCCTACAAAATATGAGATAACGAAATCGTCAAGAGAGAGCGTGAACGCCATTACCATACCCGAAAGCACTGCGGGCATAATATTCGGCAGCTTTACCTTGATGAATGCCTGAAGGGGAGTACAACCGAGGTCAAGCGCCGCCTCGGACATAGTGTCACCAAGCTCCGTGAGTCTCGGAAGCACGGAAAGAATAACGTAGGGAAGACAGAAGGTCGTGTGTGCTATCAGCATAGCGGCAAAGCCGATATCGTTGTATGATATATTCGGAATAACAAGGGCAAGTATACCCATAACCGCTGCGAAGAAGAGCATCATCGACATACCCGTAACTATATCGGGGTTCATCATCGGGATATTAGTGACCGAGGTGATAGCCGATTTTACGAGCTTGTTCTTCATTCTGTAAATACCTTCAGCCGCGAGTGTGCCGATAACGGTAGCGAGAAGGGCTGAGAGGACCGCGAGAATAAGCGTATTTCTGAGTGCGGTAAAGGTTTCGGGCGAGTTGAACAGCTCAAGATACCACTTGAGGCTGAAGCCTGTGAACTCTGCGGTGCTGTTCTCGGCATTGAAGGAGAAGAGCATGAGAGTGACGATCGGTATATAAAGAATACCGAATATAAGACAAAGGTAGATTCTCGATGCGTATTTCATACGATAATACCTCCGTCCTCGTCAGAAAATTTATTCATGATACCTATCGATATAAGTATCAGTATCATCATAACGAGCGAGATCGCAGCACCGACGTTGAGAGCACCTGTGACGAACTGTCTTTCGATGGTGTCACCGATAAGCTCAAATGTACCGCCGC
This sequence comes from Clostridia bacterium, assembly GCA_017508195.1. Taxonomy (GTDB): domain Bacteria; phylum Bacillota; class Clostridia; order Oscillospirales; family CAG-272; genus UBA1740. The sequence continues at coordinate 37,577 of JAFVZL010000047.1, read as the reverse complement.
CGAGCTTCTGCGAGATATAGAAGGTGCTGATGGATGGCACGAGCACCATCGTCACGCCCGAGATGATTCCCGACATAGAGAGGGGGAAAATAACCTTTACAAGCGTTGTTACGGGGCTGCATCCGAGATCGGCAGCCGCCTCCCACATATTTTTGTCTATCTTCGATATGCAGGTATAGATGGGAAGCACCATATACGGTAAGAAATCGTATACCATACCGAATATAACGGCTCCCTTCGTTCCTACGATATGGAACGAGGTGTTAAGAAGCGAATTAAGGAAGCCTCCGTCATCGAGAATAGCCATTATAGAATAGGTTCTGATAAGAAGGTTTGTCCACATCGGGAGCATCAGAAGCATGATAAGTATCTTCTGAGTGCGCGGCTTAGCCTTTGCAATAAAATACGCAAGAGGATAGCCGATAAAGAGACATACTGCGGTAGCAATTATAGCAAGCTCCAGCGACAGACCGAAGATCGGGGCATAGTCGGTGAGCGAGGTTATGTTGCTGAAGGAAAAATTACCGTCCGCATCGGTAAAAGCATAGCCAAGAACTATGATAAGCGGTAATACAATAAAAAGCACTGCCCAGAAGATATGGGGAGCTGCGCAAATATATTGCATCAGCGAGCGTTTCTTTTTCATTTCTTTAGTAATCCCACGCGGTAGACCCGCAAGCTTTCGTATTTAATCAGAATTCCAAAGCAGCATCGGCATCCGAGAGCTGATCGATCTCGTCCGAGAAGGAGGAGTAGTCGCCGAACATACCCGAGTACTTTGATTTTTTCATAATATGAATAGCATCAGGCTCAATGTAAAGACCTATAATGGCATCGGGCTCTACGTAGTCGGTAGACTGGATCATCCACTTGAAGCCTTTTATATCAACTATTATTTCGTAGTGAACGCCTTTGAAGGTCACGGCAGTGACCTGACCTTGAAGCATCCCCTTATCGGGGGCGACAACGTCAACGTCCTCGGGACGGATAACGACGTCGACCGCCTCGTTCTTGTCATATCCGCCGTCAACGCAGTCGAAGACGTGAGAGGCGAACTTAACGCGCTTGTCCTCGAGCATAACACCGTCGATGATATTACTCTCACCGATGAAGTCTGCAACGAATGCGTTCTTCGGCTCGTTATAAATATCCGTAGGAGTCCCTATCTGCTGTATCTCACCGTCAGCCATAACGACAACGGTGTCAGACATCGAGAGTGCCTCCTCCTGGTCGTGCGTAACGTAGACGAACGTGATACCTATAGCTTGCTGTATAGACTTAAGCTCGTTCTGCATATCCTTACGCAGCTTAAGGTCGAGAGCACCGAGCGGCTCGTCGAGAAGAAGCACACGGGGGTGAGAAACGAGAGCTCTTGCGATAGCGACACGCTGCTGCTGACCTCCCGAGAGAGTACTTACGCTCTTATTCTCGAAGCCTACGAGCGCGACCATCTTGAGCATATCCGTCACTCGCGTTCTGATCTCGTCCTCGGGGAGCTTTTTGATTCTCAGAGGAAAGGCGATATTTTCATATACGTTAAGATGAGGGAAGAGCGCGTACTTCTGGAATACGGTGTTTACCTGCCTTTTATAGGCGGGTACGTCGCTGATATCTACACCGTCAAAGTAGACCTGACCCTCGTCGGCGGTCTCAAAGCCGCCGATAATACGAAGTGTGGTGGTTTTTCCACAGCCCGACGGTCCGAGGAAGGTGATGAACTCTTTATCCCTGATATATAAGTCCATGCTGTCAATAACCTTTTCTCCGTCGTAGGATTTTGAAATTCCCTTTAACTCAATGAGCTTTGCCATTTTTCTGAAATCCTGCATCCTTTCGTCAGCGGATATATCCGCTAATTTATTCGCGCTGTGCGCGCGTTATACGTATTATAAATGCATTATAACAAAAAGATATACTATTTGCAATAGTTTTTTTATATTTTTTAAGACAAATTATCTCGATTTATCTCGATTTAATCAATATTAGGCAAGATTTTGCCTGTAAAAGCTTGTGAAAAGCTCTTAAAAGCTCGTGAAATCTCGCGTTTGCTCGCGAAATCTCGAAAAATGTCTGTCCTTGATTATATTACTCCGAGCGCGGTAAAAGTTTTTTGATTTTATTTAACAGAAGCACTATAAAAACTCCAAAGACCCAATACCCCTCACCGAATCGGTACAACAGATATAATGATAAAAATGTAAGTATTACCGAAAGAGAAAAAGAGAATGCCGATAATACTCTTTCGCCTATATCGAGATTGTTGATAAGAAGCAGTCGCTTTATTATTCCATATCCGTCGTAACCCTCTATCGGCACAAGATTTGATAAGCCTGTCAGAAGATTCACTATACCGAAGAGTGCGATATATCCCTCGAGCGCGTTGAAAAACGGAATTGTTACAAGGAAAAACAGGATATTTGAGAAAGGTCCGCCTAAGAGCTGAAGTATCTCATCTCGGTATGAAGCAGAGCTTGTTCTGATGCGGAAGCCGGACACGTGAGCATCTAACTTGGCTTCACGCTTCGTGAGGATTATAACGGTGATGTGCCCAAGCTCGTGTATAAGTGCGGAGAGCACTGTCAGAATCGCTATATCGGGACTGTCGAAGCCGAATAAAAGGCTACACCAGAAAATAATTGGCAAAACGCTCTGTGCAAGGTATCTCATAACCGAGAGTGTTCTTGTTAAAATTATCTTTTTCATCTCCACCTCCGTACAATTATATGGTAGACCTTAATAGAGTTGAACGGAATAGCGGTATAAAAAAAGAAAAAGGCAGTATGCAAAAAAATGCATCAAACCTTTTTCTTAAGCTTTATTTTCTTTGGAAGCTGAACGTTTCTCGGAGAAAATACCGGGATTGGCTTACCTCCCGGGCCGTCGAGAACAAGGGCACAGGTCTTGGCATCTACGTTCAGTATTCTCAGTATATACCGTTTCTGGCCGTCGGTGTACCTTACCTTGAGTCCCCTTTGGATAAACCTCTCAGAGTAGATGTCCATGAATTTAGTCGAGGTTTTGATATTGACGTAAAGAGAGAAGAATTTCAAAAGAATATTCTTCGCCATTATCATGGTTACCGAGGTGTTACCTTCCTCGAATACTTCTTTTATCATATCGGTAATACGCGGTGGGAATGTAGCTTCGGTGACCTTGACAGAATATGTCACGATAATGTATTCGTAGGAGGTGAAGTTGTCGAGCTTTCCCTCTATGGAGGAGTCACCTATTTTTATACCCTCACAATAAAGGTCGCTGACCCAACCGAGTCCGAGCCTTTTGGGCGTATGCTCGGAAAGAGCGGTGACCATAGCGGTTGCCGAAAGGGCACCGAGGAGAGTTGCCTGAGATGGGAAAATCGACGGACGCAGAAGTATGGACATATAAAGCCCGTTCTCGATCTCTCCGTCATCGAGTACCTTTTTCGGGGTAAAGACCACGTATCTGTCGGGATAATCCTCATGAGCGTACCTTCGCGCAAGCTCGAGGGTAGAGGCGAGGGCGTTATGCGACTCAATTTTAATAATACCGCCATCGTTACCACGCATGGTAATTATGTTATTTCCGTCCACACTACGCCCTCCTTTCTTGAATATCCTATATTTGATTAGTATGCTTTGCCCCAATATACGAGCTTGTGCGCCTCTCTGCCGCAGCATACGCACTTATCACCCGTAGGCTCAATGCCAAACGGCATACAGCGAGAGGTCACGTCCGCAACCTCTTTGAGCTTGAGCTCGCACTCGAGATCTCCGCACCACATAGCTTTGATGTATCCGTTTTTATTGTTTGCGATCTCGGTGAGCTCCTCGAGAGTCTGTGCGCTGAAGGTGCGATCCTCGCGGTTCTTGAGTGCCTTCTCGTAAAGAGCTCGGGTGAGGTTCTTAAGACCCTCGTTTACCGAATCAACTATACCGGCAATGGATACGAAGGACTTTTCGCGGTTGTCACGTCTTACGATAACGCACTTGTTATCAGCAAGATCACGGGGACCGATCTCTATTCTCAGCGGGACACCCTTCATCTCATACTCGGAGAACTTCCATCCGGGAGATTGATCCGAATCGTCGAGCTTGACTCTGAGACCGGCTGCCTTAAGAGTATCTGCTATCCTGTTAGCAGCCTCAAGGACACCCTCCTTCTGCTGCTGAATGGGTATAATAACGACCTGAATAGGTGCGACAGCAGGGGGCAGAACAAGTCCGTTATCATCACCGTGGGTCATAATGATACCACCGATGATACGGGTGGAAACACCCCAAGAGGTCTGGTGAGGATGCTTCAGCTTGTTGTCGCTATCGAGGAACTGAATATCAAATGCCTTTGCGAATCCGTCACCGAAGTTATGCGAGGTGCCTCCCTGGAGTGCCTTACCGTCATGCATAAGAGCCTCAACGGTATAGGTAGCAAGCGCACCTGCGAATTTCTCCTTATCGGTCTTCTGTCCGCGGATAACGGGAATGGCGAGATCCCCCTCGAAGAAGTTTGCGTAAACGTTAAGCATCTGAATGGTTCTTGCCTCAGCCTCCTCCGCAGTTCTGTGCATGGTGTGACCCTCCTGCCAGAGGAACTCTCTTGATCTTAAGAAAGGTCTGGTAGTTTTCTCCCAGCGGACGACAGAGCACCACTGGTTGTAGTTCTTCGGAAGATCTCTGTAAGATTTAATGATATTAGCGTAATGCTCACAGAAGAGAGTCTCGGAGGTGGGGCGCACGCAAAGGCGCTCGGTGAGTCTCTCGCTGCCGCCCATGGTTACCCATGCAACCTCGGGAGCAAAGCCCTCAACGTGATCCTTCTCTTTTTTGAGAAGCGACTCGGGGATGAACATAGGCATATATACGTTCTCAACGCCGGTTTCCTTGAATCGAGCATCGAGAATCTTCTGAATATTTTCCCATATAGCGTAGCCGTAGGGACGAATGATCATACATCCCTTTACGCTGGAATAGTCGATGAGGTCTGCCTTCTTAACGATATCGGTATACCATTTTGCAAAGTCCTCATCCATTGACGTGATCTGTTCGACCATCTTCTTGTTGTCTGCCATGACTTTATATAGTCCTTTCGAATAATAATTCACTAGTGTAAATTATATAATAAATATTTAGTTTTGTCAAGTGAGTTGCAATTCTTTTTGAAAACTCGTAAAAATGACTAGTTGTCCACCTTAAAATGTCATTTTATTTGGGTAATTGTGAGAAATTGACGGCATAAATGAATTTTTTGAAATAAATACTTGCAAAATCGTGAAGTTTGTAATATAATGATAACATCACGTATCAAAGGAAGTTTTTGAAAATGAATCAGTATAGCGAGCTCACACGCGATGAACGCATAAGAGAGTACGGCTTACTCACGAGTGAGTACGAAAAATATAAGGGTCTGGGGCTTTCGCTCGATCTTTCAAGAGGAAAGCCAAATTCGACCCAGCTTGATATTTGCCAGGGCCTTGTTGAGGTGGATATGTCCCGTGAGGAGTGCTACTCTAAGAGTGGCTTCGATTGCCGTAACTACGGTATTCTTGAGGGTCTGCCGGAGATGAGGGAGTTCTTCGCAGAGGCATACGGTTTAAATAAAGAGGATATAGTAGTCGGCGGAAACTCGTCGCTCCAGCTTATGCACGACGCTCTTATGAGAGCGGTGCTCTTCGGCGTTTACGGCTCACCGCGCCCCTGGTGCAAGGAAGAGCGGGTGAAGTGGATCTGCGTAACGCCCGGATATGACAGACACTTCAGAATAACCGAGATGCTGGGCTTCGAGATGATCAACGTCAAGATGCTTAAAGACGGTCCCGATATGGATGAGGTAGAGAGACTTGTAAAGGACCCTGCGGTAAAGGGTATATGGTGTATTCCAAAGTACTCCAACCCCTCGGGCAACACTTACTCCGACGAAGTTGTTCGCAGGCTCGTGTCTATGGAGTGCGGCGCGCCCGATTTCAGGATCATGTGGGATAATGCGTACGCCATTCACGATTTCGACGAGGACGGTGATAAGCTTGCTAATATTTTCGAGCTTGCTGATGAATACGGAACACGCGACAGGATATTCTATGTATCCTCTACTTCGAAGGTCACCTTCCCGGGCGGCGGCATCGCGTTCATCTGTGCGAGCGAAAATAACAGAAAGCAGTTCTTACCGTACTTCGGCACTCAGGTGATCAGCTACGATAAAATAAATCAGCTAAGACATCTTAAGTTCTTCGGCGGCAGTGTTGACAACCTCCACGCGCACATGATGCGCCTCGGTGCTGAAATAAAGAAGAAATTCGATGTTGCCCTTCGCGAGCTTGACGCTCTCAAGGGACTCGGAATTGCCGAATGGACGGAGCCTAGAGGCGGATATTTCATATCTCTTGATACTATGCCGGGCACGGCTAAGAGGGTGTTCGAGCTTATGAAGGATGCGGGAGTGGTTCTTACTACGGTCGGTGCAACCTTCCCGTACGGTATCGACCCTGAGGACAGAAATATCAGACTCGCTCCTACGTACCCATCACTTGAGGAAATAGAGCTTGCCACCAAAATACTCGTTATATCGGTAAAGCTTGCAGCACTCGAAAAGCTTGGAATTTAATACTGTTACAGGACGGTCGGTTATAGCGTGATACATTTAACGTAGTATCACGCAGTTAAATCCGTCTGCGACGGGTGAAATCCACCTAAGGTGGATGAAATCGCTATTGCGGTGAAATCCTGCTTCGCAGGGTTGAAGTTAGACGGATTTGATTTCATCTGAACAAAGTGAAGATTTCATCGCTATAGTAAAGCTATCTCATTCAACCAACAGAAAAAGAGAGGACAATTCGGCTACTAACCGATTTGTTCTCTCTTTTTGCTTCCTATTGGGGCTTGGGGTTAGCCCGTTTGTGTTCGGCTGGTCAAATGCGATGCTTGCACCTTTGACATAGCGTTAATTCTCAGTTAAGGACATCACATTATTGGCGGCCGTCCTTTTCTTAAACATTACTTTTTAATTGACAAAAAAAGGTCTGTGTGGTACAATAATAAAGTAAAAAGCTATGGGGGTACCTATGAATAACAATGAGGTCAAGGCTCGCATTGACGAGCTGCGTTTGAAAATAGAATACAATTCTAAGCTCTACTACGAGGATGATGCACCCGTTATCTCTGATTTTGAGTATGATGCGATGTTCCGTGAGCTCGTTGACCTCGAGGCGAAGTACCCCGAGTACGATTCTCCCTCGTCACCGACCAAGCGTGTAGGCGGTGTTGCACTCGATAAGTTCGAGAAGTTTACGCACACGGTTCAGCTCGGAAGTCTTACAGACGTGTTCTCGTACGACGAGCTATCCGAGTTCGTTGAGAGAGTGAACGTTACTCTCGGTAAAGAGGCAACGTTCTCTGTTGAACCGAAAATCGACGGTCTCTCGGTCGCGCTCGTCTATGAAAACGGTATTTTCGTCCGCGGTGCTACCCGTGGAGACGGCTTTGTAGGTGAGGACGTTACTGAGAATCTTAAAACGATCAAATCCATACCGCTCGAGCTGAAGGAGCCGATACCGCATCTCGTTGTAAGAGGCGAGGTCTATATGCCGAGATCGGTGTTTGATAAAATTAATAAGAAGCGTGAGGAGATGGGACAGCCCCTCTTCGCCAACCCGAGGAATTGTGCAGCAGGCTCCCTCAGACAGCTCGATTCCAAGGTAACCGCGGAGCGCAGACTCGCGATATTCATTTTTAATCTTCAAGAAGGCTCGCTCTATATGGACGGCAGAGCGGCTGAGACTCACACCGAAGCGCTTGACAGAATGGCGGAGCTCGGCTTCACGGTTTTACCCGAGAGAAAGACACTCACGGGCTTCGAGAGTGTTAAGGCGCATGTTGAATATCTGGGAGAGAGCCGCACAGACTCCGCCTTTGATATGGACGGTGCCGTAATAAAGCTAGACGATCTGTCCGAGAGAACGGTTCTCGGCGATGGAACGAGCACGCCGAAATGGGCTGTGGCTTATAAATATCCGCCCGAGGAAAAGATTACTAAGCTTCTCTCGGTCGATATTCAGGTCGGCAGAACAGGAGTTCTCACACCCACCGCAAATCTCGCGCCCGTAAGACTCGCAGGCACTACGGTATCGCGTGCTACGCTCCATAACCTTAATTTCATTAATGAGCGCGATATAAGAATAGGTGACAGTGTAATAGTACGCAAGGCGGGAGAGATCATTCCCGAGATAGTCGAGAGCCTAAAGGATAAACGTGACGGCAGTGAGACAGTATTCGAGATGCCGAAGACCTGTCCCTCTTGCGGACACGAGGTCGTGCGCGATGAATGCGGTGACGGTGCGGCATACAGATGCCCATCGCCGAATTGTCCCGCGCAAAGAGCGAGAGGAATCGTTCACTTTGCCTCAAAGGGAGCTATGAACATTGACGGTCTCGGACCGCAGGTCGTCGATCTTCTCATAAGAGAAGGCAAAATAAAGGACAGCTCCGATCTTTATACCCTGAAGATCGAGGATATAGAAACACTCGAGCGTATGGGAAGGAAAAGTGCGGAAAATCTCGTAAATGCTATAGAAGCATCGAAGAGCCGCGGACTTGAAAGGCTTCTCTATGCGCTTGGAATAAGACAGGTCGGAGAGGTTGCCGCCGAGACGATAGCTCTTAAGATGAGAACTCTCGAGGCACTGTTCAGCGCTACGGTAGAAGAACTTATGGCGGTAGAGGATATCGGTGAGATAACCGCGCGTGAGATCGTTGATTATTTTGCTGATCCCAAAACGAGAGAGCTTTGCGACAGGCTCGCCTCCTACGGCGTTCTTACCGATGCAATAGCCGAGCCGCGCGCAGAGACGCTCGCGGGACTCACATTCGTTCTGACGGGTACACTTCCTACTATGTCGAGAGATCAGGCGTCCGAGCTTATCAAAAAGGCGGGAGGAAAGGTCTCCGGCAGCGTATCGAAAAAGACCTCGTATGTGGTAGCGGGAGAGGAAGCGGGATCGAAGCTTACCAAGGCAAAGGATCTCGGAGTTCCCGTCATTGACGAGGCGGCACTTTTAGCTATGCTTGGATAACGAGCGGTGCTGTGTTTATGAAAGCTTGATGTGTAAGAAAAAGCTCGATTAATGTAACAAAACAAAGAAAAGGGCAGATCACGGTACATCCGCGGTCTGCCCTTATAATTTTAAAATTCAGTTGGATTTGATTCGATTTTTATATGCTCTTTTGTGATCGGGTGAGGGAATTCGAGAGTGCAGCAATGAAGGGAATAGCTTTTACCGTCGATCCTTTCTCCGTACAGAAAATCGGCGTATAGCGGATGACCTATGTAGGACATGTGGACTCTGATCTGATGAGTTCTGCCCGTTATGGGACGAACGAGGAGCAGGGAATTGCCGTTATTGTCAGTGGATAATAGCTCATATTCTGTTACACTTGGCTTGCCATTCGGGTGAACTATGCGTTTTATTGACCCCTCAGCCTCTCTTTTTATAGGAGCTTCTATTACTCCTTCTTTGCTTTCGGGTACACCGACAACGCGTGCGAGATACTGTTTTTTGATAAGCCCCGATTTCATAGACGTTGAGAGTCTTGATGCCGAGAGCCTGTCCTTTGCTATCAGTACGATACCCGAGGTATCTCTGTCAAGCCTTGTAATGCTTCTGAACACAAAGGGGGCCCCTATATATGCTCTGACCGCATTAGCTAATGTAGGCAGATGATTTCCGCGCGATGGATGAGTAGGCATATTTATAGGTTTATTGACTGCGATAATATACTCATCCTCATATAGAATATCGAGAGGTATATCGATAGGCTCGATATTCTCACTTTCCTCAACCGGAAAACGTACCTCGATCAGGTCTCCGTTGTAGATAGGCTCGCGCATATGTACGGGCGTGCCGTTCAAAATCACGTTATCATATTTTACCTCGCCTATCAGCGAGGAAGAAAAACCGTTGCGCTTCAGATAATCTCTTATCTTCATGCCGTCGTTTATACCGCTGACGGTAAATTTAATGCTCTCCATATTAACACCTCATAAGAATAATAACATATGTTCAGCTAAATTGCAAGTACACTCAGATATAACGATTAAATATAAAAGCTTCTTGATTTTCCCTTGGGAATAGTGTATAATCATAGTGTAGTAATTTTAAGCGAAGGTTTTTGTTATGAAATTCGGTTTACCTACACTTGTTGAATGTAAGGGAATAGATGAGTGCTCTGCACTTGCGGGAGAGCTTAATCTAAGCTTTATTGAGATCAACATGAGCTTTCCGCAGTATCAGGTCGGTGCACTTGATAAGAAGCACCTTAAAGAGTTGATGGAGAAGTATGGAATTTTCTATACTATTCACGCTGACGAGCAGCTCAACCCCTTTGATTTTAATTCATCGGTTTCTGAGTGCTATTTTGAGATAATGAGAGGATATATCCGCTTTGCAAAGGAGCTTCACATCCCGGTTATCAATATGCACCTTTTAAAGGGCGTTTATGTGACACTTCCGGGTGAGGTGATACTGCTTACGGATGTATATAAGAGCGAATATCTTTCACGAGTTTCAGAGTTTATAAAAATGTGCGAGGATGAAATAGCTGATTCCGGGGTTGTCATCGCTATCGAGAATGTTGATTCTAACGCATTCACCTCATCGCAGCTCGAAGCACTTGAAATCTTTATGATGAGTGACGCCTTTGCTCTGACGTTTGACGTCGGGCACGATCATTGTCTATCACATGTCGATGCCGCACTTTTTGAAAAGTATCCTGAAAAGCTTAAGCATATGCACCTGCATGATGCAAGAGGTAAGAGTGCGCATCTGCCGCTTGGCTCAGCAGAGGTTGATGTTGAATCTATGTTAAGAAAGTTGAAATTCGGTGACACATGTCTTGTCGAGGTTAAAACGGTCGCAGGGCTTCGCGATAGCGTAAAATGGCTTAAAAGCAAAGAATTATTTACTTAATCGAGGTGTACAATGTCTAACAAAGAGAGATTTATAGAAATATACAAGTCAAAAATTAACCGCGAGGGCTCAGACAAGCTTCTTGATTACCTGCTTTCGTCCGACTTTTTCACAGCCCCCGCATCGGCAAGATTTCATTCCTCGTACGAGGGCGGACTTGTCGATCACTCGCTGAACGTATACGATCAGCTGATTAATTATCTTAATGGGCCTTCTGCCAAGAAGCTCGGGTTTGAGTATAGCGAACAAAGTGTTGCTATCGTATCTCTTCTTCACGATTTGTGCAAGGTGGGCGTTTATAAAAAAGGTTTCAGAAACGTCAAGGACGAGAAGGGAATGTGGCAGAGAGTAGATACCTTTGAGTATGACGATCAGCTGCCTTACGGTCACGGTGAAAAGAGCGTTTATATTATTTCCGGCTTTATGCGTCTGACTCGGGAGGAGGCGTTCGCGATCCGCTATCATATGGGCTACTCGTCCGAGCGCGAGGATCCGAGAAACGTATCTGCGGCGTTCGAGATGTTCCCGCTTGCGTTTGCACTTTCTGTTGCAGACAGTGAGGCAACTTATTACATTGAAAGTGATAAGCATAAGGCAAAATAACAGTATTTTTATAAACAAATACAACTTTCAAATTAAGAGTCTGTCTATACTAGGCAGGCTCTTTTCGTTTGAAAAACAAAGAAAAAATCCTCGATATTTATATAATGGACGAAAAAAGCGGAAGGTCACCCTTCCGCTTTTATGATATATTCAGATTACTTGTTAGAGAATCTGTCGCGCTTTACGTAGCTTGTGTGAAGGATCTCGTGAGCCTTGTGGCATCCGTATCCACCACCGAAGAACTTCTCATAAACCTCGTTAACTACGGGGTTCTGGTGAGACTTTCTGATAGTCATTGCCTCGTCCTGGCTATAGAGTGCCTTAGCACGCTCAGCCTTGAGGTCAACGGTATCGCGCACATACTGAGGCTGGATGGGCTGACCGCCACCGTTTACACAACCGCCGGGACATGCCATGATCTCGACGAAGGTCCAATCTGCCTCGCCGGATGCGATCTTGTCCATGATAACCTTAGCGTTTGCAATGCCGGAAGCAACTGCAACCTTGATATCCATTCCTGCAATATTATAGGTAACTTCCTTGATACCTGCAGTGCCGCGGACTTCCTCGTAAACGAGGTTGTCGTTGTCCTTGCCGGTAAGAACGTCGTTAGCAGTTCTGAGAGCTGCCTCCATAACACCGCCGGTAGCACCGAAGATAACTGCAGCACCGGTATCAACACCGAGAGCGGTGTCAAACTCCTCGTCGGGAAGATCGGTGAACTTAATGCCTGCTCTGTTGATCATGCGGCTGAGCTCACGGGTGGTGAGAACAACGTCAACGTCCTGGTTACCCATACCTGCTGCACACTCGTCGTCACGTCCGCACTCGTACTTCTTAGCAGTACAGGGCATGATAGAAACAACGAATATATCCTCGGGCTTGTAGCCCATCTTCTCAGCCCAGTAGGTCTTGATGAGCGCGCCGCCCATCTGCTGAGGAGACTTGCAAGAGGAGAGGTGATCGATATACTCGGGGTAGTAGTACTCGCAGAACTTGATCCATCCGGGCGAGCAAGAGGTGATAAGGGGAAGCTTACCGCCGTTCTTAACGCGCTCGAGAAGCTCGGTAGCCTCTTCAACGATGGTGAAGTCAGCTGCGGTGTTGGTGTCGAATACCTGCTCGAAGCCAAGTCTTCTGAGAGCAGCAACCATCTTACCCTCAACATTGGTACCGATAGGCATACCGAAGCACTCACCGAGAGTAGCACGGATCGCGGGAGCGGTCTGAACTACAACGTGCTTTGTGGGATCAGCAAGAGCTGCCCATACCTCAGCGGTATCGTCTGCCTCTACAAGAGCACCGGTAGGACATACAACGGTACACTGACCGCAGGAGATACAAGAGGTGTTAGCAAGAGGCATATCGAAGGGCTGTCCGATGCAGGTGTCAATACCTCTGTTGTTAGCTCCGATAACAGATACGTACTGCTCGTTACAAGCTGCAACGCATCTACGGCAGAGGATACACTTGTTGTTGTCTCTTACGAGGTGGGGAACAGAGGTGTCGAGCTCATAAGTGGGCTTGAAGCCTTCGAATGCCTTAGAGTCTACACCGTACTCAAGGCAGAGCTTCTGAAGCTCACAGTTGGTAGAACGTACGCAGGACAGACAGTTCTGATCGTGAGTAGAAAGGATCAACTCAAGAGTGGTCTTTCTTGCTGCTCTTACCTTAGGAGTATTAGTCTGGATCTCCATACCCTCTGTAACAGGGTATACGCAGGCGGTAACAAGACCGCGAGCACCAGTCGCCTCGACTACACAGATACGGCATGCGCCGATCTCATTCTTTTCTTTCATAAAGCAGAGAGTGGGGATCTCCACGCCTGCCTTGCGGGCTGCCTCGAGAATCGTAGCGCCCTTGGGTACGCTTACAGCAATACCGTTAACCTTAACATTAAGCATTTCCATTATAGGCACTCCTCCTTACTTCTTCGAGATTGCATTGAACTTACAGCCGGCCATACAAGCACCGCACTTGATACAAGCATCGGGCTTAATATAATAAGAAGGAAGCTTGTGTCCGGGAGCGATATAGTCGGTCTTAACGATTGCATCGTTGGGGCAGTTCTTAGCGCACTTGCCGCATCCGATACACTTATCCTGATCGATGGTGAAGGTAAGCATGCTCTTACATACACCAGCGGGACATCTCTTATCAACAACGTGAGCGATATACTCGTCACGGAAGAACTTAAGAGTTGCAAGAACGGGGTTGGGAGCAGTCTGACCGAGACCGCAAAGAGAGTTCTGCTTGATGTAGTTGCAAAGCTCCTCGAGTCTGTCGATGTCTTCAAGAGTGCCCTTACCGTCGGTGATCTTCTCAAGGATCTCAAGGAGTCTTCTGGTACCAACACGGCAGGGAGTACACTTACCGCAGGACTCGTCAACGGTGAACTCAAGGAAGAACTTAGCCATATCAACCATACAGGTGTCCTCATCCATAACGATAAGACCACCCGAACCCATCATACAACCGATGGAGACGAGGTTATCGTAGTCAACCTCGGTGTCGATGAGGCTGGCAGGGATACATCCTCCGGAGGGACCGCCGGTCTGAGCTGCCTTGAACTTCTTGCCGTTGGGGATACCGCCGCCGATATCGTAAATGATCTCGCGAAGGGTAGTACCCATGGGAATCTCAACAAGACCGGTGTGCTCGATCTTACCGCCGAGTGCGAATACCTTTGTACCCTTGGACTTCTCGGTACCCATAGATCTGAACCAATCTACACCGTTAAGGATGATCTGAGGAATGTTCGCAAAGGTCTCAACGTTGTTCTCAACGGTAGGACGGTTAAACAGACCCTTAACCGCAGGATACGGAGGACGGGGACGGGGCTCACCGCGGTTACCCTCGATAGAGGTCATAAGAGCGGTCTCCTCACCGCATACGAATGCACCTGCACCAAGTCTGATGCCGAGATCAAAATCAAATCCGGAGTTGAAGATATTCTTACCGAGAAGGCCGTACTCGTAAGCCTGGTCGATAGCGCGCTGGAGACGGTTAACCGCGATGGGATACTCAGCACGAACGTATACGTAACCCTTGGTAGCACCGATAGCGTAACCGCAGATGGTCATTGCCTCGATAACCGAGTGGGGGTCACCCTCAAGAATGGAACGGTCCATGAATGCACCGGGGTCACCCTCGTCTGCATTACATACGACGTACTTCTGATCTGCCTTGTTGGGAGCAGTAAGAGCCCACTTTCTACCGGTGGGGAATCCTCCGCCGCCTCTACCGCGAAGACCCGAATCGGAAATAGTCTTGATTACGTCCTCGGGAGTCATCTCGGTGAGGACCTTACCAAGAGCTGCATAACCGTCCATAGCTATGTACTCATCGATGTTGTCGGGGTCGATAACACCGCAGTTACGAAGGACGATTCTCTTCTGAGACTTATAGAAGGCGGTATCGCTAAGAGATACGTTTACCTTCTCTCTGATAGCGTCTGCCTCCTCGCCGGTATCAGCGTAAACAAGGCGCTCAACAACTCTACCCTTAAGGAGATGCTCTTCTACGATCTCTCTTACGTCTTTAGCTTCTACACGGCTGTAGAAGGTTCCGTCGGGATAGATAATAACAACGGGACCGAGTGCGCAAAGACCGAAACAACCTGTCTGAACGAGTTTTACTTCGTTCTCAAGTCCGAACTCCTTGATGCTCTCTGCGAAAGCATCCTGAACGTCCTTACTGTGAGACGAGGTACAGCCGGTACCGCCACAGACAAGTACATGTGCACGAATCATAATATTACCTCCAAATTAATTAACTGTTACTACCGATGGTGTACTCGGATACGGGCTTACCACCCTTGAGATGCTTCTCGACGATCTCTTGTGCCTTCTCGGCGGTCATCTTAACGTAGGTGGTCTTTTCCTTACCTGCCTCGTAGATCTCAACGACGGGCTCGAACTGGCATATGCCGATACAGCCGGTCTGAGAAACGGTAACCTTTCCCGCAAGATCGCTGTTGTTGACAGCCTCAACGAATGCGTTAAGAACGGGTCTTGCACCGGCAGCGATTCCGCAGGTAGCCATACCAACTACCACACGAACCTCTCCCGAGCCTTCGCGAAGAATGACTTTGTTCTTCATTCTCTCCTTGATTGCTTGCAATTCAGCTAAAGATTTCATTTTCTTTCCTTTCTGAAATACTGTATTTTTTATTTGTTTATCGCTTCATATTGATCCGCAAGATTTTCCTTTATCCAAAGGATAACGTCGTAGGTATCCAGCGGAATATCCTCGAGCACCGCACGCAATTCTCTTGTGTCGAGAGTCACCTCACCGCCCTTTAGCGAATGCTTGTAGGCAAAGTCGATATCGGGGTGCCCCTGTATCAGGGTAATGACCGTGGATATCACGTCACCAAGAGGGGTAAAATCAAGGTGGTCAGTATAGAACGTTGCTACTACGGTAGTTCCGTGAGGAGCCCCGCTTCCGTCATCCTCGCGTGATTTGATCTCGAGCTTTCCGCCCGTCATCTCACAAGCCATTTTAAGAAGGGGTATACCCAGTCCGACCTTGCGTGTCGTTCTCGTGGTGTAAAAAGGATCGATGACCGAGCAGAGAGTTTTTTCTGACATTCCCGTACCGTCATCCTTAATAATTAATGTAAGCAGATTAGCAGCCTCTTTTATCGTAATTTCAATAAGTGAGGCGCGTGCCTTTGCCGAATTCTCGGCAATATCGAGTATGTTAAGTGAAAGCTCCTTCATATCTACCTCAACAAATCGATAAAAAGATTTCTGAGGATATCAGCGTCGGATTCCTCTGTATCAACATCAACGTAATATAGTGCGTCCTCGATATCGGTCAGATAATGGCTGTCCGTATCAATGAGCACGGTCTTTCCGTCTATCGGGTAAAGCTCCTTCACTTTTTCCACTCTCGACTGATCGTGTACCTCGACGGAACGGAAGTCAAGATGCTCCGGAATAGTACCGAGTATCGCGGTAATGCTGTTCGCATCCTTATCGATGTGAGCAGGGAAGCATACCCCACCGTATTCCCGAGCCAGCCCGATAACATCCTCGACAGAAATCGAGGTCGCATTTGAAAGCAGGTGCTCGTCCCGTCCGATCACGTTGTCCATCGCATCGGTTATCAGCTGCTCTCCGAAAATATCGGGTCTGTTTCTGATAAGTATACGCTGCGATTCAACGTAATCCCCGAATCTCATTGCAGATTCGAGCGTCGGAAAGAGAAATACAACGTGTATATCCTCGGAGGTCGTCAGCTCCATGCCCGCGATCGGTATAACTCCGTAATTTTTAGCCGCCTCGAAGAACGCGGGACAGTTTTTTACGGTGTTGTGATCGGTGAGTGCCATGATCCCTATTCCCGACAGTGCAGCCATTCCGAGCAGATTGTTCGGTGTGTTGTCGTTATCGGCGCACGGGGAGAGGCAGGAGTGGTTGTGAAGACTGTAATAAAGCCTCTTCATCGCAGAACACCGTTAAGTGCTACCGCGCAATCGTATGCTGACATCACGGTCGAAAGAACGTTTACACCCTTATTCTTGGCGGTAGAGAGCACCTCGTCATCGAGCGTAACTCCCTCGGCAAGTATAATACAGGACACACCGGTAAGAGTGGCAACAGCAACGGTATTTACGTTAGACATTATGGTGATCCATGCATCGCCCTCCGATGCACGGCCCATGACCCAGCTTAATAGGTCACCTATATAAGCTCCCGTTACCTCTGCCTCGGGGTCGGGCATGGTGAGAGCGGAGCAATCAATTATCTTTGTAAGTCCTTCAACAGTCACGTCAATTTTCCTTTCGTGAGTTCAGCCTGAAGGCCTTAATGGGGCAGTCATTCTCCGTCGCATTTCCGTTTACGATATCCTCGGCAAACGCACGGCAATTCGGCGCACCGCAGGACCCGCAGTCAATGCCGGGTAGCTCTGCCTTTATTCTTTGTATATCAGCCATCATACGCATCGATTCGGCAATCGTCTTGCCGAGCCTCGACATCGGGTGATACTCGGGCATATCCTCAAAGAGATAGCTCTCCGGAATATACTCGACATCACTGTCCACGGTATTCTGCGCTATCGGAAGATATTTTCTCAGCGTTTGCAGACGAGCCTTCGCGATGAAGGGATTCTGAATAGTCAGAACACCGCCGACGCATCCTCCCGTGCATGCGTTGAGCTCGATAAAATCAAGAGGCGGTATGTTACCGTTTTCCACCTGATCGAGCACGTGGATGATGTTGTCGATTCCGTCAGCGGCAAGATAGCTGTCGTTGAAAATAGCCGTAGCCTCACCGCCCGATCTCGCCCATCCGATACCGATCCTTCCCGACTCCGAAGCAACTTCGGGTGAGTCGGTCTTTTTCATAAGCCCGATAAGAGGGAAGTATATATCGCTGATCGATATTACTCCGTCGACTGCACTATTATAAGAGCCGAAGCCGTTCTTAACGTAGCTCGCCTTCGCGGGACATGGGGATATGAAGAAGGCACCGATATCCTCGGGGGACAACTCGGGATTTTTCCTCAGCGCACGCTCCTTTGCTGCTCTCGCGGCTATTTCCATAGGCGGCAGCATATGTATGACGTGCTCGCTGAGTGACGGAAATCTGAGGCTGATAAGTCTTAATACAACAGGACACGCCGAGCTGATAACAGGCTTGACGATACCCTCGGTATTAAGATACATTCTCGTGTATGCAGAGACCAGCTCTGCCGACTTTGACACCTCGTAAACGTCATCAAAGCCGAGCTTAAGAAGCCCGCTCAGCACGTAATCGACACTGTCGAGGTTGTCGAACTGACCGTAGAGGGTCGGTGCGGGAAGGGCAATCTTATATTTGAATCTGTTAATGTCCGCGAGCTTGCCGCACACGGCCTTTTTAGCCTTGTTCTGGCAAACCCTGATACACTCACCGCAGTCAATGCATCTGTCGGGGTTAATGACAGCGTGACCGTCGCGGATGCGTATCGCCTCAGTGGGACAGTGCTTGAGGCAGGTGGTGCAACCCGTACATTTACTCTCGTCGAGAAGGACGGAATGCTCGTAAACGTGCATGAAGGACACCCCCTTATAAATTTTAGTCAGATATTGACTCTCATAACAATCTTGGTACCGACTCCTACCGTTGAGGTGATATGCATCTCATCGGTATAGCGCTTCATGTTAGGCAGTCCCATGCCCGCACCGAAGCCGAGTGAACGGATGGTGTCGGGAGCCGTGGAGAAGCCCGCCTTCATAGCTTCCTCGATATTTTTGATTCCGGGGCCGTGGTCGTCGAGAACGATCTCTATGTATTCATCGGTCACGCGCACTTCGGCAACACCGCCGCCCGCGTGAATGACCATATTGATCTCGCCCTCGTACATGGCAACGGAAACGCGTCGTATCGTTTCGGCATCGATACCCAACTGTCTTAAATTCTTTTTAACCTGCACCGAGGCCTGACCGGCAGACGTAAAATCGTCACCGTCAACGTTAAAACGGAAAATCAGTTCCTCGCTCATTTCTTTGCCTCGCGTTCACCCGTCAGTCCGTTACTGTAAAGGATGCCGCAAGAGTTATACATCGTTTTATCGGTGCAGAGAACAACGATACCACTTTCTTTTGCCAACTCGAGCATTTCGGCAGTCGGTACTTTAGAACGGACAAAAACGATACAGTTCATATCCATCATAACAGCTGTGCGAATTACTTGGGGATTGACAAGGCCGGAAAGTAAAACCGCCTGATTGTCAACAAAGGCGAGAACATCGCTCATAAGGTCGCACCCGAATGCGGAATAAACGTGATTACCAAGCTTATCCTCGCAGCAGAGCACCTTCGCATCAAGCAAGTCTCTCATAGTGCTGATTTTCATATAAGTTCCTCGGTATTAAAAATTTAGGAATGCTTTCGGATAATGTCGGGAACGTCGTCTGCTGTAAGTCTGCCGTAAACCTCTTCGTTAACGGTAAGAACGGGTGCAAGACCGCACGCGCCGATGCATCTGCAGGCAGCAAGAGAGAACTTTCTGTCAGCGGTACACTCGTCACCGCCAATACCGAGCTCTTCCTGAAGTCTTTCGTAGATCTCGCCCGAGCCCTTAACGTAGCATGCGGTACCGAGACAAACCGAAATGTGATTCTCACCCTTGGGAGTAAGAGAGAACTGAGCATAGAAGGTAGCAACACCGTAAACCTTCTCAAGCGGAACGTCCATACCCTTAGCGATAACGGTCTGGATCTCGATGGGAAGATAATCGTAGATTGCCTGAGCTTCCTGCATAACAGTCATGAGATTGCTCTTGTCATCCTTGTACTTGGCGATAACCTCTGCAAGGCGTTGAGCCTGCTCTGCTGTACCCTGGTGAGGCAAAGTAGAAACCTTTTTAAGCATTTTTTCCTCCTGTAACGACTGTGATGTTTAGTTGCGTGTTATACCCCGAGTCTATCGAAGGTACAACCTTTAGTTGCACAGCCACATTCTTGTTAATTTTATCACAATCAAAATTGCATTTCAAGTATTTATTAATATTTAACGACAAAAAAATATTTTAATGTGTCGATATGCACAAACGCGCAAGCGCGAGTTTAGCTATTATGCACAACACGGATGTGGCTAAAAGCTTCTTGACATTATGATATTTCCGTCAAGGTCAACCGTCCTGAAGCATCGCGACTCGTAGATCATACACGATTTCGGGAATCCGCCCTTCGGAATGCTGGTCGATCCCGGGTTTATATACACGTTACCGTCACCGAAATCCTCGAAAACGGGAATATGTGAATGACCGTGGAGAAGTATATCTCCCTTGGAGAGTGACGGGGGTGTTGCGGTATTGAATTTATGACCGTGCGTCGCGAAGATTCTGAGTCCGTCGAGAGCAAGATAAGCATAGTCTGCAAGGATGGGGAAGTCGAGCACCATCTGGTCGACCTCGGTATCGCAGTTGCCGCGAACGGCAAGAATTATTTCCTTCTCTCTGTTTAGAAGATCAATAACGTTTTTAGGTGCATAGCCGCAGGGCAGGTCGTTTCGCGGACCATGATAAAGGATATCTCCGAGAAGAATCAGTTTGTCGCACTTTTCTTCTTTGAACATTTCTATAACACGCTTCATAGACTCAAAGTCACCGTGTATATCCGATGCAATAAGCAGTTTCATTTCATTAACCTCCAAAGTTGTTGTCTTAATTCTAACATAAGCGTACAATAAAATCAATATTTTCATGCCAAATATTTAACACGCATCCTTGACAATTATTTCTAATTATGTTATAATCGCAGGAGAAATAACGATAAAGTGAGGACGCTATGACGGCAAAAAGTGCTTCTTACGGAAATCAGAGTATAAAAAGCTTAAAGGGTGCGGACAGGGTCAGAAAAAGACCCGCGGTTATATTCGGCTCTGATGATCTTATAGGATGTCAGCACTCGGTTATCGAGATCCTTGCCAACTCAGTCGACGAGGCGAGAGAGGGCTATGGCGACAAAATAATTGTGAAAAAGTACCTTGACCTTTCCATTGAGGTTGAGGACTTTGGTCGTGGTGTACCTCTTGGATATAACGAAAAGGAAAAGCGTTGGAACTGGGAGCTCGTTTTCTGCGAGCTTTACGCCGGTGGTAAATACGATAACAATGACGGAAACGCGGCGTACGAGTTCTCTCTCGGACTTAACGGTCTCGGTGCTACTGCTACGCAGTACTCGAGTGAGTATATGGAGGTCAAATCCTATAGCGGTACAACTCTCTCGGAGATGAGCTTCAAGTCGGGTAAGCCTGTCGGCGAGCTGCGTGTTTCCGACATTGTTCCGGGTGGAAAAAGGAAGGGAACCATCATAAAATGGAGACCCGATCTTAAGGTGTTCAAGGAGATAGATATCCCTGTTGAGTTCCTTATCAACACTATGCGCAGACAAGCTTTTGTCAACGCGGGAGTAAAGTTCGTTCTTGAGGTAGAGACAGCACCCGGTAAATTCCATCGCGATGAGTTTTACTATGCTAACGGCGTGGCGGATTACATTGCGGAGGTGACGGACGGCATCTCGATGACGCCACCGGTGCTTTGGAAGCTCGAGACCTCCGGCCGTGACAGAGCAGACCTTCCCGACTATAAAGTTAAGGCGGATATTACTTTCTGCTTTGCAAAATCCGGAACAGCTGAGTATTATCATAACGCGTCCTTCCTCGAGCACGGCGGTGCTCCCGATAAGGCGGTAAGGAACGGATTTGTATATGCTATTGATAAATACATCAAGGCACAGGGAAAGTACAACAGAAACGAGGAAAAGATATCCTTTGTTGACATTTCTGACAATCTTGCTATAATCATCAACTCAGCTTCGACACAGACGTCCTACGAGAACCAGACAAAAAAGGCTATAACCAACGCGTTCATTCAGAAGGCTCTGACGGATCACATAAAGGCTAATCTTGAGATCTATCTTACAGAAAATCCTGCTATTGCAGGTAAGATCATCTCTCAGGTACTCCTCAATAAGCGCTCCCGCGAGGCATCCGAGAAGGCGAAGATAGATATCAAGAAAAAGCTCACGGGTAATATGGACGTTGCCTCAAGAGTAGAGAAGTTTATTCCGTGCAACTCGAAGGATCCCGAGCTGCGCGAGGTCTATATCGTAGAGGGAGATTCGGCAGCAACGAGCTGCAAGCTCGGAAGAAACGCTGAGTTTCAGGCGATCATGCCGGTCAGAGGAAAGACGCTCAACTGTATGAAGAGCACCTACGATAAGATATTCGCGAGCGATATCATCGTGGATCTTCTGAAGGTAATAGGCTGCGGAGTGGAGGTTGATACAAAGAAGCCCGGAACGCTTTCGACCTTTGATTACGATGCTCTCAAATGGAGCAAAATAATAATATGCACCGATGCCGATGAGGACGGTTTCCAGATAAGAACACTCCTTCTGACGATGTTCTACAGGCTGCTGCCCACTCTCATTGAGCGGGGTAAGGTCTTTATTGCCGAATCTCCTCTGTTTGAGATAACCTCGGGCTCTGAGACTTACTTTGCTTACAACGAGCAGGAAAAGACGGATATCCTCTCTAAGCTCGGATCAAAAAAATACACGATTCAGAGATCAAAGGGTCTCGGCGAGAATGCTGCGGATATGATGTGGCGTACGACGATGTGCCCTCAGACACGCAGACTCATAGCCGTCACACCGACAGATGCCGAGGAAACTGCGAGAATGTTCGACGTGCTCCTTGGAGATGCGCTCCAGGAAAGAAAGCGTTATATAACCGAAAACGGACATCTGTATCTTGCCGATGCAGATATATAATATGAAAGGAAACAAACCAATGGCACAGCTTAACAAATCTACAAAATTCAAGGGTATAGACGGTCCGCTTCTTACGATCGTCATGGATGGTGTAGGTATAGCTCCCGATAACGGTGCTAACGCGATCGCTAATGCTCACACTCCTACTCTTGATATGCTTATGAAGAACTATCCTACCGTTGCAATCCGTGCGCACGGTACTGCGGTCGGTCTTCCCAGCGATGATGATATGGGTAACTCCGAGGTAGGACACAATGCGCTTGGCTCGGGTCAGGTGTTCGCACAGGGTGCGAAGCTCGTTTCTCAGTCCATCGAAACCGGAAAGCTCTTTACATCCGATGCATGGCTTGAGATCGTCGGCGGTGTAAAGAAGAACAACTCCACGCTCCATTTCCTCGGACTTTTCTCCGATGGAAACGTTCACTCTCATATCGATCATCTCAAGGGTCTTATCGAGAATGCCAAGGCTCAGGGCGTAAAGAAGGTAAGAGTTCATATCCTTCTTGACGGCCGTGACGTCGGTGAGACCAGCGCGCTCGATTACGTTTGTCCTTTCGAGGAGTACCTCTCCTCTCTCCGTTCTTCTGATTTCGATATCGCTATCGCATCGGGCGGCGGAAGAATGCAGATCACTATGGACAGATACGAGGCTAACTGGGCAATGGTCGAGGCAGGCTGGAAGACTCACGTTCTCGGAGAGGGAAGACAGTTCGCATCCGCCGAGGAAGCCATCACGACTTATAGAAACGAGACTAAGGTAATAGACCAGGATCTTCCTCCGTTCGTTATTGCAAAGGATGGCGTTCCCGTTGGCACTGTTAATGACGGTGACAGCGTTGTATTCTTCAATTTCCGCGGCGACCGATCCATAGAGATCTCCAAGGCATTTGAGAGCGGTGCGGATTTTGACAAATTTGACAGAAAGAGAGTTCCTGACGTGCTTTACGCAGGAATGCTCGAGTATGACGGCGACCTTCATATCCCTTCGAGATATCTTGTCAGCCCTCCCGAGATCACAAATACTATGACCGAGTATCTTGTAAGCGCAGGTATTTCAGAGCTTGCAATTTCTGAAACTCAGAAGTACGGACACGTTACCTACTTCTGGAACGGAAACAAGTCAGGTAAATTCTCGGAGGAGCTTGAGACTTATATTGAGATACCCTCCGACGTCGTTCCGTTCGAGGAGAGACCCTGGATGAAGTGTGCAGAGATTACCGATAAGCTTATCGAGTGCCTGCGCTCGGGTGAGTATAAGTGCCTCAGAGTCAATTTCCCGAACGGCGATATGGTTGGACACACAGGTTCCATGCTTGCTACCGAGTGCTCTATGGAGGCTCTTGATCTTCAGCTTGCACGTATTCTTAAGGTCGTTGATGAGATGCGCGGCGTTGCGCTTATTACCGCTGACCACGGTAATGCAGACGAGATGCTCGAGATAGACAAGAAGACGGGCGCACCCAAGCTCTCGAAGAGCGGTGAGACTAAGGCAAAGACCAGCCACACTCTCAATCCCGTACCCTTCATCGTGTACGATAACTTCTATTCGGATAATTACACCGTTAAGGTTGACAGACGCGATCTCGGACTTTCCTCGGTTGCGGCATCCACTGTTCAGCTTCTCGGATTCGAAGCTCCGGAGATGTGGGACGAGTCACTTATAGAGATTAAATAATGTTTTTTTCAAAGAGCTGTAGGCACAAAACTACGGCTCTTTTTTAACGCATTTGTGCAATTTGACATAGAATAATATGAAATTGCGGTTAAAGTTTGTATTATAATTCACAAAAAATGAAGCATAATATAAAAAGTGTATTTTATTCATAATTTGGACATATATTTCTGTTATAATGCTACACGCTAAATAGAACAGATTGTATAGAGTTGTTTGCATACAGCTTGAATTTGCTATCAGATCCGAAAGGGGTTTACTATGGTTCTCGAAAATCTATCAGTGTGCCATAAGTCCTTTGGCATTGGCACTGTTATTGCTACTCAGGGTAAATACATGACTGTCAGATTCGGATGCGGAGACAAGAGCTTCGTTTATCCCGATTCCTTTGAAAAATTCCTCACTCTCGAGGATGGAACGCTTAACGATGAGATCCGTGCAGATCTTGATGCCGCTATCGCGCAGAAGCAGCACATTATCAATAAAAAGCATGAGGAAAATCTTCGTTCCATGACTCACGGTATCGTTATCCCAGGTAAGGAGATCATCGATATGGATGAGGAAGAGAAGGAAGATAAGCATAACAGCGATGATATTTAAGTGAGACGGCGCCGTAATATTCGGCGCCTTTTCTCTTGTTGACATTTCTCCGAACTTGTTATATAATTAATGGAAGGAAGGAGGGCGGAAAAAATGATTCCTTTAGGTTACACCACGGGCTTGCTTTACGGCATTGTTTGCCTCGTCATATCACTCGTACTTTATAAGCTTGGTATGCCGAAGGCGTATACACGCAAGGTCGTTCATATTTTAGTAGGATTTGAGTGGATATTCCTATATAATTTCCTGGGTGCCGGCATACATTTTCTAATCGTTTGCATAGCCTTTCTTCTACTCTTGCTCGTTGCATATTTTGCAAAGCTCATGCCGATGATCTCGTCCGACGAGGATAATGCACCGGGGACGGTCTACTATGCCGTTGCTATGACGGGTGTTGCTATTGTCGGATGCTTTGTTCCCGAGGTAATGCTTCCGTTTGGTATCGGCATCTTCTGTACCTCGTTAGGCGACGGATTCGCCGGTCTTGTCGGTCAGATGATAACTAAAAACAACCCCAAAATATACGGCAAAAAAACGCTTTTCGGAGCGATAGCAAACTTCGTATTCTCATTCCTCAGCGCGTATATCATGTCGATATTATTTGAGATGGGTATCACCGTTTGGCATTCTCTTGCGATTGCGCTTCTTTCGACCTCTCTTGAGCTTGTTGTCGGTTATGGGCTTGACAACATTGCTGTAACATGGTCGGTCACGGCTCTTGCATACGCTTTTATGTATTTCGACGGTATAAGCAGCTACCTTATACCTATACTTCTGACTCCGATAATCGTAGCCTTTGCGCTTCGGAAAAAGGCGCTCACTCCCTCGGGCGTTGTTGCAGCGCTTGCGCTTGACCTTGCCGTATCGCTCACTCTTGGTAACATCGGATTCACGCTTCTTTTCTCGTTCTTTGCACTTGGTATTATTTTTGATAAAATTAAAAATATATCGAAAAAAATGAGCGGGGAAATAGAAGAAGAAAAGTCGGCAAAGGGTGAGTGCCGCGATCACTTCCAGGTGCTTGCAAACGGACTGATACCGGCACTTTGCGCGTTGCTTTTTGCTATCAGTAAAGACTATGTCTTTATGGTGGGATATGTAGCTGCGCTTGCCGAGGCTCTTTCAGATACCGCAGCATCCGCTATCGGTGCATCATCTGATAAGACTTTCGACCTCTTTAAATTCAGAAAATGTGAGCGCGGAATGTCGGGCGGAATGTCGGTAATCGGAACCCTGGCTTCGGCTCTCGGAGCAGCACTGATTGGCTCGATAGCAATCATGATGGGTGTTCTCGACCTCAAGCTCACTACAATAGCTGTCGGATCTGCGTTCTTAGGCGCTGTATTTGATAGCTTCCTTGGATCGGTGTTCCAGGTCAAGTACAGATGCTCTGTTTGCGGCAAGCTCACAGAGCGTACAGAGCATTGTAAAGCTCCGACTCAGCATTTATCGGGACTGAAGCTTGTTGATAACGATGTTGTAAACCTTCTTTCAGGACTTTTTGCAGCAGGACTTGCAATAAGCATTACGGCTTGGATATTTTAATAGCATAGAGGCTACCTTCGCGGTAGCCTTTTTGTTTTTCGGGAAGTAACGCTATCTCCTTTAGGGATATCGTACAAGCTGTCGATTTTGTAACATATCAACAAAGCGCGATTTGATTAATTGTTCAAAAATATAAAAATCAACTGATATAAACTAAAAAATATTAATTTATAGGTTGCCTTATAAACCTTGCTATGCTAAAATTAAAAAAATTATTTTATCATTAAAGGAGGAATAATGAAAAGAGTTAACAAGATCATTTCCTTCACGTTGTTGCTTGCAATGCTTCTCTCTACCTTTGCGATGCTTAACGTTTTCGCGGTAGATGGCGGCACGGTCGTAGGACCTAAGACCCTCTATGACCAGAATGCAACGTCACCAATAGTGAAGAATACACCTGCCGATATGACGCTGACCCAGCTGACCTCGGCTAACGGTGTAAAGTATTATAGCGCAGCCTTTAAGGATGGCTGGAGCGTCGAGAAGGGTGGCTATACCAAGGAGCCCTTCATTCAGCTTAATCCCGGTGTGCACTATCTTATGGACGGTTGGCGTGACGGTTATACCTCAGCGGGTACCGATGACACGGATTACCTTGTTATCGACTTCGACCTGTCTACCGATACCAACCAATTTGATCAGCTCTATTTCCAGACGCTCTTTTATTACGGAAAGCCTGAGGCACAGGCTGACGGCAGTTTGAAGGGTAAGAGAACGAGCGCACAGTCCGGACATTACGTTCTTTGGGGCGATTCCGGAGAGGATTCATATTTTACCGCATCCACGGATAAAAACACAAAGCTTCCGATCGACGTTCAGAGCGGTGACGAGTGGGCACATATCACTATGGTAGTTGATGCGACCTCGGATACTAACAGAAAAATGTATCTTTACTACAACGGGCAGTTTATCTCTTCCCGTGTATGCATGACTAACGATGCCGTTTACCTTGAGTCTGTGCGCATTGGTCTCGGTACTACGGGTGTCGCTCCCGACCTCGACAACGAGACCTTCTCCTTTGCAAATGCAACGATAAAAGCGTTCCCCAAGGGATATAGCGGTGAGCTTGCTGAAGAGAAGGGTAATCTCGGCAGCGCGCAGTATCCCTTGTCCTCCTTTGGAGACCTCGGATATTGCCTTGACAACCTTCCCGAGAATACCGTAGCTAAGGTTACCCACGCTGACGCGACCGAGACTCTTGTGACAAGAATTTCCGATCTTGACGGAAACCTTAAGGCAGGCGATACAGTAACTCTTTACAGAGACATCGCTCGCAAGATCGTTGTTCCCGGAAAGACCGAGGGAGATTCCGCCTTACCTGCGGTTACCTTTGATCTTAACGGACACTCCATGGTAGCGCCTCTCGCGCTCGCAGACTACGACGAGCTCGACTGGATCATCAGAAACGGTGACGGAGAGCTTGTCAGCTACGCATCGGATGGCGCGACGATTTATGCAAAGGGTGCACAGACCTATGCTGATGGCAAGTTGTCCGCAGATAGCCTGTTCGCTTTTCTGACTGCGGCATTTCCTAAGGGGATCGCGGACGGTAAAACCTATAAAGTTACCTTCCTTAAGGATACCTCGATAAAGTACACGGCTTCTCTCAATCACGGTAAGTCGCACGTTACGTACGATCTTAACGGAAAAACCTTGAATATTCTCTCGGGAAGTAAGGTGTTCCAGACCTCTGATTCGACGTCAAGAGTCGTTGTCCGCGACGGTATTATGATAAACGGAACGAGCAACCCATTCTATATGAGTAAGGCTGCAAGATACTATGTATCGAACGTAGATCTTACCGCTAACAACTCTCTATCCGATATAAGAGAGGGCGCTCTCTTCTTTATCGGCTCAAAGATCACCGCAGCCAATACCGTAGCAGCCGTTAAGTCTTATTCAAATGCTCTTACCTACACGGTATTTGACGGTTGTGAGATAACGATTGACGGTGCTAGCCCGATATCATTGGGTAACGTAAGCATTAGCGGTTCACGCCGCGGCTCGATGACTACCTTTGCCGGTATTTATAACACTACCGCGAGCGGTGATGAGTCGCTTGTCCACGTTAACTATTATGCAAACGAGTACAGCACGACCGATGCAGAAACTCTTGCGAATAGCAACCAGGCTAGAGTCAGTCTTCAAGGGGTAAAAATAGGTCTAACCGGTACCGCCCCCGCTATTATGGTAGACCTTCAGACTCTTGCAGACGCAAAGGTTACAAGCACCTTCGCCGAGGGCATGAGTGCTCTTACGAGCGTGTACATCGATGGCTCGGATATAAATGCCGATACACTTGTATCCTCGTCCGATAGCGAAGCAATTGCTCATCTTAATAAAAACAGCATTGCCATAGGTAATTATACAGCAAATACTAACGTAACCTTGAAAAATTCAAAGGTCAAAACAGGAAAATACGTTGTATCCAACACTATCGGAACGGCAAATGATAACGGTGAGCTTGTACTTTCGCTGAATGATAACGTCAGTTTCTCTTCCAACAGCTG
The DNA here is from genome assembly GCA_017508195.1 of Clostridia bacterium. Lineage (GTDB taxonomy): Bacteria > Bacillota > Clostridia > Oscillospirales > CAG-272 > UBA1740. The sequence goes on along the minus strand of JAFVZL010000047.1, from coordinate 8,443 downwards.
GGCTGCCGAGACCGATTCTGCCGTTAAGATCGAGTTTGCAGAGGGTGTTAAGCTCGCCTACTCCTACGACGTTCAATATCCCTTCATAGCTACTCTTAATTGGACCGAGTCGACTCTTGTTGGTGAGAGACCCGAGATCACTACGGTGAAGCTCAGTCAGATCTACGCTGACGGTATGGTGCTTCAGGGCTATAAGGATATTAACATATCCGGTACCTGTGCTACGATCGGTGCGACCATCGAGGTCAAGCTCGGTGATAACGCTAGAACCACTACCGTAGCAGGTGACGGCACATGGCGAGTCGTTCTTCCTCCTATGGAATACGCGAAGGGCTTGACCTTGACTATAAACGAGGTTGGTCTTAGATTCCCCGAGACGAAGTTCGAGGACGTAAAGATCGGTGAGCTCTGGATTATGTCGGGACAGAGCAACTCCGTATACGGTGTATACAAGATGGAGGACTTTGCCGAATATCGCAGCAATGCAGATAACTTTGATAATATCTATGCGTTCGCAGTAAACCAGGGACAGAGCATAGTTGAGAAGACCGAGGCTGCGAACAGCGGCTGGTACAAGGTTGATTCCAAGGCTCTTACCAAGGATGACAGATACACCGGTATCTCCGCAATTGCTTACGTTATGGCAACGCGTCTTGCTACCGAGCTCGGTAAGGACGTGACAATCGGTATTATAGATATCAACTTTAACGGCTCGACGGTCGAGGCTTGGATGTCTCCCGAGAATCTTTCCGAGGTCGATCCCGAGCTCAATGAAAAATACAGCGCATACCGAGAGTTCTACCTCAAGAACGGAACCTATCCCTCTGAGAGTGATGTTTCAGATTACGGAACATACGTTGCTTCCGGAAAGCTTTATTCGAAGATGGCTTGCGCATGCTATAACGCCATGATCGCCCCCTTCTTTGACGGATTCTCCATTCGCGGTGCTCTTTGGTATCAGGGAGAGGGCAATGCCAGCAGCGTTACTGCTGATTCGGACGGCGATTACACCAAGCACTTCACCGGTGTAAGGAACACCTTCCGTGACGTTTTCGCAGACGAGGAGCTTCCCGTATTTATCGTTCAGCTTCCCCCGAGAATGGGTAATCCCTTCTATTTCAGAGCTCTTCAGTATGATATTGCTGCTAATGACGAAAACACTTACCTCGTTTTATCTCACCTTGCAGGATCTACCTTTACCGATAACGAGCTGAAGAATACCGGTCCCTCGAGTGACTCGATGGTACACTATGAAAGAAAGTCTCCCGTTGGCCTCGCTGTTGCTGACAGTGTTCTTGAGAACGTTTACGGCAGGGGACAGCTTTCCGCTCCCAAGATCCTCTCCATCGAGAAGCGCGGCAATGCGATAGTCATCACGTTCGACCGCGAGCTCACTACCGACTCCGGCTCCGAGATGATTGGATTTGAGATCTCCACCGCCGACGGAGCGTGGGTAGATGCTAAGGCTGCTTACGCCGACAAGGTCGTGGTTCTTACTGCCGAGGGTGTTACCGATCCCACGGGTGTAAGATACGGTGCAGCCAAGAGTGTTCTCATCCTTGATGACGGTACCGAAATTATTTATAACAAGAGTGACTGTAGCTTTACCGAAAACGATGCGGAGGGCACGATCACCATTACCTACGAAGGTAAGTCCTACGTAATTCATACTAACGATCCCGCAGTTATCGGCGCGAGAATGCCCGGTAACGTAGTAGCAACCAACGGCACGGCTCTGCTCGTGTTCACGGCGGTTGTAGAATAGGAGGTGCGTGATGAAAAAAAGATTATATAACCTGTTTTCGCTTGTGCTCATTTTAGCACTTGTGTTTACGCTCGCATCCTGTTCTCTTATCGAGAAACTGTTTCCATCCGAGCCCGAGCCCGAGTGTCCGCCGCATATTGACGAAAATGACGACGGTGCTTGTGATATCTGCGATAGGGAAATGGATGACCCCGATCCCGATCCCATTCCCGAGCCCGATGAGGGACCCGATCTTTCCGAGATCTCGTTTTCCGACTTTACCGTTACCTATGACGGTGCGGAGCATTCTCTCTCTATTGATGGAGAGCTTCCCGAGGGCGTAACGGTTGAATACGTTGGCAACGGCAAGACCGATGCCGGTGTCTATACGGTAGAGGCTAAATTCTTCTACGAGGATGCTGAGCTTACCGAGAATAAGCTTACAGCAACCCTTACTATCAATAAGGCTACCTACGATATGAGTGGCGTGCGCCTTCTCTCCGTCACCAAAATGTATGACGGTGTAGAGGTCGTTCCCGCGATCTCGGGCACGCTCCCCGTGGGCGTAAGCGTTGCTTACACTATCAAGAATTCTCTCGGAGAAACGGTCGATAAGATGCTCGCCGCAGGTGAATATACAGTTTACGCAACCTTCACCTCGGATAACGCAAACTATTATCCCATCGATCCTATATCGGCAACCGTAACTATCAGAGAATTCCCGAAGGATGATCTGAAATTTGAGGATCTCACGGTAATTTACGACGGTAAACCTCATACCATCACCGTTGTCGGTGAGCTTCCCGAGGGTATAACCGTTGCTTACGAGGGCGGAGATAAGATAGCCGTCGGTACCTATGAGGTGACTGCGAGGTTCTACCTTGGCGAAAATGAGCTTGCAGAAGAGCGTCTTACTGCAACTCTCACCATCGTTAAGGCAACGGTAGATATGTCGGGCGTCAGCGTAAGAGATGGCTCGGCTGAGTATAACGGGAAAGCACACACACCCTCTGTCGAGGGAACGTTACCCGATGGAATTGGTGTTGAATACTCCTACACAGATGCGATTGGCAATACGGTTGACGAGATCGTCAATGCAGGTGTCTATAAGATAACAGCAACATTTATTTACAATTCCGATTGTTATAACGAGATCAACCCGATGTCCTTTACCTACACCGTTACTAAAGCAGGTTATGATGTGAGCGGCATGTATCCCGCCTCTCTCACCAAGGCTTATGACGGAGTAGCCGTTAAGCCTCTTCTCAAAGGAGATATTCCCGCGGACGTTGAGGTGGTTTACACCTATACGGATGCTTCGGGTAATGAGACCGCGGAGATCGTAGCCGTTGGCGAATACACCGTAGTTGCAAGCTTCATCTATGACGAGACGAACTATGACGAGCTCGCTCCTATAACCTTTGTTTATACTGTAACAAAGGGAAGCTACGATATGAGCGGTGTTACTCTCGAGTCTGTTACGAAAGCTTATGACGGAAAGGCGTTTGAGGTTTCCATCGGCACTCTTCCCGAAGGACTTGATGCGACCGTTGTTATCAAAGATTCTCTTGGCGCGACTGTCGCCGAGATACTTAACGTCGGCACCTATACCGTCACCGTAAGCTTTAGCGGTGACTTCGATAACTACTACGTAGTTAACGATCTGACGGCTACCGTTACGGTTGAAAGAGCAGCGATAACCACTATCGAATTTTCTGACAAGGTATTCGCTTATGACGGAAAAGAGAAGAGTATATTCGTGACGGGTGCTCCCGAATGGATGTCGGTTACTTATACCGGTAACGGAGTATCTGCTCCCGGTACTTATAAAGTAATCGCAACCTTTGCCGAGAATTCTAACTATTATCCCGTAGCACCTATGGAGGCGAAGATCATTATCGAGATCGACGAAAGCTATCCCACCGATGGCATAATCTTTGAGGAATATCAGGATGGCTACGCGGTAATCGGAGTTGCAGAAGGTACTTCGATTGTTGTTATTCCTTCTACATACCTCAATAAACCTGTACTTTCTATCAAGAGCTTTGCGTTTGACGGTAACACCGATCTCGAGTATGTATACGTTCCCTCGAGCGTCATCAACATCGGAAACAGAGCCTTTGCCGACTGTACGTCATTGTCTAGCATCAAGTTCGGTGATATCAAGGTGATAGGTCAGCAGGCATTTAAGAATACCGCTATCAAGGAGATATCACTGCCTGCAAGCCTTGAGAGCATCGGTTTTGCTGCATTTGAGGGCACCGAGCTTGAGAAGATCACGCTTCCGTTCGTTGGCGGCAGCCGTCACTCCTCGAGTGCGTACTTTGGATTTATCTTCGGCGGATCTACTTATTCTGCTAATGCAAGCAAGGTTCCCGAGACTCTTAAAACGGTAGTTATTTCAAACGGATGCACTGAAATACCCTCGAGAGCATTCTTCGGACTTACCTCTCTCACCGAGATCGTTCTCGGTCACACCGTAAAAACGATCGGTATCAGCGCGTTCCAGGGCTGCTCGGGCTTAAGGAGCATCTACATCCCCGAAACCGTTACTTCCATACCCGCCGCTACCAAAGCTGAGAACGGACCGTTCTACGGCACGTCGGATGAAATGATGATCGTTATAGAGAGCGTAAATTCGATAGGTGCTTGGGGGCAGTACTTCGCACACATTGCAGACGGCAAAACAGCGCTTGTGGTTTACGGCAAAACCTATGATGACTATGTAATAAATAAGGAGAGCTTCAGAGTGGCCGATCCCACGGATGCGACACTTTCGCTTATCTTCGTTAACGGAAAGCTTCTCGATGGATTCGATTCTGCGGTCTACGAATATACCCTTGATTCGGATATCAACGTAGCTCTTCCCGATATCAGTGCTATTGCAGCCGCTTACGGTGCTACCGTAATCGTTGAGCAGGCTTCTGCCGGTAACGGTAACATTGCTACCATTACCGTTGTAAGCTTGAATGGAGAAAATACTATCGTGTATAAGGTCAAGTTTAATGTAACCGGAAGCTTTACGAGCTCTGCCGAGGTCGTGAATAAGGATGGCGCAAAGGGAACTGTTACATTCGTTGTAGATGACGGCTACGTTCCCACCGCTTCATTCATGAAGAGCATGATGGAAAAGTACAATAAGCTCGCTGTCACTTATGCTCTGAAGTCAAAAACACTTTTAGGTACTAGCGATGAGTACACCACCATCGACGGATTGATAGTTGACGATATCGACAACGACGGTATGCTTGAGTACGTTCTTGATGAGAACGGTAAATATACCTACATCAGAAATGAGGAGTCGATCGACTTCTGGAGAGACATCATCTCTGTTGGCAACAGCGAGATAGTTGCTCACTCACACACTCACGCATTCTGGGGCGTAAACGATGAGGGCGGAGCTCAGTACACTGCAGGTGCAACACGTATTTACTCCACTCTCCCCGAGGGCTCTGCTACCAAAGAGGTCTACGGCTCCTTACAGATAATTAAGGATATCTTTGGCGAAACGTCAAGAGGTATTACCTATGTAAACGCGGGTATTCCTCCCAAGGAGGGCGATACCGTCGTAACCGAGTCAGTTGATGTATATCTCTCCAAACAGACTGTAAGAGTACTTAAGGATACAACCGTGACCCTTAAGGACGGTAAGGTTTATCTCGCGGAGCTCACCTGGGTAAACCTTCAGTCGACCGTTGGAACTCTTCCTGCGAACACCGTTATTACAACGACTGCTGATATTTCCACCGGTGTAATTCCCGCTGATACGCCTATTTATCTTTCCAGTGCTTACGTTACCGTGCCTACCGTTGACCATAACGGTAATGAAAACATCGTCAAGGGCTTTAAGGCTTACATCATGGATGTATACGCAAGCGCCCTTGCTGACGGAACCATTATTGGCGCACGTACTTCGGGTGTGAAGGTATATAACGCGAGTGATTTCCTGGATGTGGAAAACAGGCTTTATCGCAAAGCTTACATAATCACTACGACTACAAATGAGGCCAGACCCGAGTCCTGGAAGGATCACATTGACAATGCTATAAAGGCTGATGGCGGTTGGGCTTCCTTCTGCATCCACGCGATGACCGAGGATATAGCAGAAGAAGGGCAGGGCGGTCATAAGATCACCTGGGAGCAGGCTGAGGATCTCTTCAGCTACGCCTGCGGAAAGGGTGAGGATCTCTGGATCGCAACGCAGACCGATGCCACCCTCTATTACCATCAGTGGTCTACCTCTACCGTCACCACCACGATAGGCGAGGCGGGTGATGAAATAACCGTTTCTCTCACCGATAAAGAGGACGATTCGTTATACGATATGGCTCTGACCGTTAAGGTCGCTATCCCCGGCAACTGGCAGAGCGCTACCGTAGACGGCAAGGAGCTTGTAATCCGCACTAACGATGACGGAAGTCAGTTCGTTTATGTAGACGTTGCTCCCGAGACCACCATATCCATTATCGGAAAGTAATTTTCGTGCTATAAGCATTCGACCGACGCAGTCAATGGCTGCGTCGGTTTCTTCGTAGGAAAATCATCGAATTTGTTGACAATTCAAAGGGTACGGTTGTATAATTAAGAGGATCAGCGAGGATGGTCACCTAGATTTTGTTGGTGTCTTTAATTTGCAATAAAGATCGGCCCTAAACTAATAGTGGAGTAACGTTATGAAGATAACAGACTACAGAATAGTAATATCATCAGATCCTACCTTCAACGAGCGTAGAGCGGCATCCTTTATACGCGAGAATATTAAGCTCGTTTGCGGAAAAAAGCTGCTTATCGTTTCTGACACCGTAGAGCCAACACCGCTGGAAATCGTAGTCGGAAAGACAAGCAGAGAAGATCTTGACGGTGTTAGCTTTGAAAGATATGCTGATGGCACTTGGGAGTTTGTGCTTAAGAAGTGTGGCGCAAGGCTCTATCTTTCGGGGCTTGGGATAGAGCCCGATGAGCCGCCCTTTACTTCTGCATATAACCCCCTTAACGATGGTTCTGCAGGTACAGCTCTCGCGGCATATCATTTTGTCGAAAAAATACTCGGATACGATTTTATTTATTCCCCATATGAGGATTTTCCCGAATCTCCCGAGCTTGAAATGCCCGAAGAATATAACTATAAGTTTACAAGAGAAGCACTCAGGCAAGAAATGCCGAAGATAATTGACGCCGCTGCTATCTACTCCCTTAACTGCACGGGGCGCATTGAGTGGAATATCGGTAGCTTTATAATAAAGACAAAGGAAGGAAAACTTATCGTAATAGACGGTGGCCGCGGCGATGAACTTCCGAGACTGATTGAGTCGCTTAAAACTATCTCCGGTGAAGATGTTCCCACCGTTACTGCATGGATTTTCTCTCATCTTCACGACGATCATTACGGCGCATACGTACGTCTTACGGAGGATGAGTGGCACGGAAAAATCAACGTTATTGACGTTTATTGCAATTTCATCTCTCGCGCTCATTGGGAGGCAAAAGCTTTCGGCAGTAACGCGTGTCTACCCGGCGCTTACGATGCAATAATGGGAAGCGATAAAACCCTTGGTGCAAAGATACACGTTGTTGATAAGGGCGATAGAGTGACGGTTGACGAGATCAAATTTGATGTCATTCACGTACCCGACCCCTCTCGCGCATCTGATATGAACGTAAACGATACGACGACCGTTTATAAAATGACATACGATAATACTCAGACCGTTATGTTCCTTGGCGATGCAGAATGGGTCTGTAACGAGGACCTCGTTGAAAACTGTGCCGACCTTCTGAAAAGCGACGTGGTTCAGGTCGGACACCACGGTTGCGGCAACGTATCGAAACGTTGCTACGAGCTTATTGATGCAAAGGTATATATTTGGCAGTGCGGCATGCGCTTCTGGTACCAGGAGAAGGGCGAGGGAATAAATACGCACAACGTCGGTTTTATAAAATATAGAACCTATATGATGGAGCGCGGCATAAAGAAAGAGAACATTTACGTTTCGACCGACAAGATCGATTCATTACCGCTGCCGATCCCGATTTATTGATGTCCCATACAATATACAAGAGGCTACCCCGAAAGGTAGCCTCTTGCCATCGGTTAGGATGTCAGAAATAGATCTGCTTACGCGTTACCGTTCTCGTAAGACTCGATCATCTTCTTGACCATCTGACCGCCGATGCTGCCTGCCTGACGAGCGGTGATGTCACCGTTGTCGCCCTGCTTGAGATTAACACCAACCTCGTTAGCTGCCTGCATCTTGATGCTCTCAAGCTTTGCCTTAGCCTGGGCGGTGTTAGCCTTATTCTTAGCCATAAGAATAATCTCCCATTTTTTATATATTTATCGAGCCTTCGGCACATTCGCCGTAAGGCTCCTGCGCTTTTTGCTCTGTAATTATTTTGTCTTGTCAGGCGTTTATTATTATTGGAATTTTTTAGTTGATTGCGATTAAAAACGGGCTTATTGATAATCTACAAATTTTTTTGAATTTTTTTGGAAAAAGTTATTGACAAGCCTCGAACTTTATTGTATAATATCAAAGAACAGCGCGCATGTTGTGCTTTCACTTGATCATTGAAAATTGAACAACATTGAATTTCGAGCACTGAAAAGTGCAGAGATCTCGTTAAATTACACTTTGAAAAAACTCAAAAAGTAAAAGAGAATGCTAGAATAAAACTCTAGGAAAAGGTTATTAGTCTTGG
>JAFVZL010000046.1 GCA_017508195.1 Clostridia bacterium | reverse complement strand
TGTCACCGGAGGTGACTGAGGGGTTGTTTTCACGTTCTCGCCTCGCGAGAACATATCGAGTTTCGTACAGCGAAACATATCGCTCCGTCACAGACGGAATATCGCGTCACCGTAAGGTGACATATCGCGCTTCGCTTAGCGGAGCATACCCGGGCATATCGCGCTTCGCTTAGAGAAGCATCCCTATCCTGCCTCGCAGGATTTCATTTATAACTCGGCAGCTTACAGTTCCTCTGCGAGTTCGTAAATAAGCTTTTCGGTCTTTTCCCAACCGAGGCATGGATCGGTGATCGATTGACCGTATACCTCGCAATCGGAGATCTTCTGCGCTCCGTCAACGATATAGCTCTCTATCATAAGACCTTTGACAAGTGAGCGGATTTCGCTCGAGCATTTCATAGAATGTAAAATATCCTTTGCAATTCTCGGTTGTTCGAGGTATTTCTTTCCGGAGTTCGAGTGGTTGGTGTCGACGATAACTGCCGGGTTTGCAAGCCCCGAAGCCTGATATGTTTCATAGAGCGCGTACAGATCCTCGTAATGATAGTTGGGATGCGCCTTGCCCGCTTCATCAACGTAGCCGCGTAGAATCGCGTGAGTCAGCGGATTTCCGTGGCTTTGCACCTCCCAGTTGCGGTAAACGAAGGAGTGAGCCGATTGAGCCGCCTTGATTGAGTTCATCATAACGCTTATGTCACCGCTTGTCGGGTTCTTCATTCCGACAGGCACGTCAATACCGCTGGCGGTCAGTCTGTGATGCTGATCCTCGGTAGAGCGCGCGCCTACTGCAACGTATCCGAGAACGTCGGAGAGGTATCTGTAATTTTCGGGGTAGAGCATCTCGTCAGCGGGAGCAAATCCACACTCTGAGAGCGTCTTTATGAATAAGCTTCTGATAGCGAGAAGTCCCTTGTAGAGATCGGGCTTTTCGTTAGCCTCGGGCTGGTGGAGCATCCCCTTATAGCCCTCTCCCGTTGTTCTCGGCTTACCGGTGTAAACTCTCGGGACGATCATTATCTTGTCTTTGACCTTTTCCTGCACCTCTCTGAGCCTTGATATGTAGTCGAGCACGGGTGCCTCGGAATCGGCAGAGCACGGACCGATGATAAGTAAGAAGCGATCCGACTCGCCTTTGAATATTTTCTCCATCTCAGCGACCTGGCTCTCGCGTATTGCGCTGAGCTCGGGGGAAACGGGGTATTGCTCCTTCACCTCCATAGGGATAGGCAGTCTTCTGTAAAACGTTAGATTCTTGTTCATGGTAATTTCCTTTGGTATTGCTGTTTGGTATTATTTCTATTAATTCTTTGGCTTATCAAATAAGCTTCTTCTCTTTGTTGATTCTCTCATCTTTTGGCGCATTCCCTCGCGGTCACCCTCCTCGAGCATCCTTCGGAATTCCGAGAATTCATCCATAAATGCATCCATCTCGGCAAGGAGAGCGCCCTTATTGGTGAGAAAGAGCTCGGACCACATTGCATCATTGATTTTAGCTATTCTGGTGAGGTCTCTGAAGGAGTCACCCGTATATTTTTCCAGATTGGGCGTTTCATTCGAGGTCATAAGCGTTACGGCAATTACGTGAGTCAGCTGGGAGAGAAAGGCTATCATTTTGTCGTGCTCCTCGGGGCTAAGCTCGCTGATGCGTGAGAAGCCGAGCACGCGTCCGAGTTCCTTACAGATCTCAATAGCCTCGGGGGTGTTTCGTTCGGTCGGTGTAACAATGTAGTTTGCACCGCGAAAGACCTCCGCATCTGCAAATTCAACTCCGCTTCGCTCTCTGCCCGCCATCGGGTGAGCCGATATAAATTCAACGTCGGGGCGGAGCATCGACTGAACGGGCTCGACCACCTCGCATTTTACGCCTGTAACGTCTGTTATAAGCGTACCGGGAGAGAAAAGATGCTGATTTTCGCGTATCCATTCTATAAAGGTCGTTGGATAAAGGGCGAAAATTATTAGCTCTGCCTCACGGATGAGCTCGGGGTCGATCTCGCTCGTTCCTCGCTCTATCATTCCGTTCTTAAGTGCATAATCGATATCTTCCGGATTTTTCGTTATGCAGCTAACCCTATATCCCTCGCGTGTGAGTGCCATAGCATAGCTTCCGCCGATAACTCCAAGACCTACTATCAGTATTTTGGTACTTTTACTAAACGTCATATTCTTCAACCTCAATTCCGAGCATAGAGAGATCCGAGAAAAAGCTCGGATAGCTCTTTTTAACCGCCTCAGCGCCCTCTATCACACCGCCAACGGTGGTGAGCAGCACTGCCATTGCCATAACTATTCTGTGGTCACCGTGGCTCATTATCGGCTCCGTCGGTTTCTTGAAGTCAGCAGGATAAACGACTACCTTATCGTCGTATACAGAGAGCGCAGTACCGAATTTCGAGAGCTCCTCTGCCATTGCCGCAATTCTGTCAGACTCCTTAAGCCTCAGCCTTTCCGTGCCGCTGAATATACCGCCACACTTAGCTGCCGCGATCGCAAAGAGGATGGGGCCGAGATCGGGGCAGTCACCGATATGGATCGTCGGTGTTCCGAGCTTCAAAAGCTCAAAATACTTTTTATACACCCTGTCGCCCTGTATACTTTCCGGGTCAAGTCCGAGTACCTCCACTTCGCCTCCGAACAGGTTGAGCGCATCGGGGAACGCAGCACCCGAGTAGTCGCCCTCGACCGTAATATCGGTGGGCGTGTACCTCTGATTTCCACTTATGAATATTGTATAATCATCCTCCCATACTGCTTTTACACCGAAACAGGATAGGGCAGAAATCGTAAGATCAATATAAGATCTTGATTCAAGGGGAGGTATGATCTTTATCCTGCTGTTATCGGGCAGACAGGGAAGGGCAAAGAGAAGTCCGGATATAAACTGACTGCTGATATTTCCGAGAACGGTATAGGTGCCGCCCGTGAGCGGACCTCTGACGGTAATGCTTTCTCCGTCGGCGATAAACGCAAGACCCAGCTCCCTACAGATATCCTCATAAACCGTCATAGGGCGGGACATAAGTCTGCCTGCGCCCGAAAACATAGTTGTTTTGCCCGATAACAGGGCTATTGGTATAATGAATCTGAGCGTGCTTCCGCTCTCCCTCGCACAAAGCTGTGAGGTGGGTGTGGCTTTTCGTGGGTCTATGCCGTGCACAGTTACGGTATCACCGTCCTCGGTGAACTTTACACCGAGTGCCGACAGACAGTCGAGCGTGGCACGCACGTCCTCGCAGTCGGATATCCCCCTTACGGTGCTTATTCCGTCGGCAAGAGCCGCAGATATCAGAAGACGGTGAGCCATAGACTTCGAGGGTGGCGCCATGACTGTTCCCCTAGCGCGACCGGGTTTAATTCTAACTCTCATGCTCTATCACTTATCGAATCTGTCAATTAAATAGTTGATTGCATCGATATAACCTTGTATACCCTTACCCGTGATGGTTTTTTCGGCATATTCACGAATGTAGCTGACTTGACGGAATGCTTCGCGCTCTTCCACCTTTGAGATATGAACCTCGACGAGTGGGAGCATTACTGATTTTGCTGCATCGAGTATAGCGATGCTGGTATGTGTATATGCACCGGGATTTATTACAATGCCGTCAGCACCCTCAAAATACGCCTCTTGTATCTTGTCTACGAGGTCACCCTCGTGGTTTGACTGATAGCAGACCGATGTGACTCCGCGGCTCTTACAGTGCTCATCTATGAGCCCGACAAGATCCCTATATGTAGTTGTGCCGTAATGGTCCGGCTCTCTTATGCCTAGCATATTGAGGTTGGGACCGTTGATAATGTAAAGCTTCATTTGCAAAACTCCTGGATTATCCGTTCTGCGACCTCGTTCACGCTGCCTGAGCCATCGATGCGCACGTCGCAGACCGAGGTGTAGATCGGATATCTTTCATTGTATCTTTTTTCTATTGCCTCTCGGTCACTGGACAGGGGTCTGTCTGACGTCGGCATAAGCTCATCGAGAGGTCTGTCTATAAAATAGAGCCTTCCGTTTTTCTTAAGGTTTAAAACATTTTCCTCTCTCAGTATCGCGCCGCCGCCCGTAGCTATGACTATGCCGCCGTTTTGCGACACCATTCTTACCGCATCAGTCTCCTTATCGCGGAATACGGCTTCTCCGTCTTTTGTGAAGATGTCGGGGATGCTTCTTCCGTCCTTTTCGGTTATGATGGTATCCGTGTCGAGAAAATCACGCCCCAAAGCCTTAGCGATAGCCGCTCCGACACTGCTTTTTCCGGAAGATGGCATACCGATCAGCACGATCGTTTCCTTGCTCCTTTGGATTTCAGCGTATATTCTGTCGGTAGTACCTTCGGGATATTTCGTATTGAGGAATATCTCGGACGCCCTTACCGCCTGTGCCACGAGCATATATAAGCCGCCCTCTGCCTTGATGCCCAGTTCCTTTGCTTTGAGTATCAGGGGAGTCCTCAGCGGATTGTAAATAGCGTCGATCACGCCCTCAAGCCTTGAAAAGCGTGAGATATCTATCGGGCAGCCGTCTGTATTAGGGTACATTCCGACGGGGGTGGTATTGATAATGATCTCGATGCCGGGGTAACGTTCGTAAAGCTCTTCATACGTGACCGTCCCCTCTTTTTTTGTTCTCGAAACTGTAATTATCTCTTTGGCACAAAGCTCCCTTACACACGCGCCCGCGGTGTGAGAGGTGCCACCCGTGCCGAGTATTGCGACCTTTTTGCCCCGGATATCTATTCCCGCGTGCTGAAGGAGCAGGTTCATTCCGTAGATATCCGTGTTGTAGCCGAAAAGCTTTCCTTCACGCTTTACGACTGTATTTACAGCGCCTATCGCCTGTGCGGAAGGATCGATGCAGTCAAGATGCGGTATGACCGTTTCCTTATACGGGATCGTGACGTTGACTGCTTCAAAATCTGCTTTTTCGAAAAAGGCGTCTATATCGCCCCTTGCAACCTCGGTCAGATCGTATGTATAGTCCGCAAGCAGCTCGTGTATTATCTTGGAGAAGCTATGACCGAGCTTCTCGCCTATAAGTCCGTATTTCAATTGCTCTCTCCTAACCAATCTGTGCCGTACTTGAGAGCGAGCATATCGGCAATAGTGATAGCTGCTATCGCATCTACCACTGCGCGTGCTCTGTGTATTATCGCGGGGTCGTGTCTGCCCGAGATCTCGAGCTCACACTCCGTCATTTCCTTCATATTTACCGTAGATTGCTTTTTAAATATAGAAGGTGTCGGCTTAATTGCCGTTCTGAAGGTGATAGGCATTCCGTTGGATATTCCGCCGTTTATTCCGCCGTTGTTATTGGTGGTTGTTTTTATAGCTCCGTCCTTTATAACAAACTCGTCGTTCGCCTCGCTTCCGTAAGCATCGGCGAATCCAAATCCGAGACCGAACTCGACACCCTTGACTGCGGGGACGGAAAACAGTGCGTGAGCTAGCACACCCTCGAGGGTATCGAACCATGGCTCACCTACACCCGCGGGCACTCCTATAATAACGCTCTCGAGTACTCCGCCGACACTGTCACCGCGCTCAGCCGCATCCTCTGCGATCTTCATCATATCCGCCTTCGCACCGTCGTCAAGAACGGGGAAGCTCACGCCATTAAGTGCCGCGATATCCTCATCGAGGTTCATGAACGCTCTGTCTGTGATACCGTGGAGTCTTAGAACGTGAGTACCTATCTTTATGCCCTTTGCCTCGAGTGCATATCGTATGATAGCGCCCGCCGCAACGAGTGCCGCGGTAATTCTTCCCGAAAAGTGGCCGCCGCCGCGGTAGTCCTGATATCCGCGGTACTTGATCTCGGCGGTGTAATCTGCGTGAGATGGGCGGGGAGTATCTTTAAGCTGAGCGTAGTCCGAGCTTTTGGTGCTCGTATTTCTGATAAGTATTGCGAGCGGAGTGCCGGTCGTATAACCGTTAAAGGCACCCGATACTATCTCGAACTCATCGCCCTCGCGCCGTGCTGTGGAAATTTTACCCTTCGGCTTCCTTTCGTCGAGTCTTGCCGAAATATAGTCCTTGTCGATTTTTATGCCCGGTGCGAGTCCGTCTATGACAGCACCTATAGCCTCACCGTGGCTCTCGCCAAAGAGAGTGACCGCGATGGAATTGCCGAACGTGTTTTTCATTTTTAAGCTCCTTAAAGCGTTGTGAAAGCTGCTGCTTGACTTAAAGCATTATGAAATCTACTGATTGACTTAAAGCATCGTGAACTCTACTGCTTGAGTTGGTTATGTTATCAGTTAAACACCGCCCTGATCTTTTCCGAGAATTCACGGATAGTAATTTTTTCTATTTTAAAGCTTCCGATCTCGGGCACGGTTATCGCACTGACACCGTCCGAGGTACACTTTTTATCATGCGTTACGAACGAAAGCGCGGCATCAACGTCACCGCTATATTCCGTCGGAAGAGATAGCTTCTTAAGGACGGCAACGAGTCTTTTGCGCACCGATCCCTCGCACATAGGTATCATTCCGAGTGCCACGCACTCACCGTGATAAAGCCCGTTCATCTCCTCCTCTGCCTCTATTCCGTGACCGAAGGTGTGACCGAAGTTGAGTATCTTCCGAAGCCCAGATTCGCGCTCGTCTTGCTCCACGACACTTTTCTTTATCTTAAGAGCTTCAACGATAACTTGCTCGATATTGGCTAATATGTCAATAAAACTATACTTTTCAAAAAGATTAAACAGATTTTCATCCGACGTCATCGACATTTTAAGTGCTTCAGCAAGGCCGCAACTTATAAGTCTATGGTCAAGAGTCCTAAGGCAGTCGGGATCTATGAGCACCCCCTTAGGCTGATAGAAAGCACCAACTATGTTCTTGACTCCATCAAAGTTGATGGCGGTCTTTCCGCCTATGGATGAGTCAACCTGAGAAAGAAGGGTAGTAGGTACGTTATAGAAGTCCACACCGCGCATATACGCCGATGCCGCAAAGCCTGCGAGATCGCCGACGACACCGCCGCCGACCGCTACCACGGCATCGCTTCTCGTCATACCGAACTCCTTCATTGCAGAGAGCACCTTGGCGAGTCCCTCGAAGCTCTTCGAGCTCTCACCCTCGTCAACTGTGACGATCCTCGATTCGAGAGCCGCTTCTGCTACGGTCTCAGAGTATTCCACAGGGACACCGCTATCGGTTACAACAATAACCTTGCGTTTAAGATCAAAGAACTCGGCGGCACGTGCAAGAAGCCCGCTTCCTATGTTAATATCATAGCTGTTGATTCCCAGTTCAAGATGAAGTGTAGTCATTATATCCTCACATGTTTATGTACGTTCCGATGGCACGGAGCTTATCGCAGTACTCGGATAGCTCGCGCATCATTTCCCGACCCTCGTCGGTGTTAACGTTGCCGTCTGCTTCAACGTAGAAGTAGTATTCCCAAAGCAATTCCTTCATCGGTCTGGAACGGAGAGATTTCATATTAAAGCCGTGCTTACCGATAATATCTATTGCCTTTGCTAGCGCACCTGCCTCGTTACGAACGGTAAAGAGAATAACGGTGTGCACACCGACTGCCTTTTCGGCTCTTTCGTTTTCTATTCTCGAAAAAACTGCAAAGCGTGTTGTATTGTTTCTGCTTGCATTGATATTTCTCTCGAGGACTTCAAGTCCGAATATTTCCGCTGCCTCGGCGGATGCAATTGCAGCTACGCTGGGATCACCCTTTTCGCTGACGTATTTTGCTGCCAGGGCAGTGTTTGAGTACTCGCTCGCTATGAACCCGTGCTCGCGTATAAATTCCTGACATTGACCGAGAGCCTGAGTGTGGCTCACGACCTCCTTTACTTCGCTTATCTTAGTTCCGGGGATGACGAGCAGATCCTGAGTTACCGCGAGCTCGGTCATCTCGGTGAGATAGAGAGAGCCCTGGAACATAAGGTCGGTAACCTGACCTACCTCTCCGTTATAACTGTTCTCGACAGGAAGAACCACGACGTCGCAATCACCGTTAACGACCGAGCTGTAAGCCTCGTCAAATGTACTGTAGGCGATCTTCTTTGCCGTGGGGTAGAGCTTCATAGTCGCAATGTGTGCGAATGCACCCTCAGTGCCGCAATAAGCTACCCTCATTCCCTCGATAAGCCTTGCCTGGTATCTGCGCGAGACCTCCATCGTGCTCTTCAGATAATTGACGTAATACTCTCGCACAACGGGATCGCTTATCCTCTCAGAGCCGCGTCTTATGATCTCCGCCTCGCGCGCCGCATCGTATATTCCGATACCGCGCTCCTTTTTATAGTCGGCTATCATTGCCGCGGCAGACATCCTTTCTTCAAAAAGGCGCGCCATCTCCATATCCACGCGGTTTATTATTTCTCTTGCTTTTATAAGCTTGTCACTCATTATTTATTCCTCTATCTGATTTTCGGTCATTTTCCGCGGCCGAGACCGTACTCCTCGGCAAGTCTCTTGAATGCAGGCAGCGCACGCTCTATCTGCTCTGTGGTCACACAATAAGAAATTCTGACGTAGCCCCCGCATCCGAAGCTGTCGCTCGGTACAAGGAGCAGCTCAAATTTCTTGGCGACCTCGGCAAACTCCTTTGCTGAAGGGCAGGGAGTTTTCATGAATAGATAAAATGCACCGTCGGGCTTGACGAGTGTGAAGCCGTAGCTTGTCAGCTCCTCGAGGAGCAGCCTTCTGTTTCTGTCGTACACTGATATATCTGAAGTATCACCGAGGCAGAACGGTATCAGTCTCTGAAGCATGCTCGGCGCACAAACGAACCCGAGCGCACGACCCGCACCGGCTATGGCGAGATATACCGACCCTGAGTCGGATACCGTGGGCGGAACGAGAACGTAACCGATTCTCTCCCCGGGGAGAGAAAGCGACTTTGAATATGAATAGCATACTACCGTATCACGGTAGTATTTCGGCAGGAATGGTACCTTTACGCCGCCGTAAACCAGCTCGCGATAAGGCTCGTCCGCAATAATGTATATCGGCTTGGAATACCTGTCCTCCGCATCCTTCAATGCCTCGGCAAGAGCGATTACGCTCTCCTCTGTTATGACCGTGCCCGTAGGGTTGTTCGGGGAGTTGATGATAATAGCTGCGGTTTTTTCGTTAAGAGTAGCCTTTATTGCATCAATATCAGGCTGGAAGGTCAGGTTATCTGACGGCACCTCGCGAACGATAGCACCCGTCCTCTCGATAAACACCTTATACTCGGGGAAGTACGGAGCGAGGACGATGACCTCCTCACCCTCACCGACAAGCGCGGTAAGCGAAGCCGTCAGTGCCGCTGCCGCACCCATCGTCATATATAACGATTCCGCACCGTAGTCGGTGCCCTCGTTCTTGTTAATATAGTCGGCAATAGCCGCGCGCACAGTAACGTCACCTGCCGCTGAGGTGTAGGCGTGGAGAGTCTCAGGCGATACCTCACTTACGAGCTTTTGTAAGCCCTCGGTGACCGAGTCGGGCGCAGGTACGCTCGGATTTCCAAGCGAAAAATCAAAAACGTTCTCCGCTCCTATCTCCGCCTTGCGGCGAAGTCCGTATTCAAAAAGCTCTCGTATCTCGGATCTTTTCGCACCGAGCTCATACATTTTTTTGTTAATCATAACCAACCTCGATATATGATCTATAGATGCGTTAACACTGTTAACTATATGTTCTTAGAAAATAAACCAAAATGATAAAACCAGAAGTTAACACCGTTAACAAGCGTATTTGAGATTCAAAAATCAAGATATTTCAAGTCAAATCAATCGCTCCATAAATGCCAATCAAATCAGACGGCGCATATGTTAACACTGTTAACAAGCATTTTAGACATCTATTATAATATATTATTATACACACGCGCCTGCGAGTTGTCAAGAAAAAGTTCTAAAAAAAAGAACAAGTGAGATCAGATATGCGAAAATATATTCCGGAACTAACAAGAGATAATAAGAGAACGTGAGAATAAAAAAAGAAGGGGCAAATTTGCCCCTTCGTAAGTTGCTATTACTTTGCAGCGTTGTAACGGGTAAGACCGATCTCGATGTACTTACCGTCATTGTCCTCGCCCTCATAGAAGGTGTAGCTGTCTGCGGAGAAGATAGGACAATCCTCTTCAAAGTTGAAAGCGATCTCCATATCGTCACCCTTACCTGTGATCTCGAAGGAACCCTCGTAGACGTCGGTATCGCTGGAGCCAAGAAGGGTGTTCTTGACGGTTACGGTTACGTTGCTCATCATAAACTCGATGGTTACCTTATTCTTATAAATGCCGAGGTCAACCTCGCCCTCATATTTACCAAAGCGCATCGAGCAGGATGCAAATGCGAATACGCAGCATACGAGAAGTGCGCATACAAGTACAAGTGATGTAATCTTTTTCATAGTCAAAATTCCTTTCTCGGCTGTTTGATTTGTTAATATCAGCCCACTGATGATTATATTATATCATATCTTTTGGTATTTGTCACTAGTTTTTCTGAAAAAATAATAGTTTTTAATAAATTTCTTTTAACTCAATCGACGTGGTGGTATGGCATATTTTAATATATTTAAGGACCTCGGCTTAAATAATTTTTCGCAGCTATTGAAATCTTTGTTTCTCTGTGTTAAAATAATAAGGCTAACGGTGTTAACCGTGCGTTGGAGGGAAAAATGAGTGAGCTCACAAAGGATAGCGGTGTCAGAAAAAGATTAATAGACGCAGGATTAAAAGAGCTTCTCGAGCACGGGCCCGATGATTTCTCATTGCGCAGGGTTGCATCTATGGCTCAGGTATCCTGTGCTACGCCCTATCGCCATTTTAAAGATAAGGACGAGCTCGTCCGTGCTGTGATATCTCAGATACGCGAGAATTGGATACTCCTCACTCAAGAGATAAAGGGAATATTCCAAGGCGGTACAAAGGAGCTAGTAACAGAGCTTTCCGTCGCAGCGGTGCGCTTTTGGATAGCGGGAGATAACTTTGCACCCTTCTTGAGTCTTGGAGAGCTTTCAGAATTCGACACGCCTGTAATCGAAGCGATTGGAGAATATTGCGAGAATAGCTCGCTCGAGGACGTTAAGCGCGGTGATATCGAAACATCAGTGCTTGCGCTGGTATATGGCGCGGTAACACTCATTCTTTCAAAAAGGTGCGAAAGTGATGTCGCCGTTAAAACGCTCAGAAGTCAGATAAATCGCGTTTTATCGTAACTGTTTGTTAGCATTTTGCGGTTATTTATCGCTTTTTGGCGCGCGAGACTCCGCATTCCGCTTACGGAATATTGCCATAGCGCGAAGATTGAGCTATGCTTAGTAAACAAGCTGTTCGATTTTATCGATGTTATATCGCGCGGCAAACTCTCGAAGATGGGAGCAAGGAGTTTTACCTAATATTTGAATATATAATATCTACCCGTGGCACAGCTGGTGAGCGAGCAAAAAAGATTGATAATCCTTTTTGCGAAGCGAAGTCCCCAAAGCAAGGCGCCGCAGGAGCGAGCTT
>JAFVZL010000045.1 GCA_017508195.1 Clostridia bacterium | reverse complement strand
CCAAGACTAATAACCTTTTCCTAGAGTTTTATTCTAGCATTCTCTTTTACTTTTTGAGTTTTTTCAAAGTGTAATTTAACGAGATCTCTGCACTTTTCAGTGCTCGAAATTCAATGTTGTTCAATTTTCAATGATCAAGTGCGCTTGTCCGTTTCAGCTCGCTCGAAAGGCTCCCTGATTTGGCGCGCTCGTATATTATACCTTAAACAAAACAAAATGTCAATAGTTTTTCTAAACTTTTTTTCGATTTTTTTGCGTTTTTTTTAAAAATGTCAGATTGCACAATTCATGACCCATCAGTGACACTCTTTACGGGTAAAAGTTCATATATTCTCTCTTGACTTTTAATAATTACGGGTGATATAATACGTGATAGTTATTACATTTTTATAAACGTGCACACACGCACGCGCGGAGGTTTTTAATAATGAGAAAAAAGCAATTCAAGACAGAATCAAAAAAGCTTCTCGATATGATGATCAATTCCATATATACTCATAAGGAAATATTCTTAAGAGAGCTTATTTCAAACGCGAGCGATGCTATCGACAAGCTTTATTTCCGTTCTCTTACCGACAGGAGCGTTTCGCTCACGAGATCCGACTACGCAATCTTCCTCGAGACCGATAAGGCCGCGCGTACGATCACGATATCCGATAACGGATGCGGCATGACCGAGGAGGAAATGGAGATCAATCTCGGTACTATTGCCAAGAGCGGATCTCTCGACTTCAAGCGCGAGCTCGACGATCACAGTGACGTCGATATAATCGGTCAGTTCGGCGTAGGCTTCTACTCAGCCTTTATGGTTGCTTCGAGAGTGAAGGTCATATCCCGCCCCTATGGCAGCGACAAGGCTTGCGCGTGGGAGTCAAACGGTGCTGACGGATACACGCTTACCGACGCGGAAAAGGATAGCTTCGGTACAACTATCATATTATATTTAAAGGAAGATACCGAGGACGATAATTACTCGGAATATCTCGAGGAGTATACCGTCCGCGAGCTTGTCAGAAAGTATTCCGATTATATCAGATACCCGATAAAGCTTGAGATCGAGCGCTCGGAAAAAATCGAGGGCGAGGAGGATAAATACAGAACCGTCAAGAGCTACGACACTCTTAACAGCATGATCCCGATCTGGAAGCGCCCTGCCTCCGAGGTGACCGAGGACGAATATAACGAGTTCTACAAGAGCAAGTACTATGACTTCGAGGCGCCTTTACGCGTTATTACTCAGAAGCTCGAGGGTGCGGCAACATTCATCGCTATGATGTTCATCCCTAAGCATGCTCCTTACGATTATTACACCAAGGAGTACGAAAAGGGTCTCGAGCTCTATTCGAGCGGAGTCATGATCATGGAGAGATGCCCCGAGCTTATCCCCGACTACTTCTCGTTCGTCAAGGGTCTTGTAGACTCATCCGACCTTACTCTCAACATCTCGCGCGAAACTCTTCAGCACGACAGGCGCCTCGGCGTTATGGCAAAGGCTATCGAAAAGAAGATCAAGAGCGAGCTTGAAAAGATGATGGAGAGCGACAGAGAGAACTATGAGAGCTTCTTTGATGCATTCGGAATTCAGTTGAAATACGGTATGTACACCGAATACGGTGCTCATAAGGACCTGCTTAAGGACCTCATTCTCTTCCGTTCGTCAGCCGAGGGTAAGTACGTTTCCTTAAAGGAATACGTATCGGGAATGAAGGACGAGCAGAAATCCATCTACTACGCATCGGGTGAAAGCATCGAGAGAATCGCTATGCTCCCGCAGGTCGAAAGCGTTAAGAAGCGCGGATATGAGGTGCTCTATCTCACCGACGACGTTGACGAGTTCGCACTGAAGCTGCTCGAAAGCTATGACGGAAAGAGCTTCACAAACGTTACGGCAGAATCGCTCGACCTCTCGAGTGACGAGGAGAAGGAGGCTCTCAAGAGCGAGAACGATTCCTCGACCGATATGCTCGAGGCTATGAAGGCTGCCATCGGAAAGGTCAGCGCAGTTCGTTTCACAAGCTCGCTCGAGGATCATCCTGTATGCCTTAGCTCCGAGGGAGAGCTGTCCGTTGAAATGTCTAAGATACTTAAGAGAATGCCGGGAGCTGACGGTGTGCCTGATGCTAGCGTTGTTCTCGAGATCAATATGAACCATCCGATACGCGAGAAGCTTAAGGAGCTGTACGAGAACAACTCCGACGCGCTCGCTACCTATGCGAAAATACTCTACTCCGAGGCGTGCCTCATTTCGGGAATTGAGATCGAGGACCCCGTAGAGCTTGCAAGACTTATCTCGGAACTTATGCTCAAATAACATTTTTATGCGACCGTTCGGTGCGAGAGCTCACAATGAGTTATGCGCCGAGCGGTCTTTTTTATAAAAAAGCCTCTCTTTATGCTGACATTTTTGTCAACAGCGTTTATTTTTTGCGCCCGTGGGCAAAATACCCTAAAAACGATGATTTGAGAGGCAGATATGGATACGGTCAGGGAACAAAATCTACCAAAATTCGGAATTAAGGATAAAATCGGTTACTTATTCGGTGACTTCGGAAACGACTTTACTTTTATTCTTTCATCTAGCTTTTTGCTTAAATTTTATACCGACGTTATGGGTGTTGCGCCCTGGATAGTGGGTCTTGTTATGACGGTGGCGAGATTTGTCGATGCTTTCACCGACGTTACGATGGGACGCATATGCGACCGCTCCCCCATGACCAAGGTCGGAAAGTTCAAGCCTTGGATAAGACGAATGTGCGCGCCCGTAGCAATAGCATCGTTCCTGATCTATCAGAGCAGCCTTGCAGGCTCTGCTATGTGGATAAAGGTTACCTGGCTATCGGTAACATATATCCTATGGGGCTCTATATTCTACACCTCGATAAACATCCCATACGGGTCGATGGCATCCTCTATTTCAAGAGAGCCCGAGGACAGGCAGTCGCTCTCAACATTCAGGAGCATAGGCTCCACGCTCGCAGGCGTGATTGTAGGCGCGGGAGTGCCGATCCTTGCGTATGACACCGCTGAGGGTGCCGCAATACTGAACGGACCGAGATTCACGCTTATAGCCGGGATATTCTCCATCCTTGCCGTAATATGCTATCTTGTTTGCTACTATCTCACAACCGAGCGCGTAAGAACGGTTGAGCAACACGCAGAGCAGCCGGGAGTTGCAACGTTGCTTAAGACCGCACTAAAGCAACGCTCTTTAATATCGATCATCGTGGCGTCTGTCGTAATGCTGCTGGCGCAGCTCACGCTGCAGTCAATGGCTAACTTCGTCTACCCGAACTACTACGGTAACGTAGCGGCACAATCGGTATCGACACTGGCTATGATGGGCGGCATGTTTATAGCCGCCTCGGTTGCAAAGCCACTCTCGAGCAGATTCGGCAAAGCCGAGATAAGCACGGTTGCAAGTGCGCTTTCCGCAGCGATATGTATACTATTGTTTATAATAAGACCGCAAAACGTCTGGATCTATGTTGCGTTTAACTGCGTATCTTGGCTGGGTCTCGGCATATTTGCAATGGTGTCATGGGCACTGATCACAGATGTTATCGACGATGCCGAAATAAGAAACGGAAGACGCGAGGACGGCTCGATCTACGCCCTTTACTCATTCGCAAGAAAGCTCGGTCAAGCTCTTGCCGCGGGGCTCTCGGGCGGTTTGCTCTCACTTATAGGATACAGCAACTCCACCGCATTCGACCCAGTCGTCCTTGAGGGCGTTTATTCGATATCGACACTTTTACCGTCGATAGGATTTGCTCTTCTTGCGGTTATACTGTGGTTCTGGTATCCGCTGCACAAAAAGACGGTAGAGAAAAACGTACTGATACTAAAGGAGAAGCATAAGGGGTCGAGCGCACAGTAAAGCACAGAATGATTCCTCCCCGGTATTTGAGTGCGCATGTGGGAATGTTATATATAAAAGCGAGGAAAAAGCACCTCGCTTTTATTCTTTTGTCCAATAATTGTTAAAAAAACTTGTTTTATTTGACACGCGCGCGTACATATGTTATAATTGTATTGTACGTGGAAAATCCTGCTCAGACGGTCTTAAGCTTGCCGGATTAAGTTAAAAATCAGCCGCGAAGGAGGTAAACGAGGATGCTTTCCGTCTTTTTAAAGAAAATTAAAGAGTCACTTGTTTCCGTTGTTCCGATCGTGGCTATTGTTTTTGTACTCAACCTTACACCTCTCGTCAACTTTACGAATGAGGAAATCATTGCGTTCCTTGTTTCCGCGGTCTTTCTTATCGTAGGAATCAGCCTGTTTAACCAGGGAGCGGATCTCGCTATGACTCCTATCGGCGAGCATATCGGCTCGGGTCTGTCCAAGCTGAAAAGTCTCGCACTCCTTATATCCGTGTGCTTCCTTATGGGAATTCTTATTACCGTAGCAGAGCCCGATCTGACGGTGCTTGCAAATCAGGTAAGCGCTATTATTGACGGAACCGTGCTCATCTTAACAGTAGGCATCGGAGTTGGACTTTTCCTTGCCATAGCCGTTATGAAGATCGTGTTCCGAAAGCCGCTTTCCAGCATGCTTATGTTCTTTTATCTGCTGCTCTTTGCTTTTTCGGCAATTCTCATCGAGCTTGGCGGCAGATCGCTTATCCCCCTTTCCTTTGACTCGGGAGGAGTTACGACCGGACCTATCACGGTTCCCTTTATAATGGCGCTCGGTGTAGGTATCGCATCCACTATCGGCGGTAAGAACGCAGGAGAAAACTCATTCGGCCTTATCGCACTCTGCTCTGTCGGTCCTATGCTGGCGGTGCTTATACTCGGTTGCACTGCGAGCGGATCTATGTCAGACGTTGTCCCCGACTACGTGCTTAACACCGGGTTCGGTCATATCCTCCATACGCTTCTCGAAACGGCAAAAGAGGTCGTTCTCGCACTCGGTCTTATAGTCATATTCTTCGTCATTCTTCAGCTGCTCGTTCTCAAGCTCCCGAAGAAGCGTCTTATTCAGATAACCTTCGGTATTCTTTATACTTTCGCGGGTCTTGTTCTCTTCCTTTCGGCTGTTAAGATAGGCTTTATGCCTATCGGCTACAAGCTGGGCGTTGAGATGTCTGACAATCCCGTATTCCTTGCAGTCTTCAGCTTTGTTATCGGACTTGTGGTAGTTCTTGCCGAGCCCGCAGTACACGTTTTAAACAGGCAGGTTGAGGATATAACCGAAGGCACGGTCAGCCGCAAGTCTATGATGATAGCATTATCAATAGGCGTAGGCCTCTCTATATGCCTCTCCATCATAAGAATAATATTCAATTTCAGTATTCTATACTATCTCATTCCGGGATATGCCATCTCGCTCGGTCTTTCATTCTTTGTGCCCGGTCTTTATACGGCTATCGCCTTCGACTCGGGCGGAGTTGCAAGCGGTCCACTTACATCGAGCTTTATTCTTCCGTTCGCGGTTGGTGCGTGCTATGCACTCCAGGGCTCAGAGGGTATACTTACCAACGCATTCGGCGTTGTAGCAATGGTTGCGATGGCTCCCCTTATCACAATACAGCTTCTCGGCTTCAGAGCGGTTCTCAGCAAGCATATTAACGATCGCATCGCTACCCGTCGCATACTCGACGCAGACGACGAGCAGATAATCAACTTTATGTAAGGAGGTTGCTGTGGCTAAGGATAATCAGAAAAAGAAAAACGAGCGCCCCGAGGCGCTTACAGCCCCCATGAAGATGCAGCTGCTCTTTACAGTAGTCAACCGAAAGAAGGCTGAATTCTACACCGACCTTTTACAGAACTACGAGGTCAATATGCAGTTGGCACTCAACGCCTCGGGTACGGCGGGCTCATCGATGCTCGAGCTTCTCGGTCTTTCGGATTCCGAGAAAACGGTAATCATCAGCGTGATCAGGCGCGATATGGCTAAAGAGGCACTCGCAGCACTCGAGGAAAAGTTCAAGACTGTCAAGGGCGGTAAGGGTATCGCCTACACTGTCCCCATGACGAGCACCATCGGTGTCGCTATATATCAGTTCCTCAGTAATACTGCAGGTTAAAGCACGGAAGGAGACTAAAAAATGAATAATTATCAGCATGAAGTAATATTTTGCATAGTCAACGCCGGCTTTACCGAGGAGGTAATGGACGCGGCAAGAGAGTTTGGAGCACGCGGAGGCACGGTCATCCGTGCGAGAGGTACTGCCAACGCAGAGGCTGAGAGGATGTTCAACATTGCAATTCAGCCCGACAAGGAGATCGTTATGATCCTTGTCGAAAGCAAAATAAAGGATGATATTCTCCACGCACTATATAGGGCAGTGGGTCTTAAGACTCCCGGTCAGGG
Organism: Clostridia bacterium; assembly: GCA_017508195.1. Classification (GTDB taxonomy): domain Bacteria; phylum Bacillota; class Clostridia; order Oscillospirales; family CAG-272; genus UBA1740. The sequence continues at coordinate 9,217 of JAFVZL010000045.1, read as the reverse complement.
TATCGCATTCTCGCTCCCCGTCGACAGCGTTGTCGGTCTGTCGACCGTATCGGGTGCAGAGGAAAAGTGAAAAACAACAAAATACTGCCTCAAATGCGAAAAGCATTTGAGGCAGTATTTTAATTAGGTAATAGGAAGATCAATTTCAACCTCGAATGGATTTAATTGAAAGCACCACGGGTATTTCCCGTTCTCACAAAATAGACACCGCTTACTATACAAGTGCCAAGAAGAAAGCACAGATGAGTGTGAGGATAACGGTAAGTATTCCCACAAGTATCAGTGTTCTGATAACTCTGTACTTTGAAAAGTCAATCACGGCAAGTACACACTTCTCTATTATTATAATCACCATTGAAAGTGCTAAAAGACAGCCGATTATGAAAAGAATGATGGCTATCCACTCGGGCACAATGCCGCCCAGTGCCATTCTCAAGAAATCACCGATAACGCTTCCGAGGATAAGAGATGCAAAGGGAGAGATAACCGCAAGCGGAAGAAGAATAAGTCCGAGTGCGTTAGGTCTGCCCGTCCTGCGCATTTCAACAGGAATAATTACAAAGTCGAAGGCAGCATGAAGAAAGAGGTTCACGCCTCCGACGTCGCCGTCCTCGATACGCCACGGTGTGGAATATATAGCGGGCATAAACAAAGCAAGGAAAGATACTATCGTCGCGATAAGCGAGCAAGGCAGTGCAACGAAACTCGTCAGTATAGCCATCCAGCCCCAACCCGTGTTAGAGGTTTCGGTACGTGTGCCATAAGTGTGAGTTTCGGTAATAGTATAGTAATCCTGTATCCAGAAGGACTCCTCGACATTGTAATCGACGTTGTGGTAATCAACATCGTAAAACTCGTTTGTCTGTCTTCCCTTTATCCAATAGAGGAGCTTGCTGACACCGAAGCCGATTCCCCAGAATATACCGCAGCATAGAGGAATGAAAATAATCAGATTCATGACCTCTCCGCCGTCTATGGTACTAAAGACCATAAATATCGGGAACCATGCGCAGCCGGTAAGAATAACCGAGAGCGGCAGGAATAAAAACAGCTCAGTTATAAAATTTAAAACTCTTTTTCCCATATTAACTCCAATAGCTTGATATGATAAAGCCGTGCAAAAGAAGCACGGCTTTATCATTAAGTATTACTGCTCCTCAAGAAGCTGATCGTACTTTGCGAAAACTGCATCAACGATGCCGTCATCGGTAACGATCTCGAAGCTGTCAGTTCCGTCGCGAGCAACGCTGACGCGGAATACGAGAGCCTCATCATCGTCCATGCCGTCAAGAAGCTCAACAGGCTGAAGGATCGCATAGTAGCCGCCGTTGTGATTGATGCCGGCTATGATGTTAAACTCAACCTCTTCTCCATCGGCGGTAGTGAGAGTAATAGTCTCAGCCTCAGTGTCCTGCATGAACTGAGGGATTCTTTCCTCTTCTTGCTTCTTGCCGCCAAAGATATTCTTGAACCAGTCGAAAAGTCCCATGGTTAATCTCCTTTATTGTGATTCACATACATTATACACCTTCTTTAGTAATAAGTCAATATTTTTTGCATTTTAAGAAAAGCAAAATAAATCTATATACATAACAGGCATCAGCTTCATAGGCAACGACCATTATGTTGTTTTTTCAAACGGTTCTATAAGCACTCAGACATCAAATAACTATATAAAAAGCACATTATGTAAATTTTCATTTGCATAATAGGGCTTTTCGTATAAAAAAGCGAGACGCAAACGCGTCTCGCTTAACAAAAGCATATTAATGCCGGGGTCAAGAATTACTTCTTGGGCTCCTCGGTAGCCGCGGGCTTGAAGCCAACGAGTCTGACAATCGCCATCTCTGCTCCGTCGCCACGGCGGGGACCCATCTTAAGGATCTGAGTATAACCACCGTCAACCTCTGCATAAAGCGGAGCGATAGTGGAGAAGAGCTTCTTAGCAACGTCTTCCTTGGTAATGTACTCAAGAGCTGCACGGTAAGCTGCAAGATCGCCCTTCTTACCGAGGGTGATCATCTCGTCTGCCTTAGCAGAGAGCTCCTGTGCTCTTGTATAGGTCGTCTCGACCTTGCCACATTCAAGAAGAAGAGTTACCATACCTCTGAGCATAGCCTTACGCTGTGCAGTAGTTCTGCCGAGCTTTCTCATAATTATGTTTTCTCCTTATTTCTTATTCTTCGTCTTTCTTCAGGGACAATCCCAAAGAACTAAGCTTCTGTACAACTTCCTCAAGGGACTTACGACCGAGGTTACGAACCTTGATCATGTCCTCCTCGGTGCGGTTAATAAGATCCTCGACTGTGTCAATGCCGGCGCGCTTCAAGCAGTTGAAGCTACGGACAGACAGGTCAAGTTCCTCAATGGTCATCTCCAGGACTTTTTCCTTCTGAACTTCAGGTCTCTCGACAAGTATCTCGGCATTCTTTGCCTCGTCGGACATGTCGATGAAGAGTTTGAGGTGCTCGTTGAGAACCTTGGCAGCGAGAGAAACCGCTTCCTTAGCAGTAATTGTGCCGTTGGTAATAACCTTCATAGTGAGCTTGTCGTAGTCGGTAATGTTACCTACACGAGTGTTCTCGATATTGGACTCAACCTTGTAAACAGGGGTGAATATCGAGTCAATGAAGATAAGACCGATAGGTGCGCCGACTACTCCCTGGGCAGAAGCGAGATAATTCTGCTTGTTTGCCTCAGAAAGGTGGTATCCGCGACCCTTATCAAAGGTGATCTCCATATAGAAGCGCGCGCCATCGGACACGGTGCAGATGTGATGCTCGGGATTGAGGATCTCGAGATCTGCATCGGGGGTGATGTCACCCGCAGTAACGTTACAGGGACCGGTAACGTCTATTACAACGGTCTTGGACTTGTCACAGTGAAGCTTAGCAACTATACCCTTAACGTTAATAACGATTTCAGGAACATCTTCCTTAACGCCGTTGCACGCGGAAATCTCGTGAAGCACGCCGTCAATTCTGATGCTTGTAGCAGCGTAACCGGGAATGGTGGAAAGAAGAACTCTGCGAAGAGAGTTGCCGATAGTGATGCCGTAGCCCGAAACGAGGGGCTCTGCAACGAAGATCGCTTCTCTGCCGTCTTCAGTAAGCTCGGTTACGGTGATATTGAACTTCTCCATTTCTTTCATCTGTGTTTCCTCCTTAGTTAAATTTCAAAATTTAGACTTCCTTTTCCGATCGCTCGGAAAGACCATACTGATACTAGCGCAGGCCAGGAAAACTGACACGGGGTCGGTTTACCCGAGCCACACGCACCGTGCAATATAAAACGCACAAGATCAGTATCGGAGGGATTACTTGGAATAAAGCTCAACGATAAGCTGCTCCTCGAACTCGAAGTCGATGTCTTCTCTTGCGGGACGAGCAACGACCTTGGTAAGAAGCTTAGCAGCATCATTCTCAAGCCACTTGGGAGCATGTGCGGTTGCCATAGCCTCACCGAGAGCCTTGATCTTAGACTTTTCCTTGCTGGATTCCTTTACAGCAATTACATCACCGGGCTTAACAAGGATAGAGGGAGTGGATACCTTCTTACCGTTAAGGGTGAAGTGAGAGTGAAGAACAAGCTGACGAGCTTCCTTTCTGGATGCTGCCATACCCATTCTGTATACTACGTTGTCGAGTCTGGACTCGAGGAGGATAAGAAGATTTACACCGGTAATGCCGTCCATCTTCTCAGCGAGCTCATAGTAATGCTTGAACTGTCCCTCAAGTACACCGTAGTAACGTCTTGCCTTCTGCTTCTCACGAAGCTGCTTGCCGTATTCTCCGACCTTCTTGCGAGCTGCACCGTGCTGACCGGGAGCAGTGCTTCTGTGGTCGAATGCGCACTTACCGTTGGTACATCTCTCACCCTTGAGGTAGAGCTTGCAGCCCTCACGGCGGCACATCTTACAGTTAGGACCTGTATATCTAGCCATTTTTCTATTACCTCCCTTTTATTAAACGCGTCTGCGCTTAGGAGGACGACAACCGTTATGAGGAATCGGTGTAACGTCCTTAATCATTGTGATCTCGAGGCCTGCGGTTGCGAGTGCGCGGATAGCCGACTCTCTGCCTGCTCCGGGACCTCTTACGAGAACCTCAACAGTCTTCATGCCGTTATCTACTGCGATCTTCGCTGCATGCTCTGCTGCAGTCTGTGCAGCATAAGGAGTAGACTTCTTGGAACCCTTGAAGCCCATCTCACCCGCGGTACCCCATGCGATTGCGTTACCGTTCATATCGGTAATAGTAACGATAGTGTTATTGAAGGTGGAACGGATATGAGCTACACCCTTTTCCACGTTCTTGCGCTCGCGGCGCTTCTTGACAATCTTCTTAGCTACTGCCATTTCGTGTCACTCCTTACTTCTTCTTGTTCGCAATGGTCTTTGCGGGACCTTTTCTTGTTCTTGCGTTAGTCTTAGTACGCTGACCTCTTACGGGCAGACCTTTTCTATGTCTGATTCCGCGGTAGCAGTTGATCTCTACCAGGCTCTTGATGTTAAGAGCTACCTCACGTCTGAGGTCACCCTCAACGTTGTAGTTTGCCTCTATCTCATCACGGAGAGCAGCGACTTCACTCTCGGTAAGGTCCTTAGCACGAGTGTCAGGATTGATGCCGGTTTTAGCAAGAATATCCTGAGAGCTCTTAAGACCGATACCGTAGATGTATGTGAGCGCTATTTCAATGCGCTTGTTATTGGGAATATCAACACCAGCTATACGAGCCATTTCGATATATACTCCTTTTTAAAATTAATGTCGTCAAATTTGCGTTCCCTAAGCTATCAGCCCTGACGCTGCTTGTGCTTGGGGTTCTCGCAGATGACCATTATTCTACCGTGTCTTCTAATGATCTTGCACTTTTCGCAAATTTTCTTGACGGAAGGCTTAACTTTCATTTTTAATACCTTTCCTTTCAGTTAAAGAAATTATTACTTCTTTCTCCAGGTGATTCGGCCCTTAGTGATATCGTAAGGCGATACCTCAACGGTCACCGTGTCACCAACAAGAATTTTGATATAATTCATACGAAGCTTACCCGATATCGTCGCGGTAACGATGACACCGTTAGGCAGCTTTACCTTGAAAACCGTGTTGGGAAGTGCTTCCACTACCAGACAGTCTTCAAATTCAATCAAATCGCTCTTTGACAAGAACCGACCCTCCTGTTTTAAACGGTTGAGTTTTAGTTTTCTGCATCAGTAAGCATTATCGGATCCGATTCTGTGATGGCAATGCTGTTTTCATAGTGAGCTGAAAGCTTACCGTCAGCGGTCACCACCGTCCAACCGTCCTTAAGTATATTTACGTTAAAGTCTCCGACGTTGACCATCGGCTCAATCGCAAGCGTCATGCCTGCGTAGAGTCTCGGACCTCTGCCGGGCTTTCCGTAATTAGGTACCTCGGGCTCCTCGTGCAGATCCTTTCCAAGACCGTGCCCGACGAAAGCCTTAACGACCGAGAAGCCATTTGAAATGACGAAACTTTCAACCGCGTTGCCAATGTCCCCGATACGATTACCGGCCCTTGCGACCTTCATCGCCTCATAGAAGCTTTGTTCAGTGACCGAAATAAGCCTCAGAGCTTCATCGCTTACCCTGCCGACAGGAAACGTTCTTGCACTGTCGCCATTATAGCCGCGGTAGCGAGCTCCGACATCGACCTTCACGATATCACCCTCTTTGATGATAACCTTCGCTGAGGGTATTCCGTGTATGACCTGTTCGTTAATTGAGATACAGGCACTACCGGGGAAGCCGCCGTATCCGAGGAATGACGGAGTTGCTCCGCATCTCTCGATAAACTGACGCACCTTCGTATCTACCTCAAGAGTCGATACTCCCGGCCTTACCGCCTCACGAGCCACGAGAAGTGCCTCAGCGGTGATCTTACCTGCCTTGCGCATTAAGGCAAGCTGTTCGGAATTCTTGATTATAACCATGCCTTTGCGCTCCTTTTGTAAACTTAAGTTTTGATCCGTGGGCTTTTAAGCCCCGATCAACTCCCACCCGAGGGCAACTTGTACCCTCGGATAAAGAGTATAATCATTTAAAATTTCACTAGGCGTATCAGTTAAGGAAGCCCTTATAGTTACGCATGGTGAGCTGAGCCTCAAGGTCTCTGAAGGTCTCGAGTGCAACACCTACTACGATGATAAGCGATGTACCACCGAAGGTAAATACGCTGCTAAGCGATCTTGCCTGAGTGGAGAGCTGATCAAGGTAATTCTTGTAGGTCGCAGGATCATCCATCCAACCCTCGAACATTCCACCCTCAAGGATCCACTGAAGAAGAGGCTTGATGAGGTGAGGACCTGCGATGATCGGAACAACAGCAATAATGCTGAGGAAGAGTGCACCTGCGAGAGTGATCTTGTTAAGGATCTTAGAGATGTGCTCAGAAGTGGGTCGACCCTGTCTGATACCGGGTATCGCACCGCCATTCATCTTCAGGTTATTAGCAACCTCAATCGGGTTGAAGGTGATGGTGGTATAGAAGTATGCGAACGCGATGATCAGGATAAAGAATACGATAGGATAGATAAATCCGTCGGAGCCGATGATGGCGGCAAATACACCCCAGCCGCTCTCGGTCTCGGAGGTAACACCGCAAAGAGCGAGAATGGTAGGAATGATAGAGACGATCGAGCTGGCAAAGATAACGGGCATAACGCCGGTCATGTTAAGCTTGATAGGAAGATGCGTGCTCTGTCCGCCGTACATCTTACGGCCTACGTTCTTCTTAGCATACTGTATCGGAATTCTTCTCTCGGAACCGGTAATGAATACAACGAATACTACCGATGCGATAAGAAGTGCGATGAACACGAGTGCGAAGAGTATCGCTACGATCGCGTACCATACGGGATTCTCGTAGCTGAAGGTGTTCACAACGAGCATTCCGAGGTTGTAAAGCTGAGAAGGAAGTGTGGAAATAATGTTTGCGAAAAGGATGATCGAGATACCGTTACCGATGCCGCGCTCGTTGATTCTGTCAGCAAGCCACATGATAAGTGACGCGCCCGCAACGTAGCAGGTGATGATAACGATAGCATAGAACCAGCTCATGCCGCCTACGGTAGCCGCAGGAGAAAGCATGCCCGCTCTAGAGAGCAGGAAGTAATAACCGATTGCAGTTACGATAGCAAGGCCAATGGTTACTAATCTGGTCACAAAGCCCATCTTCTTCTTGTCGTTCTTCGCCATAGCTCCGATGGAGTTGGGGAATACGACACCGAGAAGCTGAAGCACGATCGATGCGTTAATGTAGGGGGATACGCCAAGAGCAAACAAAGTAGCTGCACCGAGCTCTCCGCCGGAGAGGATGTCCATATACTCAAGAATCGTACCCTGGAATGATGCTGCGAAGTTGCTTGCGTCAACAAAGGGAACGGGAACTACTGTACCGATCCTGTAAAGCAAAAGGATAATAAATGTGAAGATAAGCTTCGATCTTATTTCCTTTGTTCTCCACGCGTTCTTAAGTGTCTGAAGCATTATACCACCTCAGTCTTTCCACCTACTGCCTCGATCTTCTCCTTAGCTGCTGCAGAGAAGATAGCCGCCTTTACGGTGATATTCTTGGTGAGGTTACCCTTTGCGAGTACCTTTACACCGTCTGCCGCTACAGCCGAAACTGCACCCTTCTCAAGAAGTGCGGCAGCATCTACAACGTCGCCGTCGTTGAAAAGTCTTTCAAGAACGTCGAGGTTGATTACAGTGTACTCCTTAGCAAAACGAGAGTTGTTGAAGCCTCTCTTGGGGAGCTTTCTGTAAAGCGGGAGCTGACCTCCCTCAAAGCCGGGTCTTACGCCACCGCCCGAACGAGCGTTCTGGCCCTTATGACCCTTACCTGCGGTCTTTCCGTTACCGGAACCTGCGCCTCTTCCCTTACGGAAGTTCTCCTTTACGGAGCCCTCTGCGGGAGAAAGTTCATGGAGCTTCATTCTTTTTCCTCCTTTCAATTCCGATTAAACGGTTTCAACCTTAACAAGGTGAGAAATTACTTTAATTTTGCCCTGAAGTGAAGCATTGTTTACAAAAACGTTGCTATTTCCAGGCTTAGTAAGACCAAGAGATTTTGCGGTAGCAATCTGATTCTTCTTGCAACCGATGAGGCTCTTAACAAGTGTAACCTTAACGTTTTCCATTACCGTTACCTCCTTAAGCCTTTACATCTTCAACGGAAATACCGCGAAGAGCTGCAATCTCCTCTGCGGTTCTGAGAGCACGCAGAGCCTCGAACGTAGCCTTAACTACGTTGGTGGGGTTGGTGGAACGAAGGCACTTAGCACGAATGTTCTTGATTCCTGCAAGAGTGAGGATGGTACGAACGGTACCACCTGCGATAATACCGGTACCGGGGCCGGCGGGCTTAAGAAGCACCTTACCTGCACCGTACTCACCGATGATCTCGTGAGGAATGGTCGAGCCGCTAAGCGAAACCTCGATCATATTCTTCTTTGCATCCTCGATACCCTTGCGGATTGCATCGGGTACCTCAGCTGCCTTACCAAGGCCGAAGCCTACATGTCCATTTCCGTCGCCTACTACCATGATAGCTGCAAAACGAGCGATTCTACCGCCCTTTACGGTCTTGGATACACGGTTTAATACTACAAGCTGCTCCTGAAGGTCAAGCTCAGCTGCATTGATTCTTTTAGCCATGTTAATCTCCTTAATAATTGTTTCGTGACGAAACAGTGTATAAACCAGCGATTAGAACTTAAGGCCGCCTTCTCTGGCACCCTCTGCTAACTCTGATACACGTCCGTGATAAATGTAGCCACCGCGGTCGAATACTACGGTAGTGATACCCTTCTCAAGGGCTCTCTCTGCGAGAGTTGCACCCACCTTACGAGCAGCCTCCTTGTTGGAGCCGATGCCCTCGAAGGACTTCTCATAGGTGTTTGCGCTAACGAGCGTTACGCCGTTAACATCATCGATGATCTGAGCAGAGATGTGAGCGTTGGAGCGATATACTGCAAGACGAGGTCTCTCGGGAGTACCGGAGATCTTGCCACGTACTCTCTTATGTCTCTTAAGACGCTGAGCGTTACTGTCAATTCTCTTAACCATTTTCTATATCTCCTTTCATTACTTACCGGTCTTTCCGGCCTTGCGGCGGATTCTCTCACCGGCGTACTTAACACCCTTACCAAGGTAGGGCTCGGGAGGTCTCTTGGATCTGATAACTGCAGCAACCTG
>JAFVZL010000044.1 GCA_017508195.1 Clostridia bacterium | reverse complement strand
CTCAAACCGGTCGTGCGGTCACAGACCGCATCCTAGTTGGTCCACCACGGAAACAAAAAAGCCACCCGTTTGGGTGGCGTTTCCGTGGTGGACCAACTAGGACTCGAACCTAGGACCGACCGGTTATGAGCCGGTAGCTCTAACCAACTGAGCTATTGGTCCAAATAATATTTAGTTTTATGCACTGCGTTCCCGGCGACCGGTTATACTCCTTGTGAGCAGTGATGACACTTCGTGTCTTGCATCGCTTCCCGATGCGCTCACAAAGCAATTGCGTGACACCCACTTCGTTAGGGTGTCAACGCTCATGCGGCTCGCTTGTGCTAGCACAGACTCGCTTGCGCTTGATTATGATCCATAGCTCTAACCAACTGAGCAATTGGTCCAAATAATATTTAGTTTTATGCACTGCGTTCCCGACGACCGGTTAAAGGTGTATACGCAACAAATGCTAGTATATTGTAGCAGATATAGATTAACAATGTGTGAACGATATATGAATAAATCATAAATTAGAAGCGTTTGCGAATTGTTTTTTTATTGTCGGGGGGTAAAAGTGTATGAGAGAGGGCTATTCTCTGCCGTGTAGAGATAAAAAATGACATTTTTTAAAAAAACAATTTACAAATGCGGAATACTCTGCTATAATACTCCTTGTAAAAAAACGGAGGTAACGAAAATGGCTGAAATCTTTGAAATTATTATGGTGCTCTGTTTCGGTGTTTCCTGGCCGATGAACATCTACCGCTCATATAAGGCAAGAACCGCAAAGGGTAAGAGCCTTGCATTCCTTGTGTGCATTGCAGTCGGTTACGTTGCGGGTATTATCTCGAAGTTCATGAACACAAACTACATGGCTGAGTTTGCATCTAAGTGGTACGTGCTCGTATTCTATTGCATCAACCTCGTTATGGTGTGCATCGACATGGCTCTCTACTTCAGAAACACCATGCTCGACAAGAAGGCAGAGCAGCTCAAAGAGGCATAAGGGCTTTTTAAAACGCCTATATTCAAATAATTATTTACATAATAAGCAAAAGCGGATGCAAATAGGTGAGCATCCGCTTTTTGTTTTTGCCTTCTACCCCGTGGGACTATCATCTCAGCGAGATAGAAAACCTCGCCTTGCCGTCCCTGTCAGGGAGTCTTTCGAGCTGCTTCTCAGTCATTTTTATCGAGGGTATATTCTCGAGCATTATCTCGGTGCCGAGCCTCATTAAGCCGATCTCACGAGCCACGCCTATTAATGCCGACAGTGCCGACGAGCCGAGTCCCCTGCCCTGATAATCGGGCAGCAGCCTTATCGCGAAGCTCGCGCCACCGCGAAAATCAAAGCCGTATATCACCGCCTCACCGATGAGCTCCCCACCATCACATTCACGGATAGCGAGGGAGAGCGCAACTCCGCGAGAAAGCTCACTCATGGCAACCGAAAGAAAATAGTCATCCGTAGCATCGGCATTATCCTCGCGGAAGTCGTAGCCCCAATACCTGTTCACCGCCTCGGATCGGCATAGCTCGGCATATCTTGCCGTGTCTAAGTCCGTGATAGAGTCGAGCACGATGCCATCACCCATAACAGTCGGCACTTCGTCAATAAGATCGCACTCGGAGTATATCAGTACAACGAAGCTATCTATATCATCGTCATACGCACGAGCCTCTGTATGAGGAAACAGAGCGCGTATTCTGTCTATCTCCTCTCTCGGGGTATCGGTTAGACAAAACGGAATCATCTCGCGTACGGAGTACTCGGACAGAGCAATGAGTGCCGAGTCGGTATCCGTTTCTTCACCTATCTCAATAGGATAGACGAAGGAATATCTGCCGTCATCAAAAATTCTGACAAGAAGCTCTCCCGAGATAGCAGAAACGCCAACCTCGCACCCCTCGGCGGCTATATCGAGAAAGGAGTCTAGGATATCCGAGGTAATCTCGCGATCTGCTGTCACGGGTGACAGTATATCAAGTATTTCATCGAAGCTCTCCTCTGAGAGCAGCTTGAAGGATAGCATATATTCTCCTTTATTCTAAATTGAGGCTGTCCCTCGCGAGGCAGCCTCAGTTGCTTTTTTGTTTTTTTCGTCAGATCTCATCGGAAAAGCTTCGCATTATTCCTCGATCTTTTTCTCGGCGATCTTAAACGACAGTGTCGTAACGTAGATATCCGCGTCATCCTCGGTCGCTCCGAACTCAAGTCCGAAGCCGAGAGTATCAGCAATCTTTCTACAGCTCTTAAGTCCGATGCCATTCGTTTCCACCTTATTTCCGCTTCTATCTATGGTGTTTGTAAATATTACTTTACAGATTTCGCCATCGACCGTCACGTCAACCGTTATCGGCTTATCGGCATCCGCGTACTTGAACATATTTGAAAACAGGTTTTCTATTACCCTCATCAACAGATCGGGGTCGGTGCTTATCTCGACATTGCCTGCCTCCTCGGTCATCCTCATCTCAACGTTATATCCACGCTCGCTCGAGAGCAGCATATACTCTGCGAGCATCTGATCTATGAGGAAGCCGAAGTTATAATTATCGAGATTGACCTCTGTGCCTTGACCGAAAAGAAGGAAGTAGCTGAACAGATCATCCGAGAGCCTTTTCAGTCTCATTGCGGTCTTTTCCGATGCGAGGACGTATTCCTTCATCGTAGGATCCTCCTCCGCGCGCTCCTTCATCATATCAATATATCCGAGAAGCACCGTGAGGGGAGTCCTTATATCGTGCGACATGGATTTAATAAGCTCGGAGTTGGCGTCGAGTGCCGCCTTCTCGCTCTCGATCTTTGCAAGTATAGATACGCGCATCTGCTCGACGCTCTTCGAGAGGTCGGTGATCTCGTCATAACCCTTTATATTTACCACCCTCGCGGTATCTCCGCCGGATACAAGACTTACCTCCTCGGCAAGCGTCTTTATCCTGCCCGTCACCTTCTGTACATATGCGAGCATGATTGCAAAGAGGATAACGACAGCTAACGCGAACTCAATGATGTTGAAAAGCTCATAATAAAAGGTCTCGGTAAAGTCACCGACGGATACGAGAAGCTTGACACCGTCGTAAGTGGTGATAACGTGCATCTTATGCGCCTCGGCATACGCCTCGAGGCTTCCGTACTCAAGAAGCGAGCCCTCCGGCACATCCTCGATATGGTTGACCATAAGGAAAACGTACTTGTTGTCCTCGATCCACTGAGCAAAGGAGTCGTCGCTCTTCTCGGCGGTGATGCCGTTCTCATCGATATACTCCTGCAGCTCGGCGGCGTATTCCCTCGCTCTTTCTGCCTTGGCATCCTCAGCGAGATATACGTTCTCAATAACAGCGGTAGAGACTATATTTACCGAAAAATAAGCAACCACCGAAAAGGCAAGGCCTATCATCAGCGAAGCAATAAGAGCAACGTTAAGAGAACCGAACTCGCGCCTTATAAGCTCAACGTATTTTTTGATCTTATCTATTAATTCTTTAATCAACCTGGTAGCCCTTTCCCCAGACCGTGCGGATCACCTTCGGTGACGAGGGCGAGTCCTCGAGCCTTCTTCTGAGGTTAAGAATATGAACGGTGACGTTGTTACCCGACGAGGGTAAGGGCATCTCACCCCATACCGCCTCGTAAAGCTCATCCGAGCTGACCGTTCTGCCTCTGTTATTTACAAGATAAGCAAGCACCTCGAACTCCTTATCGCGAAGCTCAACGAGAGTGCCGTTCTTGATAACCGTTCTGGTATCGAGGTTTACGAGCACACCGCCCGCAAGTCTTGCACCCGCCGATGCGCCCGAGCCCTTTGCACCGTAGGAATTATATCTTCGGGTAAGAGCATCGACCTTCATCAGAAGCTCCTTAGTCGAGAAGGGCTTCACGAGGTAATCGTCACCGCCGCTTGCGTAAGCACTCTCCTTATCGGTATCAAAGGAGCGCGCGGTCAGGAAGAGGACGGGAACAGACGAGAACTCTCTGATCCTCGACGCCGCCTCTATTCCGGACATTACCGGCATCATTATATCCATAATACAAAGGTCTACCGATGCATCCTCGCGCAGATAGTCAACCGCCTCCGCACCGTCAGCCTTTTCGAGCACCTCGTAGCCCTCGTTCTCGAGAACGAGTCTCAGCACTCTTCTGATATCATATTCATCATCAACAATAAGTACACGCATAACTGCCTCCGTATGGTCGCGCGTATGCACGACCGAATATAACTGTATTTTAGCATATAATTCCTTAAAAAGCAATAGCTCGCACCATTTGCAAGTAGACTTGCATTTTCCGTATAAACGCCTAAAAAGTGCTAAAAATAAGCAAAAATCGGCACACGGGGGTGTTTTTTTTGCGGATAAGGTCAGAAACAGCTGCGTTTCTTAAAGAATATTTCACTCTTATGTTACCCATAACCCTCGGCAACCTGCTTACATGGGGCATCCCCTTCACCGATCATTTCATGACCGCCTCGCTCGGCAGCGATCTTTCCACCGGAATATTCCTATCAAATCAGGTATCGATAATACTCGGCTTTCTCGTCACGGGTCTCGAGTCGGGGATATCCATAGTTGGCTCGCAGTCGCTCGGCGAGGGTGACAGAGGTGGCTTTGCAAAAACGGTATCCGCAGTGCTTTACCTTACCCTCGCGCTCTCTTTCGTTTTCACTTTAATATCCTTTCTTTTCCCTGACAGCGTTCTGAAAATACTGTCGGGCAGCGGAAAAATCACGGATACGGGCGCGGCTTTTCTGAAGATCATAGCGCTGAGCTTTCCCATACAATCGCTCAGCCGTATAATCATAGCATCGGCAAGAGCCGAGGGCGCGCCCTCTCTTTCGCTTATCGCACCTCTCACCGCGCTTATCAGCAACACACTCTTAAACTATCTCATGATAGACGGTGTATTCAAGCTCGGGGCGGTCGGTGTCGGCTACGCCACACTCATATCAAGAGGAATCGAGCTCGGTGTATCGCTCATCTTCACTATCTGCTCGAAAAAGATAGTCACACGCCCGAAGGATATGCTTATCACCACGAAGAGCTCCGTGACGGTGCTGAAAAAGTCGCTTTTCCCTATCCTTACAGGTCAGGCAGTGTGGGCTTTTTCAAATCTGTTCTCCACCTCGGTAATGTCGCACATGGGCAGTGCGGCAGCGCACGCCTTCGCTGTCACCGCATCGCTTATGAACCTCGTATATACCGCCATGAACGGTGCATCGGTTGCGGCGGGTATAATGATATCGCGCTCGGTAGGCAGGGCATGCTCTGACACAGCAAAACAAGATAGCGCACCCACCGTCGATACAGAAGTTGAAGTCGCGGCCGTAAAAGAAACCCCGTCCACCGTCGGCAAAAAGAGCAGCGGCTCTGCCGCTAAGGAAAGCAGCCGCTGTATAAGAAGCGAAGGCAACACTCTCCAAGACGAGGGGCGCGTCAAATTGTCGGATGCAATAAATCACCGCACGCCCATCGCAAAAGGCCCCCGTGAGATAGCCCACATAGCCGAGGGGATCTTTCTTGCTGTCGGACTCCTTTCATTTATTATTATAACCATACTTCGAGAGCCATTCATAGCTCTTTATAAGCTGGATGCCGTGAGTGCCGCCCTGGCACGGTCGCTGATACCGATAATGGCGGCAACCTTTGTCGCGACCTCATACTCCGCACCGTCACTTTTCGGCATAATCAAAAGCGGCGGCGACGTCAGCTTCGTCACCTTCGTGGATCTGTTATCCTTTTTCCTTTTAACGCTACCCCTCACTCTTGTGCTTTCGAGGACAGGCGCATCATGCGAATCCGTTTATATCGCGCTGCGCATCGAGCATATCGTAAAGTGCCCAATTGCATACGCAAGAATAAGACAGGGTCATTTCACAAGGCGGCTGACAGCCGCACCCGAGTAAATTAAACGCCCCCTCGTTCAAGGCGGTTGACAACAAGTTTATAAAATGGTAAAATCAAATCAGTAAAAAAAGGGGGGTAAGGCAATTGACAGAGGTTCATAAAGAAACAAAGCAGCTCAGCTCTATCCGCACGGAAAAAACTGTCGGCGGTGAGATGATAGATATAATAAGCTACGAGCTGACCGATTCGACAAACCTACGCGCTCTTGAGTATGCAAAATGCGAGAGGCCGAACCGTCCCACCGTCTTTATTGCAAAGGAGCAGACTGCGGGCAGAGGCAGACTGGGAAGAAGCTTTTTATCCCCGAGCGGCGGAATTTATATGACAATACTCACGAAGACCGTCCCCGGGTGCGAATTTTTGTCTGTCACGACCTACGCGGCAACGGTCATAGCAAGGGTCATAGAAAGCACCACCGGTCTTAAAGCAAAAATAAAATGGGTCAACGATATCTACGTCGGTGACAGAAAGCTCGCAGGAATTCTCACGCAGGGCGCAGTAGACCCCGATACGGGTAAGGTCGCATACGTTGCTATGGGTGTCGGCATCAACGTTCAAGGTAAGGAGCTGCCCGACGAGATAAGCGAGATAGCCACCACCATCGAACGCGAGGGCACGAGCGCGGACATTGACAGCCTCGCGGGCACCGTTATTTATCAATATATATCCTCACTCCACACCGCGACCGACAAGGCGGTAGCCGACGAGTACCGCTCTCGCTCCATGCTGATAGGAGAGTGCGTCAGTGTCATAAAACCGGGCGGAAGCTATACAGCCACAGTCGAGGGCATCACCGATAAATGCGAGCTTATCCTTAAGTTGCCGTCGGGGGAGAAGGAGATACTTATGACGGGTGAGGTCAGCGTCAGAAAAAAGATTTTATAAGCTGATTTTCCTCAAAAAAGCGAAAAACGCGCTATATTGTCAGCATTTATTTACACTCGAGCATATAAATAGCGGATACCGAGTTGACGGTATCCGCTTTGTTTTTTATCAAATTGTCGGACGATAAAGTGTTCTCACCGTATGATCAATATACGGCATCCCGTCTTTTTACGTCTACGCATCTTCCGAGATGCAAGGAGTAAACCTCGATGCTTACGGGATATTTTCCAAACATCCGCTTCACAGCCTCGGCATAATAAGAGAGCTGAAGCGAGTGAGAATTGTATAACCTTTCTTCAGCGAGGGCGGGATCTTTCCGCTCCTCAAATGTAAGTCGGTCGGTCTTATAATCTATAAGATGAAGCTCTCCCGCCGAGTCCTCGTAAAGGCAGTCGATAACGCCCTGCACAAGCACCGGTGTGTCGCGGAGCCTCTCCCTCTGACTCTCATCGGTGGTAAACATATCGGCGGGGAGCATCGTGTTGAACCTCAGCTCTCGCCAGATATTCCTCGCCTCCAACATCTCTTTAAAGAGGGGTGAGTGTCTGAAGGACTCCACCTCGGCTAGTCTTACCCTGTCAGCATCCTCATCCGAGAGGTATTTCTCCTCGCGCAGCCTTTTAAGCTCCGACTCAGCACCGAGCGACCCGAGCCTCTCGAGATTACAGAACTGGAACAGAAGATGCGTTGCAATACCGCGCCTCGCGCTCTCGGTCTCGTCGCTGCCCGTAGCGAATCTCGGTAGCCTTCCCATCTTAGTTATTCTCTCACCGTCATCGGCAATACTTACCGCATCGGCATCGGCAGGATCAAATATCTCGGGATAGAGCCTTGATACCGACATCTTGCGCGGCAATTTAGTCGCGTGCGAGTAGGGATATTCATAATTAAATCTCGATAAAATCACAGAGCATGGCGTGTTTTCCCGACACGGGGTGGGGTCTGTATCGTCTTTTTCCTCTTCACCGAGGCAGGAGAACGCACTCTCCATATCAAATTCCGGAGCACCCTCAGTTGGGATATCGAAGCTCTCCTCGGCAGAATCTATCTCACTCGGAGTGGGATAGAGCCTATCTCTGAGCCTATCCGACATATTCTCTAAGAACTCATCGGGTGTGACAAAGCCAAGCCCCGACGAGTAGGTTATCATATCCGTATAGCTCGCCATCGAATACACCGAGTGGAGAGTCAGATTTTCGTGAGAGGATGCAATATCCTCTATATATTTGTCATAGCCGCGGCGCGCCTTGCCGACAACGTAGAGCCTCTCCCTTGCGCGTGTGAGGATAACGTATAGCACTCGCGCCTCTTCCTCGACTCTTCTTCTGTGCTTGAAATCTGCAACGAGCTTTTTCGTAGGATTGGAAACGAGTGAAAGTCCCGATGGCGTTCGCAAATACAGCGCGATGCCAAATCGGTTGTCATAGACGAGCCTGTCATCGAGGTCGCGCCTGCGCTTCAACGCCTGCTCGGAGCCGACGAAGAACACCACGGGGAACTCAAGTCCCTTTGACGAGTGCGCGGTAATTATTTTCACCTCGTCAGTACCGAGAATAGCATCTCTTTTATCAAACGGGTTTTGTCTATCGACAATACCGCTGATATAGCTTAAGAAATTATAAAGCCCCTTATAAGACGAGCTCTCGTAGGAGCGCGCGTGCTCGAAGAAGCGGTAGAGCTCCTCGCGGTTGCCGCGCCTTGATGCAAGTGCAATCAGACCGCACTCGCGGAACAGCTTGTTTATGAGCATCGATACGCCCATACCCTCGGATGCCATGCGGTACCTTCTCTGCCACAGAATGAAATCCTCGCCCTTCTTATATCCGGGGTTTGCCTCGGTATACGCGAGAAGATTATCAAAGAGCGTAGGCTCTCCCATAGCGGTTATCCTCACCATCTCATCGGCACTGAAACCGAACACGGGTGAGCACATAGCACCTGCAAGGTATATATCACGGCGCGGATTGTCTATCGCGTGAAGCAGGCTCATAAGCAGTAGAATATCGGCATTCAGGAAGAAGCTCTCGCTGTCCGTCACCGCAGACGGAATTCCGAGCGAGGTAAGTGCCGCGGCGTATTTTTTATCCTTGCCGTGAGCATTACGCATGATTATCGCGATATCACCCGGGGATATCGGTCTGCCGTCGTTCAGCCTTCCGTCCCTGAGAAGCTCGCGTATCTTTTCTGCTACCAACATAGGAGCAAGCTCGTCACCCTCGTCATCCTCGTCGGGCACTCCATTATCGTCGGTCTTATAGGGTAAAAGACATATCTCGGGCTTTCGGTATTCGGGCATCACCCCGTCATACATTTTCTTGAAAACAAGCCTGTCATCCGAAACGAAGCCTATACTCTCCCTTAAAACAAGGAAGAGTCTGTCGAATATCTCATTGACAAAATCTATAACGCCCTTATCGCATCTGAAATTTTCCGACATGAAAATAGATGCGCCGGGATAGTCACCGTCAGTGCCGAGAGGACAAAGCTCGGTCTTCATTTTCGCAAATATCGACGGGTCAGCGCCGCGGAAGCCGTATATGCTCTGCTTTATATCACCAACCATAAATCTGTTGGTGGGCGTGCTGATAGCCTCGAATATCTTATGCTGGAGTGCGTTAACGTCCTGATACTCGTCAACGTATATCGCGCGGTATCTCTTAGACTCCGATATAGCAACGTCGGTGCGCTCACCGCCCTGCCACAGACACTCGTAGGTGTATCTCGTTACGTCGGAGTACTCGAGCGCGCAAAGGCGCAGCTTCTCCTCGGTGAAGAGCTTATCAAAGTGCTCGAGCAGCCTCACGAGAACCGAAAGAGCTTGATAAAGACCCGAGTAAGACTTTCTCCACTCATCCTCGCTGTATTCGAGATAGTCAGAAAGCATCCTCGCAGTATCATCCTTCAGGCTCTTTCTGAGCGCTGTAATATACTTTAAGCCCTCGGGACACTTGCCCGCGGGAGTCTTTGGATGCTCTCGCGCGGCGATGATATCGCGCATACCGTTATAGGTAGAGGCGGCACTCAGCGCCTCGATAAAGGCAAGATCACCCTCGAGCACGTCAAGCTTTTTAAGTAAGGACTGCGAGCCGTCAAGCTCTATTTCCCGTATAGCTCGCGAGATTGCCGTCTTATAATGATCGCAAAAGTCATAGACGGCTCCTACAGCATAGGCTCCGAGGCGTGTTTTTTCAACATGGGTGAAGGCTTCGGGATCATATTCAGCGACAAGCTCGCGGATTTTCGATACACCCTCCTCGAGGTCCTTGGTCGAATCGTAGAACATTCTGAGAATTGCCGAAAGGTCACCCTGCGTGCGCGTGTCGGTAAGACAATCTGCAAGCAGATCAAGCTCCTCGGCAGTCGCTACCCCGGGAAGCTCACCCTCATATATCTCGGCAAATATGCCGTCGAGGATACCCTCTGCAAGCAGCTCCGCCTCAGCGGTATCGATTATTCTGTATCCCGGCTCTACTCCTACCCTTTCGCAGTTGGCACGAAGAATACGCGAGCAGAAGGAGTCTATCGTCGATATCTCGGCTGATGGTAGCATATGGAGCTGACTCTCCAGCCTCTCTCTGTCGCCTCCGCCCTTTATGGCAGAACGAAGTGCCGCGGATATTCTCTCGCCGAGCTCTCCCGTTGCCGCCTTCGTAAAGGTGACTATAAGCATCTCGTCAAGGTTGATGGGGTCGCTCTCATCGAGCACAGATCTGATTATTCTCTCGGTCAGAGTCGCAGTCTTTCCCGAGCCCGCCGCCGCAGATACAAGCAGTGTTCTGTCGCGTGTTTTTATCGCATCGCTCTGTCGCGCCGTCCAAGTCCTTGCCATGCCGTCACCCCCTTAAAATCTAATCAAAATTGTAGTTTTTGTAAATTATAGTTTACCGAATTGTCTTATCGGCTTGATCGCTAAGCCATCATCGAACTCCCTTACCTCACCGAGAGCAAAGAAGCCGAAGTCATCACACAGTCTGACGAGAGTGCCGACCGCAAGCTCTGTACCTATCTTTTTTAAGTATATCTCCTGACCCGCGTGTGCAAGCCTTGAGAAAAAGGCGCTGAGCCTTACCGCGTCAAATTTTTCAAAAACGCGCTCGACGGGTATCACGAGCCTATCCCGCTCGTCATCGCTCATATTTTCTATCTCTTCGAGCGTGTGAGCATTCGCAAGCGTAAAGCCCGCAGCCTCGGTACGCGTAAGCGTTTTCATCGTGCCGCCCACGCCGAGCCTCGCACCGATATCGGCAAGCAGAGTTCTTATATAAGTACCCTTCGAGCAGTGAACGTCGAGCTTATACTCTTTTTCATTTATCCTCTCACATCCGATGAAATATATCCTGACCTCTCTCGGCTCGCGCTCGATCACCTCACCGCGCCTTGCCAGATCATATAGCTTCTGTCCCCCGACCTTTATCGCGGAGTACATCGGCGGTATCTGCGAGTATGTGCCGGCAAAGCTTGCGACCGCCGCCATCACCTCGTCCTCGGTGGGTATTATATCGCTTTGACTTAACACGGTACCCGTGATATCCTCGGTATCGGTAGTAATTCCGAGCAAGAGGGTTGCCGAATAATGCTTGTCCCCCGTGAGCATAAACTCGCTCGCCTTGACCGCCCTGCCTACAAGCACGGGCAAGACACCCGTAGCAAGAGGGTCGAGCGTACCCGTATGCCCTGCCTTATCCGCGCCGAAAAGCCTCTTTACGCGGTTGACCGCGGATTGCGAGGATATACCCTCACACTTATTCAGTATAACTACGCCCGACGGCACTGTTTTCTTCATATATACTTCTCCCGTGCCCGCGTGTGGCGTGCAGTGTTATCATATCGTCTCCCGACGATATAATTTTACCATATCACACTTCCGATTTCAAGACAAAACTATTGACAAACAGCAAAGAATGTAGTAAAGTATTCATAAGCTCTGCCGCGGGGTGCTTTTCCCTGTCGGCAATATAACTCACGAGGTAAGGATATGAAGGCAGTTTTAACGGTTACAGGTAAGGATAAGGTCGGTATCATCGCCATGGCGAGCACCGAGTGTGCCAAATTCGGTGCGAACATCATCGATATCAGCCAGACCGTTCTTAAGGAATATTTTGCGATGATCATGCTCGTCGAGCTCGACGGTCTCACCACCGATTTTAAGGGCTTTGCCGAGAGCATGGAGCTTAAGGGAAAGGAGAGCGGCGTTGATATCCGCGTTATGCACGAGGATATCTTCAACAGCATGCACAAGATCTGATGCTTAACACCACAGACATTCTCGAAACCATAACGATGATACGCGAGGAGAACCTCGATATCCGTACCGTCACTATGGGTATTTCCCTGTTCGATTGTATTTCCGACGATCCCGCGCGCCTTGAGGAAAAGATCTACGACAAGATCACCACCTCGGCGAAGAATCTCGTAAGAGTTGCCGAGGATCTCGAGCGCACCTACGGTATCCCGATCGTAAACAAGCGCATATCCGTCACCCCCATCTCGCTCATCGGTGCGGGACTCTCTCCCGACGGCTTCGTAAGACTTGCTCACACGCTCGAGCGCTGTGCGAGTACCCTCGGTGTCAACTTCATCGGCGGCTTCTCCGCCCTCGTTCAGAAGGGCGCGACAAAGGGTGCCGCAAGCCTCATCGAGGCTATCCCCCAGGCTCTCACCGAGACCGACCATATCTGCTCCTCGGTCAACGTGGCATCGACCAAGGCAGGCATCAATATGGACGCGGTAAAGAAGATGGGCGAGATCATAAAGGAGACCGCCTACCTCACCCGTGAGGAGGACTCCCTCGGCTGTGCGAAGCTCGTTGTCTTTGCAAACATACCCGAGGATAACCCCTTCATGGCAGGCGCGCTCCACGGCATAGGCGAGCCCGACACGGTCATCAACGTCGGTGTCAGCGGCCCCGGCGTAGTTGCCGCCGCTATTAAAAAGGCGGGCAGCTGCGACTTCTCGACCCTTGCCGACACTGTTAAGAAAATTGCTTTCAAGATAACGAGAGTAGGCCAGCTTATCGCGGCAGAGGCGGCATCCCGTCTCGGTGTGCCCTATGGAATAGTAGACCTCTCACTCGCACCTACACCGGCAGCAGGTGACTCCGTTGCCGAGATACTCGAGAATATGGGTCTTGAGCGTTGCGGAACACACGGCACCACCGCCGCCCTCGCACTCCTTAACGATGCGGTAAAGAAGGGCGGAGTCATGGCATCGAGCCACGTTGGCGGTCTTTCGGGCGCGTTCATCCCCGTATCCGAGGACAGAGGCATGATAGATGCCGTAAAGTGCGGAACACTCACCCTTGAAAAGCTCGAGGCAATGACCGCAGTATGCTCGGTTGGCCTTGACATGATAGCCATACCCGGTGACACCTCGGCAGCTACCATCTCGGGTATCATTGCAGACGAGATATCCATCGGTGTAGTAAACACCAAGACCACCGCAGTCAGAGTTATCCCCGTATGGGGTAAGGGTGTCGGAGAGGTCGCAGAGTTCGGCGGTCTGCTCGGCTACGCCCCCATCATCCCTCTGAAGAACGAGTCGTGCGAGGCGTTCATTTCCCGTGGCGGAAGAATACCCGCACCCATTCATTCGCTTAAAAACTAAGCATTTTGTAAATAATAGTTATATTTTTTCAACAAGCGAGAGAGTATTTCGGCAACCGCCAAAATACTCTCTCTTCTTTTTGTTTTTATTCATGAACTTATCGCGCACCTCGACAAGGGGTGCTCTACACCGATATTTCCCAATCGGTTATACCGCAAAACAACTCCTTTACACCAAAAACATCCAATCTGCGACAGGCATATTGCGCCAATTTCCATAGAGCTTTTAATATAAAATTAAAGCAAAAACCCAAGAGGTGAGGATATGGAAAAAATAAAAGACTCTGCCCCCGAGGGCATTAAAACGGAGAATGAAAAAAAGGCGGGATTTCCGGGCGGACTCCTTGCAGCAATAAAGAATTCATTTTCCGGCGGACGCGAGGGCACCGTTGCCCCCGTTTACGACGCGACCGTGTTTGCACTGTCGTTTATCTTTGCAAGGTGTCACTTGATATTCGGAGCCTATCCGATAGCTATCGGCGCTATTGCCGTTCTACCTTCCCGCGTCTGGTTCGCGGTGCTCGGCTCGGTTGCCGGTGCGCTGACACTCGGCAGCGAGGGGATAATCTACGCGATGATATCTGTCATCGTCGCCTTTTTGCGCGTGATAATATCCGCCACGGACAAGCACACCAGGGACGAGGGTACACCGTCTCTTTTCGGTGAGGGAATTCTCTTAAGAATGTCCTCGGCGCTTATCGGCGGCTTTATCGTAGCGGTCTACGAAATACTTCTGAACTCCTTTACTACCGAGTCGGCACTCTTCGGTGCATCGATGGTCATTCTGCCGCCGCTGGTCACCTTTTCGCTTTCGGGCCTGTTTGATGCAGGTATTTCACCGAGCGCAATTTTTCTTGATAACACAGACGTATTCTCGGCAAGAGGTGCGAGCAAGTCCGATGAGCGCTCGCTCATATTCTTCAAGTGCTCTGCCCTGTTCGGCATCTTCCTTATATCTATATCGCTCGGTGCGTACGAGCTTATCGGTGTATCGGTCGGCTTTGTCTTTGCCGGGCTGATAACCCTGTTCACCTCTCGCAGATTCGGTGCGCTTTACGGAGCTGTGGTCGGATTTGCCTCATCGGTTGGACTGTCGGGTATTTATTCTGTCGCGTTTATGCTCGTCGGCATTGTCGCAGGCGCGCTTTCGTCGCTCGGAATGATCTCCGCCGCCATCCTCGGAGGCGTTGCTCTTTCGGCATGGGGCGGATACATTGACGGCACCGTAGGATTTCTGACCGTCTTTCCGGAGTACGCGATAGCGGCGGCACTTGCCATACCGCTTTTCAAGAAGACGAAGCTCGAGCGCACTAAGGAGGAGGTCGCATCTGCACAGAGTATTGCCGAGGATATGGTCGGCACTATGGCACTTTCATATAAAAGCAAGTACACAGGCGCGCTCGATACACTCGAAAGCTCCTTTGCTTCGCTTTCTACCGTAAGTCGGAGTGCAAGAGAGCGCGATACCGAGATACGGACGGACGAATTAAAAAGACTTGCTACCGAATGTATCACGAGATATTTTGACTCCGAGGGCGCTCATATACCGGGCGGTGATGAGGCAAAGCTCGCTTTTACCGAGCGCATCGACAGCATAATACCTATACTTAAGGGCGGAAAGAAGCTCGTGAAAGAGGACTTCGGCACGCCCGTGCATTTATCCTTGATCGCAAGCGGCATAACCGAGGCTATCAACCGTGCGGTCGGCATCGTATCCGAGGAGAGGTACCGCGAAAGGGCGCACGACACCTCGGCTGAGGATTTCGAGTACGTTTCAAAGCTGATAAACGAGGCAAGGTGTGCAGATTCCGAGGAAAAGAGTGCAAACGACAGACTGAGAGAGGCAACCGAGGCTGCGCTGTGCGAGATGGGTCTATCCGGCTATGCCGTGCAGGTCTACGGAGAAAGATCTCCGCACTTCATAATCGCGACCGAGGATGAATCGGGCAGCACGGTAAGCTCCCCCGCCTTAAGACACGCGATAGAAGATGCGGCGGGCGTGACTCTCGGCACTCCCGAATACTACCGCAAAGGAAATATGGCACTTATGGAATGTCATGCAACGGCATCCTATTCTGCATCCACCTACTCGGCGGGCGCGGCAATGACCGATGAAATATCGGGTGACACCACAAGAGAGTTCGAGACCCAGGAGCTGAGATACTACGCGCTCATAAGCGACGGAATGGGCTCGGGAGAGGATGCCGTACGAACATCGGGCTTTGTCGCCGATTACCTTTCGCATACGCTCGAGTTCGGCAGAGGAACGGAAACCGCGCTGCGCCTCGTAAACAACATACTCAAAAGGCGGCGTACCGAATGCTCGGCAACCGTTGACCTCTTTACGGTCGACCTCATAAACGGAGAGGCAATGTTCTATAAATGCGGTGCCGCTCCCTCGTATGTAAAGCGCGGCTCATCCTTATTCAGAATACGATCGCGCACCTCTCCGATAGGGCTATCGCCCGAGCTTGACTGCGAGAGAATACGCGTCGAGCTTGAAAGCGGTGACTTCATTATAATGTTCTCCGACGGTGTCAGCTCAGACGGTGAGGCACCCTGGCTCGTCGACGTCATAGCACGTCCGGGACTCAACACCCCCGAGGCAATCGGCTCGGCAATACTCACCGCCGCAAAGAAGCACGGCGCAGCTGATGATGATATCTCAGTGTCGGTCACCGTGGTGAAAAGGATAAAGAGAGAGTAAGTATGCTTCGCTTTGGCGAAGCGCGATATGTCACCGAGTGGTGACGCGATATTCCGCCTATGGCAGAGCGATATGCTTGCTGTGCAAGCGCGATATGTTCTCGCGCGGCGAGAACGAGAGGAGAGAGTAAGTGTGCTTCGCGAGGCGAAGCGTGATATGTCACCGAGTGGTGACGCGATATTCCGCCTTAGGCAGAGCGATATGCTTGCTGTGCAAGCGTGATATGTTCTCGCGCGGCGAGAACGTGAGGAGAGCGTAAGGATGCTTCGCTTTGGCGAAGCGCGATATGTCACCTTGTGGTGACGCGATATTCTGCCTATGGCGGAGCGATATGCTTGCTGTGCAAGCGCGATATGTTCTCGCGCAGCGAGAACGAGAGGAGAGAGTAAGTGTGCTTCGCGAGGCGAAGCGTGATATGTCACCTTGCGGTGACGTGATATTCCGCCTGTGGCGGAGCGATATGCTTGCTGTGCAAGCGTGATATGTTCTCGCGCGGCGAGAACGTGAATATGAATGATAAATAAAAAAGGAGCAAGGATAAGAGGGCTGACCATCCTCTATCCTTGCTCTTTTCAGCGCGAAAACGCGTTAAATTATAACTTTAGTTTACCTTAGACGGCTCTGCGCCCGCAAACGATACGGGCACGGTGACATCGGCACCGTCGCGTTCAACGGTGAACACGACCTCGCTCTCGGAGTAGATAAGGAACATTGAGTCCTTGATCTGGAACATCCTGTTTATCTCGTAGACCGCACCGTCAATGGATACGCTCTTAAGAATGTCACCAACCTTGAAGTTGCCCTCGGCAATACTACCTGCGTTTATCGTAGCTATCTTTACTACCTCGCGCTTATGGATCTTGCCGGTCTCTTCATCGTAGACGGTATAAAGCTCGGAGTTATCCATAGTGATGCCGATAACGTATCTATAAGGGTTGACCTTATCAGTACCGTCACAGTAGTGGATGATATTATCCGCGACACCCTTTACTATGTTCGAGGGGATCGCATACGCGATATTATCGATTGACGATGAGGTGATCTTCGCGTTTACTATACCGATAAGCTCACCCTTATCGTTGAACAGACCGCCGCCCGAGTTGCCCGAGTTGACAGCCGTGTCAATTCTCATAAGCCTGAAGGCTATTTCGGTTCTGCCATCAGAGCCGAGGATAACTACTTCCTCACTGTCGACGTTCACGCATCCGACGGTAGCAGAAATACCGCCCGCCGCAGGGTTGCCTATCGCGATCGCGGTATCGAGTATCGATACGTCATCGGAGTTTGTAAAGGTAGCCGCTACGGCATTACTCTTGAGGAGCGTCTGACTGCCCGTAACCTTCAGCACCGCGAGATCCTGTGTAAGTGATCCGCCGATATACTCTGCTGAAATCGCGTATTTCGCGCTCTCGAGTCCGTAAAGATATACCTTTATACTCTTGCTGATACCGTTATTTTCGGTTGCACTCGCGTTGTAAACAACGTGATAGTTGGTTATGATATAGGCGTCACCCTTTGTCTTATCGAGCTTATATATAACGCCCGCACCCGCTGAGGATTCCTCACCGAGGACGTTCTGACCGAATATATTCTGGTAAGAAACGTTAAAATTACAGGACACGCTGACCGCGCTGAGAACCGCCTTCGATGCCGCAAGCAGATTGGCGCTGCCGTTATTCTCGATGGTTATATCATACTCGTTCACGTTCTCGACAGTCGTGGTCGTGCCGAGGCTGCCCGAGATCATATCTCTGACCTCCTCCTCGGTCATGTAATCCTCGTTACCGTCAGACATGAGCAGCATACAAGAGGACATCGAGCCGACCGCGAGGACAATAACGCAAAGCAGCGAAATAGCCTTAAGGAGCATTTTTTTCTTGTTCATCATTACCTCCGAAAAGATATGTATTACGCCCGCACGGGCGCGAAAAATCAACTTTCCCTAGCCTTAGTATAACACCTTTTTGTTTCTATACTATTACAAAAAGTATAAAATTGATGAATTTTTTAGCATTTAACCTAATGAAATCCACCCCGGGCATCGCGGCGACCTGTGTAAAAGAAAAGTATCCGCTAACGCGAGGAAACGGAGATAGAAAAAGGGGACTTTCACTAGGTTGGGTGGCAAAATAAGGCTCAGACTTAATAAAAGAAAAAGGGGAGCTATTGACTTAACAATAACTCCACTCTTTTTCGGTTACGCCCAAATTAGGCAGCACCATAATGGGGCTAGGCGAATTTGGAGCGGAAATCTTCGGCTGACGAGCGATAGGCGTACACGGGTACGCCAAGCGCGGAAACGAAGATAGAAAAAGAGGACTTTAATCAAGCTCGCTGATGTGCTTTGCTATGCTAAATATAAAGAAAGAGCGAGGCTACCAAATTAATGATAACCCCACTCTTTTTCGGTTACGCCCAAATTAGGCAGCACCATTCATTACCAACCGAGAACCTTGTTACCAAGTGCCTCGATACGAGCACAAGCCTGTACCTCGATGATCGGAATGATGATAAGACCCCAAAGCATCATGAGAAGTCTCCAGAGACCGTTGCCATCGTTTCTGCCGCGAGATCTGAGAATCGCATAGTTGTTGTAGCAGAAGATTGCAAGGCCGATGGTGAACTGACCGATGAGGGGAATAAGGCTGATGAGAAGCCACATGTAGTAGCGCTTCTTGGTCTGAGCAGTAAGAGCTGCTACCTCTTCCTCAGATGCGCCGCCGGTCCACTCGTAAAAGTCGAATGCCATAGTATCCTCCAAAAAGTGTTTGCCGCCCGATATGTAAAAGCCGAGCGAGCTTGACTCTATTCTACCAAACGGATGTGCATTTGTCAAGGAAAGTCGGCCTTTTTGTTAAAATTTTTTTATTATTTTGTTAAAAATGCGGTATATTTTTCCTTTTACAGCTCCTCGGGAGTGTAAGGCGTAAGAACTCTCGCGTCCTCGAAGTCGAAGTCAGAGGGATCAATAGAGTCAAAAAGACCGTAATGCACGGGTATCGCGGTGTGAGCACCGATCTCGTATGCAAAGTCGGCAGCATCCCTTGCGTGCATATTGTTACCTACTCCGTTTATCGGCAGAAAGGCAAAGTCAACACCCGTCTCAACAAGGTCGAGCACATCATCAATAACGTCAAAATTATAGAGCGTGTCACCGCTGATATAATAGGTCCTCTCACCGTCGTCGATGATGAAGCCGCACGCGCCCTTATCACTGTGTGCCGCACGCACGGAATAGAAGGTAACACCGTTAAAGCTCCACACGGAGTGGGGGTCGAGCAGCACGTAGTTGTGTCCTCCGCCCATCTCTCTCAGCATCTCGTACGAGCCCGAGGGCGCGAGCACGGTCACAGGACTTCTGTCACCCGAAAGGTAGTGAGAAAGAGTACCCGGGTCGAGGTGGTCGAGGTGAGAATGAGTGATAAGCAAGACGTCGGGGCATACCTCGAAGAAGCTTTCGTCAATAGGTATTCTACGGTGCTTTTCCTCGCATCTCTCACCCACCGAATCGGTAAGATAAGGGTCAACGAGAACGGTTATTTTATCGGACTCAAAAAGGAGTCCCGCCTGTGTGAGCCATGTTACTTTCATATCATTTCTCCCGTAATTTGTAAATAATTGTTATTGTATGAGCGCGGATTTTCTGAAATTACGCCTGCTCGCTCTTGTTTAACTTCCTTGCGATAAAGCCGACAAATTTGCCGACGCTGTCGCGAAGAAGGTGCATAAGGAACGCCATCGACACACCGAGCACGCACGAAAGTGCGAATACCACAGGGCTCTTGAACGCGCCCGCCATAGCGAACTCCGAGCCGCCGAGAAGGAAGTGGTCGAGAAGTCCGACACCCACCATACCGACAAGGAGAGCGACACCGATACCTACGGCAACGCCGACCCGCCACTTGGTGTAGGGGCGGCAAATATTCGTGAGGTTGATATATCCGACAAGAGTTACGACTATCATACAGATAGTGTCGCGTATCTCGAGAGTCATGGGTATGGGAGTATAAGCCTGAACGATAAGGAGAGTCAGCGTAGGCACGAACATTGCTATCGCGTACGGCAGACTGCGCGTCATAACATATTCGATGAAGTTACCCTCTATTCTCTTATTATTCGGCTCGAACGCAAGAAGGAAGGATGCGATACCGATAACGAAGAACTCGAGGAAGAGGAAGTTGTTGGGTGCGAAGGGATAAGCCGTAAGAGTCACTACCGAGAACACGGATATGAGCATCGTGAAGATGGTCTTCATAACGAAGAGTGCCGCAGAGCCGCGCACGTTGTTGATGCATCTTCTTCCCTCTCTTACGACCTCGGGCAGGTGACTAAAGTCGGAATCCATGAGAACTATCTGCGAGATAGCGCGTGCGACCTCACTGCCGTCAGCCATAGCGATGGCACAGTTAGCCTCCTTGAGAGCGAGCGTATCGTTTACGCCGTCTCCCGTCATAGCGACGGTGTGACCCGCCTTCTTCATTGTATTAACAATGATGACCTTTTGTTCGGGGGTCACCCTTCCGAACACTGCGTATTTTTCTACTGCCTCGATAAGCTCGTCATCTGTGAGATTCTCACAGGATATATACTTATCTGCGTCATTTATGCCGACCTTAACGGCTATTGCCGATACCGTCTGCGCGTGGTCACCCGAGATGACCTTTACCGTTACGTCCTGCTCCTGGAAGCGTCTTATGGTGTCCTCGGCACCGGGTCTTATCCTGTCCTCGAGCGCGATCAGCGCAAGAGGAGCACCGTCTTCGGCATCGAGCGACGAGAGCCTCGAGAGAAGGAGCACTCGCTCACCGCGCGATGCATACTCCGCTATCTTATTATCGAGCTCAGCACTCACCTCGCAGGGTACGAAGTGCGGAGCACCGAGCGCATAGATGCCGACACCGTCTATATCGGCAGCGGAATACTTTCTCGAGGATGAAAAGGCTATCTGATCCTTTATCCGAGCACCCGACTGACCGAATTTCTCGATAAGAGCCTTCGATGTCGCGTTAACCGCGCTGTCACCGCTCTCCATAGCCGCCATAACCGCGGCTATCTCATCCTCGCCCGAGCCGTCAAGAGAGCATATTTCCTTGACACGCATGGTGCCGTCGGTGATGGTACCCGTCTTGTCGAGGCATAGAACGTCTGCTCTGGCGAGCATTTCTATCGAATACATATCCTGCACGAGAGTGTTGCGTCGCGCGAGGATCATAACGCTGAGAGAGAGCGTTACCGTGATAAGCAGATACATTCCCGCAGGGATCATTCCGATGACCGAGCCGCAGGTCTTTTCGGCAACGGCCTTAGCAAGCTCGAAGCCGCTGTACTGATCGCCGAGAACGAGGGTGTTGCATATCGCAACTCCTACGGTGATAGGAACCATAAAGATACCGATGCATCTGATAAGCTTGTCGAGAGATCTGAAGAGGTTCGAGGTAGGAGCCTTGTGCTTCTTCGCCTGTGTCTCGAGAGTGTTTACGTAATTGTCGCTGCCGACAGCGGTGACCTCGGCATAGACCGAGCCGCTGACGAGAAAGCTTCCCGCAAAAAGACGGTCGCCCGCCTGCTTCTTTACAGGCACCGACTCACCCGTGAGCATTGACTCGTTAACCTCACAGACACCGCTTATAACTACGGCATCAGAGAGTATCTGCCTCGATATCTCGAGTCGCATCACGTCACCGAGCACGATCGAATCTGCGGGTATATCAATGAGCTCCCCGTCTCTTACAACGGTAGCCTTCGGGTCAGTCGTTACCGAGAGCTTATCGACCGCAGCCTTCGCTCTCGCCTCTTGAATTATTGCAAGCAGAATATTCGGCACGACGACGAATGCAAACGTCAGGTTGCCGAACGAGCCGAAGCCTATCATAATAGCCGCGACTATCGCCCACACCAGATTGAAGAAGGTGAGAAGATTGTCGAGCACTATCTTAAGATAGCTCTTACCGTGCTTTTTATTTGCCGTATTTACCTTCCCCTCGGCAATACGCGCCTTTACCTCGGCATCGCTTAAGCCTTGGGGGATACCTTCGGATACGTTGGTTGCGTTCATTTAAAAAAACTTCCTTAGCCTAGAAATTATCATTATAATGATAGCACAACCTCGCGCCCGTGTCAAGGAACGCGGATGCATTTAATTTTTAATAATATTAAAACTATTGACAATTCGGGAAAGTTGTGATAATATATCTCTGCAAGATAAAAAGGCAAAGACGAAAAGAGTAACCGAGGCACAAGCCCACAGAGAGCCGGGTACAGGTGAGAGCCCGACGGCAGACCCACGGTGAAGATCACTTCCGAGCCGCACCCCGAGAGCGCATATTGCGAAGGTAGACGGTGACGCGGTCCGCGGCGTAATGGCGGAGCATATTGCGAGATATGTGAAAATGGTGGTTTTTTCCGTTTCCATATGGAAGCGGATTTATTTTTTTGATTAATACACTCATAAAGAGTTTCTGTAAGTAAGGAGAATTACTATGGCACATGAGGTCTACGAGAGAGTTTCAACAAACCTCGACTTCGTGAAAAGAGAAAAGGAGACCCGCGCATTCTGGGAGGCTAACGCCATCTTCGAGAAGAGCATCGCTATGCGTGAGGGTCAGGAAAACTACACCTTCTTCGACGGTCCCCCCACCGCGAACGGTAAGCCCCACATCGGTCACGTGCTCACCCGTGTTATAAAAGACATGGTTCCGAGATACCAGACCATGAAGGGCAGACGCGTGCTTCGTAAGGCGGGCTGGGATACCCACGGTCTCCCCGTTGAGCTAGAGGTTGAGAAGAAGCTCGGCATCGACGGCAAGGATCAGATAGAGGCATACGGCCTCGAGCCCTTCATCGGCCACTGCAAGGAGTCGGTGTGGAAGTATAAGGAAATGTGGGAGGACTTCTCGGGTACTGTCGGCTTCTGGGCTGATATGGAGCACCCCTACGTCACCTACACCAACGATTTCATCGAGTCCGAGTGGTGGGCTCTTAAGAAGATATGGGACAGAGGCCTTCTCTACAAGGGCTTCAAGATCGTTCCCTACTGCCCCCGTTGCGGTACTCCCCTCTCCTCTCACGAGGTAGCTCAGGGCTACAAGACCGTAAAGGAGCGCTCGGCTATCGCGCGCTTTAAGTGCGTGGGTGAGGATGCATACTTCCTCGCATGGACAACCACCCCCTGGACACTTCCCTCGAACGTTGCGCTCTGCGTAAACCCGAAGGACACCTATTGCAAGGTAAAGGCAGCCGACGGCTACACCTACTATATGGCAGAGGCACTTCTCGACACCGTTCTAGGTCCTCTTAAGACCGAGGATGCTCCCGCATACGAGATACTCGAGAAGATGACGGGTAAGGAACTCGAATACCGCGAGTACGAGCCCCTCTTTGAGTGCACGGGTAAGGAAGCCGCACGCCAGAAGCTGAAGGCTCACTACATCGTCTGCGACGGCTACGTAACGATGTCCGACGGTACGGGTATCGTTCATATCGCTCCCGCATTCGGTGAGGATGACTCGAAGGTCGGTAAGAAGTACGGCCTTCCCTTCGTCCAGTTCGTCGACGGAAAGGGCGAGATGACGGCCGAGACTCCCTACGCTGGCGTATTCGTAAAGAAGGCTGACCCGATGGTCATTGCCGACCTCGACAAAGAGGGCAAGCTCTTCTCCGCTCCCAAGTTTGAGCACGAGTATCCCCACTGCTGGAGATGTAACACTCCTCTTATCTACTACGCACGCGACACCTGGTTTATCGAGATGACCAAGGTGCGTGAGGATATCATCAGAAACAACAATACCGTCAACTGGATCCCCGAGTCTATCGGCAAGGGCAGATTCGGTGACTGGCTCGAGAATATTCAGGACTGGGGTCTTTCGAGAAACAGATATTGGGGTACCCCCCTCAACATCTGGGAGTGCTCCTGCGGACACCGCCACGCGATCGGCTCTATCGAGGAGCTCAAGTCGATGTCCGATAACTGCCCCGATAACATCGAGCTCCACCGTCCCTTCATCGATGCGGTGACCATTAAGTGCCCCGAGTGCGGCGGCGAGATGAAGAGAGTCAGCGAGGTTATCGACTGCTGGTTCGACTCGGGCTCGATGCCCTTCGCACAGTGGCACTACCCCTTCGAGAACAAGGAGATCTTTGAATCTCAGTTCCCCGCAAACTTCATCAGCGAGGGTGTAGACCAGACACGCGGATGGTTCTACTCGCTCATGGCAATATCCACCCTCATCTTCGACTGCGCGCCCTACAAGAACGTTCTCGTTCTCGGCCACGTCCTCGATAAGGACGGACAGAAGATGTCGAAGTCGAAGGGTAACGCAGTAGATCCCTTCGAGGCTCTCGAGAGCTACGGCGCAGACGCTATCCGCTGGTACTTCTACTCTAACTCCGCTCCCTGGCTCCCCAACCGCTTCTTCGGTGAGGCAGTTGTCGAGGGACAGAGAAAGTATATGGGAACTCTCTGGAACACCTACGCGTTCTACGTTCTCTACGCAAACATCGACGGCTTCGACCCCACCAAGTACACCCTCGACCGTTCCACCCTCTCGGTTATGGATAAGTGGATACTCTCGAAGCTCAATTCTACCGTAAAGGCAACAGACGCATATCTCGATGCATACAAGATCACCGAGGCTACCCGTGTGCTCGAGGACTTCGTAGACGAGCTCTCGAACTGGTACGTGCGCCGCAGCCGTGAGCGCTTCTGGGTAAAGGGAATGCCCACCGACAAGGTGAATGCATATCTCACCCTCTACACAGCACTCGTAACGATAGCAAAGGCATCGGCACCCCTCATCCCCTTCATGACAGAGGATATCTATCGCAACCTCGTATGCTCGGTTGACAAGAATGCACCCGAGTCGGTACACCTTTGCGACTACCCCGTAGCAGACGAATCGCTTATCGACAAGTCGCTCGAGGAGAACATGAAGGAGGTAGTTGACATCGTCGTTCTCGGCAGAGCCTGCCGTAACGCGGCTGCTATCAAAAACCGTCAGCCCGTAGCGCGTATGTACGTCAAGACCGACAAGGTACCCGAGGAGAGCTTTGTACCCGTTATTGCCGAGGAGCTTAACCTCAAAGAGGTTATCTTCACCGACAACGTACGCGAGTTCACCACCTATTCCTTCAAGCCGCAGCTCCGCACCGTCGGACCTAAATACGGCAAGTACCTCGGCGGTATCAGATCGACACTCTCCACCCTCGACGGCAACGCCGCAATGGACGAGCTCGAGGCAAACGGCTCGATCACCTTCACCGTGCAGGATGCCGAGATAGTCCTCACCCGCGACGACCTTCTTATCGAAATGACGAAGAAGGAAGGCTTCGAGTCGCTCGGTGACAGAGGCGTCACCGTTGTCATCGACAAGAACCTCACCCCCGAGCTTATCGAGGAGGGTAACGTCCGTGAGATCATCTCGAAGATACAGACGATGCGTAAGGACTCGGGCTTCGAGGTCATGGACCGCATCAAGGTAGCCTTCATAGGCAACGATACCGTTGCCGCTATCACGGAGCGCAACGCCGCCGAGATCTCCGACGAGACCCTCGCAGACGAGCTCCTCACAGGCTCCACCCTCGCTAACGCAAAGGAGTGGAACATCAACGGTGAGACCGTCACCATCTCGGTTGAAAAGGTATAAAACACAAAGTTTTGTAAAGTTTAATAGTCATTTATCGCACCCAACGCGCTTTTGCTCGTTGGGTGTTTCTTTTATAGTTCCCTCAGAATCAGCGCGTGCATAACCCATATAAGTCGTATAAAAACGCACGAACAAAAATGCAAGACTAGCGTATTTACTCGCGTATATAATCTTAATCAGGTTCTCATAAGACCAAATCTGAAATATTTATAATATGAACTCCTTTACGCCTGAGCCTTTCGAGCATTTTATAACAGTTAGTAAATCTATTACTGACGTAGCAAATAGCAATATCGGCTTTTTTTATCATCCAATCGTTTCTCTTTGAAATTGCATATTTTCTAAGCGCTTTCTCCTGACCGTCCGGATAAAGCGTTTTACTGTTGTTTTTGCAGAGCGCAACCTCATCGACACGCGACAGAATGATTGAATACTCGATCTCCACGCCATCGGTATTAACTTCGTTCAGACATCTCTGCGCTAAAGCATCAAATGCACCATTGTTTCCAATGTAAAATTCAACTTCGTGATGCTTGGTATAGATTTCAAGGATTTTTTCCTTTAATACCGACTTGATCTCGCACGGGGCATCTCTATGCCCGAAAAGCATACATATCATTTCATTCTCCTCCATGTGGGATATATCGTATATTATATCACATCCGACCCAAAATTACGATATATCCCATACGATATATCGCAAAATTCTCTAAAATTATGATATATCCCACAAGGAGCGTATCAAATGAACACAAAAAGAGCAGTGGCAATAAGAATACAAGAGCTGTGCGCAAAAAGAAACATAGCCGTTAATACGCTTGCAAATCTTGCAGGTGTATCCCCCTCAACCGTATATAGCATGCTTAACGATAAGAGTCAGAACCCGGGAGTAGTATCGATAAAAAAGCTCTGTGACGGGCTTGATATAAGCTTACGCGAGTTCTTCGACAGTCCGATTTTTGATGAGATCGAGCAGGAAATAAGCTGAAGATCGATCTGTAAGCAGTATCGCATCCAAGCTAAGCCGCGGTCAGCCGATATGTTAATAACGCCCATGTTGCAGAATTAAAAAACGATTATTTGCCTCTTATCAACTGCATTTGTAAACAATAATGGTCAATATACTACCCCGTCGGGTGCAATCCGTGCCCGGCGGGGAATTTTTTATATTTTACTATACGAGATTAAATCAAACAAATCCGCACAAGCGTGATACTCTTAAAGGAGAATCCGAAAGCTCTGCCAAGCGTGACACTCTCAAAGGAGCGTCTGAAAGCTCTGTTAAGCGCGAAAATCGCATTTTGAGTTGATTTTTTAATAAATTCGGGGCAAATATGCCCGAAAAGCGTCAATTATTAAGCGAAAAGCAACGTACGAAACACTCATAACGCGACACAGTCGCTCATAACTGCGTGAGCATCATAACGTGCGTAGCACTCATAACGCGACATAGTCGCTCATAACTGCGTGAGCATCATAACGTGCGCAGCACTCATAACTTGCCGCAGGCAATCATCACTTCTGCCCGTGGCAGCCCTTAACCCGAGCTCTGCTCGTGCAATCTTTTTAGATTGGTAATAATTTGTTTATCAGTCTTGACAATTTATGTTGAATATAGTATACTAATTGTGAATCGGAAAATACTATGTGTGGAGGTGTTATAATGCTGGTTCAAAAATTAAAAACAAGGTTCGCCTCTAACGAGCCGATTTTCACAAACGAGATACTGAGCGCGTTCGACGGTTATTCCCGAGCATATATATTCCGACTTATAAACAAAGCAGAAGAAAGCGGAGAACTTTCAAAATTTGATACGGGTGTCTACTTCTTACCCACAAAGAGCATAGCAGGCACGTCAACCATAACGGCAGAAGACGTAGTGAACAAAAAATATATATCCTATAAAGACGATGTGTTCGGAGTGTACAGCGGAATGAATCTGCAAAATTTCTTCTCAGTTACAACTCAGATGCCAAATACTATCGAAGTAGTCAGCAATATCGAAACTATGAGATGCAGAAGAATAACGTTAGACGGAAGAACCGTTATACTCCGAAAGTCGCGTTGTAAAATAGATCGCAGTAATGCACAAGCATACACCGTATTACAGTTATTAACCGAAATAGGTGAAATCTCAGAAATAGACGAAAGAGCAAAAAAATCTATAAAAAAGTATATTAGAGAGAATAGAATAAGCAGCAGCGATCTCCTCTCTCTTGCAAAATATTTTCCTGCGAAAACATCAAAGAATCTTCTTTTCAGCGAGGTGTTGAATGATATTACACAATGATAAAGAAAGCTTTAATATAGCTATACAATCCGCCAGCAGACATTTTAACGTCTCTGCCGCAATAATAGAAAAGGATTATTATGTAACGCTTGTACTTCGCGAGCTCGCAAAACAAGTTCCCGACCTATTGTTCAAAGGGGGTACGTCGCTTTCAAAGTGTTATAAGCTTATTGATCGATTTTCCGAAGATATTGACATTACATTAGATGCTACGCATCAATCGCAAGGGAATCGCAAGAATCTGAAACATGCATTAGTAAAGATATGTAAAAGCCTCGGGTTGAGCTTACTGAACGAATGCGAAACGCGAAGTCGCAGAGATTACAACTGTTATATAATCGACTATTCTGCACGGCACACTTTATCTGGCTTAAATCCTCAATTACTGGTTGAAACTGTTTTTATCGTTAAAGCATTTCCCGATGAATTTATGAAAGCATCGTCAATGATATACGACTATTTCAAATTTGTAGGAAACGAGGAAGCCATCGCACAGTATGAATTAGAGCCATTTGATATTCGTGTTCAGACTCTTGACAGAACTCTCGTAGACAAGGTGTTTGCAATTTGTGACTACATGATAGACAACAAGCCCGAAAGGAACTCAAGGCACATTTATGACATATCTCGCCTTTTGACGCTGGTCTCTTTGGATAATAATCTTGTAGCTTTGATAAGAGAGGTACGAAAAAACAGAAAGGCGGGTACCAAATGCTATTCGGCTCAGGATGGTGTAAGCGTGCCAAAAATTCTCCGGCAAATAATCGATACAGAATATTACAAAAAAGACTACATAAACAGCACAGAAAAGTTGCTGTCAAAACCCGTCAGCTACAACGAAGCAATAAAATCGCTCGAATCTATCATTGAAAGCGGTGTGTTTGAGGAGAAGGACTAATATACGCTCACCGATTCAGCAGGGCTTGGCTTTTATATAAGCCAAGCCCTGCTTTTTTTACATTTCTTCATATTGTTTTTATATTATTTTTTCTTAAAATAACTTGACAAAGCTTTTCACATATATTATAATAAGATAAAATTTCAGATTGTATACA
The DNA here is from genome assembly GCA_017508195.1 of Clostridia bacterium. Lineage (GTDB taxonomy): Bacteria > Bacillota > Clostridia > Oscillospirales > CAG-272 > UBA1740. The sequence continues at coordinate 41,659 of JAFVZL010000044.1, read as the reverse complement.
AGTGTACAATTTATACCAAATGAGGAAGGACAAGGAAGGTTGCCTCAATTATTCAGTCCTCGCCTTTGGTAAATCCCCCAGAGAAAGGAACAAGCCATGATCAAAAAAAGCAACAGCTCAAACCTACTCGAGCAGCATCAGTACAGATACTCCCTTCAGGATATCCCCGACCCCAACCTCTATAGAGAGATCTATCCCTACACCGAGATACCGAAGGTGGCGTTCAACCACCGTCACGTTCCGATACATATGCCCGAGGAAATATGGCTGACCGACACGACCTTCCGTGACGGACAGCAGTCACGAGCACCCTACTCTGCGGATCAGATCGTCGATATATACAAGATGCTCCACCGTCTCGGCGGTCCCGACGGAATAATCCGTCAGAGCGAGTTCTTCGTCTACACGAAGAAGGATAAGGAAGCGGCGACAAGATGCCTCGAGCTCGGCTACGAGTTCCCCGAGGTCACGACCTGGATACGTGCGAAAAAGGAGGACTTTGACCTCGTTAAAAGTCTTGGAATCAAGGAGACGGGTATCCTCGTTTCCTGCTCCGACTACCACATTTTCAAAAAGCTCGGCATGACGCGTAAGCAGGCGCTCGACCATTATCTCGGAGTTGTAAAATCTGTTATCGATGCAGGCATACGCCCGAGATGCCACCTCGAGGATATCACCCGTGCCGACTTTTACGGCTTTGTAGTACCCTTTGTAAACGCGCTTAGCGACCTGAGTGCAGAGTCAGGCATCCCCGTCAAGATCAGAATGTGTGACACGATGGGCTACGGCGTTCCCTACCCCGGTGTTGCGCTTCCGAGGAGCGTGCCCGGCATCGTATACGGTCTTAACCACTACGCTGACGTCAACTCGGATATGCTCGAGTGGCACGGCCATAACGACTTCTATAAGGGCGTTGTAAACGCGACCACCGCGTGGCTCTACGGCTGCTCTGCTGTCAACTGCTCGCTGCTTGGAATCGGCGAGCGCACGGGTAACGTACCTCTTGAGGCGATGGTAATAGAGTATGCATCCATGACGGGTAGCTTTGGAGGTATGGACCCGACCGTCATAACCGAGATCGCAGACTATTTCAAGACCGAGCTTAAGTACGATATCCCGCCGATGACACCCTTTGTCGGCGACAACTTCAACGTAACGCGCGCAGGAGTCCACGCTGACGGACTTATGAAGGATGCCGAGATATACAATATCTTCGACACCGAGCGTATACTGGGCAAGCCCGCCGAGGTCGCTATATCCAACACCTCGGGTCTTGCAGGCATAGCCTATTGGATAAACAAGCACTATGATCTTCCCGACTTCCGCGAGGTCACTAAGCACGATGAGATAGTAGTCAAGGTCAAGGAAGCGGTCGATAGGCTCTACGAGGACGGAAGAACGACCATACTCGGTGAGGATGAGCTCGTCGCAATTATCGACAACTATATGAAGGAAAAAGGACAAAAATAATGATCGTTAACGAGAGAACCAAATCACGCGAGGAAGAGGTATATCTCAAACTCGAGGAAGAAATTCTCCAAGGAAATCACGCACGGGGTGCCCAGCTCACCGAAATATCGGTATCCGAGAGGCTAGGAGTATCGCGAACTCCCGTAAGGGCGGCACTGCACCGCCTTGCCGAGGAGGGACTCGTCGAGATATTCCCGAACCGCGGAGCTATCGTCGTAGGAGTTACGGTCGACGACCTTGTGGACACCTATAAAATAAGAATGCGCCTCGAGGGTCTGGCATCAGCGATGGCAACCACGAGGCTAAACGAAAACGAAAAGCGCGAGCTTATAGAATCGGTAGAGCTCTCCGAGTACTATATGGCGAAGGGCGACACCGACAAATTGAAGGAGCTCGACTCCGCCTTCCACAATATTATCTACAAAGCATCGGGCAACCGCCTCCTTTCGAAGATACTCAGCGAGCTGCACCGCAATATAAAGGGTTACAGAAAGCTCTCGCTTACAGTGCCCGGCAGACTCGAAAAATCTATCCGAGAGCACCGTGAGATCCTCACGGCAATGCTTTCGGGCGACGAGAGGCAGGCAGAGGCACTCACCTCGCTCCACATAGAGGAAGCTATGAAAAACACGGTAAAGGCAATGGAAATCAAGGAGAATTGTAAATAATGGCTTACACTATAGCACAAAAAATCATAAAAGATCACCTTCTCTCCGGTGACATGACCACGGGCTCCGAGGTCGCACTCCGCATCGATCAGACACTCACCCAGGATGCAACCGGCACGATGGCTTACCTTCAGTTTGAGGCTATGGGCATCGAGAGAGTAAAGACGGAGCTGTCCGTCGCGTACATAGATCACAACACGCTCCAGGCGGGCTTTGAGAACGCCGACGACCACAGATACATACAGACCGTTGCAAAAAAGCACGGCATCCGCTTCTCCCGTCCCGGTAACGGCATCTGCCACCAGGTGCATCTCGAGAGATTTGCACGCCCGGGCGGAACTCTCATCGGCTCGGATAGCCACACACCCACGGCAGGCGGTATCGGTATGCTCGCGTTCGGTGCGGGCGGTCTTGACGTAGCGGTAGCAATGGGCGGCGGTGCGTATTATATTACGATGCCGCGTATGATCCGTGTCAACTTAAAGGGCAAATTACGCCCCTTCGTATCAGCGAAGGACATAATTCTCGAGGTGCTGAGGCAGCTCGGTGTCAAGGGCGGTGTCGGTGCGATAGTCGAGTACGCGGGCGAGGGAGTTGCTACCCTTTCGGTACCCGAGAGAGCGACTATAACCAACATGGGCGCGGAGCTCGGTGCTACCACCTCGATATTTCCCTCCGATCTGACCACAAAGGCGTTTCTCGAGGCAGAGGACAGAGGTGACGTATGGCAGCCCCTCGCATCCGATGAGGATGCCGTCTACGATGCAGAATACACCGTGGATCTCGACACGCTCTCCCCCCTCGTGGCTTGTCCTCACAGCCCCGATAACGTAAAGCCGGCATCCGAGCTTGCAGGGATGAAGATAGATCAGGTATGTATCGGCTCCTGCACGAACTCATCCTTAAGGGATATGCTCACGGTCGCGGCTATACTTAAGGGCAAGACCGTACATCCCGACGTTTCTCTCTCGATATCCCCCGGCTCAAAGCAGGTATTCAATATGCTTGCCGAGTGCGGTGCGCTAGCAGATATCATCGCAGCAGGTGCAAGAGTTCTCGAGTGTGCTTGCGGCCCCTGTATCGGCATGGGCTTCTCTCCTAAGTCGGGCGGTGTAAGTCTGCGTACCTTCAACCGCAATTTCTTAGCACGCAGTGGCACCAAGGATGCAGAGGTCTACCTCGTATCCCCCGAGCTTGCGGCAGCGTCTGCTATCGCAGGCGTGCTCGTTGATCCCACTACTCTCGGTGAAGCACCAAAAATCGAGATGCCCAAAAAATTCAAAATTTCCGACAATATGATCGACCTGCCTGCCGACCCCGAGGATGCCCCCTCGCTCACGGTGGAGCGCGGTCCGAACATAAAGGCTATCCCCAAGGGAACGCCCCCCGAAAACGACCTCTCGGCAAGGCTGATACTCAAGGTCGGTGACAATATCACGACCGACCATATCATGCCCGCGGGTGCGAAGATACTTCCCTATCGCTCGAACGTACCAAAGCTCTCGGAGTTCTGCTTTACCGTCTGCGATCCCGAATTCCCCGAGCGTGCGCTTAAAGAGGGAGGCGGCATCATAATAGGCGGCTCGAACTACGGTCAGGGCTCCTCGCGTGAGCACGCAGCTCTCGTTCCTCAGTATCTCGGTATCAAGGCAGTTATCGCAAAGAGCTTTGCGAGAATTCACGTAGCTAACCTCATAAACTTCGGTATCATACCCATGACCTTCTTCTCGGAGGACGATTACGAGCTGTTCGGTGAGGGAGACGAGCTTTATATCGAGGGCTTACGCGATGCGGTAACGTCGAAAAACACCGTCACGCTTATCAACAGGACCACGGGCTCATCCGCAGCACTCACACTTAACCTCACAGCGCGTCAGCGCGAGATACTTCTCGCAGGCGGCACTCTCAACTACACGAAAGCGAACAGTAACCGATAAAGGTAAAAGAAAGGGGAACACAATGAACAATTCCGTAAATCTTGATAAGGCACTCGAAAAATTCAGAAAAATACTCGAGGAGCAGTTAATAAGAGTCGAGGACATGAAGTCGCAGGGTGACTTCGTCGACTACGCCTCGCTCGACAAGATCATCATAGGCGTATGCGGAGGAGACGGCATCGGTCCGACGATCACCGCTGCCGCGCGCGAGGTGCTCGAATATATCCTTGCGGATGAGGTCAGCGCGGGCAAAATAGAGTTCCGCGACATTGGCGGTCTGACTCTCGAAAACAGAATAGCTCACGGTAAGGCTATCCCCGACGACGTGCTTGCAGAGCTTAAGGCGTGCCATATCGTCTTAAAGGGTCCTACGACGACCCCCCAGAAGGGCTCGGGACTTCCTAACATCGAGTCGGCAAACGTAGCTATGCGCCGCGAGCTCGACCTCTTTGCAAACATCAGACCCGTAAGAGTACCCGAGGAGGGCATCGACTGGTGCATCTTCCGCGAGAACACCGAGGGCGCGTACGCAGTAGGCTCAAAGGGCTTCAACGTAACCGACGATATCGCAGTCGACTTTACCATCACGACTAAGCAGGGATCAACGAGAATTGCCGAGATCGCATACGACTATGCAAGAAAGAACGGCAAGACCCGAGTATCTCTCGTTACCAAGGCAAACGTCATCAAAACCACCGACGGAAACTTCCTCGAGGACTGTCACAGAGTAGCCGAGAGCTACCCCGAGATCACCACGGACGAGTGGTATGCGGACATCATGACGGCAAAGCTCGTCGATACGAAGCGCCGCCGCGACTTCCAGGTGCTCTTACTCCCCAACCTTTACGGTGACATCATCTCCGACGAGGCAGCAGAATTCCAGGGCGGTGTAGGTACCGCGGGCTGCGCGAACGTCGGTAAGAGATACGCAATGTTCGAGGCTATCCACGGCTCTGCACCCCGTATGGTAAACGAGGGGCGTGCTAAGTTTGCAGACCCCTGCTCGATGCTCCGCGCCGCAGTTATGCTTCTCTCGCACATAGGATATCAGACCGAGGCAGACAAGCTTGCCCGCGCTCTCGACATCTGCACGCTCGAGGAAAAGAAGCTCGTTATCACAGGCAGAGATACGGGTGCTACCACCAAGGAGTTTTCGGACTACGTTCTCGAAACGCTCAAGTCGCTCGGCTGATAAAATCGCTCTGCTCAGATGCTCGCAAAAGCGCGCATCGTCCGGCTGATGAGCTGCGTTTCACCGCACAAAAACACATATAAAGCCAAATTTTGCAAACAATTGTTTTCAATAAACCGAGAAGTTTCTGCTTCTCGGTTTGTTTTTCTTTCGTTCAAATCACGGAAATCAAACTCGCAAGAGAGTGGCAAGCCAAGCCGCGCGGCGAAGAAAATATTTAGTCTATACGCGCTTTGTATTGACTTCCGAGCAAAGATATGGTAAAATACCTTTTGCTGAATTTTAAACATTTAGGAGAAAACAATGTTACTTGACACAGGTATTGCAAAGCTCGGAGAGTTCATGCTCTTCAATTCGCTTCCTATCCCCGCGGAAGTTTTTCTTATGATCTTCGGATTTATTCTTCTTATCAAGGGCGGCGACTGGTTCGTTGACGCATCGGTCGGAATTGCTAAAAAATTCGGTCTGCCCGAGCTCCTTATCGGAGCAACCGTAGTATCGATCGGTACTACCCTTCCCGAGGTGCTTACCTCGGTATTTGCCGCTACGGGCGGCGGTGGCGGTATTGCTTACGGCAACGCTATCGGATCCATCATCTGCAACACCTCGCTTATCGCGGCTATTACCATTGCGGTAAAACCCGGCAAAGTAGATAAAAAGACCCTGATCTTCCCCGTTGCTGCTTACTTCGTTGTCGCTATTTTCTACGCCCTCAACGCGTATATTGCACAAGGCTTCGAGCGCTGGGCAGGTATAGTTCTTCTCGTTGCATTCGTTGCATACATGATCGTCAACGTGCTCAACATGAAGAAAAACCCCGAAAAGGCAGAGGAGCTTGAGATCCCCGACGAGATCCCCGAGGCAGAGGAGGAATCCGAATACAAGGGCAACATCGTCAAGGATATCATCTTCCTTATCGTCGGCGCGGCTACCATCGCGGTAGGTGCCAGCCTTCTCGCAACCAACGCAGAGTCTGTCGCTCTCAACTATCTCGGCATGGATCCCGTCGTAGTAGGTGTTACTATCGTAGCTCTCGGCACCTCGCTGCCCGAGCTCGTAACCGCTATCACCTCTCTTATGAAGGGACACGGCTCGCTCTCTCTCGGTAACATCATCGGTGCGAACATCTTCAACCTCGTTCTCGTTTCGGGCGCAGCGATCACCATCGCACCCTTCGATCTTCCCTCGGGCATCACCCTCGGCGGCATCCCCGCATCGCTTATCATCGATATCCCCCTCGTATTCATCACAATGGGTATCATGACCATCCCCACCATCCTCACAGGCAAGCTGAAGAGATGGCAGGGTATCTCGCTTCTCACTATCTACGTCGCATTCATAGCCTCTCAGGCTATCCTCGGCTTTATGTAATAACGAGCGAAAATAGCGTGTTATCCTGAACGGACAACGCGCATCGAGATAAATCCCTCGCGGGATTTTCGATATACGCCTGCGGCGTTCGATATGTGCTGACGCACTCGATATGTTTGCTTCGCAAACGAGGGATTTATCTCATATCGAATTGACGCGTAGCGACAATATATCGAGTTCGAGCAAAGCGAGAACATATCGAATTCATCTTTCGTGAACATTTTTTGCGAAAGATGAATATATCGACAGAAAGAAAAACAAGAGCAAGAATATAAGGATTATTTCCTTGTACTCTTGCTCTTTTTCTGTTGTTTTGCCAGAGGCAAAATTCATATGCTTGTCAAATGATGCATCGCCTCGCGGCGATATGATGTTTTTCGCTTCGCTCAAAATGATGTTGCTCCACTTTGTTCCGCAATGATGCGATGTTTGCCCAATGTGCCGTGAGGCACACATTATTCGCGCAGCGAACATCATTAGGCGAAGCCGTCATCATTTGCCAGAGGCAAACATCATTCAAAAAACGCACCTTTGCCGGTAGACAAAAGTGCGTTTTTTGTTGGCAGGGGTAGCAAGGAATCGAACGGCGACCGCATTTGCAGGAAAGGGAAGTGTGGCGGTCGCTAGCTTGCGGCTATGCCACAAGTCCTCGGCAACTATCTCGGTGGTAGTCTTGCTTGTTTCTTGCCTCGGAATAAGTTCTCACTTCTACCCCATGCAAAAAGCACCCACAAACAGTGAGTGCTTTTCTGGCAGGGGTAGCAAGATTCGAACTTACGAATAAAGGAGTCAAAGTCCTTTGCCTTACCGCTTGGCGATACCCCTTTGCGACTATGATATTATAGCACAAAGCATGGGCGTTGTCAATAGACGCAAATAATTATTCGGGGCTATAAATTAATGGGCTTCAAAACCATTACATAATATTGCAAAGTACTATTTGTTGTTACAGTCATCTACTTTCTTTAAAACGTACTCGGGGTTGCGTATTAATACACCCGATTCAGTAGCTACGATCTCAATCGTATCGTGAAAACCGTATCTGTCGCGATATTCCTTGGGTATAACTATCCTCCCTATACGGTCAATTTCTTTTATTATTCCAATTTTATCTTTCATTTTGCATTACTTCTCCAGTGATACATTTACTTGACATTTAGTGAATGTCATATCTATCGTTTTAACACAATATAATTAAAATGTCAATCACTGAATGTCAAACGCGAGGTAGATAATGTTCAAGAACAAAGACGAAGGAAGAAACAATATATGCGGTGAGAATATCCGTGCTTTAAGGCTTGGATATTCTACAAAGCTTTCGCAAAGGGCGCTGGCAGACAAGCTTCAGCTTATCGGCATAGACGTTGATAAAAACGCGATACAGAGGATAGAGTGCGGAAAGAGATTTGTTACAGACATTGAGCTGAGAGCCTTTGCGGAAGTATTCGGGGTCACACTTGACGAGCTGATAAAGTAAAACAAACAAAAGGACAGAATTGCTGCCGGGTCGGGCACCTATGCTGTCCTTTTTTATACAATGCTATGCATTGATGATATGCAATTCCTCCAGAATTGATGATATACAAGGCTATGCCTTGATTTATTTGCGAGGGTGTGATATAATCTAACCGATAAAGAGAATATTGCGGAGGGTTTATGGATACCCGGAATACTTGTTATACAGCCTTTAAGATCGTCGGGGCGTTTAACCCCGATGACGTATCAGAGATGTTGGAGCTCATCCCCGACAGAAGTTTGAAAATCGGGGATCTGAGGCGCGACGGTACAGAGTACGATTTTGCACTCTGGGAAATCGGAAAATGCACGGAATATGACGTCAACGTAGAAAATCAGATGAGAAAATCGATCGAAGCGCTAAAGGACAAGACAGAGGTGCTTAATCGAATAAGAGAAGAATTCGGCGCATCCTTCTATTTGGAGATAGTGCCTACGATCTATGTTGACGATATCAATCCGTGCCTTGCACCTTCGCTTGATGTAATCGATTTCTGTCATGAAACAAGAACGCAAATAGATATTGATATGTATCTTTGCAGTTAACAATTATTTACATATAACCCTTTTTATTCTTCGCGGGAGGCATTATGTCAATCAGATTAAGTAAAGAAAAAATATGCTCGTTCGTAGGCGACGTGCTTCCTGTCTCGCTCGTCGGTGAGGGTATCGACAGATACACCGAGGTGAAATGGAGTGTCACGGGAGATGCGGCACTTATCCGCACATTTGAGAGAGACGGAAGGCACACAGAGAGGTGCGGCGCTTTAGTTACTCTTGTAAGAGAGGGGAGTGCCACCGTTTGTGCCGAGTATCAGGGCAAAAAATATACTCTCGAGGCGACCGCGAGAGCTCGTAAGAGCTTCGACGGTTCAAAGGAGATAAACTACTATATCGGTGATATGCATCACCACACCTCGATGGACCACAATCCCGATAGCTTCGCCGAGCACAAAAAGGATCTGATAGAGGATTATACTGCCGCGGTATTTGCTGATCGCGACCTTGACTTCGGTGTGATCTCCGACCACGCGGGCGTTACCAATGACCACGATTTCTTCCGCGGCTTCGAGCTTGCAGACGAGGGTGCGGGAACCGTGCTTTTTGCGGGGGCTGAGTCCGAGGTCACATATACAGAGGTAGACAGACTCGGTGTCTTACATAGATTATCCGGCGAGATAGTTACGATCAATTCCGCGGGATACTCCGACTCGCGCTCTTTTTCTGAATTTGAGCGCGATATGGCACCGTCGCCCCGTGCGATAGGTATATTTGCTCATCCCCACGTCGTGGGCTTCAGCACCAACGGTATATGGAACTTTAACTTTATGAGGAACAACACCCCGAGAATGCTTGAGATAATGCGCGGTATGGAGATGGGCAACGGTGCCGACAGAAAGGAAAATCTGCTCCATGAATACGCATATTCTCAGGCTCTTGACGCAGGCTTCCGCCTCAGCACCACCTGCGGCAGTGACTCGCACGGCTCGAACTGGGGCATAGATCTGATGCCGGGAAAAACCGTGATAATGGCTAACGAGCCAACTCGCGAAGCCTTTGTCGATGCTCTCGTGAATAACCGCTTTTACGCGACAGAGAGCGGAAATATCAAGCTGAAATACACGGTTAACGGCATGCTCGCTCCATGCGACCTCTCTGACGCCGACACCTACACCTTCAAGGTCGATATCGATTACTTCACCGAGTGCGAGAGCACAAGACCTATACTCGTCGAGGTCATATTCGACTACGGAAAGCCCGTATGTATAGAGAATATCAATAGCGACTCCTTTGTGCTCACCGTAAGGAGCGACAGCGCAAGGTATTTCTATCTGAGGCTCATTGACTCCGAGGGCAGAAAGACATGGTCACCCCCCGTATTTACGAGCAGAGCTTATGATAAATACGCCGAAAGAAAGCTCGACGAGATAGACCTCAGCAGGGCGGTGTGCTATGCCGACGGTAAGGAAGCCCCGGCGCTTATAGACCGTAACCCTATGGAGAGCTGGTACGGAGAGGCACCCGAGGCGAGGATAGTAATAGATCTCGGAGAGAAGAGAAGCGTATCCGCCCTCGGATACTACCCTCACATAATACTGAGAGGCAAGGACAAGGGACCCGATTGGACCACCTCTATGGAGAGCGCGGGGCTTGTGTCGGAGTATAAAATACTCGTAAGCGCGTGTGGAGAAGAGTACACAGAGGTGCGCTCGGGCAGAATACAGGCGCTCGGCAGCGAAAGCATACTTGATTTTAAGAGAGTTGAGGCAAGATACGTGTGCTTCGAGGTGCTTTCCACCGTCGGCAAGAGCTCGCATCTTGAAAAGTATAAGGATAGCGCAGTAAGGATAGCGAACCTCTCGCTATTTTCATAAATTTCCCGTCATAATATGACAAAACAAAGATTTGTACCGTAATGGTACATCTTTGGGTATGAGTTTTTAGCACGAAAAAGAAAAGGATGCATCCCAATTCGGGATGCATCCTTTTAATATTACAACGTGCTATTAGAGAAGCTCGGGAAAAGAGCTTCTGTGACATAAGGGGGGGGCAAAGCTTAATCTATAGTGCTTATTAAACGGAGTCATAATACTGTTGCAGCTGATGTGCGAGATCCTTGGCGTTTTCTGCTTTGTTCTCATTCGCTTTGATCTCAGCCGAGATATATTCGAGAAGATCCTCTATACGCTCGGCAGCATTACCGACGACGTTATCTAATACGAGCTCGTTGTACTCGGCACTTGTACGTCCGAGATACTTGTTGCTGGATCTTGCCATACGGTTAAGGCTGTCCATTCTGTCGCCGGCAGAATATATAGCGGCAATACTTGTTATCCTCGTTTCGTTATCGTCACTTGGCTCAACACCGATCATTTGCCCGATGTGTTGCACCGCACCCCTTGCATATCTGAGGGCAACCTTTGAGTAGTCGAGCGACTCGTTTATCTGTGACTGACCGATTTCGGACTGTTTATTGAATGTTTTATATACAGAGTCAAGATCGCAAAGCAGTCTGTTATACTCATTCTCCCTGTCGGTAAGCATTATATAATCCTTGTGGATGTTATCCTCTATCCAATAGAGTGAGTTCCGTGCCTCCTTAAGGCATCCGAGCTTGCGCTTGCAGCTGTCGCGCTCGGCATATGCGTTGCTTAGTGCGTCCTTTGCATTTCTGACTGCTCGCGATGCTTCTTCGAGGGCTTCGAGCGAAGCCTTATCTCCCGGCTTGGAATGCCATTGTATGCGTGCGTGGTCGTTTTCTGCTGCCTTTAGCTGCTTTTCGAGATCGTTGCATCTTTGCTCGTGTGACTCGAGCGCTTTTTCCGTCTTCCATATCGCATCCTCGAGCCATCTGCGGAAACCCGCAGCGTTCTGACCGTCGGTATAGTTGATGTCAAGACAGCTTTTGATATAGGCTAAAGTATCCGAAACGTAATTGATTGCACCCACAACGAGAGCGTCGACCTCGGCGCATAGTCCCGATGCGTTATCAGAAAGATACTCCGCATCCGAAAGGAATTTTGTGATAGCTGAAAGAGAGAAGCAAATATCGACCCTATCTGAGTAAGCCATTACTCCTCCTTATATACCGAGCTCGCGCTCCAGGCGAGCCTTAAGCTCCTGAAGCTCGGGTGTTCTCGACTTGAATTCTATTTCGTATATCTTCGTATCCTCGACACGCCTGACTACGTCCATAGCATCGGATGCGGCATTGTTAATGCGGTACACCGCGTCGTTAGCCTTACTAACGAGTGACGAACCGACATGATCGCTCCACTGCGACTTTATGTATATGAGCTTTTCCATGGTCAGTCAAAGCCGTACCTTATACGCATTTTTTCAAGACCTGCGGCGGTCTCCGCCCGTGCAAGATCGATCTCGTGCTTAAGCTCGATCGCGCGCTGGATCTGACTCTCGGTAGACGTGATACCCTGACCCATACCGCGCTTGAATGCACGGTAATCCTCGCTGTCCCAGTATCTGCCAAGCTCGCCTATAACGTCATTCAGCGAGGAGATGTTGTCTTCCATATCCGAGATGTAGGTTGCAAGCTTTGCGGAGAATTCCGCATAAAGAGCTTCGAGACCCTTTTCATCGTAGTATATTTCTTCTTCGAATGTCATGCTTAAATCCTCCTTATGTTGTTAGAGCGGTTGATCTGCACGCGGCGCACTTCCTCTGCGCCCTCCTTGACACTGTCTGCAACTCTCTCGGCGTTCCGCTTCATCTTCTCGACGATGGCGTTAATCTCGGTCAGACGGTCCATCGTATCGTTCATAATGTTATCGCCACGAATCATATCCTCTTGGGTCTGCATAGCCGACTGGAGTCTGCGTGTATCACCGAGCATTTTGCTCAGAATGTCAAGAATAGATTGCATTTTTTCGATTATTTGCTTATTATTCTGCTTATTCATCAGAAATCGTCATCCTCCAAAATGCTTTTGTTTTTTTCTTTTCCGGATAATCTTTCCTCAAGCTCATCCCAATAATCGTAGTCTGTCTTACCGAACCTGTAAAGTCTTGTAAGCTCACCTACGTCACCGTCGGTGTCACCGGATTCGCCCTCGAGTCTTGATTTGGGAGCAGGGTAAACGAAGCAGGTGTTAACGTCACCGTCTCCGCTGACCGAATCAATAAACTTACCGTCGTTTTCAAGCTGGCTTCCGAAGACCGAGTACTTCAGAAGCGGCGCGTCGTTTGACTTGAAGCAGATATCGCGCAGACTCTTGAAGCCCGTCTGCTGAGTGGATGCCGCGATAACGAATATCCGGAACCTCGCGCCCTCTTTGTAAAGAGTCTTCAGTGCGTCTCTGATATCGTCCTTGGAGTAGATTTTGCTCTCGGTTTTTGGCTTTGGCTTCGCCATAGGCATTCTGCGTAAAGCCATTGCCCGCAGCTTCGTATCGGAAAGCTCCGGATTCATAGCACGTATGCGCTCGATCATCGCAGAAAGCTCATTTTCATCGGGACCCGTGTCGGATTCTCTTGCATTTTCTCTCGCATCCTCGGCATCCTCGCGGTATCTGTCGTAGGTATCGTCGAGGTTTTCGGTTATCCATGCGAGGTCGCGCAGAACGAGTAGCATCGGTGGGAATCCTCCCCTTTGCGATCTTGCCTTTTTGCGCTCCTCGTAGATACGGTATATATCCATGAATGCCGACACGCTCTTATAGACCTCGTATTCGGTATCGAAGCCTTCGATATAAGGCTCGAGGAATGGCTCTGCCTGGCAGACCCTGCCGATATCGTGAAGATAGTCGTCCTCGGATCCGAAATAATACTCTCGTTTAGCCTCGTAGCGGCGCGTATAGGACGTGGTCTTGTAAAGGAATGAGAGCATTGCACTGCGTATGATCATTCTCATACGGGCAGGCGATTGCGTATATACGGCATATCCCGTGCCCTTGACGTTGAACTGGAGGGGTACGGGTGTCGTATCGTTTGAGGTTACTCCTATGAATACGGGATAGGTGGTATCGTCGACGGGAGAATCGTCAAAGTCGTCATCAAATGCCGAATTGCGCTTAACCTCGTCGAGCATGCTTGAATAAGGCGGTTCGGTGAGCTCGGTAATGGGGAAGCTCTCCTTGCTGCCGCCGAGTATCATATCTATACCATACTCGAACCAGCGGTCGCATATGCGGTCGATGCTCTTTTCGCGTATAGCTCCGTCACCCGTGTAAGCTGAACGGAACCTGTCGGTCTTGGTCTTGCCCGCAAAGCCGAGCACGACGTGACCCGACTGTGCAACCGAAAGATATTGCTCGTCCTGCTTGAATGCTTCGCTGGATTTTGCCTTCGAGTCGTTGTTATAGCAGAGCTCACCGAGCAGCTGCTGATTCAGACCGAGAAGCATTCTCTTCTGAACGTTGGAAAAATCGAAGGTGATCTTATCAAGCGACTGTGAGCTGAGCACGACGCCTATTCCCGCACTTCTTACGATACCCAGAATACTTCCCATAAGGCCTAACCACGCCTTAGCCATTCTCTTGCTGTTCGAGGATGCGTTGGTCTCGTTGTTCTGCTCGATCATAACCTGATACTCGTCAACTATAAAGAAGATGAACGGCATGCGCTCTTCCTCGGGAACTACTCTGTTATAGCCGAGGAATGAGGTCTGACCCTTGGATCTGATCAACGCATTACGGTGCGAGCATATCCTCAGAAGCATCTGAAGAAGCGATACGTACTCTGAAACAGAGCTGTTATCCTGTAAATACTTGACGTGGGGCAGGGGGTGGGACTTGTATACCTCAAGCTCCGCGCGCTTCCAGTCCGCAAGGTAGAACTCTACCTCTTTTGGAGAATACTTGTACGCAGTTCCTAAAATAAACGTATGTAAGAAGCTACTCTTACCAGAGCCCGATGCACCGAGGATGAAGGCGTGGCACGCCTTGTTAAGGTCGTATTCAGCCTCGTATAGATCGGTGCCGACGTAGCCGAGCGGTATAGACATCTTACCGGTGAGAAGCACCGATTCCTCATCCCTTTTGCCTCTAGCATCCTTGGTATCTATATCGTCAAAGAGCTTTTCAAGATAGAATACGTCCTTCTTGTTATAGTACTCCTTAAGCTTGCCCCAGTACGCAACGTAGTCGCGATCGCTAAATCCCGGGGCTGCAATATCGAGCACTGCGGGCTTTCCGTCAACGGTTACCTTATCACCGCTGATGCATATCTCCATAGCGTCGAACTTCTTTCCGACGTTTTCAAATTTCGGAGGAGGCTTTATGGGGCCTGAGTGCATATTCTCAAATGCATCGGTAGCCTGGCTGAGCACGGTGAGATAACCGCTTCTCTTACCCTCGATTATGAGCTGAACGAGCGATGCAATGCCCTCCGAGTGGTTATCCATACCGATAGGGTAGCTGTCGACGAAGGTCACGTGCATAGGCTTTCTGTCTACCGAGCTCGTACGGTTGAACTCATAGATATCGGAGTTGTCCGAGGTCTTGAAGTGCAGACTCTTTTCACGCAGATCGTTTACGGCATTCTGGAACTTTCCGCCGTCACCGACAACACCCGCCTCGATATATAAGCCGTTGTCTGACAGGCTCTCGATGAAGTTGTTGAGATGAGAGACGAACATACCGTTCGTGCTCTTGTTGCAGGCGATAGCCGAGTACTTAAGTCCGTTTGCGGGCAGTCGGCGCGCCAATGAGAAATAGAGCTGACGGATAAATGTCTGGTACAGAGGCTTTTCAAACTCGGCAGCCTTCGCATTTATAATAATATTATGGTGCGAGCGCTCGGGCTCGAAGTAGATGGGCTGGCTTGAAAGCTCGGCATCCGATAGACCGAGCACATCTCTTGCAAATTTGCGATCCCCTTCGGGAATATCCTCTTTATAGAAGCCGATAAGGTACCTGTACTCGGTATCGAAGTAGAACGCCTCGCTCTCCGAGCCGAGGATATCGCGCGACACGCGCTTGTAATTGTCCTTATACTGCTTGACGAGCCGGGTGAGGGCAGGGTAGCACTCGAGATTCTCGAACTTAAGAGCCTTTTGCATCTCGAGTGTCGCCTTTTCGATAGCTTCCTTCGCACACTTGACGTCCTCGCGCTTCTTTGCACCGGGAATATCGCTATCCGCAAGGATCTTTCTGCTGTTATCTATAATAAATTTCATTTCAGTATAGATAATAGCGAGATTTCTCAGCTCCCCCTGACATTCCTCAACCGTCGTTGCCTTCTCGAGAAGCGAGAGGGTGTGTTCGCAATACTGCACGCGGTCGAAAAATATACTTTCGATCCTGCCATCATTGGAATAAAACTCCGTGTCGCGGGTATCGCTTCTTGTATGCTCGTCTATGTAACCGCCGAGAGTATCCCTTCCCGCAAGATGGTGAGTCTTAGCCTCGATAGCCTTGATCTTTTCAACAAAGGGAGTAAGCTCGTTATAAAAGTCCTGATACCTTTTTATATACGGCAGATCGTAGTCTGTTGCCTCGATGTCCTTAAGCTTTTTCTTAAGATCGGCGAGAAGCTTATCGTAGTGACGCCCCTTCTCGGTCGTCTCTTTTGTATACTGAATATGCAGCTCTTTAAGCTGCCCGGTTAAACTTTCCACTTTAATTCACCTTGAAATAAGATTTTGAATTAGTATAGCATAGCACCGGAATGTCAAGAGTTGTTGGCATTACCTTGTCAATATTCTCTTTGAGATTCTCGATGCTCTCACTGCGCCTTTTGCGTTTTCTTCTCTTTTTAGTCTTACTTCTTCCTCTTTTGCCTCACGGTCAAGTCTTGCTTTTTCTGCTGAATTGACGATAGAGGTCTCCCCAGAACTACTTGAAGAGCTCGAAGCCCTCGTAGCTTCCATCGAGGCCTGCCCAGCCCATGACCATAATGAGCATTATAAATGCGACGCCCATACAGCCGTATACGAAGATATCAAATTTTCCCTCGCCCTTTTCGTTCTTCTGAGTGTTGTTGAACATTGCCCAGAATCCGACGACGGTACCGATAAGCGCCAGAACGAACACTCCGATAAACGGACCGTGAAGCATCGATACCGTATCATACATTTGCATCTCGGCAAGAATGACGATGGCACCGATAGCCACGACGGATATTGCCAGAATTATTATAAGGACGATCTTCATTATATTACCGAAAAGGTTAGCCTTAAATACTGCCTTTTCCTTTTCCTGCGCCTCACGGGCGAGTCTTGCTTTTTCTGCTGCGTTCATATTGCCTCTCCTTTATCTTGACAGCTTTGCTGCCTGATTGTAGTATTTTTCAGCCTTTGCGTAGTTCTGTTTTACACCGTGACCGTTCATGTAACAGTCACCGAGACGCTCGATAGCACGGACGTTGCCCTTTTTCGCCGCCTTCTCAAACCAGGCGTATGCGTCGGTGTAGCTTCTCGTTACACCCTTACCCGTGTAGTAATATTCGCCGAGCTCGAACATAGCCTGGGGGTCACCCTTTTGCGCGAGGGCGAAGCAGGCATCGATGGATTTATCGAGTGCGATCTTTGCAAACTTGTTTCTGAGTCTTGTCGCGTTGGTCTTGCCTGCACCTGAGCCTGCCTTTTCTGCGAGCTCGTAGTATTTGAGAGCCTCTCTCTCGTTCTTCTTACCGAGCTGTGCACTGGTCTCCATAAGATTGCCGAGCCAGTAATATTCGTCGGCACAGTATTTCTTGTCGCCCGTCTGATCACAGTACCTTGAGAATACCTCAAACGCCTTGTTATCGTCCTTAGCCGTACCTTTTCCGTTGAGGTAGCAGTATCCTATGGGCTTCAGACAGTCGAATCCTCGGTATGGGAATTTTACACCCTTCTCGTAGAGAGAGAAGGCGAGCTTCTCGTTTTTGGGAGTAGAGTCACCGTGCTCGTGCATCCAACCGAGAAGGCAATAGAAATATCCGTCCTCGAGCCCGAACTCATTCAGTGCGCGGTTAAGCCAGAAGAAGCTCTTTGCGCGGTTTTTCTCAACACCGAGACCGTAGAAGTAATAATATGCAGTCTCACCCATCGCCTTCTTGTTGAAGTAGATAGCCGCCTTGTGCATAAGAGTGTACTGCTCAGGGCTGTTCTTCATGGCGTATGCCTGCCTGAACCACTCCTCCGCCTTGACGTCGGCGAGCTTTCTTGCATGGGTCATTACCGTTTTCCATTTCTTATCGAACTCGCCTATTCTCGACTTGAAGGTATCGCGGCGCGCCGCGTTAGCAAACTCACCGTCCCATTTGTATGCCTTTTCAAAGTCGAGCGATTGAGAGGACTTCTCGGCAGCGGCGATGAGAGATAGCAGGTTATCGAGCTCGGAAAGAAGCTTACCGAGCCTTGCCGCAGCCTCTTTACCCTTTGCGTAGCCGAGCTTCTCGGATTTCTTATAATATTCGAGTGCCGCACGCTCATCGATTCCGACCTCCTTCGAGGTCTCCTTGAGGTAACCTAGCCAATAATATTCCTGAGAGTTCTCCTGAGACGCAAGGATAGTGACGACCTTGGTGAAGTAGTCGAATGCCCCCTTCGGGTCCTTCTGGGTACCGACACCGTTGAGATAGCAGTATGCGAGAGAACGGTAGCAATCGTTGCCTCGGTAGGAGTAGCCGACACCTCTTTTATAGAGCTCGAACGCCTTCGTCGCGTTCTTTGCCACACCGTCACCGTGCTCGTATTTCCATCCGAGAGAGTAGCAGAAGTAACCGTCCTCAAGTCCCGAGTCGAGAGCCTTTTGTATCCAATGCACCGCCTTTTCAGAATTTCTGTCGGTGCCTATGCCGAAGGTGAAATAATATCCGAGCTCACCCATAGCCTTGATATTGCCGTACTTTACCGCCTTTTCGATAAGAGTGAATTTCTTTTTGTTGTCGCGCTCGGAAGCGGCTTCACTCACCCACTTCTCGGCTTGAATGATAGATGCCTTCTTCGCATCCTCGAGCCTTGCGTCCCACTTCCCGGAGAAGTCGGGAACTACCGTTTCAAGGTCTGTTTTGTAATCGGCTATGCCCGCGTTCAGCGCGTACACGCGCTCAAAATACCAACCGTCTCCGAGCTCCTTTATATACTCGGAGCAGCGGATGACCTTGCGTGAGAATATCGCATCGTCAACGAGTGAAAGATATGTATTATAGTTTCTTGCAGCCTTGATAACGTCGGCGGAGTAGTTCTTCCCAATCTCGTCGACCTTATCGCACCAGAGAGCGGGATTCGCACCCTTTTTCTGAGACTTTTCGAGGCTTGAGATAACACCCTCGACCGCAATAGCCTTGTCCTCGAAGCCTACGTTCGTCCTGAGAGCTTTGAGTGCAGCTTCGGTTGCGATCCTGATGTATCGGAGTATCTCGTTCGGTTCAGCGGAAAGCGCTTTAATAAGAGCAAGAGCTTCTTCGTTGGTGCTTGAACTGCGCTCCATAGCGATGATCTTAAGGTATTTATCGTCGTATTCCTTCGCTATCTCCTTACATTCATTTTCCATCAAGGATATGAGATCCTTGTGTAGATGCTCCACCCCCGAGTGAGCGATAACGTCAGAGTCGGGAATGTCCTCTTTAAGGAAACGAATGAGCTCGTATATGCACTTTCTCGGACTTTTTGATGCTCTTTTGTGCATGTCAATAAGCTTACGGTCGTATTCGTGTGCTGCTTCCACGCAGTCACCGTTATAGCTATAGCTCTCGTAAATCTTACTGAAAGAATCGAAATCAAAGCTATGTAATCTCTTTTTAAAATTAGTAAGCCATTCTTCAATCAAGGTATCAAGTGGAATATCAATCATTTAGACGTCACTCCTCTGTAAAAAATGCTTCGGTGCACAGCTTTAAGGCGCAGGCACCCATTAAACAACACTATTATATACTATTTTCGCGCGTTTGTAAATAATTTGTACAAAGATTTTTAAAAATATATGGACGATATTGACGTACCTCTGTTCATTTTTCTCACTTGGAAATACGGCAAATCGGGAGAGCTGTCTGCAGGGTAAACATAAGTCGAAGCAGAGCGGAAAAATATTTTTGAAAGGGTATTGACAAAGGGAAAAACTTCTGCTATAATACTACATGTTCGGTGCGCTGGTGTGGCTCAATGGCAGAGCAGCTGATTTGTAATCAGCAGGTTGTTGGTTCGACTCCGATCACCAGCTCCATAAGTATGGGGGAATTCCCGAGCGGCCAAAGGGGGCAGACTGTAAATCTGTTGTCACTGACTTCGCTGGTCCGAATCCAGCTTCCCCCACCATACATAAGACCTGACCCTCGCGGTCAGGTTTTTGTTTTATATACGAAATACACCGAGGGTGGGCTGATGAAGAAGAAATACGGTAGAGTTTACATAGAAATAACCAACGTATGCAATAAGAGTTGCTCGTTCTGCCCCGGCACGAAAAGGGCTCTAAGGTTTGTTGAGAGGGAAGAATTCAAGGAAATAATAGAAAAGATAAAGCATCTTACAGACTACGTATACCTACACGTAATGGGAGAGCCGCTACTCCACCCGGACCTACCGCAACTTATTGATATTGCGAAAAACAGAGGTATGAAGGTTGCAATAACGACGAACGGCACTCTTTTATCCGAGGTTGGCGAGGCTTTAATTTTACACGGGGTCTACAAGGTCAACATCTCGGTGCATAGCTTCGAGGACGGCAGTCTTGAGGATTATCTCTCGTATATCGACGGGTGCTCGGCGTTTGCCGATAAGGCATCGGACAGTGGCGTGCTTACTACCCTCAGACTATGGAATAAGGGCGTTGACGAGGGCAGAAATATTGACACGGTTGCCATCTTACATGAAAAATTCGCTGGAGATTGGATATACGGACCGCGCGGCGCCAGGATACGCCATAAGCTGCACCTCGAGGAAGGGGAACGCTTCGATTGGCCCGATATGTCGGCACCGGACTACGGTGAGAGGGTGTTCTGCCACGGGCTCGGCGATCATTTCGCTATCCTTTCTGACGGAACGGTTGTACCGTGTTGCCTTGACAGAGAGGGAAATATACCTCTCGGCAATATTTTTGAAGAGGATATCGACAGTATCCTGACGTCGGAAAGAGCCTCGGAAATGTGCATGGGCTTCTCGAAAAAGCGCGCAACAGAGGAGCTTTGCCGCAGATGCGGATATGCCAGAAGATTTAAAATTTAAGACACTTATCGGAAATAATTATTTACAAATATGCGTTATTTGGCTTGTACTTGCCGGTTTTAAAACGGATAGAGCTGATGATAACGGGAATTGAAATAGGAGGGCATATAATGGATATAAGGCTTACCGAAGGTGTGAAGCTTATACTCGATCGCTTGTATGAGCAGGGATACCGGGCAGATGTGGTTGGCGGAGCGGTGAGAGATGCTCTTATCGGCAGACCCTCTTTTGATTTTGATATTACGACGGAAGCTACTCCCGATGAGGTGAAATCTGTATTTGCAGATTGCAAAATAGTTGACACGGGTATCAAGCACGGGACCGTGACTCTTGTGCTTGACGGTGTAGGCTACGAGATAACCACCTGGCGTGTTGACGGAGATTATCATGACTCAAGACACCCCGATGCCGTTAGCTTTACCCGATCGCTAAGCGAGGATCTTGCAAGACGCGATTTTACCGTAAACGCCATCTGCTATAACGAGCGTGACGGCTATACCGATATTTTCGGCGGCGTTGACGATATAAGGGCTAAGGTCATTCGCGCAGTAGGCGAGCCTGAGAGAAGATTCCGCGAGGATGCACTCAGAATCATGCGTGCGGTGAGATTTTCTTCACAGCTCGGATTTTCTATTGAGGAGCACACCGCTCTGGCTGCAACGAAGCTGCGCTCGCTTCTTCTTAACGTCAGTGACGAAAGAATTTACGTTGAACTTAAGAAGCTTCTCTCGGCAGACGGAGCGCACGAAGTATTATCCTCTTACCCCGAGATCATTCTTACGGTCTTACCCGAGCTTGATGGGCTTAAGCTGCCCGACAGGGAGCTTTTCATCTCTATGGACTATAAAACGAGATTGCTTTCTCTTTTCCTATTAAATGCTAAGGATGCACGCGAGAGATTTTCGAGCGCAATGCAGAGGCTTAAGACCGATTCGGCACACCGCGTTTACGGTGAAAGTGTGCTCTCTCACTATAAGAACGCGGATACGGGTACACGGTACGGCGCTCTGAAGCTTTTGTCCAGTGTCGGACCCGAGGTTGCGCTCGGAGTGGCTGCACTCGGTGTTCTTGTCGGAGAAAAAACGAAGCTCGACCTTGAAATAATCGAGGATGCAATAGCTTCCGGGATACCGTATACACTTTCAGAGCTTAAGGTCGGCGGAAACGATATAGCCGCCCTCGGTCTCAGAGGACCGGAGATAGGTAAGGCGCTTCTCTCCTTGCTCGATGCGGTAATGAGCGGTGAGTGTGTGAATGAACGGGATGCCCTTCTCGGGCTGTGTCAAAAAGACTTCCATTAGAATATTATATCAGCGAGAGACGCTTTTCGGTGTCGTGTGTGGCCGCGGAGACCACGCAACTCATTTTATACGGCTGAAAAGGCGGTGATGCTGATGTATCGGGTTATCAATACCCTCACGGGCGCTCTCGCTGTGGTTACTCACACAGAGCGCCCGATTTCTTTTGCACCTCTATGCGACTTTCCGAAAACCTTACACCTATACCCGAGCGAGATACACGATCTTGAGGCTACGATGATATCTGAGGGGGGTGCGCTGCTTTGTGCTCCTTATGAGTCGGCATTCGTCGCATCTCACTATCTTTCGGGCAAGGGATTACCGCAAAGCTCGCTTACTCTCTTTACTTGCGGAGAAGTATTCGAGGTTCCGATATATAGCGGTAATTGTGTATTTGAGGCAGTGTATCCTGTAAAACGCAAACAATTCTTTGCAAAAACCGTATATATCTCGGGTGGGATGCCTCACCAGCTATATACGGAATGCGGTAAAATACGGGCAAGAATAGTCGAGGCTCCGAGCGAGGTGGATATCTCTTGCGAGCATCTGAAGCGCATGTGCGTCATTGATGGACTTCCTGATACGTCGCGTGCTGTCGCATACCGCGAGTGCGACGGAGTTTTCCGTATGGCATCTACGGATAAGACGCTTACGCTGGATTCGGTACTGCCATTAGCTTCGCTTCTCGCCCATCGCTTAGGACGCGGCGAGGTAACCGTTATTTGCCGCGGGACAGAGTTCAGGTTTACTCTCGGAGCATCGCATGACTCCTCGGTTTGTCTTTTTGGGCGTGACTTCTTCAAAAATGCCTGAAAGGTCTTGTGCCGGTAGCTGAGTGCGCCTCGTAATATAAAGTTCGACCCTCTTGACGGGCGTGCGCAGATATGATAAAATAAACGAAGTAAATAATGAAAGGAGCACAATATGGCCTTTGACGCTTGTATGATGCGTGCAATTCTTGCCGAGTTCCGCGCGGAGCTACCCGATGCCAAAATAGATAAGGTTGCACAGCCTGCAAATGCCGAGATAGACCTCACCGTACGATCCGGTAAAACCACGCGCAGACTCGTTTTTAACGTAGGTCCGAATGCACCGAGGCTTCAGCTCTCCGACATACAAAAGGAAAATCCTCTGAAGGCGCCGATGTTCTGTATGCTCCTAAGAAAATATTTTAACGGAGCGAGGATAATATCCGCGGAGCAGCTCGGCTTCGACAGAATAGCCGTCTTTACCGTATCCGCTTACGATGAGATGGGATATCCCACAACGAAAAAGATCATATGTGAGATAATGGGTAAGTATGCCAACCTTATCGTAACCGATAGCGAGGACAAGGTGCTTACCGCGCTAAAGATAATCGACTTTGCTGCCAGCACGATAAGACAGGTACTCCCCGGGCTTAAGTATCAGATACCCGTGAATGCCGACAGAATAGTACCGATGGAGCTTACCGAGGATGCCATACGCGAGGCTATAGCTAAATACCCACCCGAGCGCACGGCAGAAAAGCTCATAACCTCGACTCTTTCCGGTGTATCTACCCAAGTTGCGCACGAGCTCGTTTATCGTGCATCGGGACGAATAGACGTACCCGTGTCGGAAATTTCGGTGGACAGGCTTGTAAAAGCTCTGCTCGAATGGCGTGAGCTGTTAAGGAGTGAGAGCTATTATCCAACCATGGTTACGGATAAGTCGGGCAAGCCCGTTGACTATTGCTATATGGATATCACCTACCTCGGTGATTCGGTGACGGCAAGACATTTCGCGAGCTTCCGCGAGATGTGCGACAGCTACTTTGCCGAGCGCGACAGGATAGAGCGCATCCATCAGAGAGCGCATGATATTGTGACTCTCGTCAACAACGCAAGGGCGCGCACCGAGCGCAAGCTTGCCATTCAGCGAGAATCGCTTCTCGAGAGTGCAAAGGGGGAGCAGTACAAGCACTACGGAGATCTCATAACCGCCAACCTTTACCGCCTCGAGCGCGGAATGGAATCCTTTACAACCGTCGATTACTACGACGAGAGCTGTCCCGAGGTCGAGATAGCACTCGATTCAAGGCTCTCACCGAGCGCAAATGCGCAGAGAATGTACAAGCTCTATAATAAAGCCAAAAAGGCAAAAGAGGTGCTCACAGAGCAGATCGAATTATGGGAGGCGGAGCTTAAGTACCTCGAGACTGTTGACGCTTTTATATCGCGCGCAGAGTGTGAGGAGGATCTTGCTGAGATACGCGAGGAGCTCTACCGCGCCGGATACGGCTCGAGAATGAAGAGCTACCGCCCCGAAAAGAGCATAAAGGCAAGGCCCATGCGCTTCGTTACATCGGGCGGCTACGTCTTGCTCGTCGGACGGAATAATATTCAGAATGATCAGCTGACCTTCAAAATAGCCGAAAAGACCGATATATGGTTTCACACCAAGGATATCCCGGGCTCGCACGTCATAATGCAGACGGGCGGCGAGGAGCCAAGCGCCGAGGACTACACCGAGGCTGCGGGAATTGCGGCGTATTACTCGAAGGCAACGGGAGATCTCGTAGCCGTTGATTACACGCAGGTGAAAAATATCAAGAAGCCTCAGGGGTCGAAGCCCGGCTTCGTCATTTATAAAACAAACTACACAGCTTACGTAAAGCCTGTTTCGGGAGAGGAGCTCAAAAATGGTTGATCTGATAGGACTTCATAAGCATTTTCTGCTCGAGCATATAGGCGAGGGTGACGTTGCGGTCGACTTTACTATGGGGAACGGCAACGATACGCTTTTTCTCTCGAAAACAGTAGGCGAAAACGGTAAGGTCTACGCCTTCGATATTCAAGAGGAGGCGCTCGCATCGACAAGCGAGCATCTTGCGCGTGAGGGCGCACCCACGAATTACACTCTGATATGTGCATCGCATCACAGGGTAAAGGAGTTCGTGAATGAGCCTATAAAGGCGGGAATATTCAACCTTGGCTATCTCCCGAGAGCAGGGAAGAAGAGCGTCACCACCATGCGCGAGACGACGATGCCCGCGGTAAAGGCTGCGCTCGAGCTTCTTGCTCCCGACGGTGTGCTGATCGTTGCGATATACCCGGGGCATGAGGAGGGCGCACTCGAGGGCGAGATGCTCAGGGAGTACTTCGGTACGCTTTCGCGCTTCCGCATCTGCGCATCCGAGTTCAGGATACTAAACTCTCCGACCTCTCCGTATTTCTTTCTCCTTGAAAAAAGTGCAAAGGCGCATTTCGGTGAGATCTGAGGCTGAAACGAGAGACTAATGCTCTCCTATTGTTCAAAAGTTACAATACGGTCGAGTCGCTATTGTGACCTTTGTATTTAAAAAAATGTAAAATTTGAGAATTCTCGAAAACAGACGCTTAAATCGGTTGACATTATCAAAATAAAATGTTAAAATATTTCGTCTTTATAAAAACAGAAACGGAGTACCAATATGAAGAAGTTTACAAGGGCGATATCCGTCCTCTTGATTCTGGCTCTTGCCGTATCACTGCTTTCAGTAACCGCTATGGCAAAGGGGCAGACGGGTACGGTAGCCGAGAAGGATCCCGTCATTCTGAACGATAGCGTTCTTTTGGCGGAGACTGTGGCGGATAACGGCGGCAATCTCAGCCGTGCCGAGGTATACAGCCGGATGGGCTACAATTTTCCCGAGGAGGGAGACACTACCGTACCTAAGTATAAGCTTATCTATCCCGACGGAAAAGAGGAGATCAGATACGATCTCAGTAAGATGGCGGACGATACCAAGACGACGCCGAGCGGTACTACGCTGGTTCTTCTTTCGGATATCTACGAGTCTACAACCTATATCGAAAACAACTTAGTATCCTCCATAGGCTGCGCGGTTGGCAGTGGCAGAACCTTCAACTTTGATTTTGCGGGATATACCATCCTCACCGAGCATAAGAAGACATTCTTCGAGGTTGCTAACGGAGGTGTTCTTAACATCTACTCCTCGATCCCCGGTGCGAAGCTCGTTATGGGTGTCGAGAGAAAGACAACGGGCGGAAGTATAATCACCGTAAGCACTGACGGTACTGCAAACATCGGTGATTTCGGCGAATATCCCGGAGAGAACCTTTCCACCTATTCCGCGGGCGGATACGGTGTTACCACGAGATCCAAGCTTACAGTCAAGGGTGTTAATATCTACAGAGTATTTACCGACTACGTCGGCTTCTTCACCCTTTCGGGACATAACGCCGAAGTCCTTTTTGAGCGTTGCCGTGCATTTGGTGTGGGAAGGTATCTTCAGATAGCCTGCAGAGAGGATATTACCCCCGGTGCAGCTTATTCGAACACAATGCTCTTCAAGGACTGCGTTCTCTCTAACATTGGCTCGAAGGAGGTCACGTCGGGACAGTTCTTCCGTTACATCGCAGATGACAACGTTATAAACTTCGAGCACACGATCTTCGACCAGGTATCCTTCAGTTGTCAGAAATACTACTCTCACGATAATATCGTTGATCTCGAAGGGAACAAGCTTCTCCCTTGCCAGACGGCACAGATCAATCTTGATAAGTATTGCTCGTATAACCAGGTTCCCGACGTTATATCCTTGAAAAACCAGGCTGAAACGAGTGACAAGGCAGCTATGTTCCATTTCCCGGAGCTTGCCGAGGGCTATGGTGAAAAGGGCAGCACGGTTCCCGAATATATCCTTACTGACGGACTTGTTACAAACGTGTGCTCGATGGTTGTCGAGGAGAGCGTTATCAAGAACGGATATATGGATCTCACTATCCGCAACCTCACCGAGGAGGGCGAGGATATATCCGGTATGTTCGCGCTTCCTTATCTCGGATACGAGGAGGACGTTGTTCAGGTAACCTGGAACTTTGAGGGAGCCTCGTCCAGCACGGATGAGTATTGGATCAAGGGCGTTACACCCATCCCATACCGTCTCAATGTTCCCGATGATACGGACTACATAAAATACGTGATTGAGTGCGATTACAGTGACGATGATATTGCACTTTACACAATCAGTCCTGAGGTCAATGTTACACTCAAATGTAACTTTAACTTTGCAAAAGAAGCTACTGTCAACGTATATGTCCCTGATTTTGAGGACTTCCCGATCAATGAGTTTGTTTACAGAATGAGCATTGCGGGCACGGTCGTCAGGATCTCCGACATTCTCGAGAACTCCGAGACGGTCATGATAGACGGTTTGAAATATTACAAGGTGTCGGTCTCCATTCCGTACTCAAGAATTACCGATACCATGTACATTTCCGTTGACGTAGCGAACGCAACCGCCACAAGCTCTGCGTTCACTGCATCGAAGAAGATCGACTTTGCGTCGCTTCTCATCGACTACTGTAACGGTGACGGAACGGATGAGTTTAAGAATAACGTCAGAGAGGTTCTTTGGGTCATTTACAAGAACTCCACCTCTCCCTTGGCACTTCCCAAGATAGCTGCCTACGTTGAGGAATACTTCAAGTCGAGGCTTGAGGAGGAAAAGGCTGCTGCCGAAAAGGGACAGGGCGGATTCCTTGACGGTATATTGAATGCTTTTAAATAATAAACAAAAAGAAAAGTGGCGCAGCCGTATCGGTTGCGCCGTTTTTTAGAGAAAAGCCCGTGCTTTCCGAATGGAGAGACGGGCTTTTCGTGTATTACTTTATGAAGCCGTGAAGCTTAAACCAATTAACGCACATCGGTGCCCATGATCTCATATACTCCTCACCGATAAATCTCTCCTCGGTGACAAGACCGACGCCGTGTCTGCCGAACGGATAAATGTGAGTTTCCTGGGAAATGCCCAGCTCGAGAAGCCTTGTCGCGTATCTGAGCGTGTTTGCCGCATCTACGACTTTGTCACCCTCGCAGTGCCACATGAAGCAGATGGGTGTCTTCTCGTCTGCGATCAGAGCGGGAGTGACCGAGCGCCAGCTTGCTTTGAAAGCGGGGTTGCCAAGAAGCGAGACGTAGGAGCCGAGGTGTCCCTGAGGGTCGAGAACGGGGTAGCAAAGCACCTGTGCGTTGGGAGTTGGATCAACATTGTCGATTTCATCCGCACCTTCACCCTCGATAGCGTCGCGGTAGGTCGAAACGAGTGCCGCGAGATGTCCGCCTGCGCTGGATCCCATGACTGCAATCTTACACGGGTCTATACCAAACTCATCAGCGTGATAACGAACGTACCTTACCGCACGGCGTGCATCGAGCAGCTCAACGGGGAATACGTAGGGGTTTATACGGTAGTGAGTTACGAAGCAGTGGAAGCCTGCCTCGGAGAAGTATTCGGCGTAGCCCTCACCCTCGTGGTGGGCTCTGTGGTTATAGCCGCCGCCGGCATAGATCACTATTGCCGCATCCGACTCGCCCTTCGCGGGGTAATAGGTCATTGACGGAGCCGAATCTCCATCGTTCAAGAGTGGCGTTGTCTGCCAAAGCTGTATATCCTTCATTATTCAGTCCTCCTTAGAGTTGTTTTCATCGTTGATTATTCCCGACGCTTGTATGTTACCATCGGGTGACTCGCCTACGGCCTCATCCGCTTTCGCTGCCTCTCCCTCGGATACGCTACAGCACTCCTCATTATCTGTGTTGTCTTGTGCGTCGCGCCCGATCAGCAGCTTTTTAACCGCAAAGCAGAGAAGATGTGCAAGCACGAAGAGTATAAGTAGGAATACGAAATCGAATATAATAGCGAACGCATCGTTCAAGCCGAACGCAGGACCGCGGTCGACGAGGAGCATTATCGCATCGGTGAGTGAGCTGATAAAGGGCACGGCTACCGAGGTGAGAGCAATAAGAGCGCAGGATGCCGTGATCGGCTTACCGATATCGAGGATGTCCCGATCGCGGTAGGATGCTGTGATAAGCGAGCGCGTGTCACCCGTTTCAAGCCTTGAACGCTTTGCACTCGGGAGCATGGCGAACAGAACCGCAAGAGCTATCTCACCGAAATATATCGCCATAAGGAAGACGGTAAGCGGTACGAGATACAGAAGAGCCTCTCCCGTGTCGAAGCCCATCGAGAATAGCGTCATATAGTAGTGCGGTATAAGGTAGCAAAGACGGCAGAGCGTGATAATACCGCCTGTCATAAGCGCGACGCGCGCTCCGCAGTCAACAAACGAGGTGAAAGCTACGAAAGCAGCCGCGGCAAGTATCAGCACCTCAAGCGAGGTGACGGCATAGCTCGCTATTTTTGATACAGCATTGAGGGCGGGGGCAGTCATATCGATCGCACCCGACATGACTGCATCGCGTAAGAGATAGGCCGCGTGCTCAATGCCGTACTGCAAGAGAAACGCGACGGAAAATGCCAGTGCAAAGCCCGACGGCTTAAGGTTTTTTATTTTCAGCATGAGTCAGTCCTTTTTTATGTTATCGATGTCAGCGACAATCGAAAGTCGAAATCATTGTAGCATAAAACAAAAGCTAAATCAATGGAAAATTGAAAAAATCAAGGCTGAAAATTGAAATCGGCATGGAAGTTTGTTAACAAAATGTAAACAGTTGGAGTTTGATGCATATTACCTATTGACATAGTGCGCACGTTGTGATATTATATTTAACGCGCGTTAACGCGACTAAATACACACACGGCGAGTGTGTGTGGCACCGGTGCTCGTAATATCGAGTCGTGCCACAGTGTCGCCGTGGTGGAAAAACCAAGGAGGAACATAAAATGTTCGAAATCACAATCAAGCAGTTGCTTGAAGCAGGCGTTCACTTCGGTCACCCGACCAAGAAGTGGAACCCCAAGATGGCAGAGTACATCTTCACCCAGAGAAACGGTATTCACATCGTAGACCTTCAGAAGACCGTTAAGAAGTTCGAGGAGGCTTACAACTTTGTTGCTGAGCTTGCTCAGGAGGGTGGCACCATCCTCTTCATCGGTACTAAGAAGCAGGCAGCCGAGACCGTAAAGGAAGAGGCAGGCAGATGCGGTATGTACTACACCAACGCACGTTGGCCCGGCGGTATGCTTACCAATTTCCAGACCATCCGCAGATCCATCAAGCGTCTTAAGGACCTTGAGAAGATGCAGGCAGACGGCACCTTCGATCTTCTTCCCAAGAAGGAAGTTGCTAAGAAGCTTAAGGAGATGGAGGATCTCGAGAAGTCCTACGGCGGTATCAAGGAGATGGACCGTCTTCCCTCTTGCGTATTCATCGTAGACACCCGTAAGGAGAGAAACGCAGTTCTTGAGGCTAAGAAGCTTGGTATTCCCGTTGTTGCTATCGTTGATACCAACTGCGATCCCGATGACGCTGACTACATTATCCCCGGTAATGATGACGCTATCCGCGCTATCAAGCTTATTGCAGGCGCTCTTGCTGACGCTGTTATTGCTGCTCGCGGCGGTGCTGACGAGGCTACCGAGGAGACGGCAGTTGAGGCTGAGACCGAGACCGTATCCGAGTAATTCCCCGATAAAAATTTAAGGAGAAATAGAAAATGGCAGAGATTAGTGCAAAGGCCGTTGCCGAGCTCAGAAAGCAGACCGGCTGCGGTATGATGGACTGCAAGAATGCTCTTAAGGATGCAAATGGCGATTTCGATGCGGCAGTTAAGATTCTTCGTGAGAAGGGTATGGCTGCAACCGCAAAGAAGGCTGACAGAATTGCAGCAGAGGGCCTTGTAGATGTCATGACCATAGACAAAGTAACCGCTATGGTAGAGGTTAACTCCGAGACCGACTTCGTTGCGAAGAACGCGATCTTCCAGGAGTTTGTAAAGAATGTTCTTAAGACTATTATCGCAAACAAGCCCGCTGACGTTGAGGCTCTCCTTGCATGCAAGGTAGCTGACGGTGAGGGTACTGTTTCCGAGGCTCTTACCGAGCACACCTACAAGATCGGTGAGAAGCTTTCTATCCGCCGCTTCGTTATCGTTGAGGGCGTTGTATCCACCTACATTCACGGTCTTGGCAACACCGGTGTTATCGTTAACTTCGACACCGACCTTGCTGATAAGGACGGCTTCGCTGAGTGCGCAAAGAACGTTGCTCTGCAGGTAGCGGCTATGTCTGTTGCATACCTTGACAAGGAGTCCGTTCCCGCATCTGTTCTTGCTGAGGAGAAGAACATTCTCATTAAGCAGATGCAGCAGGATCCCAAGATGGCTAACAAGCCCGAGCAGGTTCTTGCAAAGATCGTTGAGGGTAAGCTTGGTAAGTTCTATGAGAACAACTGCCTTCTTGAGCAGGCTTACGTTAAGGACGATTCTCTTACCGTTGCTAAGTATGTCGCAGGCGTAGCTAAGGAGCTTGGCGGATCTATTAAGGTTGTCGGCTTCGTTCGCTTCGACAAGGGCGAGGGCATAGAGAAGAGAGAGGACGATCTTGCAGCAGAGGTTGCTAAGATGGTTCAGGGCTAATTCCCGCATCAAGCTCACAATATGAGGTATTCCGGCATACGATTATGCCGGAATACTTTTTTATTTTACACAGGCGCAGCGTTGCGCGCGATTGTATTTTTGTGCGCGTTTGTGCAAAATTACTAAAAATATTGCACGCATTTTTACCTACGCGTGTGTAAAATAATTGTGAATTATCCTTGACATATTTTGACCGTGATGGTATACTATTAAATGTAATAGTATATAACGCGCGAGCGTATTCATATTACCAAATGCAGAAAGGTAAGAAATTTATGAGAAAGATTTTAGTTACTGCTACCGCTCTTGTGCTTCTTATTGCTACCGTTCTTTCGGTTGCATCATGCAGCATCCTTGATGCTAAGGACGGAGTAGACATCGTGCTCGGTGCATCCAAGGCGGGTAAGGTTGAGGGAAATGCGGAATACTCCTTTGAGAGCACCTCTGCTGACATCTCGACGCTCGGTCTTGATATCCCCACGGTAGATGAGCCCGACACCACTCCCGCGACACCCGGTCTTGTGTTTATGATGAACGATACTCGCGATGCATACAGAGTTATCGGATATAACACTCACTATCTTGAAGAAGGTGACGCACTCTCCAAAACGATCTACATACCATATACCTACGAAGGTCTTCCTGTCGTAGACATCGCACCCCGTGCGTTCTGGGATGTTAACATTGAGTCGATAACTCTTCCCAAGACTCTTCTCCGTATCTGCAACATGGCATTCTACGGATCGACTGTTTCATCTATCAACCTTCCCGCATCGCTTGCTGTTATAGAGGATAACGCATTCCTTGAGTGCAGCGCTCTTTCTTCAATCACAGTCGAGCAGGGTAATGCGAGATACACGATCGAGAACAGCTATCTTAAGGATGGCGCGACTCTTGTTCGCGGCTTCGGTGACGGCGTTATTTCCGAGAGCATCACCGCTATCGCACCCGGTGCATACAATGGATGCAGTGCTCTTACAAGCATTGTTGTTCCCGAGACTGTTACGAGTCTCGGCTACGGAGTCTTTTCGGGATGCAGAAATCTTGCAAGCGCTGAGATCTATTCTCCCGTCGAGAAGCTTGAAAATAATACCTTCGACGGCTGCACCTCTCTTATCTCCGTCACCCTTCCCGAGACCGTAAAGACGCTCGGCGTTGCTGCATTCCGTAATACCGGCTTTACCGAGTTTACTGTTCCTGCAAGCGTGACTTATCTCGAGAGCTATTGCTTCGCGGAGTGTAAGAATCTTACGAAGTTTGATTTTGGCTTTGTCGTGGATAAGAGCTATTGGATGCTTGACGCGGATGGTAATTACCTTCTCACCGATAAGGGTAGAAAGCAGCTCAACCGTGAATTCAAGGGTGAAACCGTAAAGATCGAGTCATTCGTTCTCGAGAATTGCACCGCACTTCAGAAGGTGTACTTTGCTGAAGGTGTTACCGATATCGCATCCTATGCGTGCCGCGGATGCTCAAGCCTTACCTACGTTTATCTTCCCGACACCTGTCTTAAGCTCGGTACAGGAGCATTCTGGGGATGCAGCCTCCTTGCATCGCTCTTTATCCCCTATGAGCTTATTACTATGGGTAGTACGATAGCGTACGGAACGGTCGCAGGTGATTCCTTTGAATTCCTTTGCGAGATCGGATACAAAAACCTCCAGTGGCAAGATAGTTTCAAGCTTAACCTCGTGGAGAACGGAACTGCTACGAATACCGCTCTGATCGTCGAGCACAATGCGAAGGTAATATATAGCGCTTCGCGCCCTGCGGATCCCGATGCAGTACCCGCTGAGTGATATATCTTTTGTAGAATAGTGAATAATAACATCGCGACCCCGGTTTTTCCGGGGTCGCTTTTTCTTTAGCAGTAAAATATATCCGAGTTCTTCTTCATATTCTTAATTATATCGCACGCACGTAAAGTAAAACACGCGTGTCAAGGAGAAGGGCATGAATAAAAGAAAAAGATTTTACTTTAACGGTATTCTTATGAGCGCCGTTGGCGTAGCGCTTCGCACGGTAGCTCTTGCTTTTGGAGCATACATATCACACAAGGTCGGGGCGGAGGGGGTCGGACTTAACACGCTGATAATGAGCGTGTACGGCTTTGCACTTACCTTTGCCACCTCCGGAATAAATCTTACCGTAACGCGTCTGGTCGCAAGACATATCGGCGAGGGTAGCGAGACCGACATCGGAAGAACTCTGCGCGGTGCGACCGCCTATGCTATCGGCTTTTCCCTTGTTGCGACGCTTGTCTTAGCAGGGCTTTCGGGCTTCTTTGCCACAGTCTGTATAGGCGACGTGAGGGCGGTAATGCCGTTACAGATACTCTCTCTTTCGCTTATCCCCTCGGCACTCGTCGGTGTAATATCGGGATATTTCGTCGCACGCAGGAGAATAATAAGAAATTCGGTAATAGGTATTGCGGCACAAGCGTTTCGCATAGTCGTAACCGTGCTCATTCTTTTAAGCAGCGCAACAGAAGGGGTGGAGGCAGCGGTAAGAGGACTTTGTATAGGAATATCCTTAAGCGAGCTTGTTACGTTTCTTCTTGCGCTTATCTTATTTATGGTAGAGAGGAGAGGAGCGGGTAAAAACAGAAGCGGAACGGATATCGCGCCCGTCTTCGAAATGGCGCTGCCCCTTGCCGCATCGGCGTACATACGCTCGGGTCTTTTATCCGTTGAGCATAATCTTATACCTAAGCGGCTCGAGGAGCGCGGTGTGCCGATGTCAGAGGCGCTTTCATCTTTTGGCGAGATGCACGGCATGGCACTGCCTATGGTAACCTACCCTATGGCACCTCTTTCCTCGTTCGCGGGGCTCTTGCTACCCGAGTTTGCTGAATCCGAGGCTCGCGGGGACAAGGAAAGAATGTCCAGAATAGCATCCGAGGCTATATCCAAGACTCTGAGCTATGCTATTCTATCAGCCGTGATCCTGTTTCTTTTCTCCGAGGATCTTGGTTATATAATATACGGTTCATACCGTGCAGGAAGCTTTATTGCAATGCTGGCACCGATAGTGCCGATAATGTATATCGACCATGTGGTGGATTCCATGCTGAAGGGCATCGGCGAGCAGGTCTACTCGATGTGGGTCAATATCATTGACTCGGCTCTTTCGGTCCTGCTCGTCTTTATCCTGATTCCCATCCTTGGCATAGAGGGCTATGCCGTAGTCATTATCGTGATGGAGCTTTTTAACTTCCTTTTATCTTATATAAGGCTTAGAAAGCGTATAAGGCTGAGTGTAGGGTATCCTCGTGTAATTTTCGTTTCGCTCGTATCCGCCGCTCTTGCATCTCTTCTTGTTGAGCGTCTTTTTGCCGATACGCTTCATCTCGTTCCGTTCGCTCTTTTCTTAAAGATCGTATTTGCGGTATGCGCCCATTTCGCGGTACAAATACCGCTCTTTCATCTTTTGGGCAGGGTAGTCGGAAAAAGAGGTAAGACAGTACTTAAATAAGCTTAAGGCGAGGATATTAGCGCGTTAGCGGAAAGCATGAGAAGATAGCCGAAAATGACGAGAAATGCGACACGCCTCCTTCCGCTGGGCTGACTGTCGGGTACCATCTCGGCAAATACGACGTAGAGCATCGTCCCGCCTGCAAAGGCGAGTGCAAACGGAAGTATCGGCTTTGCAAGACCTGCTGAGAAGTGTCCGAGAAAGGTTCCGATCACCTCTGCGACACCTCCCGAGAGCGCAAAGAGAAATGCACGCAGCGGCTTGATACCTGCCGATAGCATCGGGAATATCGCAATCATC
This sequence comes from Clostridia bacterium, assembly GCA_017508195.1. GTDB lineage: Bacteria > Bacillota > Clostridia > Oscillospirales > CAG-272 > UBA1740. The sequence continues at coordinate 6,486 of JAFVZL010000044.1, read as the reverse complement.
CCCTCGGGTATGTTGTGCAAGGCGATACCGACTGCCACGGCAATGGCATCCGAGATGTCACCCGTACCGAAGCCGAGTCCTGCCGCCATGCCCTCCGGTAGGTTGTGTATCGCCATTGCTATGGCAAAGAGTATTGCCGACCTTGTATTTCCTTCGGTGTAGGATACGGAAGGCAGTACTCGCTCGGAGCAGTAGAGCGTGACAGCACCGACAAATATTCCGAGCGCCGCGAGAGTTATGCCGATGGCATCCGCCCCCTCGACCGACGGTGCGATAAGATTAGTGACTGCGGCACATAGCATTATACCTGCCGCAAGAGATAAAATTTTACCCGTGTGCCGCTCGAGCGCAGTGCGGAAAAGGAAGCCGATCAGCGATCCTATTACCGTTGCTCCGCCTACTCCGAGGGCACACAGCAGTACAGTGTTCATATATATCCTTTCTTTCGTTAAGAGGGAGTCGGCATATGGCCTCGCCGGACTCGCTCCCATAGAAAAAGGGCTGCCAAAGTATCCTTTGACAGTCCTTGTTTTTATTGATCCGTTTAATTATCCTCGGGCTTTTCCTCGGTAGCAGCATCACTATCGCTCTCGCGATTGTCAACAATGTGGAGCTTCTCGATACGTCTGCCCTCCATTTTGAGGACCTTGACGGACAGACCGAGAGTCTCGAAGCTGTCTCCCTCGTCGGGAACCTTGCCGAGAACGTCCATAGCCCAACCCGTAACGGTCATAGCATCGGTCTCGTCGCCCTCGGTCTCGGGGTCGATATCGAACTCGTCGTAGAGCTTTTCGATGCTTGCCTTACCCGATACTATGTACTCATTTTCGGAGATCTTTTCTATATCGAGCACGACCTCATCGTGCTCATCCCAGATCTCACCGACGATCTCCTCGATTATATCCTCGAGCGTTACGAGACCCGCAGTGGAGCCGTACTCATCGGAGACGACTGCGAGATGGTGCTTCTTTTCCTGAAGATCGCGTAAAAGATCGGAGATCTTCTGAGTTTTGGTAACGTACATAACGGGCTTGACGATCGAGGATATTTCAAGCTCGGTATTATAAGCAAGGGTAAAGAAATCCTTGTAATAAACAATACCGGTAATATTGTCGAGGTCACCCTCGTAAATAGGAATACGCGAGAAGCCTGACTCCGAGAACACTTCGGCGAGCTCCTCCTTGGTAACGGTAGAGGGAACTGCCGTGATATCGATACGGGGAGTGAATATCTCGCTGACCTCGAGCTCGTTGAACTCGATGGCGCTCTTGATGAGCGAGCCCTCATCCTCGTTGATACCGCCGTCCTCCTCGGCTTCCTCGATTATAGAGATAAGCTCCTCCTCGGTCATACCCTTATCGTCCTCGTTCTTGAATAACTTCGAGAGAAGCTTCTGAAGACCGCGGAAGATAATGCTTACAGGCCAGAGAATGAAGGTCAGCGCGTAAATAATGGGGGCGGAGAACATTGCAAATTTTTCGGGGAACTGCTTTGCCAGAGTCTTAGGCACGATTTCACCAAAGGTGAGTACAGCGAGAGTCATCACTATTGTTGATACCGTAGTGGATAAGCCCTGATCAAGTATGATCAAACCGAAAAGCACCGTAGATAGGGAGGACGAGAGAATATTAACGATGTTATTTCCGATAAGGACGGTAGATATCATAGAGTCGTAATTGTCGGCAAGCTTGAGAACGAGCTCCGCCCTCTTGTTGCCCTTTTCGGCATAACCCTTCATCCTGATTCTGTTGAAGGTAGAGAGTGCGGTCTCGGTCGCCGAGAAGTACGCAGACATAACCACGCAGAAGACTACGATGAATAGCATAATTTCCATGATTGTTTTTTGTTTCTTGTTTTTCCCGCTTTCTCGGGAAATTTAAAGCCTTTCTTTTTTGGAAAATTTTCTTACCCGTCAGGGAAGAATTGCGTCCGAAGCATCAAATTGACGAAAACAAGCAAAAAAAGGCATAGCCATACCCGAAAAGTGTGGCTAAGCCTCAATATAAAGCATTATAAACGGTACAGTGACAATTGTCCGCGTCCGCGTCGTCGTCCATTTTTTCCTCCGTAAAATTGCGTCGGGAAAGGTTCCCGAACGTCATACGAAAAGCATTATAGCATAAAAAAACGATGTTGTCAATACCTATTTTGAAAGTTTAGCCACCTTGGGAGAACAAAAGCGAAGCGCTCCGCCCCATATTTATTATATTCAGGTGTACTCGTATTTGTGCATTAAGATGGCGTACGGGTTCAATTTAAATATAATATTTGGCGTTTATTTTTAAAACATAGTTCATTGACAATAAGTCGGCTTTGGTGTATAATACTTTCTGTTAAAGTATCTCACCCTTTGGGTGAGAGTTCGGGATGTTTTTTATTCCCGGGAAAGGAACTCAATGCTTAAAACTCTTTTCAAGAGCATAAGAGAGTATAAGCTTCCGTCAATATTAACGCCTATCCTCGTATTTATCGAGGTTATCATCGAGTGTATCATTCCTATGGTTATAGCCGAGCTTGTCAACAGGCTCCAGCGCGAGGACGGAATGAGAATAGAGGATATACTCGTATACGGCGGAATCGTTGCCGGACTTGCCGTTCTCTCGCTCACCTTCGGCTCACTTGCGGGTCTGACCTGCTCGACAGCCTCCTGCGGCTTTGCCAAGAACTTAAGACGCGATATGTTCGTTGCGACTCAGCGCTTCTCGTTCTATAACATCGACCGCTTCTCGACCTCGTCTCTCGTAACGAGGCTGACTACCGACGTCTCAAACGTTCAGCATGCGTACATGATGATAATCCGCACTGCGGTGAGATCCCCCTTCATGTTCATTTTTGCTATCGTTATGGCTTTCGTTATGGGCGGGCCCATGGCGTGGATATTCGTGGTAGTAGTGCCGATACTGCTTTTCGTGCTGGCATTTGTTATCTGGAAGGCGATGCCCTTATTCAGAAAGGTGTTCAAAAAGTACGATAAAATGAATTCATCGGTGCAGGAGAATATTAAGGGCATCCGTGTCGTGAAGTCATTCGTAAGAGAGAATTTTGAAGAGGAGAAGTTCGGCAGGGCATCGGAGGAGGTCTGTCGCGACTTTACGCGCGCAGAGAGGATTCTTGCGATACAGAACCCTGCGATGCAGCTTTGTCTGAATATCGTCATGGTATTCGTTCTCTCCTTCGGCTCTTATATGATAGTATCGGGCGGCGGCGAGAGTCTTAACGTCGGACACCTCTCGGCACTTCTGACGTACGGCTTTATGATACTCTCCAGCCTTATGATGCTCTCGATGATATTCGTAATGCTCACGATGTCGGCAGAGTCGGGCAGAAGAATTGCTGAGGTCATTAACGAGACTCCCGCGATCACAAGCCCCGAGAACGCAATAACCGAGGTCAAGGACGGCTCTGTTGACTTTGACGGAGTATTCTTCAAGTATTCCGAAAACGCGGAGAGATACGTTCTCTCGGATATCGACCTTCATATAAAAAGCGGTGAAACCATCGGTATAATAAGCGGAACAGGTGCATCGAAAACCACACTTATTCAGCTGATCTCGCGTCTTTATGACGTAACAGAGGGCTCGGTCAAGGTGGGAGGCATCGACGTGAGGGAGTATGATCTCGAAACGCTTAGAAACAGCGTTGCCGTAGTGCTTCAGAAGAATCTTCTGTTCTCGGGAACGATAGCTGAGAATCTTCGCTGGGGTAATAAGGATGCCACAGATGAGGAGCTTCGCGAGGCAGCAAGGCTTGCCGCGGCGGATGAGTTTATAGAATCCTTCCCCGAGGGATATAACACATACATCGAGCAGGGCGGTGCAAATGTCTCGGGAGGGCAGAAGCAGAGGCTCTGTATAGCAAGAGCTCTGCTTAAAAGGCCGAAGATACTTATTCTCGACGACTCCACCAGTGCCGTCGACACACGCACCGATGCCCGTATCAGAGCAGCGATGCGCGAATATATTCCCGATACGACCAAGATAATCATCGCGCAGAGAATTTCCTCTGTCGAGGATGCAGACAGGATCATAGTCCTGGAGTCGGGCCGTATCAGTGCGGTCGGAGCTCATTCAGAGCTTCTTCATACATCCGAGATCTACCGTGATATCTACACCTCGCAGAATAAGGCGGGAACCGAGGAGGTGAAGGGAAATGAGTAGTCAGAAGATGAAGGCTAAAGCAAAAAAAGGAACGATGAAGCGCCTTATAAAGACAGTCTTTTCGTTCTATCCCGTACTTCTTCCCGTGACCCTTGGCTGTATTGCATTTTCTGCGATCATATCGACCCTTCCGTCTATCTTCATGCAGAACGTTATACAGCTTATTACCGATGCTCTAGACGGCGGACTAGCCTATGATGCGATAGCCTCCGACGTATCATTCTTTATTATCATACTCCTCTCTCTGTATGCGGTATCGCTGACGGCTGGATTTCTCTGGAATCAGCTGATGGCAGTTATTACCCAGGGAGTACTAAAGAAGCTGCGCGACAAGATGTTCAAGAAAATGGAGCGTCTGCCCGTTAAATACTTCGACACACATAACCACGGCGATATAATGAGCCATTATACCAACGATATTGACACGCTGCGTCAGCTCGTTTCTCAGAGCCTTCCTCAGCTAATAATGTCAGGTATTGTTGTCGTTTCGCTTGTTTTTGTGATGCTTTACTTCTCGCTATGGATGACTCTCGTTGTTCTCGTTGGCGTTGTTATAATGCTCTTCGTGACAGGAAAGATCGGCGGAGGCTCTGCGCGTCACTTCGTGAAGCAGCAGTTTGCAATCGGACGTGCCGAGGGATATATCGAGGAGATGATAAACGGACAGAAGGTCATTAAGGTATTTTGTCACGAAAAAGAGTGCATAGAGGGCTTTGACAGAGTCAACGACGAGCTCTTCCGCGAGGCGGAGCGCGCGAACAAGTACGCGAACACCCTGGGACCCGTTCTTAATAATATAGGAAATATACTCTACGTTATCGTTGCCATCGCGGGCGGTATTCTTTGCCTTACCGTTCCCGAGGGGAATGTATCATTCTCCGGTCTTGCACTCACCGTTGCGGTTGCCGTACCATTCCTCAACATGACCAAGCAGTTTACCGGTAACGTCAACCAGGTATCTCACCAGATAAACGCGGTTGTAATGGGTCTTGCCGGTGCCTCGAGGATATTTGAGCTTCTCGATGAGCCCGAGGAAGAGGATGCGGGCTACGTTACACTCGTCAACGTGACTAAGGATGATGACGGAAACCTTACCGAAACAGATGAGAGGACCGGAATCTGGGCGTGGAAGCATCCGCACTCAGACGGAACTGTTACCTACGAGCTTCTTCGCGGTGACGTAAGAATGTTTGACGTTGATTTCGAGTATGAGCCGGGAAAGCCCGTGCTCCGCAATATAACTCTCTATGCCGAGCCGGGTCAGAAGGTCGCGTTTGTCGGTGCGACGGGCGCGGGTAAGACAACGATAACCAATCTTATCAACCGTTTTTACGACATCGCAGACGGTAAGATCCGATACGACGGCATAAATATCAACAAGATATCCAAGTCGGCGCTCAGACGCTCTCTCGGCATCGTTCTCCAGGATACAAATCTCTTTACGGGTACTGTAATGGAGAATATCAGATACGGTAAGCTCGATGCAACCGATGAAGAATGTATCAGTGCTGCAAAGCTCGTAGGTGCGGATGACTTCATCACGAGGATGCCCGAGGGCTATGCTACCGAGATCACGGGCAACGGTGCCAACCTCTCGCAGGGTCAGCGGCAGCTCATAGCAATTGCACGCGCAGCGGTTGCCGATCCCCCCGTTATGATACTTGACGAGGCTACCTCGTCGATCGACACCAGAACGGAGGCGATCGTTGCGCGCGGTATGGACAGCCTGATGCGGGGAAGAACCGTATTCGTCATAGCGCACAGGCTCTCGACAGTCAAGAACTCTGACGTAATAATGGTGCTCGACCACGGTGAGATCATCGAGCGCGGAAGTCACGATGAGCTTATCGCCGAGAAGGGGCAGTATTACAGCCTTTATACAGGAGCCTTTGAGCTCGAATAATGGGGCTGTCACATCAGTAAAACCGAAAAAGTCCAAAAAGAAGCGGAAAGTGTGTCAAATATAGCAAAACAGATAATCAGACAGTAATGAAACACCCGCACGCGTTATAACGACAATCGAAAGTCGAAATTAATAAATTTCGACCGCAAATCTGGGATTTGCGAACAAATTTCGTGATGGAAATTTGTCGATTTCTGTTTCAATGATATAGATACAAAAAGCCACATTGGGCTTTTTGTTCGGCTGATGGTTCAGCCGCGAAAAGGCTTTTTCGCCTTTTCGACGTTCTATAATCATTATAACGACAATCGAAAGTCGAAATTAATAAATTTCGACCGCAAATCTGGGATTTGCGAACAAATTTCGCGATGGAAATTTGTCGATTTCTGTTTCAATGATATAGATACAAAAAGCCACATTGGGCTT
>JAFVZL010000043.1 GCA_017508195.1 Clostridia bacterium | reverse complement strand
CCTTGTTGTTTTGGTGTGTGGTAACTTCATTATAACACAGGATTCAATATGAGTGTTCTTTTTTCTTAAAAGTGTTGCACTTGATAGTATAATTCACCTGAATACAAAAAAGACACTCTGCAAAATACAGAGTGTCTTATTGTTTTAACTTGTTTTTCCCTTTGTTATAATGCCGCCACCCGAGGTGGAGAGATTCGAACTCTCCCTCCAAGCTCGAGCTGTCTTATGACACCCGAAAAGCATAAAAAAGACACTCTGCAAAATACAGAGTGTCTTTTTTTATCTTTATTACCTTATATATTAGTTGGATATATAGGGAAGAAGTGCCATCTGGCGTGCTCTCTTGATAGCAGTGGTGAGCTCTCTCTGGTGAAGAGCACAAGTGCCGGATACACGTCTGGGGAGGATCTTTGCTCTCTCGGAAATGAACTTTCTGAGCTTAGCAACGTCCTTGTAATCGATAGCCTCAACCTTGTCCTGGCAGAAGATACAAACCTTCTTTCTTCTGTGGTTAGGACGGAAAGCGGGGCGCTGAGATTCGTTTCTCTCCATTGTAAAGTACCTTTGGTAACCTTTCCGACTCACGATTTCTGTATTTCCCGACCTGCAGTGAGCCTAGCAGGGCGAGGACGTCGTCAACCCGAATTAGAAGGGAAGAGTCTCGTCGTTAGGAATTTCTTCAAAGCTTGCGGTGTCAGCACTGTTGAAGGAGGGAGTACCGTATGCCTCAGGGGTATACGCACCGCCGCCAACTGCGGGAGCCGCACCGTTCTGGTTAGCAGGAGCTACGAAGGTAACCTCGTCGGCTACTACCTCGACAGCCGTTCTCTGCTGACCCTGGTTATCCTGCCATCTTCTGGTCTGAAGCTGACCGCAGACGAGAATAGGATTACCCTTCTTGAAATAGCGGCTGACAAATTCAGCATTCTGTCTCCATGCAACAATGTTGATAAAATCAACGGTAGGCTGGTTCTGATCCGCGCCCTTAGTGAAGCGACGGTTGACCGCGATAGAGAACGAGCATACGGAAAGACCGCTTGCAGTCTGCTTAAGCTCGGGGTCGGCAGTCATGTTGCCGATGAGAATAACTTTATTGAAGCTTGCCATTTTTCCGCCTCCAAATCAATAATAATTACGCCTCGGTTGCTTCAACCTCGACGGGAGCCTCGACAGCAACTGCTGCCTCAGCCTTAGCTGCAACCTCGCACTTGGTCGTGGTCATGTAACGGATAACACTCTCAGTGATACCGAACACACGGTCAAGCTCAGCGGGGAAGCTGGGTTCGCTCTTATAGGTAAGGAGCACGTAGTATCCCTCAGTAATGTAGTTGATAGGATATGCGAGCTTCTTCTTACCCCACTCGTCAACGTTAACATCGGTAGCGTTGTCGTTAACGAGGGCTACGAACTTCTCGAGAACAGCCTTGTATTCCTCGTCGGAATAGTTACCGCTGATAGCAAAGAGAGTTTCGTAAGAACCGATCTTCTTTTCCATCTGATTATACCTCCTTCTGGTCTTTTGGCCACCCCTTTGGTGGCAAGGAGTCGGACCCTTTGTCCGAACTACCAAGAGATTTTAACATATTTTTCGCCCCTTGTCAAGAGGTTTTTTCTTATATTTAAATAAAATGCGGCATTTTTTCTTCTTTTACACCTCGTGGATGCCTTTTGCGGTTGATTTTTTTGTTTCGATAGTGTATAATGGTAATCGCAAGACGAAATAGAGGCACTCCGTGCTTTTATTTTTTTGACCACTACAGTGTTGGTGTTAATTACGAGAAAGGGGAACGGCTATGCAGGCAGTAAAGGAGTCGGCTCACGCAAAGATAAATCTGCACCTCGAGTGCCTCGGGCTTCGCGAGGACGGCTTTCACGATATAAAGAGCGTTATGCATTCGCTCTCCTTGTCAGACGAGGTCACCGTTACACTCCACGGGCGCGACAAAAGGAGCATACGGGTCAGTGTGAGCGGAGGCTATCGCCTGCCCACCGACAAAAAAAATCTCGTATACATGGCAGCGGAGCTTTTCCTCGAGAGAATGGCTATCACAGCAGATATCTACATAAAGCTCGAAAAGCATATACCCGTTGCCGCTGGTCTTGGCGGCGGCTCGTCCGATGCCGCAGCTACGCTGAGAGCCCTCAACCGTCTGTTTGGCAGACCCTGTACCGACAGAGTGCTTCTTTCGATGGCGGCAGAGCTTGGCAGCGATGTGCCGTATTGCCTCATAGGCGGTACCGCACTCTGCGAGGGCAGAGGAGAGCGTATCACTAGGCTAGCGACGGACATTCGCCTCAGCGCGGTAATTGCTTCTTCGGGTGAGCACGTGTCGACGCCTCGGGCGTATTCCGCACTCGACCGCGAGTATGCGAGCTTCGACGGAACCGTACCGCATAGTGCGGATAAGGAATACGGAGAGCTTTTAGAGTATCTTTCGGGCGGTGAACGCCCCGAACGGTTATATAACATTTTTGAGAGCGTTATCCTGAAGGACACACCGGGTGCGAGATCAATTCTCGCGAGGCTCGGTGAGCTCGGTGCACGTCTTTCGCTCATGAGCGGCAGCGGATCATCGGTGTTCGGTATCTTTGATACCGATGAGGCGGCATCCTTCGCGGCAGATGAGTTAAAAAAGGAAGGCGTCCGCGCCTTTGCGGTCAGGAGCGTATGACGTTTTAATTATGGAGTATACAATGGAAACTAAAAAGCAAGGACTTTTCACAAACCCGATATTCGTCACCCTCGGTGCGATACTTTGCTGCGCCCTGTGGGGCAGCGCGACACCGTTTATTAAGCTCGGCTACCGCGTGATGTTCGAGAACGCATCACCCGATATCCCCTCTACCATCCTCTTCGCGGGCATCCGCTTCTTCTTTGCGGGTGTGCTTACCGTAGCTATTTATAGCATAGCGAGAAAAAAGCTCCTCTACCCGAAGCTTAGCAATATGCCGAAGGTGGCGACGGTAGCAGTATTTCAGACGATAGTGCAGTATTTCTTCTTCTACGTCGGACTTGCCAACACCTCGGGTGCAAAGGGCACGGTCATCTCGGGCTCATCCTCGTTCTTCGCGCTTCTTATCTCCGCGCTTATCTTCAAGCAGGAGAAGCTCACACCGAAGAAGGTAATAGCCTGCGTGATAGGCTTCCTCGGCATCATTGCCGTAAACCTTAACGGACTTGACTTCTCGATGAATCTTATGGGCGACGGCTTCGTACTCTTCTCGGCAATATCCTTGGCACTTTCCTCTGTGCTTATCAAGATATTCTCGAAGAGTGAGGACCCCGTTGTGATCAGCGGATATCAGTTCATCCTCGGCGGTGCGGTAATGGTGATCACGGCACTTTGCCTCGGCGGCAAGATCGATATGATCGACCTCGGCGGTGTCGCAATATTCGTTTACCTCTCGGCACTTTCTGCCGTAGCATACGCACTCTGGGGCGTGCTCTTAAAGCACAATCCCGTATCGAGTGTAACCATCTTCAGCTTTATGACTCCCGTCTTCGGAGTGCTCCTCACAGCCCTCATTCTCCCTGACGAGAGCACCGTTCATATCATCAATCTCATCATTTCTCTTATTCTCGTCTGCCTCGGTGTATTTCTTCTGAATTACGTATATAAACCAAAGCAGAACACCGAAGCTGAACTGCGATCCGAGCCTGCAGCCGAGCAGGAAAATGAGGGATAAGTCGACGTTGATTAGATTTCCTTGAGTGTTAGTACAAAAGAGGAAAATTGAAATTTGAATGGTCGAAAGACGCAGTTAATCGAGTTGAAAAACCAAATTCAAGTAAAAAAACTCGCGGATATTCCGCGAGTTTTTTTATGACCTAAGGTGACACAGGCGAGTTATCAGCTCGCTATGTTATTTGCGCGTCCAATATTTGTCGCTGTATGTAGATGTAAGGTAGTTTGCGGCGGTCGTCGGGGAATAAAGATCGCTATATGAAATTGCCGTTCCGCTACTTGTACTGCTTGACGAGTACCTCCATCCGCTATTGTTTTTGAATACTGCTGTAACGAGATTATTACAGCCCCCAAAAGCACCAGAACCGATAGAGGTTGTGGCGTAAGGGATAATTATTTCTTCTAGGCTTGTGCAATAGTAGAAAGCACTGTTTCCGATCGATTTCACGGTGCTTGGTATAGCTATTTCTGTTAGACTTGTACAGTATGAGAACATACTTGTTGTAATCTTTGTAATCGCACAGCCTTCCTCGAATACAACCGTTGTAAGCTTTCTGCAGTTAGCAAAATGCTGTCCGTAATTTCCCGAAAAAGCGGTGACAGATGCAGGTATTACGATACTCTCCAGTCCCGAGTAAGAGAAAGCACAACTATCTATTTCTGTAACGGTTTCAGGTATTGTAAATTCTTTTAGTGCCGTGCAGTTGCGGAAAGCATCAAATCCGATATAAGTAATATCGCCCATAATATGAATATCGGTAAGCGCGTAGCAGTGTGTGAAGTTTTTATATCCAATCTTGGTTACACCGGTGCCTATATAAACTTTTGTGATGTTTGGCGAAAAAGCAAATGCTTCGTCACCTATTACGGTAACGGAATCGGGAATTATAACCTCTTTAAGGGTTTTATTCTCGTAAAACGCTCGAATTGCAATTCCGCTTACAGTTAAACCGTTATGCTCGGACGGTATAATAAGTATATCGTCCTTACAGGATCCTATTCCGCTGACATGGCAGGTACCGTCTCCCATATCGACGTATGCAAGACCTTGGCTGTGAGTGGGCGCTACATACTTATCCCATATCTCAATCTCACCGTTTTCATTATAATGCCAAAAGCTGCCTTCGGTGGTAGGTCTCGACTCGCTGTAGTAGTACATGTTAGCGTCGGTTAGGCGGTAATTACCGGTGTCTATCAGGATTTTGCTGAAGCTTTCTTCCGTACCGAGGTAGTATGCGTTTTCAAGATTATTGCAACCATAAAATGCGTTGTCGTAAATGATTCGTGTACTACTTTCCACAATGCAAGAGGTAATAGAGGTGTCGGTTGCTTTTACCAAGATAAGGTACGGATTATTTGCGTTTCCGAGATAATTGATATCATCAGAAGTGTTGTAAGTAAAATTGGTGCCGAAGAAAGCGTTGGGAGACACGTACGTGATGCTGTCCGGAATTGATAGCTCTTTTAAATAAAAGTTTCCGGAGAAAGCGCGGTTGGCGATGCATGTTACGGTGTCGGGAATAGAATAGCTCTTATCGGTTTTACCGGTCGCATACTGAATAAGTGTTTTTTTATCCGCGCTAAACAGATTTCCGTCAATAGAAGTGTAACTTTTGTTTTCGGGGCTTACGGTTATTTCTTTTAATCCGGAAGAAGCGAAAACCCCTATTCCTATGCTTGTAACACTACCGGGGATTTTTATAGAACTCAGTTTTCTGCATTCGGCGAAGGCTTGGTCATCTATTACGGTAACGGAATCGGGGATTTCAACGCTACTTAGGTTAGAACAATATCTAAACGCAGAACCACATATTTTTGTTACCGATTCAGGTATTCTCACACTGGAAAGCTCCGTACCGTAGAAGGCTTGAACCGTTATGCTGGTGACTCTATACCATTGACCGTTTTCTTCAAATACTGCAGGAATGGAGAGAGACTCGCCGCTCACACCGGTGAATCCGACGGATGCTCTGTTTAACGAATTAACGCCGAAATCAACGGGCGTTATATAGGAATCTCTATAGGTATCGCCGCATGAAGTGCAAGTGTGCTCTGTGAATCCGTCGTCGGTTGCAGTCGGAATAACGATTGCAGCAGAATAAGAGTGAGCAGCTGCGATCGGTTGCTGCGCTATGAGCGTTTCACCGCACTCAGAGCAGTGCGCTCCTTGGGTTAATCCCTGCTCGGTACACGTTGGAGCTACAGGATCATCGATAACGCTTGTGTGATTTACATAATTGGTAATAGTGTAGGTCTCGTTTGCGCTGAACTCAGTAAGTTTAAATGAACGCTCATGAGAAACGGTATTTCCGGCACTGTTAAGCCAGCTTTCGCATATAAGCTGATCATCGCTATACGTCGTTGTCAGAGTTGCTGTCTGTCCGTTATGGTAAAGCCCGCTCGTGAATCCGTCCTCAAGTACTCCGCCGATCACCTCAACCATATAGTATTCGTCATTCGCGAGCCTATCTGTATTGTATTTGAAGTATTTTTGAGCAGCGGCTCCTTGCTCGAGAGTGGCTGTTAGTAACGACTTGAAGTCGTCGTTATCGCTTGCTTTACCCGTTTTTCCAAGCTTCGAGTACGCATATTCCAGAACGCTGTACTTTGCGGGTGCGCTGTAGTATATCTCACCGTCAAGCTCGAGGTATGCAACCGAGTAAATATAATCGGTCATCTGCTTTGCGGAAATTTTTCTGTATTCAAAGGTGTAGTGCTTTGCTCCGTCTATGGTTGTATGTCCGACAACGCCAGATGCAAAATCCTCGTTGCCCTTGATATAATCGGATTGCGGCTCCGTAAAGTAGAGCATCCCAATATTTGATGAGTTGACATTATCATCATCAACTCCATCGAGTTTAACCGCATATTTAAGATAGACATTATCCTCAAAGACGAGATTAAACTTATTGATCGAAAGCGAAGGCTTCGACTCATTTGCGAAGGACGTGACCGATAAGATACAGACCATTGTCGCGAGTGTCATAATAAGCAAAATAAGCGTTAAAATTTTTCTTTTCACAGTTATTCTTGTCATTTTTATCACATCCATTCTCCATCATTCTCACCGGGATCTTCTCCGATATCGTTTCCGCCCGAGCTCGTTATAATATCGGCTTCGAGCAACACGAGTATACTGATACATGGGGCTTCGTAGGGTTCTTTGATTTTCATTTTTCTCTTTTTTCTCCTTATGAATTAAAAAGTGCGGCAACCGAAGTTGCCGCACGAAAAATGCACACTCCGATTGTCGTCACACAAACTAATCGGAATAGGAATATTCAGCCATACTCAAACCATAGTGGAGTCTGCATTTTTACCAAATCCAAGATGATTTAAGTATGCCTAAAAAAGGGTATAGTATCCCCATAACGAAAAAATACCCCTAAAGCCGATTATTCAGTTTGTGTGACAAGCTCATTATAACACACTGAACGAAAAAAGTAAACAGCATTTGAAAAAATATTTTAACATCGGTTGCGTGGTCAAATACCCGATAATTACCGAAATAAAGTTGAAGCACAATTATCTTTTTCACCATATCCACCCCATCCACCCCATCTTTTCCCCCTTTTTATTGACAAATAACGATTTTTGTGCTATAATATTGAGTTACTGAAGAGCACTTTAATTTTAAAGTTTTTAAGGAGGTGAGAGCTGTGTCTGATAGAGATTCGAGAGACGATTTCTGGGATATTGAAAAACTGATACCTAAAAGGAATACGGCAAGGCTCTCGCCCTTTGCCACCGACACTCCCGTGGTCGATTACGCGCCCGCCGAGGAGGTAAAGAGGCGCGACGAGCGCGACGAGGCGGAGCGCAGACTCACCGAGGTCTCGCGCGGTGTGAGAAGCACCGATGACAGCACCTATTATCCTACGGATATGGGGCTTATCAAGCGCGTTACGGTCAAGAAGTTTATCGATAAATACGATTTTTACGATAGCTTCCGCAAGTCGGCACTGCTTTACTTCGATTACAACGCACCGAGGTGCGATTTTGCACAGTTTTATTCATACATGCCGCAGTACGCCCATCTCACGCCCTCAGAGAAGAGCTATTACTTCTATTGGCGCTCCGAGATAAGGCACGGCAGATACCTAAAGACCGATTATTCCTATCTCTACCTCTATGTGTACGAGATACTTAACCTGCCCGACAAAATACCGCCCGAGGAGGGCATAAGGCTGCTCTGCCACGCTTGGCGCGAGTACCGCTCGGCTCTGCCGAGGATAGACCTATATTTCTCTATATGGGTAGAGGATTATTGCCTTGTCCACGGTATCAAGCTGCCGTCTGAGCTTCTTTCGGGCTTCCTTTTCGACTGCATAAGCACAGCGCCCCTGAAGGAGTTCTACCTCTCGGATATAAACGAGGTCGGTATATCAGGCACCGAGGCGCTTATTGCCTACCTTTCGGATTACGATTGGCGGCGCGGAAAATACGCGGGCGAGTGTGACGGTATGTCGGCATCGACCCTGACGAATTCATCCTACCGCGACCATATGCTGAAAGCTATGTATCTTTTGCTTTCCGAGATATGGAATAAACGCGTGCTCGGCAAGGAGCAAAAGACGAGCACCCTCGTGCGCGATGCATTCCCGAATTCGCTCTGTACCCACTCGGTTAAGTGCAAGCTCGAGATAGAATATATCTCGCTCACGGGAGATACCGAAACACGCGCCGCGGTCACTGCCGCAGTGCGCTATACCGAGAATAAGCTACGTCAGCTCCTCGGTGTGAAGTCGCGCCTCGCGACGAAGGAGCTGCCCACGGAGTACAAGGCTATAATAGACCGCTATTTCGATAAATATATGAAACAAGAGCAGCACAGGCGTATGGTCGAGTCAAGACCCGCCTATGAGAAGCTCTATGAGGCACCCTCGGTCGCAATGTCGCATGACGGTGCCGACGAGATCGAGCGGCTTTCGTGGACCACCACGGCAAGGCTCGTTGTCGACGAGGAGAGCGTATCCGCTCCCACTTCTCACGGAGAGTTGGAGATCGGTGTTCCTCGCCCGGATCCCGATATGCGCGAAGAAATCACCGAGCCCGGTGAAAAGTTGGGAAAGCATACCGAGCCTTTGGGCACTTCGTTTAGCGAGAGCACCTGCACCGAGCCTATGTCAGACGAGGCTCCCGATACCTACGGCCTTAGCGCCGAGGATATAGCCCTCGTCAGGGCTCTATACGATGGGACAGCCCCCTTGGGGCTGAGTACGCCCGTTGACACTATTGCCGAGCGCGTGAACGAGGCATTTCTCGAGGGCTTCGGTGATATTATATTCGAGCCGTCCGCCGATGGATGGCAGATCATTGACGATTACAGAGAGGATATACGGATTTGGCTAACCAGGCAGAAGTGAAAATACCGAAAAGAATACTTAATACGCTCCTTTCCTCGCTTGCCGCAGGCGTTGTACCGAGGAGCGGAGCACCCTATATTGCCATCGGCAGAATAGAGGAGATAGGCTCGCTTCTTGATAATCTCGATACCGTAGCCGATGGCGGAGCATTCTGCCGCTTCCTTATAGGAAGATACGGCTCGGGAAAGAGCTTCCTTATTCAGCTTATTCGCGGATACGCGCTTGACCGCGGCTTCATATGCGCGGATGCAGACCTTTCACCCGAGCGCAGACTTACGGGCACGAACGGTGCGGGTGTTGCGACCTATCGCGAGCTTATGACCAACTTAGCTATAAAGGCTAGCCCCGACGGTGGAGCACTTCCTACCGTGCTCTCGCGCTATTATACGGGACTTCGCACCGAGCTTATATCCGAGGGCATCAGCCCGGATAGCACCGAGTATGTAACAGAACTGCGAAAGAGAGTGTTCGCGATGCTCTCGGAGCTCGAGGGTGACGTAGGCGGCTTCGATTTTGCAAGAGTGTTAAGCGAATACTATACCGCGCTTATAAACGATGACGGCGAGAAGCGCACCGCCTGTCTGCGTTGGCTCAGAGGCGAGTATTCCACAAAGACCGAGGCAAAGTGTGCCCTCGGATTCAGCATCAGCTCTATTATTGACGATGACAATTGGTATAACTTTATAAAGCTTCTTTCATCGCTCTCGGTAAAGCTCGGTTATTCGGGACTTATCGTATTTATTGATGAGTGCGTTAACCTCTACAAGATACCTAACAGAATTTCAAGAGAGGCAAATTACGAGAAGCTTCTCTCAATATTCAACGATACGCTCCAGGGCAGAGCGGGGAGCCTCGGCTTTATTTTCGGGGGCACGCCGCAGTTCCTCGAGGACACGAGGCGCGGTCTGTTCAGCTATGACGCCCTGCGCTCCAGACTCCGCGACACCAAGTATGCGGAGCTCGGATACCGATCTCTTTCCGAGCCCGTAATCAGGCTCAGACGCCTTTCCGACAACGAGCTCTTCGCTCTCGTAAAGAGATTAACTAAGCTTTATGCCGAGCGCGAGGGTGTGAGCGAGCCGCCACTCTCGGACTCCGAGATTGAGCAGTTTATGAACCACGCACTTACCCGTGCGGGCGCAGAGGAGCTCATCACTCCGCGTGAGATAATACGCGACTATCTGACGCTGCTTAACATCTTAAGAGACAATAAGGAGCTTCGCTTCTCGGAGCTTCTCCGCAAGCTTAATTTTGATCGTGATAGCGACGAGTCGGGGATGGTAACGGAGGGCGGATACACCGGTGATGCAGCGCCCACGCAAACCAGCACAAGAAAGATAGATTTATTTGATATCGAGCTATAATTCAAGGCAGAAAGGAGAAAAACGATGACTGAAGCGGATAGAGTTTTCGCGAGATTTCCCGAATTTATAAAGGAATATATCTATTCACACAACTGGCGTGAGCTAAGAGATATTCAGCTCGATGCCGCCCGCGTGATATTTGAAACGAAGTCGAATCTTCTCCTTTCCTCGTCTACCGCATCGGGAAAGACCGAGGCGGCATTCTTCCCGATAATCTCGGATATTATAGAAACTCCCGACTATCAGACGGGAATATCGGTGCTCTACATCGCACCGCTCAAGTCGCTGATCAACGATCAGTTCAAAAGGCTTGACGAGCTTCTCGATATGACGGGCATCACCTTGACGCATTGGCACGGTGACGTAGGCGCATCTCATAAGACGAATCTTTTGAAGAACCCATCGGGAATTTTGCAGATAACCCCCGAGTCGCTCGAATCGATGCTCATAAACCGTGCGAACGATATACCGAGACTTTTCGGAAAGCTTAAGTACGTTGTTATAGACGAAATACACGCTCTCATCGGAAGTGACAGAGGAGATCAGGTCATTTGTCTGCTTTCGCGCCTCTCACGGCTTATCGGTCACTCTCCGCGACGTGTCGGACTATCCGCAACGGTCGGTGACCTGAGGGTCGCATCCGATTGGCTCGGTGCGGGCAGCGGCAGAGATACCGAGGCACCCATACCGAAAAGAGCACCGCTTAAATGGCGGCTCGGTCTTGAGCACTTTTATATACAGAACCCGAACGAGCTTCAGTCACCCGATACCTCGCTCTCCACTGCTGAGCAGACTGACAGAGGAGGCAGGGCAAAGCTTGATGCGGGCTACGAATACCTCTACGATAGTCTTTACGGCAAGAAGGCGATAGTTTTCTCAAACTCGCGCGAGGAGACCGAGTACGTCACCGCGACATTGAGGCAGATATGCCGTGCAAGAGGCGATAAGGACATCTTCTATATCCACCACGGAAATCTCTCCGCCTCGCTTCGCGAGGATGCCGAGGAAACGATGAAGGACGATACAGTCACCTCAGCTGTTACATGCGCTACCGTAACGCTCGAGCTCGGTATAGATATCGGAAAGCTCGACAGAGTTGCTCAGATAGGCTCACCTACTACCGTTTCCGCCTTTTTACAGAGGCTAGGCCGCTCTGGCAGACGAGGCTCACCGCCCGAGATGCTCATGCTTTACCGCGAGGAGACACCGTTGCCGAATGTACCGTTGCCTCAGCTTATTCCGTGGGAGCTTCTTCGCGGAATAGCGCTCATAGACCTTTATACAGCCGAGCGCTTTATTGAGCCGCCGAGGGTGAAGAAGATGCCCCTCAGTCTTGCATTCCACCAGACGCTCAGCATTATTGCTTCGCAGGGCGAGATGACTCCCAAGGCTCTTGCAGAGCGCGTTTTATCACTGCCGCCTCTTTCAACTCTCGGCCGTGACGTATACCGAGCACTGCTCGTATCTATGATAAACGATGAATATCTCGAGCTCACCGAGCTGAAGGGGCTTATCATCGGACTTAAGGGCGAGAGAATAATCAATTCCTTTAAGTTCTACGCAGTCTTTAAGGACAGTGAGGACTATACCGTAAGATGCGACAGTGAGGAAATAGGTACGATAACCACACCGCCCCCGGTAGGCGACAGATTTGCTCTTGCCGGACGAGTATGGGAGGTCAAGGAGATAGACCTTCCTCGCAGACTTATATTTGTAAAGTCGGTTGACGGAAAGATGGAGGTCTCCTGGCCGGGTGACAGCGGTGAGATACACACGAAGGTTCTTCTCGCAATGCGTGACGTGCTCTTCGGCAGCCGCGAGTATCCATTCCTCGGAGAGAACGCAAGGTCAAGACTCGAGAACGCGAGAAGAGTGGCAAGGGCTGCGAAAATGGACGAGAAGAATATCGTTTTCCTCGGCGGTCAGAGCTATTGCTACTTCCCGTGGCTCGGTACACTGTCCTTTAGGACAGTCAGACGCTTTCTTCAGCGTCACGCAGGCGAGCTCGGCATCTCTGACATACAGAGCGAGGGATGCTGCTACATCACCTTTAAGGCAAAGGGCGATGCAGGCAAGCACCTCACCGAGAGCATAATGAGCGCCATCGAGCGCGAGGGACTTGATACTCATACGCTTGTCAGCGACAGCGAGTGTCCCGTGTTCTCGAAGTACGACGAGTATATCCCCGCGGAGCTTTTGCGCGAGGCTTATGCCACCGACAGACTTTTAGCTGATGAAATACTTGAAAGAGTTAGGGAGGGCGTGCTATAATGATATACGGTATGCTCGCACCCGTCTATGACGAGGTGAATAAAGATATCGATTACTCGGCTTGGGCCGACTTTATCGAAGAGATAGTAAAGAAAGAGGGAAGAGGCAAAACAGAGCTTGTCCTCGACCTCGGCTGCGGTACGGGAAGCATGACTCTCGAGCTCGCTAAGCGCGGATACGATATGACGGGCGTTGACTACTCACCCGAGATGCTCGACACCGCACGCGAGAGAGCGGACAGAGAGGGTCTTTCGGATAAAATGCTCTGGCTATGCCAGGATATGCGAGAGTTTGAGCTTTACGGCACGGTCGAGCTTGCGGTATCTTGCCTTGACAGCATCAATCATCTGACCGCACCCGCCGATCTTGCCGAGTGCCTTTCGCTCGTTCATAACTATCTATCCCCTGACGGTCTGTTTATCTTTGACGTCAACGGAAAAGGGAAGTTCGAGCGCATCTACGGCAACAGTTCCTACGTTTTCGAGAACGAAAATTCGATGCTCGTATGGCAGAACTATTACAACGAAAAAACCAAGATCTGCGACTTTTATATCACCGTTTTTGAAGAGGACGAGGACGGAAAATATCTTCGCTCCGATGAGGTGCAAAGTGAGAGAATGTACTCTCTGCGAGCACTGAAAAGACAGCTTTCCGATGCGGGCTTTGAGTTCATCGGAGCCTACTCGGATTTTGATTTTACCACCGCCACCGATGATGACGAGAGGATATATATCGCGGCAAGATGCAAGAAAAATAATACGATGGAGAACGCAAATGGCTAACCAAAAATCAACTATGCTTCGCGCAATGACAAGGGACGGTTCTGCAAGACTGCTCGTAATTAACTCCCGAAATATGATAAATCAGATGCGTGAGGCTCATAAAACATCACCCACCGCAACTGCCGCGCTCGGCAGAACGGTGACCGCCGCATCGATGATAGGAACGATGCTCCCCGAGGCGGGAGATACCGTCAGCATCAGCTTTGACGGAGACGGCGAGGCAGGAAGAATTATTGCTGTCGGTGACTACTTCGGAAACGTCAAGGGCTATATCGAGAACCCTCTTGCAAATCCACCGAAGAAGCCGAACGGTAAGCTTGACGTAGGCGCCGCGGTCGGCAGGGGAACGCTCTCGTTCGTCAAGTCGGTGGGTGCGGGAGATCCCCAGACAGGTATGACCGAGATCGTGACGGGTGAGATAGCCGAGGATATCGCGACCTACTTCGCGATGAGTGAGCAGGTTCCGACGCTCCTTTCTCTCGGTGTGAGGGTGGACAAGGACTATACCTGCCTCTCCGCAGGCGGAGTTCTGGTTCAGCTTCTCCCGTTCCCCGATGATGCTACCGTTGATCTTATTGAGCGTAACGCACAGGCACTTACAAACGTGTCGCAGCTCTTTGAGCTCGGTATGACCAACGAGCAGATAGCCGACATCGCAATGAAGGATGTTCCTTACGATATCTTCGACACCCTTGAGGTGGAGTACTCCTGCGACTGCTCCCGCGAGAGAATGGGAAAGAAGATAAAGAGCCTCGGTGTGACCGAGTTAAAGAATCTTCTTGACGAGCAGGAGGCTGAGGGCAAGCCGCGCGAGCTTACCGCAGTCTGCCGCTTCTGTAACACGGAGTACACCTATACGGAAAAGGAGCTTATCGGCTGATTTATTTCCGAAAATTAATCTTTAGGTTAAACAACAATAACCGGCACTGATGCATTAAACGATTTCAATAATTATGCCCCCGTCATATACTGGTGGGGGCTATTCTTTTTGCCACGTTTTATGTGAGGTGAAGTATGTTGACCTTTCTGACAGATGAGGAGCTTTCAAAGCACAAGGAATATCACGAGCGGCTGCGCCACGCCTGCTCTCTTACCGAAAAACGCACGGGAATAACTCTGTTTGGCGGTGTGGACGAATACAGCTGTCACGAGAAGCTCTGGTACAGAGCATCGAGGCGCTTGAATGGGGAGGAGCTTGAGCTATTCGGACTTGAAAGGCTTCATAGCGTCTACTTTCATTCCTTCTGTGCAGGGAGCTTTCAGCAGTCAACGGCTGTACGAGAGCTTTTCGGCTCGGAGTCGTCACTGCTCCATAGGCTTTTCATAGAGGGAATGAAGCTTGGGTGCGGCTTTGTGGGGCTTTTGAATACTAAACGCGGTATCACCGTTTTCGCTGAGCGTGATGCAAAGACGGTAATGAGCCGTGGTACGCCTTTGCTCGCGATAGATCTGTATGAGCACGCATATTACGGTGACTACTCGTTCGATAAGGAAAGCTATCTTAAAACCGCGCTTTCTCATTTAAGACTGTCCGCTATTGACGAATACTCCTGAAAAGCCTTGCAAAAGCTCTCCCGATATGTTAAAATATGGTCGTAAACACGAGAAGGGAGCAGATATATGTTGGCTTTGATAGGAAATGCGGTAGTTGGACAGTCAGGCGGACCGACCGCCGCAATAAACGCGACACTCGCGGGTGTCATAAGAGGTGCTATCGATGCAAGAGATAGCGGTGTTATAGGCACTCTCTACGGAATGAGAAACGGAATAGAGGGCTTCCTCGGGGAGAGAATTATCGACCTTTTTGATGCCTTTGATACCGAAGAGAAGCTCAAGCTTCTCGAGAGGACCCCGGCTGCTGCACTCGGCTCGTGCAGAAGAAGGCTTAAGGGACATCTCGAGGATGCCGCGACCTACTCGAAAATACTTGAAATTCTGAAGAAATACAACATAAGATATTTCTTCTACATAGGCGGCAACGATTCTATGGATACCGTTCTGAAGCTCTCGGATTATGCCAAGGATAACGGCTACGAGATAAAGGTCGTGGGTGTACCCAAAACAATAGACAACGATCTTCCCGTGACCGACCATACCCCGGGCTTCGGCTCTGCGGCTAAATTTATTGCAACCACCGTCAAGGAAATACTTCGCGATGTTGCAGTCTACACTATTCCTGCTGTAACGATAGTCGAGATAATGGGAAGGGATGCAGGCTGGCTTACCGCATCGGCGGCACTTGCAGGGCAGAATGACGGCATCGGTCCAGACCTTATATACCTTCCCGAAAGAGCATTTGACGTCGATGCCTTTATAAAGGACGTAAAGGATAGGCTCTCGATCCATCCTGCGGTGCTCGTCTGCGCATCCGAGGGAATAAGAACAGCAGATGGAGAATATCTCGGTGCCAAGGGCGGCACGCTCGATGCCTTCGGACATAAGCAGCTCTCCGGCGCGGGCAAGGTGCTCGAGGGTATAGTCAAGGCTGAAATAGGCTGCAAGGTACGCTCGATAGAGCTTAACCTTCCTCAGCGCTGTGCCTCTCATATCGCGTCACTCACAGACCTTACCGAGTCCGACCTTGTCGGCAGAGGTGCCGTAGCTGCGGCTCTCTCGGGTAAAACGGGCGTTATGATGACATTTATCCGTGAGGGGGGCGAGGAATATTCCGTATCGGTCGGCTCTGCCGATATCGGCGGTATCGCGAACGGTGTCAAGGGCGTTCCCGCGGAATATATTAATGAAAGCGGTAACTATGTTACCGATGATTGCGTGGAATACCTCAGACCTCTTATCGTTGGCGAGGCTATGCCGTATTTTGAGAACGGGGTTCCGAAGCATATAATTTTATAAAGACAGTGGGACTCTCAAACGGGAGTCCCATTTTTGTGAGTACCGTGCATAGCTTGTATGGTTTTCGCTTACCGTCAGGCGTGAAAGAATCGGTTTTTTCGCTCGTTCGGAGAAAATATCGTAAAACCTATTGATTTTATTGTCGTTTTATGTTATAATTCTTCTACAAGAAAATAATATTGCTTATCAAGAGTGGCGGAGGGACTGGCCCTGTGAAGCCCGGCAACCTGTTTATAATAAGGTGCTAAATCCTGATAGATGAGTAGATCGTTTATCAGGAGTTGCCGCGCAATTCCTGTTTTTCTTTTGATAGGCTGAAAGGATTTATAAAATGCAGAAATACTTATTCACTTCCGAGTCGGTCACCGAGGGACATCCCGATAAGATCTGTGACCGCATATCCGATGCCATCCTCGACGCTATCCTCGCTGAGGATCCCGATAGCCGCGTAGCCTGTGAGAGCTTCGCATCTACGGGCAGCATCACCGTTATGGGTGAGATAACCACTAATGCGAAGGTTGATTATCAGGCCATCGTCCGTAAGACAGTAGAGGAGATCGGATACGACAGAGCAAAGTACGGCTTCGACTGCCATACCTGCTCGGTCATGACCGCTATCCACGAGCAAAGCGAGGATATCGCTCTCGGCGTAGACAACTGCCTCGAGGCAAAGAGCGGTGAGGAGACCGATGACCTCAATACGGGTGCGGGTGACCAGGGAATCATGTTCGGCTTCGCTTGTGACGAGACCCCCGAGCTTATGCCCCTTCCTATCTCTCTTGCGCACAAGCTTGCGAAAAAGCTTACAGAGGTGAGAAAGAGCGGTAAGCTCTCCTATCTCCGTCCCGACGGTAAGACTCAGGTCACCGTTGAGTACGAGAACGGTGCGCCTAAGAGAGTTGATACTATCGTTATCTCGGCTCAGCACAGCAAGGAGATAGAGCCCGAGACCATCCGTAAGGACATCATCGAGAACGTTATTTTCCCCGTAGTTCCGAAGGAGCTTATCGAGGGTAAGGTAAATATCTACGTTAACCCCACGGGCAGATTCGTTATCGGCGGCCCTCAGGGCGACACCGGCCTCACCGGCAGAAAGATCATCGTTGATACATACGGCGGATACTCAAGACACGGCGGCGGCGCCTTCTCGGGTAAGGATCCCACCAAGGTTGACAGAAGTGCATCCTACGCAGCGCGCTACGTCGCGAAGAATATCGTTAAGGCAGGACTTGCAAAGAAGTGTGAGGTACAGATCGCATACGCTATCGGTGTTGCCCGTCCCGTATCTGTTATGATCGAGACCTTCGGCACCGCAGTATGTGACGAGGAGAAGATATCCGAGGCAGTTGCTAAGCTTGTCGACCTTCGTCCCGCAGCTATCATAAAGAAGTTCGGACTTAAGGCACCCATCTACAAGGAGCTCTCGGCTTACGGTCATATGGGCAGAGAGGATCTCGGCGTAAAATGGGAGGAGTGCGATATCGCAGACGAGCTTAAGGCTCTTTGCTTAGGCTGATATCGTTGCATTATTAACGGTATCACTTGAACCGATATCATTTACATAGGAGAAGATCGGGATTACCCCTCGGTCTTCTCTTTTTTATAATTCATTATAAAAGCCCTTGATTTGAGGGCTGATAACTGCTATAATATTCTTATCAAATATCGGGAGGATGCGTCTTGAATATCGACAGAGCCGTTAAGGTGTTATCGGGTAAGATAGAAAATATCGTTTTCAGAAACGATGAGAACGATTATAGCGTCCTCGAGGTGCTTGGCGATGACGGAGGACTCGTTACTGCGGTAGGCATCATAGCCTCTCCCGCTGAGGGCGAGATAGTAAAGCTTACGGGCAGTATGACCTATCACCGTGAGTTCGGAGCGCAGTTTGCATTTACGAGCTATGAGAAATCTCTGCCTAAGGAGATTGATGGCATCATACAGTACCTCTCCTCTAGAACGGTCAAGGGCGTAGGTCCCGTGACCGCACTGAAGATCGCAAATAAGTACGGACTTGATACCTTTGACGTGCTCGAGAACCACCCCGAGTGGCTGACGGATATCCCCGGTATTACGGCAAAGAAGGCGAGAGCCATTTCCGAGAGCTTCCGCGGTCAGAGTGAGCTTCGCAACGTAATGATATTCTTCAAGGATTTCATCGGCACGGGTGAGATAAACAGAGTTTATAAGCAGCTCGGAGCATCTGCCGTGGGTATCGTCAGAGATAACCCTTACGTTCTGTGCGAGGGTGAGATGGGCATCCCCTTTGATAAAGCGGATGCGATAGCTGCCTCTCTCGGATATCCGAAGGACGGAGAGCAGAGGATACGCGCAGGTATAGAATATATACTCGAATACAACGCGGGTGCTAACGGACACACCTGTCTGCCTCGAGGGAAACTTGTCTGCGCTGTGTCGAATTTGCTTGACCTCGGTGAGGATACCGTCTCTCGGGCAATAGAGCTTTTCCTGACTACCGATGAGCTCGAGTTATACCGAGAGGGAGAATCTGAGTACATAATGACCGCCGATGTAGGCTATAAGGAGGCATTCGTTGCGAAGCGGCTATATCAGATGAGCCGCGAGGCGGTTACAATGCCGAGAGACGATATCATGAGTCTCATGCGTAAGGTCGAGGTCGGAATGAACGTGACCTATGCCAGCCTTCAGCGAGAGGCGATATACCGCAGCCTTGAGGGCGGTGTGACCATCATAACGGGCGGCCCGGGTACGGGAAAGACCACGATAGTAAAGGCGCTTATATCCATATTCCACGATACGGGCATAGATACGGTGCTTGCGGCACCTACGGGCAGAGCGGCAAAGAGGCTCAGCGAGACGACGGGCGAGGAGGCGAAGACCATTCACCGACTTCTCGAGATGGAGCGCACGGAGGCTAACACAACGCGCTTTAACCGCAATGCGAGATTTCCGCTCGATGAAGAGGTCGTCATCGTCGATGAGGCATCGATGATAGACCTTACACTTATGCACGCGCTGCTTTATGCGATGCCAAGAGGCGCGAGACTCGTTCTTATCGGTGACTTTGATCAGCTGCCGAGTGTCGGTGCGGGTAATATCCTTGCTGATCTCATATCCTCGGGTACGATACCTACGGTAAGGCTTACCGAGGTGTTCAGACAGTCCGAGGAGAGCCTTATCATTACGAATGCACATCTGATAAATCAGGGCAAGCCCCCGGTGCTCGGTTCCGTAGACCGCGATTTCTTCTTTGTTCGCAGAGAGGACGAGCGCACGATAGCCGATACGGTCGCAAGCCTTATTACCGAAAGATTGCCTAAGGCGTACGGAAAATCCATACGCGACGAGATACAGATAATCACTCCCTCGAGGCGCGGATACGGCGGTGTAGACGTCCTTAACCGAGAGCTTCAGGCGAGGATAAATCCACCGGCAAAGCTTAAAAAAGAGCACACCGCACACTCTACAGTCTTCCGCGAGGGAGACCGCGTGATGCAGGTAGTGAACGATTATGAGATCGAATGGGAGAAGTGCGGGATCGAGGGCATCGGCATCTTTAACGGTGATATCGGAACGATAGAAATGATAAATACGGCAGATAAATTTATGCAGATCAGGTTTGACGACAGACTTGTAAAGTATGAATTTGAGAAGCTCGACGAGCTCGAGCTAGCCTATGCCATCACCGTTCATAAGAGTCAGGGCAGCGAATATCCCGTTGTTATCATACCGATGTATTACTGTCCGCCCATGCTTCAGACGAGGAACTTATTCTATACTGCGGTGACGCGTGCGAAGAGGATGGTCATTCTTGTCGGCAGAAGCGATATCCCCTATAAGATGATATCCAATAATCGCGAGGTGGAGAGGTACACCACTCTTAAGTCGCGCCTCAGGGCGGAATTCGACAAAGACAGATAAAAGCTTAAATATTTGAAAAGCACTTGAATTTTCACGCGCTTTGTATTATAATTATTTTCATCCGGGCATAAACGACAGAAAGGAGTACGGCATGGTAACGAAGATAGGTCTCGACCTTGGTTACGCCAATATCACCATCAGCGACTGTATTGCTGAGATATACCGAGAGCCATCCGTTGCGCTCGTCTATAAGCAGCCGCGACCCGATCAGCGCCGTATAATTGCCGTTGGTGCCGATGCTCTTATGTACGGTAAGGAGGGCGAGGACATCTCGGAGGGCATGCTTGTCAGACCCTTTAAGAACGGGCTCCTCTTCGACCATCAGATAACGAGAGAGGTTATCGCGAGCGCGATGCGCGCGGTTGGCGATGCCGAGAAGATACGCTGTGTTGTAGGTGTTCCGTCTGACTTCACCCCGAAGCAGGAAAAGGAGCTCTGTCAGATGCTCGTCGAGTCGGGCGTTGATACCGCCACCTGTGTGGCTCGTCCTATGGCAGCGC
This sequence comes from Clostridia bacterium, assembly GCA_017508195.1. Classification (GTDB taxonomy): domain Bacteria; phylum Bacillota; class Clostridia; order Oscillospirales; family CAG-272; genus UBA1740. Next base: position 168,845 of record JAFVZL010000043.1, on the reverse strand, counting down.
TTATCGGTGCGGGATATTCTCCTGCGATGAGCGTTATATCGGTCAATATCGGTGCACTTGCTACCGAGATAGCAATTCTGCATAAGGGAAGCATACTCACCTTGAAACGTGCCAAAATAGGCGGTGAGGACTTCGACCGTGCAGTAAAGCAGTATATATTCGATCAGGGTGAGGTAAATATCTCACTGATAGTTGCAAGGGCGATAAAGGAGAAGCTCGGTGCGGTCTGGAAGGGCAAGCCGAACGATAGCCTCGATATTGAGGGAACTCTGTCGCTGACAGGTAACAAGCTGAAGATAAACGTAACCACAGAAGATATAGTAGGTGTCTTTGAGGCACCGTTACAGAAGCTTATATTTGAGATCGCAGAGGCGGTGAAGCAGATTCCCACCGATGCCGTAGAGGACATATTCGATAACGGAATAGTTCTTACGGGCGGCGGTGCCGAGCTCTTCGGTATCGAGATGCTTATCTCTAAGGTCCTCGGTATCTCGGTAACAAAGCCCGACGGGGCTGCCGATTGCGTTGCCAAGGGTCTTTCGAGGATAAACGCGTTCTTACCCGACCGCGCTAAGGTGGCAGGGAAGAATATTACTAAGGATATCGCAAAGTATTACGAAAACAGTAAAAAACATTGAGGAGATATAAAATGAAAAACAACGGAGAAAAGAAGACGGTCTCTATGACCGCAAAGATTCTTGCGGGCTCGCTCGCAGCACTTCTTCTGTTCGGCTCGATTGCGACCGTTCTGTTCTACATAATCGGTTGATCGGAAAAACAATTATAAAAAGCACTCGGCTCTGTGGTATACGCCACGGTGAGTGGGCCGGGTGCTTTTTGTTTTGCGTCAATCAAACGGAAATATTGCGCGTGTTTGCGCAGTTTCGCGCGTTGCTCACGCGTATGCATGTGCGCACGTGCCCGAAAATTCGCTTTATTTGCGATATAGCGATAAAAAATGAGCGTGAGTGCGAGAATAGCGCTTAAATGCGCACAGAGAGCGAAATTTTGCCTCTCAGTGCACGTAACGGCATTAAGCGGAGTAGTTTTGCCTGCTTTTTTCTTAAGAAGCACATGAAGGGTATTCTCGTGCGCTCGCATGGACGCACGCGCGTGGGTGCAGCTGATGCTTTGATCTTGACATTACGGTATATGGAAATTATGGGCTTGTATAAGTAACATGTTCCGATGAATTAAAGGGTAATCGCAAAAGGTCTTTTCATCATAGCTTTTTCAGCTTGAAAACAGCACCCGCAAAAGAGGGGAAGGAGCGCTGAAAAACAGGGCTGGTAAGAGTTAAAAAAACGAGAAAAAAACGCGCTCGAAAATCAGTAAAAAATCCACTTAAAAAACGGACGAAAAAAGCAGCAAAAAACAGGCGGCGAAAACGGGATGAAAAAGCACTGAGAATTACGCCCCGAAAACAGGTTAAAAAACGCGGGTGATACCGCGCTTTGATGCGAGTAAAAAGAAAGATGAAAATAGTCTTTTGATATGCGCTGTATTCAAGAGCTATTTTCAGCTTGCTTTGCTTTTGTTGAAAGCAGCTTTGAAGTTATGAGAAGGGCTTGATGCTTTGCTGCTTCCGTGAGTATATTCTTAGAGCAGGGAAGTGCTGACGTACCTCAACGCTGAGGTCGAGGCGCGTTGTTGAAACTAAAAGCCATCTTCCGGGGGCGCTTTCGCATATCGAGCGGTTAATGCGGAGTTCAATTTTTCTTTTGGAAAACTGCTCGGAGAATTTTTTGATCATGGCATTTTGATACTGAACGGTGATGACGCTTCCGCCTGTCGTTCGCTTGGGTATGACTCCTGATTGAAAGCTATTGGGAAGAGAGAAGGGGTACTCGATATTGTACTCTGAATAAGTTTTTCACGTTCTTTTTTGGAGCGAGAAACCGAGCCCGATATGGGCTGATATACAATTTCGGAGCATCCGTTTCCAGGTGTGTAAAAAGCCCGAAAAATCAAAAATACACTTTTTCGTTTTACGGAAAAGAGCGTGTTGGTTGTTGTTGGTAATTTGAAAAAACACAAAATCGATGTTGAAAACTTTTACTTAAAAACTACACAATTCCGTTATTTCGGGGTGTATGACACTATTTTTTGAGCTCAAAAAGCGGTTTTAGGGTTAAAATGTCAGAACGGAATTGTGTAGAACGGAATTTTGCACCCCAAAAATGGGGAACGGAAAAATGTAATTCGTTTTTGTGTATTTTCGGAAAATGTGTTAAACTCCATCTCTTGCTAAAGGAGAATTATCAGCCTAACCGGCCATTGCTCTGACACTATTCATGATATCGGATAAACGCTCGACGGCTTACAGCACTCACCGTCACAACAGTTAAAAATTACTCTTACGGAGACGGTCGGAGACGATCTCTTTGCGCACCTCCCCTGATAAGATATAGGTAGCAGATTTTCCCTCCTAGCTTCTCGCTCGAGCTTGGTAGCCCCTGTTTCTCTCCCTTCATTATGGAGGGCGGTAGCCTCTCGCTATGGTAATTAAAGCGGTCAGGGCAGCCTGTTGAGAATTCTTATCTCTCGCCTTGGTTTTCGTTCGAGCCGATATCCATTCCGTTTCCTAACAGTCGAAATCGCTCAGTCGGTGTCAGCCCGATATCAGCTCTCTCTATTCAGTGACACCGTTTTTTTGTAACCGCCTCACGACATAATTTTTTACGGTCACCGACCGTTTTTTTAGGGCGGCTGGGACAGACGGAAAACGAAGGATTATTCGCGATTTTTCAAAGGCGTTTTTTATCGTTTTTTCTCTTATTTTTTTCTTTGATATGAGCAAAATTTTAACGCGTTTTTTCCGCTGTTTTTTTGCGGTCTTTTTCCCTCTTTTTTTATCCGTTTTTCTACAGCATTTCGCGCCTCTTTTCGAGAATACTTTTTGCTCGGTTTTCACCTGTTTTCCCACTTGCCTTTTTGCTTCTGTTTCGACAAGCTCTTCGACTTCGGTTTTAGCATGTTTTTTCACTTTTCATAGCCGGAGTTCTTCCGGCATTTTTCTTGTGGCTTTATCTTCTGCCGTGCTAGTTACAATCCGGCAAGATCATGCACCCTCGCACAAAAAAGCGAGTGCCGCCGTAAGGGGCACTCGCAGATATCATATTGTTTGGTGGAGCATCCGCAAAGACGGATGCTTCTTCTTAGTTAGAGGGCTTTGCCTTCTTGGTGATGAAGGTGAAGATCTCCTCATACTCGTCAGTGAGATCCTCCTCTTCCTTTGCCTGAGCGGGAGCGGTCTGTACGGTAACGGTTACGGGCGAGGGAGCAACTGCGGGCTCGGGCTTGATATCCTCGACCACGGGGGCGGATACGGGCTCGGCAACGTACTCACCGCTTGCCTCGACCGCTGCATTTGCAATTCTTTCGGCCTTCTCGCTTTCAACTGTCTTGTTGGAAACACCGTTCTCGTTGGTAACGCTGTCGATGAAGCCGGTTGCGATAATCGTGATTCTTATCTCGTCCTGGAGCTCGGGGTTGAATGCAGCACCCCAGATGATGGTTGCATCGGGATGAGCTTCCTCGTATACCATTGTAGATGCGATCTCTACGTCCTCAAGGGTAATATCCTCAGATGCTGTGATGCTCATAAGAACGCCCGTCGCACCTGCGATGCTGGTCTCGAGAAGGGGAGAGGAGATAGCCGCCATTGCTGCGAGCTGCGCCTTGTCTGCACCCTTGGCAGAGCCAACGCCCATGTGAGCATAGCCTGCATTCTTCATGATGGTGGTAACGTCTGCAAAGTCACGGTTAACGAAGCCCGTAACGTTGATGATCTCGGATACCGACTGCACACCGCGGCGAAGAACGTCATCGGCAATTTCAAATGCGTTCGCAAGAGTGATTTTGGTGTCCTCTACCTGCTTAAGTCTCTCGTTGGGGATGACGATAAGAGAGTCAACGAACTTAGCAAGCTCGGCAATACCTGCCTCCGCCTGTATGTATCTCTTCTTTCCCTCGAAGTTGAAGGGCTTGGTAACGATACCTACGGTAAGGATATCCATTTCCTTTGCAACTCTTGCGATAACGGGAGCTGCACCCGTACCTGTTCCGCCGCCCATACCTGCGGTAACGAAGAGCATATCGGCACCCTGGAGCACGGCTCTGATCTCGTCGATGGACTCCTCGGCAGCACGTCTGCCGACCTCGGGGTTAGCACCTGCACCGAGACCTCTTGTAACCTTGTCGCCGAGGATGAGCTTTTTCGATGCGCAAGAGGTATCGAGTACCTGAGCATCTGTATTTACGGCGATGAATTCAACGCCTCTTATATTTGCCGAAATCATGCGGTTAACGGCATTGTTTCCGCCGCCGCCGACACCGATGACCTTAATATTAACGCCACTGTCATAAACCTGTTCAAAATCAAATTCCATTTTGCTGTCCATCCGAAACCTCCGTTTTATATAACGCGAGCCTTCTCGCTTATTTTAAAATACTATAATAATTATACTATATTTTTTAACAAAAACAAGAGTTTTCTCGTGCGCGCATAAAATATTTACAATTTATAAAATATTACGCATAATATTTTAGGGCAGAAAGACGTTTATAAACAATTACCTATAACTTCGAGTATCCTTTTTTCCGTAAGGGCGCGTGTACCCTTATGAGCGAGCTTTCCCATATGAATAAGAGCCGTCTTGTCCTTTAGCAGTCTTTCTATCTCGGATCGCAGTCTTTCTTCTCCGAGCTCGGACTCCTTTATCACCAAGGATGCGCCCATCTCCGACATGGCGAGAGCGTTTTTATATTGATGATCGTCGCTGACGTTCGGAGATGGGATGAGTATGGACGGAATTCCTGCCTCGCATAGCTCGGCTAATGTTATCGCACCGCTTCTCGTTATCGCGAGGTCAGCCGCCGATAGCCAAAGCGGCATATCGGAGATATATGGCATTATCCTCGAGCCGCGATCTCTCACAAGCTCTGGATGCGTGCGTTTGATTGCCTCAAAGTATCTCTTTCCCGTTGCATGTACAACGGTAGCACCGCACGCGCCCTTTGATATAAGCTCGAGTATAACGGAGTTCATCCTCTCGGAGCCTAGGCTGCCGCCGAAAGAGAGAATGAGAGTCTCGCTGTCTTTTATACCGAGCCTTTTTCTTGCTTCTCTCTTTTTTATGCTGCCGAATCCGTCGCGGACGGGATTGCCGACTGTTACGGCATTACTTCCTCCCGGCAGATGGGTGCGGGCGGAGTCAAAGCCGAGCATGACCGCACTTACGTGCTTTGCCAGCATGCGCGTCACAAGCCCGGGGTACGCGTTCGATTCGTGGATGAGCGTCGGGAGCTTGTGCTTTATGCCGGCACGCAGGACAGGCCAGCTGACGTATCCACCGGTACCTATGACGATATCGGGCGAATGCTCTTTGATAAGACATCCGGCTTCATGCTCGGCTCTGAGTGCCTTGAATATTGCCTTTATGTTCGATATGCTGAGCGAACGGCGGATACCCACAGTATCGAGCAGATGTACCGGGTATCCGGCACGCCTTACAGCCTCGTTTTCATCACCGCCGAGTCTGCCGACAAAAACAAATTCCGCATCGGTATATTTTCTCTTTATCATCTCGGCCATAGCGAGTGCGGGGTAGATATGACCGGCAGTCCCGCCGCCCGAAAACATTACCTTCATAAAACTCCTATCCGACTATTCTTGCATCGCGTGACACCGACAGCAGGATACCGACCTCAAACAGCAGCATGATGAGCGAGGAGCCGCCGTAGCTGAAAAACGGGAGTGAAATGCCCGTATTTGGTACCGTATTTGTTACAACCGCGATGTTCAATAGTGCTTGAACTGTAATTTGAGCACATATTCCGAGGCAGAGCAGTCTCTGATATGTATCTTCGGTTTTAAATGCTATGCGGAAGCACCTCAGCGCAAATATAGCGAACAGTATTATGACCGCAAGACCCCCGACAAAGCCGAGCTCCTCGCACAGAATGGCGTAGATCATATCGTTCGCAGGCTCGGAAACGTAGCAGTATTTTAATTCTCCCCGTCCGAAGCCCTTACCGAGGATGCCGCCCGAGCCTATTGCCATGAGCCCCTCTAGTGTCTGCCATCCACCCGTAAGCTTATACTTTTCGGGGTCGAGCCATACGGTGATTCTGTCCTTTGTGTAATCGGTAAACAGTGCGAGCGCGCTTACGCCGGCAGCCCCCGCACCGATAAAACCGAGTATATACCTAACGTCTATACCCGCAAGTACTATCAGCAGTATACCGATAACGCCCATAATAACTATGCAGGATAGATGCCTTTGAAGCATAACGAGCACTATCGGTAAAAGCATAATACCAAGAGGGATGAGGGTGCCATAGAGAAATGACTCACCGCGGCTTTTCGGCTCCGTTGCCCGCATCTTGTTTTTGTCAAAGTAGTAAGCGAGCATCATAACGGTACCGAACTTCGCTATCTCGGAGGGCTGCACGGTCAAGGGTCCTATCGATATCCATCTCTGCGCTCCGTTACCCGTAAATCCGATTACGAGCGTAAGAATAAGCAGTACGATAGATAGGCAGTAAACGGGAATTGCCATTTTTTTATAGAACTCGGGCGCAAGCTTTGACCCAAGAACCATTGCCAAAGCCCCGAGAATTAGCCATATGACCTGTCGCTTGATGAAGTAATACTCGTCACCGTACTTTGCTTCGGCGTACGGGCCGCCCGCAGAAAATACCGTAAGCGTACCGAAGACGGCTAATAGGAGAGTCGTTACGAGCAGGACCTTGTCAATATGACCGCCGCCATCGCGGAATATCCCCCCGAGGATGCCTTTACCCTTGGAGCGCTCACTACCGTCCACACCCACGCGGGTATTATTATATTTTTCTTTCGTGCTTCTCATGATATATAAAGTAAAAAGGTTGGAATTCCGAGGATAATAGTCGCGATGATAGCGAGCATGCATATTTTATTCTCTGAAAAGCCCGATTGCTCGAGATGATGGTGCAAGGGTGCCATTTTGAATATGCGCTTTCCCGTAAGCTTATAGGAAATGACCTGGAGAATGACCGATGCACCCTCTATCGCGTAAACGCCGCCGATAAGCAGTATAAGAATAGGATTGCCGAGCATTAAACCCGTACCACCGACGAGTGCCCCTAGAAGAAGCGAGCCTGTATCACCCATGAATATTTTCGCCGGATGAATATTAAAAATTAGAAATCCTACAGAAATACCTATAAGCAATGCGCTGATTACCGATATCTCTCCTATGCTTTTTGAGGAGATAAAGAACAGTACCGTACCGATAGCGAAAGCGACAGAGCTTGCAAGACCGTCGACACCGTCGGTGAGGTTGGCACAATTCGTAACACCGAGGAGCATAAGGAATGAAAGGGGATAGTACCATATCCCGATATTAACCGTACCGAAGCTGAACGCGAGTGTTGGCTCGTCACCCAGAAGTGTTGCGCGCAAGTATAAAAGAAGAATTGCAAGCACTGACTGCATAGCAAGCTTCTGAAACGGGGTAAGTCCCCCGTTTTTCTTCTTTTTCAGCTTTGTCAGATCGTCAATGATACCGATAAGCGAATTTAAAAGCGCGTAAGATGCGGTAAGCACCAGCGACACTGCCGCATCCGAGGATAATGTATCCGCCAACCATACCGCCCCCAGGGGGACTACGGAAAGCAAAGCAATAATAAAGGCAAGTCCGCCCAGCGTAGGTGTACCGCTTTTCGATGCGTGCCACTTAGGTCCATCCGTGTATATGGGCTGCTCCGCACGCTCTTTCAGTATAGGTATTATGGTGCGCTCGACAAGCGCAGTCACTCCTAATGACAGTGCAAATATAAAAACAAAAAAGAATATACCGCTACCCGTCATTTATTTCCCCCCTTAACGCTAGCGAGAGCTTCCACAGCCCCGTTCTGTTTGAGCCTTTTATGAGAATAAGCTCTCCTTCAATTATAGTTTTATTTAATATCTCTCGGATATACTCAATACCCGAGTCGCGCCCGATTACCAATATCTGCCCGTCGCTCATTCCGCGTGCGAGAGCACCTTCTTTTATGTAAGACGCAAACTCTCCGTATGCAATTATTCTGTCTACGCCCCCCGCAGCATATCTACCGAGTGCTCGGTGTATCTCTTTTGAGTGAGTACCGAGCTCGAGAATATCTCCAAAGACCGCAGTGTGCCTTGTCGCAGGGCGCGAGAGTAACAGGTCGATAGCACTCCTTGCCGATTCCAGTGATGAATTGTAGGAATCGTCGAGCAGTGTGAATCTGCCCATATCAATAAAGCGGTGTCTTACCAGAGATTCGCCTAAGTCTGTAATAGCTTCTGAGATAACCTTTAGTGGCATACCTATCTCTCTCACTGCTGCAACCGCAGCCAGAAGATCAGGAATGAGATGCCGAGCTGTAAGAGGGAAGCTGATTTTTGCCTCTTCGTATTTCGAAACGTGGAGCACGAACTCAATTCCGCTATCGCTTGTTTGTATATTTGTGGCGGTATAATCGGCATCGTCCGTAGTACCCTCATCCTCGACCGAAAACGTTACGGCTTTTTTGTTGGATTCAAGAAGAGGCTCGGACAGTGGGCGGATAAGCACTCCGCTACTCATACCGTCGAGTATTTCGAGCTTTGCTTTAGCGATTGCCTCGCGTGAGCCGAGATTTCCTATATGAGAGGTACCGATATTCGTAATGACTGCTATGTCCGGTTCTATACAGTTTGAAAGCTCGGAAATCTCACCGACTGCGTTCATTCCGCACTCGAGCAGCAGTATCTCCGTGTCCGGCTTGGCTGTCAGAATTGCGAGAGGGAGACCTATTCTGTTGTTATAGTTCCCGGGACTTGCATGGACTTTATAGAATCCCCCAAGGATACTTTTCGCAAACTCCTTTGTTGTTGTCTTACCGACACTTCCGGTTATTGCTACGGTATGGTTTAATGCCGTAAGTCTTGTTCTTTTATAGTAGTTCGCTAACCTGAGGAGCATCGATGAGGTATCCTTGACGCGCAGATCTCCGAACGCTCCGAGTGTCACGGCGCCTCTTTCGCGAGCCTCTGCGGTGTGCTTAAGCGAGTCTATCGGAATCTCCGAGAGAGAAACGAAGAGGTCGCCCGACATAGCCTCTCTCGAGTCGGTTGTTATATATTGGAATTCTGCATCGCGGGTGGGGGCGGGAATCTGAAAAATTTCCGTTACTTCGCACAGAGATAATGGAGAGCCCAGCCTAATTCTCATTACTTATCCCCTCAAAAAAGCTCTTAACTATCTCCCGCTCGTCAAAGCTGCGGTAACCTTTCCCATCTATAATGTATCTTTCGTGGCCTTTGCCGATGATCGCAACGGTATCGGATTCATTTGCGATAGAGAGCGCGTGACGTATAGCATCCTCACGTCTTGGTATCTCTATATGCTCGCGTCCTTCCAAAAGTCCCACCTTCATATCATCGATAATAGCCTCGGTCATCTCGCCTCGGCTGTTGTCCTCGGTGAGAACGGTTATATCCGCATAGCGTGAGGCGGCATTTGCCATAAGCGGCCTTTTTGATCTGTCACGATTACCGCCCGAGCCGAGAACCGCTATCAACCGCCCTCCGCCCACCGTGGCGCGTAGCGCCCTCAGTGCACTTTCGACCGCGTAAGGAGTATGTGCATAGTCTATCACCACAGAAGGCTCTGAATGTATAAGCTCCATCCGACCCTCGACCCCCTTGATAGAAAAGAGTGCGTGCTTTACGTCCTTAGGCTTCATTCCTAGCTCTATTGCCGCGCTCATAGCTAAGAGAGCATTATAAATATTGAATGAGCCTGGCAGCCTCAGCTTTGCTTTGAATATCAGACTTCCTCTGCGGTAGAAGAACTCCGAGCCCCGAACGCCTTCAAATACGATGTCGGTTGCGTAGATATCGCCCTGATTTACTATGCCGACCGAGAGCTTTTTACCGGACATCTCGGAATATGCTCGCTCACCGTAACCGTCATCAATATTGAATATTGCGACACGACAACTTTCAAATAGTCGCCTTTTGGTCATGTAGTAGTCCTCAGGAGTCTTATGGAAATCCATATGCTCATGGCTAAGGTTTGTAAATATACCAAGATCAAAGGTTATCGGTGCAACCTTACCAAGGGCGATCGCGTGACTCGATACCTCCATTACCACGTGAGTGCACCCGTCCTTTTGCATATCTCCTAATATGCGATAGAGCCTTTCAGGATCGGGAGTCGTCATCGTTGTGGCATTGTCGGCGAGCTCGACCTCCCCGGAACGGATGATGCCCGTTCCGATCTGTCCCGCCTTGATTCCGCACGCGGTAAGTATACCGTGTAGCAGCGTAGCCGTGGTGGTTTTTCCGTTAGTGCCGGTGATACCGATTATCTTCATACCCGCATAGTCGATACCGTAGTGCAGAGAACATGCGTAGGCAAGTGCCGTTCTTACGTCATCGACTATTATGTATGGAACCCGTAGGCGGTCGGTGGGATAGTCAACGTCGCATATCACGGCATAAGGCATACGCTTGTTTATTTTTTTTGCCTCAGCGGTATATTCACCGCTAAGCCTTTTGATTACGAATAAAAGACTCTCGTGTGTGCATTTATCAAGGGTTGAGGTCGGAGTCAGATCCTCGCAACCCTCGTGTATTCTGTCTGCGCTTCTTATTCCAAGCGCGCCCAAAAGTTCGCTAAGCTTCATATCAATCCTCGTGATCGGTACACAGTACCGTTAATTCGATTACGCTGCCGCGCTTTACTGTATATCCCTCGGGTACTGATTGTCTGACTACCTTTAGTATATTACTTTTCAGATCGGTGACACCCGATATTTTTACATTAAGACCCTCGTTCGCCAGAATTCGGTTTGCCTCTGCTATACCGAGCCCAACGAGATTCGGCACGGCAACCGTATCACGCTCCGGTGTAACGGTATAAAGATATACCTTTGAGAGGCTTTTCGTTATATCAATGCTTGCGGCGGGCAGCTGAGAGATAACAACGCTTCCGTCACCGATAACCGTATAGCCGACACCGTCATTCTCGAGAGCATCCTTTGCGGAGTTGATATTCATTCCTACGTAGCTGCCAACGGTGTAAGTAGGGTCGGCAGAGGTGCGCTCGTACTCAAGGTAGGGAAGAATTGCAGAGAAAAGGTTTGAGATATACGGTGCCGCAACGGTAGAGCCGTACTTTACAGAGCTTTGCGGCTCGTCTACGACAATAATTGCCGCAATTCCCGATTCATCAGAAGGTGCGAAAGCGACCGTAGAGCCTATACGCAGGTAGGAGTTTCCATTCTCGTCAAGGATATCGAACTTTTGCGATGTACCCGTCTTTGCGGCCACACTGTACCCCTCGACGTAAGCGTTCTTTGCGCCACCGTCTCCGCTTACTCCCTCCTCGAGAGCCTTGGCTATTTCGGCTGCAACCTCCTCGCTGATCACCCTTCTTTTTATCTTGGTTTCGTGTTCTTTAATTGTGTTGCCATTTTCGTCGATCACTCTTTCGACAAGATATGGGGTTACCAGATAACCTCCGTTCGCGACTGCTGCTATTGCTGTAAGCTGGTTAATAATGCTCACCTTAAAGCGCTGCCCGAAGGATGCTGTGGCAAGCTCCGTCACCCCTATGGCATCGGGATTGTGGAAAATACTTCTCGCCTCGCTCGGCAGATCTATGCCAGTGCGCTCGAGATATCCGAATTTTTCAACGTATGAATAAAAGGTATCGGCTCCGGTTCTCTCGGCTATCGCCATCATAGTCGGGTTGCAGGACATCTGAAGCCCGTATGCGAGAGAAAATCCCGAGCCGTGGCCCGTTCGTTTATGACATCTGATATTATATCCGCCAACTGTGTGGCTGCCGGTGCATGAGAAGGTATCGGTCATCTTCGCAGAGCCGGAGTCGAGCGCTGCCGCCACCGTCACAATTTTAAAGGTAGAGCCCGGCTCGTAGGTTTCACTGACCGCCTTGTTTGACCACATTATCTGCATGAGCTCGGATTTGAGTGCCTTGTACTCGTCGCTGCCCTCGGCATATCCCGATGAACAGAGTCTCTCGAGAGATAGAGCGTCGAGCTCGTATGGAGAATTCGGGTCAAAGGGTGATGAGGTCGCCATTGCCAACACAGCTCCGGTTTTGGTATCCATTACGATTCCCGTTGCGCGCCCCGTGACAGAATGGTTTTTGACAATACTGCTGAGCTCACCCTCAAGTACCGTCTGTATGTACGAGTCTATCGTTGTGACAATAGAGCTTCCGTCGACAGCCTCGACAATATCGGTATAACCGCCGGGCATCGGGTTCCCGTTTGCATCCTTTGCATAAAGGTAATAACCGTCTTTGCCGGAAAGGAGGGAGTTATAGGAATATTCGAGTCCATAAAGGCCTTGATTATCGCTGCCGGTAAATCCGAGAACGTGTGCTGCGAGAGTGCCGGATGGGTAAAAGCGTGAGGTCTGTGCCTCTGTAAAAAGAAGGCTTTCCAAGGAGGCTTTTGCGGTGAAATCAACGACCCTTTTATATTGCTCCTCGCTTGCCGCTTTCGCGACGGTCAGATCGAGCACTGTGTAGTCGGACATCTTCTCATACAGCTTATTATAATCTAAGGAAAAAATCTCAGATAATCCGCCCGACAGGAGCGAAGCGTAGTCCTTACCGTCTTTCTTCGATGCGGTTTTGATTGCCTTAGGAGATACGAATACTCGCCACACCGTTTTTGTCGTGGCAAGCAAATTCATGCTTGAATCGTAAATGCTTCCGCGCTCGGCTTTCAGAGTTGAGGTCGTGGTTATCTGATCGTATGCCTTGTCGCGATAGCTATCGTAGGCAAAGAGATCGAGCCGCAAAATGTTGAACACCAAAAGCACAGAGACAAGAAAAAAAGCAACAAGAGTAATATAGCCACGTCTCTCGGTTTTTCTTCTCGCACCGTCAAATCCGCTTGTATGCATCGGTCCTCCGAAAAAATAAAAAAAATATAGCGACAGCCGAAGCTATCGCTATATAATATGTAAAGATTATTAAGTTTAGAATGAAAATATCAGTTACCGTTCGATTCATTCTCGACATTCTCGTCGGTCTCGGGAGCTACCTCAACCTCAGAGGTGTCAGCGGTATAGGGCGCGAGAACACCCGAGCCGCGCAGAGCAAATATTCCGAATGAGAATACGAGCGCACAGGTTGCCACCGCAGTAAATACTGCAGACATAGACGAGCGGAGAGGGAAGCGCCGAATTGTGTTGTCCTTCTTCGGAGCGCTCTTAACCGTGAGCTGCGTTGTCACGTACTCAACTATTGCCGTGAGTGCGGGCTGCTTAGGCTCTTGGACAGGAGCAGGGAGAGATGACTCTGCTTCTTGCTGCTTGCCGGCTTTTATTAACATATAATCTCCGAGAGTGCAGTCGCAGCCCTCGTAAACAACGGTAAATCTATCCTTGAGATTCTCATATAAGGTATCATAGGGATTCTTAACAGATGTCATTTTAGTCTACTCCTTTAAATTTTTTCTGCTACGCGCAGCTTTGCGCTTCTTGCGCGCGGATTAGCCTCGAGCTCTCCGTCTGTGGGGAGTATCGGCTTTTTTGTAAGATCTTTGATCTTAGGCTTCCCACCGCAGATACAAATGGGGAAGTCCTTGGGACAGGTGCAGCCCTGCATAAGCTCTCTGTATCCGAGCTTAACAAGCCTGTCCTCGAGCGAGTGGAAGGATATTATTGCAATTCTTCCGCCCGGAACAAGTCTTGTAACCGCCGAGCTTATCAGCGGCTTGATGGCATCAAGCTCTCCGTTTACTTCGATACGGATAGCCTGGAAGGTTCTTTTTGCGGGATGAGGACCGTCGGCTCTCTTTTGCGGGGGAATAGCAGCCTTTATTATGTCCGATAGCTGATGAGTAGTCTTTATGGGTGACTCCTCGCGTTGCCTCACTATAAGCTGTGCTATCTTAGGTGCGAATCTCTCCTCGCCGAACTCATAGATTATTCTTTTCAGATCGGACTCGGAATACTCGTTTACAACGTTGTATGCCGAAAGGGGAGCATCGGTATCCATTCTCATATCGAGCGGTGCATCCTGCATATAGCTGAATCCGCGCTCGGCTACGTCGAATTGGTGCGAGGAGCATCCGAGGTCGGCAAGAACTCCGCCGAGATTATCGATGCCCATTCTGTCGAGCACCTCTCCGAGAGAAGAGAAGTTTTCGTTTACAAAGGTCACACGGTCGAGGTATCCCTCAAGCCTTTTAGTTGCCGCTGCAATTGCGTTCTTGTCGCGGTCGAAGCAGATAAGACGGGAATTATTTCCCATTCTCTTCGCGATCTCGAGCGAGTGTCCTCCGCCGCCTGCCGTGCAGTCTACATATGTATATCCGTCGCGGATATTGAGTGCTTCAATGCATTCGTAAAGGAGAACAGAGGTGTGCGAAAAATGTATATCCGACATATCCTCTTTTACCTCCCTCGCTGATTAAAGTCCGTACTGCTTCATTATCTCGCGCATCTTCGTGAAGTCGCGTGTCTGCTCGCGCTCGCTCCAGACCTCCTCGGCCCAGATGCGGATCTGCTTTCCGACTCCGACGAAAACGACGTTTTTCTTTATGCCTGCGTGCCTTGCAAGCTGGTCGTCAAGAATGATACGGCCGCTCGAATCGGGAGCGCATTTCTGCGCCGCACCGAGTAAGAAGTCCTGTATCTCAACCGCCTCCGATTCCGGAAGCTTCTCGATCTTTTCGACGTAAGCCTGCCACTCATCGGCAGTGTATATCGAAAGATAGGTGTCAAACTTACGCGTGATGTAGAACTCATCACCTAGGTCCTCGCGGAACTTTGACGGTATGAATATACGCTTTTTAGAGTCTAACGAATGCTTATATGAACCGACGAAGGACATTTGACCCCTCCTTTCCTTGAATTTCAGCACTTTTTTGGGCGCTGACGGTCAATTAATGGGAAAATGGGGAATTTTGCTCCACTTTGCCCCACTTCGTATACATTATAATACATCCGTAAGGGAAAATCAAGGGTTTTAAGAAAAAAAGTGAAATTTTTTTGAATGATTTTCCGAGAAAAGAAAAAATCTCCGAAAAGGACTTCCAAAAGGGAGGGATTTGTGGTAGAATATCGGTGTAAGGATGTGATGAAATGTCTTTTTGGAAAAAGTTATTCGGTATAGGCAAAAAGCCAGGTACTGCAGCATACAGGATAGAGGAGGCTAAAAAGGTACACGGACAGGCGGTGAAGTATGTGACTGAGCGCCATGACGGTAACGAGGATATCGTTGGCCGCGGCGGATCCGTATCTGTTGTCGGAGATGACCTCATCGTCGACACATCGGGAGAGAGGCTTCTTGTTATTCCTGTAAAGAGTACCGACATAAGTTGGCTCATGAGCGGAAACGGTGTGATCATATCAGGCCCGAATAAGCTCGAGGACGGAAGGATGCGTACAGTTACCGTACACTTCGTGTATTACCGAAAGTAATGTAAACAATAGTAGTGATTATGAAGAAAGGAGACCGACCCGTGAAAAGCGAAAAAAAAGGCAGAGTATGCGGTATCGTTCTCGCCGGCGGCATGGGCTCGAGAATGGGCTTGTCCGTGAGCAAGCAGCAGCTGACCGTCATGGGCAGGTCTATACTGTATCACGCACTCAGGGCGTTCGAGGACTGCGAGGATATTGACGACGTAGTCGTCGTTTACAGAAAAGGTGAAGAAGAGTTTGCAATCGGTGAGTGCGAAAAATTCAAGAAGGTTTATACTTCTGTCGTGGGCGGCAGTTGCCGCGCTGAGTCTGCGAAACGCGGTTTTGCTGCTATCCCGTCCGATACGGAGCTGGTAGCAATTCACGATGCTGCACGCGCGCTGATCAAGCCCGAGGAAATATCCTCGGTTGTATCTGTTGCTAGGGAGTTCGGTGCCGCGAGCGCCGTCACCCCCGTGACCGACACCGTTAAGGTGGTTGACAATGAGGGAATAATTACGGCAACGCTTGATAGATCTACCTTAAGAGCCGCCGCAACGCCTCAGGTCTTTTCTTGTGAAATATATAAAAAAGCGCTCGGTATGACCGAGCTTACAGAGAGTATAACGGATGATAATATGTTAGTCGAGCTCTCGGGAGTCGCCGTCAGAGCCGTTGAGGTTGGACGCAGCAACATAAAAATAACCACGCGCGAGGATATCGCGTATGCGGAATATCTATTAAAAGGAGATTTTCGGTAATGTGTCAGCTACGTATCGGACACGGATATGACGTTCATAGGCTCACCGAGTCGAGAAAGCTCGTTATCGGTGGTGTTGAGATCCCATATGAGAAGGGACTTCTCGGACACTCGGATGCCGACGTTCTAATACATGCGGTGATGGATGCGATAATCGGCGCGCTCGCTCTTGGGGATATCGGAAAGCATTTTCCCGATTCTGACGAAAGATATAAGGGCATCAGCAGTATGCATTTGCTCTCGCTCGTACACGAGATAATGATAAAAGAGGGAGCAGAGCTTGTCAATCTGGATGCAACTGTTGTGATAGAGAAGCCGAAGCTTGCGCCCTATATCGCGGATATGAGAAGGAATATTGCCTTTGCCATCGGTGCAGACTTGTCGCGTGTAAACATAAAGGCGACCACGGAGGAGCATCTCGGCTTTACTGGCAGCGGCGAAGGCGCGGCAGCCCACGCAGTAGCTCTTTTAGAGCTAAATAAATAAGATTTCATTTGTATATAAAAAAGCGGGAGAGTGGCGAATGTTTCTACGTCTTATTTCTTGAAAGTCGGCACCAATCCCCCACTTTGTGTTTTCAAAACTCAGTTTATTCAAAAAATAATATAATGATACAAGAGGTAAAAGACTATGGTTAAGATTTCACCCTCAGTGCTTGCATCCGATCTTGCGCGCCTTGCCGATGAGGTAGAGGTTATATACAAGGCGGGCGCTGAAATGGCTCACCTTGACGTTATGGACGGTGTGTTTGTTCCGAACATGTCATTTGGTATGCCCGTTATTGAGGCACTCCGTAAGCATTCAGAGATCATTTTTGATGTTCACCTTATGATAGTTCATCCCGAGAAGTACGCAGAGCGCTTTATCGATGCGGGTGCTGATATCGTCACATTCCATCTTGAGGCATGTGATGATCCCGAGGCGCTTATCGATGCCATCAAAGCAAGAGGCGTAAAGGCGGCCGTTTCGATAAAGCCTGCAACTGCGCCCGAGGCAATTTATCACCTTCTCGATAAGCTCGATATGGTGCTTGTTATGACTGTCGAGCCCGGCTATGGCGGACAGTCCTTCATGCCCGAAATGCTCCCCAAGATCAAGGCGCTGAGAGAGGAGATTACACGTCGCGGTCTTGACGTGGATATCGAGGTTGACGGTGGTATAAATCCCGAGACTGCGAAGCTCGTAAAGGAGGCGGGAGCTAACGTTCTCGTTGCAGGAAGCTCGGTATTCAAGGCGCAGGACAGACGCGCTGCCATTGACGCTTTGAGATAAGAGAAATCTTGTATTCGAAAAATAAATCGAAGCAGAATTGCTTTTTTGCTAAAAAGAGAACGAGTCGAAGTGACTCGTTCTCTTTTGATTTTTCGTTTTGTATCTGATATTGCCATCTATAATTTGAGCAACTTTTTTGTTTGAGATTTGGGTTATTCGGGACATCAATCGAACTGCATCGAGCTCTGACCGGGAGCCTGCTTGGAGCCACCGTTTGTGAAGAAGGGAATTCCGAGATGCTCGTATGCAAGACGGGTAGCACATCTGCCTCTCGGAGTTCTTGCAAGGAAGCCTATCTGCATAAGATATGGCTCGTAAACGTCCTCGATGGTTATAGCCTCCTCACCTATGGTCGCGGCAAGGGTTTCGAGTCCGACGGGACCGCCCGAGTAGTACTTGATGATAGCCTCGAGCATTCTGCGGTCGATGTTATCGAGACCGAGCTCGTCGATCTCGAGCGATTCGAGCGCGTATTTAGCAATATCGGGGGTAATAACTCCGTCACCCTTTATTATAGCGAAGTCGCGTACTCTCTTAAGAAGTCTGTTCGCGATTCTCGGAGTGCCTCGCGATCTCGATGCTATTGCCTTGGCTCCGTCGTCGGTAATGTCTATCTCGAGAATCGATGCCGAGCGCTTAACTATAGTTGCGAGCTCGTCGGTGGTGTAGAGCTCGAGTCTGAACAGCACGCCAAAGCGGTCGCGGAGCGGGGTGGTAAGCTGACCTGCTCTGGTGGTCGCGCCAATAAGCGTGAACTTCGGAATGGGCAGTCTTATCGAGCGTGCGCTCGGTCCCTTACCGATGATGATATCTATCGCGTAGTCCTCCATCGCAGGGTAGAGTATTTCTTCTACTGCGCGTGTGAGTCTGTGTATCTCATCGATGAAAAGAACGTCACCGTCCTGAAGATTTGTGAGTATCGATGCGAGGTCGCCGGGCTTCTCAATAGCGGGACCCGAGGTCGTTCTGATATTTACACCCATCTCGTTTGCAATTATGCCCGATAGCGTGGTTTTACCAAGACCGGGAGGGCCGTAGAGAAGAACGTGGTCAAGAGCCTCGCTCCTGAGCTTCGCGCTCTCTATGTAGACTCTGAGATTCGCCTTTATCTGCTCCTGACCGATATAGTCGTCGAGCACCTTGGGGCGCAGATTATTTTCTACCTCGGAGTCCTGATTTGCATCATATTCGTTTGAGAGAATCCGATTTTCAAAATCGAACTCATTTACTTCTTCCATCATAGCTGCCTTCTCCTTTCTTGTGGAGTTATCTTGCGAGCTTCTTCAGCGCAAGACGGATGATACTGCCGGGATCGAGCGAGGGGTCAATGCTCTTTAGAGCATTAAGTACCGTGTTTTTATCATATCCCAGCACCATAAGTGCCTCTGATGCCTCGGAAAGATTCGAGCTCTTCTGGTGGGGTACATCTATCGAAATACCCGCATCGGAGCTTGTGCCCGAGGTGGAGACGAAGTCCTTCGCTATCTTGTCCTTAAGCTCGAGAACGATCCTTGCCGCGGTCTTCTTTCCGATATTCTGCGCCTTTGAGATGCTCTTGATATCCTCGGTAGCAACCGCAAGCGCGAGCTTTTCGGGTGTCATTATCGAAAGTATAGCCATTGCCGCCTTCGGGCCGACACCGCTGACGCTCGTGAGCATCGTATACGCGCTCTTTTCGTCCGTCGTACCGAAGCCGAACATCTCGACACCGTCCTCGCGTACTGCAAGAGAAGTGAATACCTTTACCTCTTTTCCGACCTTCGAGGCGAGAGACTCGGCTGTTATCTGGCTGACGGTCAACTGATATCCGACACCGCCGCAATCTATAACGCAAAAGCCTGTATCAAGGAGAGCTAGCTCTCCGCGAAGATAATAGAACATAGTTTCCTCACATATCCTGAGGGTTATTAATAACCCTCTTTATTGATTTTTCAAGCTTGACTCTGGGGAGCGTCATATCTCTGCCGCATCCCTCGCAGATGAGCCTTACGTCACTGCCCGTGCGCATGACCTTGAAAATATCACCGCCGCACGGGTGTTTTTTCTTCATTATAAGCTGATCGCCTACTGAAAATCTTATAATATCCATATCATTAATTATTTCCGAAGCGCGAGGTGTATACGGGTTTTTCGGGCTTCGAGTCCTGTTTTTTCGGTGTTGCGGGACTGTTTTTACCGGTGAGCCTTCTTATGCCGTATGCCGCAAATCTTACCGCAACGTATACGGCAAGAAAGATAAAGGATGCGATAAATATTTTTCCCGCATTTACCTGTGATGCACCCATCGTTAAAATGTAAAGGACAATGAAGCCTGCAAGCAGGATCGCAAAGTGAATGAGATTTTTGAATATTTCTCTCATCTTCATTAGGGAACAGAGCAGGTTAGCTCCCGCGACCAGCATACCGTAGCCGAGCACGAGAAGAAATTTGTCGATACCCATTCCGTTTTCCCCAAGTCCGCTAAAGGAGAAAAATATGTATAGTATCAGTGCGAAGAGCACGGTGTATGCCGAGCCCGTTAGCACAAGCTGCTTGAATTTTTCCATTTGGATAGCTCACTTTCAGCGTAAAATTCCACAGATATCATTTTAGCATATCCCGGCAGCAAAATCAAGTCTTTACTCTTTATTTTTGCAAAGCAAGTGAATAATGCATAAAAATGCAATAATTCATAATTTTTTAATCCGTCTCCCGTTGACAAAGCGGGCGCGTGGATGTATAATAAATATAATTATAAAAATATCTTCAGTGAAAAGGTGTAACATGATCATGACCAGAAGCATGTCGAGAGAGACTGCGTTTCTTTTGCTGTTTGAGTACGGCATCAAGGGCAACGAAACGAAGGAGGAAATAATTGCTCACACAGAGGAGCTCACCAATTTTTCCAAATCTCCTTATGCCGAGAGCGTTTTCTTTGGCTGTATCGATAACCTCGATGCTATTAATGAGAAGGTGGACAAGTGTCTTGTGGGATGGAAGAAGCAGAGACTGTCTTACGTATCGCGAGCTCTTCTTACACTCGCTACTTACGAGATGATGTTTGCCGCGGACGTTCCTTATAAGGTTGCTATCAACGAGGCAGTCGAGCTTTCTAAAAAGTATGACGACGATAAGGCATATACCTTTATCAACGGTGTTCTCAATGCCGTTGCAGAGGAACTCGGTCTAAAATGAGCAGAAAAGAAGTAGTGCTCGGTATCGATACGAGCAACTATACCACCTCGGTTGCGATAATGAGTGCCGAAGGTGAGCTGATAGCGAATATAAAGCAGCTGCTCGAGGTTGGTGCCGGAGAGTGCGGTCTGAGACAGTCCGACGCGCTCTTTCTTCATACAAAGAATCTGCCCGCTCTCATGAGACAGGCGGAGCCGTATCTCAATGGATGTGTCGTGCGCGCCATAGGTGTAAGCACGCGACCTCGGAACGTCGATGGCTCATATATGCCCGTTTTTCTTTCGGGTGTGGCAGTCGCTGAGTCTCTTTCGGCGGCACTCGGAGCACCCATTTACCGCTTCTCGCATCAGTGCGGTCATATTATGGCAGCACTTTATTCATCAGGCAGACTCGATTTGCTCAAACGTAGCTTTGCGGCGGTGCACGCCTCGGGCGGAACTACCGAAGTGCTTCGTGTGAGCGGTAACGGCTCGGGCTTCGATGCCGAGCTTGTCGGAGGTACTCTTGACCTTAACGCGGGGCAGGTAATTGATAGAGTGGGAGTTATGCTCGGTATGCCTTTCCCATCGGGTGCACACCTTGAAAAGGAGGCTCTCAGATACGAGGGAAAGATACCGAAGCGCAAGATTGCAGTGAACGGTATGCATTTCAATCTCTCGGGGCTCGAGAATATGGCAAGAGGAATGCATAAGGACGGTAAAGACGCAGCCGAGATCGCTGCCTTTACATTTGATTTCATAGGCAGGTCTATTATTGCGGCACTCAAGGAGTATATCTTGGCATATGGCGATACGCCCGTGATCTGCGCCGGTGGAGTAATGTGTAACTCCATCATCAAAAATATGATAAAAAATGAGCTCGATGCGTATTTTGCAGAGCCTTCAATGTCCAGCGATAATGCCGTAGGCATTGCTGCTCTCGCGCTCTCGAGCTACAAGAGTAACATAGAAATTCAGTAATGATCCGGAAGGAGGAAACGGTGGATATTTCTGCTTTTCGTGACAGACCCATGTCGGAAACATTTTCCGTTTCCGAGCTTAACGGATATATCAAAGGGATTTTCGACTCTGACAGACTTCTCACGCGCGTTAGTGTCAAGGGGGAGATATCGAACTTCAAGGCTCATTCATCGGGGCATCTCTATCTCTCCTTGAAGGATGAGGGTGGACAGATAAGAGCGGTCATGTTCCAGTCGAGTGCAAGACAGCTTCGCTTCAGACCCGAGAACGGCATGAGAGTTATTGCTACGGGCTCAGTCACCGTCTATCAGAAGGACGGCTCTTATCAGCTTTACATCGGATCGATGCAGCCTGACGGCATAGGTGCGTTATATCTTGCCTATGAGCAGATGAAGGCACGGCTCGAGGCTGAGGGGCTTTTCCGTGAGGAATACAAATTGCCGATACCGCGCTATCCGAGAAGAGTAGGTGTAATAACATCTCCGACAGGTGCTGCGGTACGGGATATAATAAATGTTATGACAAGGCGCGCTCCGTCAGTAGAGATATATCTCTATCCCGCACTTGTTCAGGGCGATGGAGCAGAGGAGAGTCTTATCCGTGCTCTGGATTACTTCGACAGTTCGTGCGGGGTCGATACCGTTATCATCGGCAGAGGAGGCGGCTCGATCGAGGACCTTTGGGCATTCAACGGTGAGCGACTAGCCAGGCGGATATTCTCTATGCGAATACCCGTTATTTCCGCAGTCGGTCACGAAACCGATTTTACTATTGCAGATTTTGTTTCGGACCTCAGAGCTCCGACACCGTCTGCCGCGGCAGAGCTTGCCGTTCCCGATATGCGTGAGGTGGGGATGCGTATTCTCACGGCTCTTGACAGGTGCGAATCGGCACTCCTGCGCTCTGTTGAGCGTAAACGAGAGAGGCTTTCGGATATATCTTCCTCGGTGGTATATCGCGACCCCGCTTGTATACTCGTTCCATACCGTGAAAGGGTGAGCGAGGTGAAAGAGGAGCTTTCGAGCACGTTTTCTCGCTATATTAAAGAGCGGAGGCTTGATTTTACTGCGCGGCTCGGCAGACTCGAGGCACTTAATCCTCTTGCAGTCCTCAGACGCGGATATGCCGTCATGTATAAAGACGGTAAGGCGATAACCGACTCCGAGAGCGTTAATGCGGGAGACACCGTAAGGATATCTCTGGCTCGGGGTGAAGTGACTGCGTCCGTTACAGAAGTAAATAAACGATAATCCGGAGGCTATTATGGATAAGGAAATGAAATTCGAGGAAGCCATGACGGCACTCGAGGAAATAACCGATGCACTTGAGTCGGGTACGCTCACGCTCGATGAGTCCATCGCTGCATATGAGCGAGCAGTAAAGCTTGTAAAGCTTTGTAATGAAAGACTCTCAGCTGTTGAGGCAAAGGTGAAGAT
Source organism: Clostridia bacterium (assembly GCA_017508195.1). Lineage (GTDB taxonomy): Bacteria > Bacillota > Clostridia > Oscillospirales > CAG-272 > UBA1740. The sequence continues at coordinate 145,802 of JAFVZL010000043.1, read as the reverse complement.
GCTTACCGAGAACGAGAGCGGTGAGATAACTGCTACGGATTTTATAACCAAAAATGCGGATTGATGTATATATGTCTGAATCGGAGCTTTCCTCGAGCAGGAGTGAGGCTAAGAGACTTATCTCCGAGGGGCTTGTCCTTCTTGACGGTAAGCCCGTGATTAAGCCGTCGCTTGACGTAGACGGTATGACCGACAGAATAACCATTCTTAAGGCGGATAAGGCGTTTGTGGGCAGAGGCGGGCTTAAGCTCGATCATGCTCTCGATCATTTCGGAATCAGCGTTGAGGGAAAGCGTTGTCTGGATATCGGGGCGTCGAGCGGGGGCTTTACCGACTGCCTTTTGCAAAGAGGCGCTATACACGTTATCTCTCTTGATTCGGGCTCGGGGCAGCTTGTCGAGAGGCTGAGACGTGATGAAAGGGTCAGCACCATAGAAAACTATAACGCAAGATATCTTTCAAGAGAGGATCTCGAGTACATTCCGGAGCTTTGCGTTATGGACGTATCATTCATATCTGCGACGTACATAATTCCTGCGCTCTCTGGTTGCATTGATAACGGCGCAGAATACGTTCTTCTTATCAAGCCGCAGTTCGAGGTCGGCAGAGATCGAGTCGGCAAGGGCGGCATAGTCAAAAGCGAGTCGGCAAGAGCCGATGCCAAGGAAAGAGTGACCGCGTGTGCGGAGGCATACGGATTTGAAGTTGTCGGTGTTACCGAATCTCCCATAAAGGGCGGTGACGGAAATACCGAATATCTTTGCTACATGGTATTCCGCGGCAGAGATTGAGGAGAAATATGAAGAATATTGTTATTGTCCCGAATGCCAAGAAGGATAAGGAGCTTTCGGTAACGGCAAAGCTTTCGGAATTACTTGTCGGTATCGGGATGAACGTTTACATTAAAGAAGAATATGCCGCATTTTGTCGAAGAGCAGTCGGATATTCGGTTTTTCCCGAGTTCTGCGAGCTTATTATTGTCGTGGGCGGAGACGGATCTGTCATAGATGCATCAGGACTCGCGGTGGAGCATGATATACCGCTTATCGGTGTCAATATGGGCAGGGTCGGATACCTGAGCGAGGTAGACCCCGATGATCTTTCGGTATTTAAAAGGCTTTCCTTCGGTGAGTATTCAGTAAAGGAAAAGATGCTTCTCTCAGTCAGCACCTCGCCCTCGTGGTCGCACGAGGCATACGCCGTGAACGATGTCATCGTTTCGCACGGAGAGTATCTTGGTATATCCAGCTTCAGGCTTGAGGATGCACTCGGAAATTCGCTCGGCTACCGTGCGGATGGCGTTATATTCGCGACACCTCAGGGCTCGACTGCCTATTCATTTTCCTCTGGCGGTCCGGTGCTTGCACATGACGTTGAGGGAATACTGGTTACCCCGGTCTGTCCGCACTCGTTCTTTAACCGATCGGTTCTCTTTAACTCGGGTGAGGTGCTCACGGTGAGAAATACGGGTGAGCATCCGATGAACATTGCAGTTGACGGGCGAAAATACACCGAGCTTTTGCCAAATGAGGCTTGTTATATCAGACGTGCAGATTGCCGTCTGAAGACTCTTACGTTTTCCGAGAACAAGATGTTCGAGGAGCTATTCAAAAAAATGAGTGTTACGGAGGGATTGAAATAATGAAAAGCGCAAGACAGGAAAAAATTCTCGAAATAATCGAGAGATTCGAGATCAGCACGCAGGAGGCGTTGATCAGTAAGCTTGCTGAGTTCGGATTCGAGTCTACTCAGACTACCATATCGAGAGATATAAGACAGTTAAGGCTTGTAAAAACACCGACGGGCAGAGGACTCTATAAGTACGCAGCCCCCAAGGATAAAAGAGAGGTTGCAACTCCGGCACACAACTCCGCCCTTACAGATTCCGTAGTAAAGATCGAGGCGGCACAGAATATAGTCGTTGTAAAGACGCTTGCCGGTATGGCAAACGCTATTGCGGTTTGCCTTGACAGCCTTGACGTCGGTGAGATTGTCGGCTCTGTTGCGGGGGACGATACCATCCTTCTCGTAATGCACGATAATAATTGCGCGAGCGCGTGCGAGCGCAAGCTCAAGGCGGTATTTGAGCAATAAGCACTATTTGTTAGGAAACGAGGTAAGCCATGCTCAGTTCATTGCACATTGAGAACGTTGCAGTTATAAGGCGGCTTGACATAGACTTTAAAGACGGCTTCACCGTGCTCTCGGGTCAGACCGGTGCCGGTAAATCCGTAATACTCGACTGTATTGAGCTTCTTCTCGGTGCTAAGGCTGATAAGGAGCTTATAAGGCACGGAGAGTCACAGGCTGTAATAGAGGGCGTATTTGATAATATTACCGATACTACTGCCAAGGCGCTTGGCGAGGCGGGAATTCCTACCGATGAGGACGGTGCACTGATGATACGCAGGGTACTGAGCACCGACGGAAGGTCTCAGCTGAAGCTTAACGGAAGATCGGTCACCCTTGCAGTACTAAGGAATATCACATATACCCTTGTGAATATTCACGGACAGAGCGATACCAGCGCACTTGAGGATCCGGAATCACATATAGGTATCGTAGATACATATGCTATGAATACCGGGCTTCTTTCAGAGTATTCCCACGCATTCTCCCAACTAGAGGAGATAAGACACAGAATTCGGGAAATAAAGGAGCGCTCGGCAGAGAGCGAAAGGCTCAAGGAAATACTTGAGTATCAGATACGGGATATTGACTCGGCAGGACTTCACGACGGTGAAGAGGAGGAGCTTGTAGAAAAGAAGGTTAAGCTGCGCAACAGTGAGAAGCTGACAAAAAATGCCGAGTTTATATATAAGGCACTCCGCGGCAGCGAAAAGGGAAGCGTAGCCTACCTTCTCGACAGGAGCATCACCGCAACGCAGTCGATAGCGGGCTTTCTTCCCGAGTTTTCGGAATATGCCGAAAGACTGCGCGATATGCTTTATCAGGTGGAGGATATTTCAGAGGAGGTATATTCGGTGCTTGACGGGCTGGATTCCGATCCCACCGAGGCACTGAATCTCATAGAGAGCAGACTTGATAAAATTAATAAGCTTAAGAGGAAGTACGGTCTTACCGTAAAGGATATACTCGAGTTCCGCGGCAAATGTGCCGAGGAGCTTGACACGCTCGAAAACTGCGAGGATCTACTGAAAAAGCTCGGAAAGGGTGAGCGCGAGGCTTATAAATCTGCACTCATGGTAGCAGATAAGCTTCATGAGAGAAGGGTAAGCTCTGCTAAGGAGCTTGAAGCGAGAGTGAGAGAAACGCTTGAATTTCTCGATATGCCGAAGGTTGTATTCTTTGCCAACATAACCGAAACCTATGACGGTGAGGATAAGGTGCTTAACAAAAACGGGTCTGATACGCTAGAGTTTTACATCAGCGCGAACCTTGGTGCAGATCCTCAGCCGATATCCAAGATAGCCTCGGGCGGTGAGCTCGCAAGAGTTATGCTCGCGCTTAAGGGAGTTATCACCGATAAGGACGGTGTTTCTACCGTTATCTTCGACGAGATCGATGCAGGAGTGTCGGGTAAGACTGCGCGCAAGATCGGAATTAAAATGCTAGAGCTCGCAAGGAACACGCAGCTCTTCTGCGTAACGCACAGTGCTCAGATTGCCTCTCTTGCAGATACACACTATCTGATCAGCAAGTCAGAAGTTGACGGAGCTACCGAAACGCACGTTGAGAAGCTTGACTTCGATGGCAGAGTTGCCGAGCTTTCGAGGATACTCGGAGGTATAAATATCACCGATTCACAGCGCCGCGCCGCGCTCGATATGCTTAACGAGCGCTCGGGCTATATCGGATGAATACAGGAGATATATGTATCGGAGAATTTCGGAATGGCTAAAGCAAAAGGAATGTAAATTCACGGAATTCTATGATATTTCGGGGCAGAGCTCGATCAGAGCAGGGTGCTCCGTAAGACTTTTCGTCGCTCCGAAGACTCTCGTTGAGCTGTCGGAGATTATGACTTATTTAGAATATATGGGTGCGCGCTACGTTATAGTGGGCGGCATGACTAACACTCTTTTTGTTGGTACCGATAGCTCCGTGGGATATCTTTATGACGGTGTAGCAGTATCGACCAAGAGCTTATCCTCGCTTCGGCGTGAGGGGGGATATATATATGCCGAGTGTGGCACCTCGCTTTCTTCCTTATTTCGGTTTGCGAGGCAATGCGGATATGGCGGATACGAGCAGCTTTCTCTGATACCGGGTACGGTAGGCGGTGCGATCCGCGGAAATGCGGGCGCACACGGAGCATCGGTTGCTGATATAGTCGCAGGTGCGCTGGTGCTTTCTCCAAAGGATGGAGCCAAAAGATTTCTCAGCCGCGATGAGTTGGAATTTGATTATCGTACCTCAGCGATCAAGAAGAGTACAGACATTATTCTTTCCGCACTTTTCGAGCTGCCGAGGACCAATACGACATTCAGCCTCTCGGCAAGGAAATACTTTCTTGATTTACGAAAAAGTACCCAGCCGACGGGAGAATTTTCTCTCGGCTCGGTATTCAAACGCGTATCGGGAGTCGGTGCGGGGTATTTTATAGACAAAGCGGGGCTGAAGGGACTTTCAGTCGGGGCTGCCACCGTTTCAACGAAGCACGCGGGCTTTATCGTCAACCGCGGCGGTGCTACGGGCGCTGATGTTCTTCAGCTTGTCAGAATGGTTGAGGATCGTGTGTACGAAAGATTCGGAGTCAACCTTGAAAGGGAGATAGAGATTATAGAGTAGGAGGTGGCGCGGTGTCATTTGCAACCGAGCAAAAGATGGATATTATTGCTCAGCCGATAAAGAATAAATGCTGTAAGCGCGCGCTGCTCTTTGGCGTTATCACCTCTCGCGGCAGATCTGACGGGGATACTGTCAGTGCGGTCGTTGATTCGAGGATTACTGCCGATTACGTATCGGGAATAGTTCACGATATCTACGGTAAGGATGGCGAAGTATCAACGCTTCCCGGGGGCGGACGCGGCTATCTCATCAGCTTTCGGTCGAAAACTGCGGCGGAGCATCTGTCTGAGTTTCTTTCGGGCGGTGAGGCATTCAGTGAAAAGTGTCAGATGTGCCACTCGTCATATCTTCGCGGTGTATTTCTTGCATCAGGGCGCGTGACCGACCCGACAAAGCAATATCTTCTGGAGTTTTCACTCAAGGATAAAACCGAAAGGTTTCTCGGAATGTTCGAGGACCTCGGACTGTTACCTAAGGTGTCTAAGAAACCTAAGGAAACGGTAATTTACTTTAAAAACAGCTCCTCAATAGAGGATTTCTTTGCTCTTGCAGGCATGAATAACGCGACCTTCGCACTTATGAATGCAAAAATTCAGGGTGAGATCCGCAACAACGTTAACAGGGTTGCAAACTGCGAGACGAACAATATAAACAAGGCGGTGTCCGCGTCTGTCGGACATATCGCGGTTATAAACGAGCTTATCGAAACGGGACTCATTTCAATGCTCCCCGATGAGCTTCGCAAGACTGCGCTTCTGCGTGTTGAGCACAGTGATCTTTCGCTCTCTCAGCTGGCAGCACTTATAACGCCATACATCAGCAAGCCGGGACTCTCGCACAGATTGAAGAGAATAGCCGAGATAGGAACCGAGCTTTTGGGTAAGGCTAAGAAAAAGACTTAGAAAGGAAAAGACTATGACGGGATTCGTGCATCTGCATCTTCATACCGAATATAGCTTGCTTGACGGCGCAACGAGGATAAGCTCTATCGCCGATAAGGCAATAGAATGCGGTCAGACGGCCGTTGCAATAACAGATCACGGCGTAATGTACGGAGCCGTCGAGTTTTATAATGCCCTGAAAGCAAAGGGTGTCAAGCCTATCATCGGATGCGAGGTATATGTTGCACCGAGGTCAAGACACCTGAAGGAGGGAAAGGGCGACGTAGGAAACCACCTCATTTTGCTATGCAAAAATGAAACGGGATATAAGAATCTTTGTTATATGGTGTCCGAGAGCTTCGTCAACGGCTTCTATTCCAAGCCGAGAATCGATATGGAGCTTCTTCGCTCTCACCACGAGGGACTTATTGCGCTCTCGGGATGCGTTGCGGGTAAGATACCTCAGCTCATAATAGCGGGCAGCATGCCCGAGGCAAAGAACTCTGCCATCGAGATGCGTGAGCTTTTCGGCGAAGATTTTTATCTCGAGGTTCAGAATCATAATACCGATGAAGAACGCAGAGTAGCTTACGGAATCAAGCTTATCAGTGCAGAGCTCGGTATACCGATGGTCGCGACAAACGACGTGCATTATCTCGAAAAGAGTGATGCCGAGGTTCAGGCAACGCTTATGTGCGTTCAGATGAATACTGTTATCACCGAGGGCAGACCTCTTGGATTTGAGACCGATGAATTTTACTTCAAGAGCACCGAGGAGATGGAAATGCTCTTCCGAGGCTTTGAGGGCGCGGTCGAGAATACCGTAAGGATAGCGGAGAAGTGCAGCTTTGATTTCGAATTTAATAAACTCCATCTTCCTGATTTCAAGGCGGAGGGAGGTCTTTCTCATAAGGACAAGCTCAGAGCAGATGCTCTTATGGGCTTCCGTGCGCGCTCCGAGGCAGGTAGATTTAATTTTGAGAAGAACAGCTTAGAGGATTACACTGCAAGGCTCGAATACGAGCTTTCGGTTATAGATAAAATGGGCTTTAACGCCTACTTCCTTATTGTCAGCGACTTCGTGTCTTACGCGAAGCGATCGGGTATACCCGTAGGACCCGGCAGAGGCTCGGGCGCGGGAAGCCTTGTTGCGTTTTGTGTGGGGATCACAGACGTTGACCCGATGTCTCACGATCTTCTTTTCGAGAGATTCCTGAACTCCGAGCGTGTTTCGATGCCGGATTTTGATATCGATTTCTGTTACAACAGGCGTGAGGAGGTCATAGAGTACGTTAAGAAAAAATACGGTGAGGACAAGGTTGCACAGATAGTAACCTTTGGTACACTTGCGCCGAGAGCGGCAGTCAGAGACGTAGGTCGCGCACTCGGTATGCCGTACGGAGCGGTCGATACTATTGCGAAGCTCATACCTCGGGATGCGGCCTCACTTGATCAGGCACTTGAAAACAAAGATCTTCACAGATTGTATATATCGGATAACGATGCGCGAAGGCTTATAGATATGAGCCGCAAGGTCGAGGGGATGCCGAGACACGCATCTACTCATGCTGCGGGAGTCGTTATAACGGAGAGACCGACCTATGAATATGTGCCGCTTTCTTATAGCGGAACGGGAGTTGTCACCCAGTTCGATATGAATACCGATGCTGCTCTCGGACTTGTCAAGTTTGATTTCCTCGGTCTGAGATATCTTACTGTGATACACGACACCGAGCTTGCGGTAAGAAAAACACACCCTGACTTTGACATTACGCGCGTTCCGTTTGACGATAAAAGAACCTTCGATCTTCTTTGCTCGGCAAAGACTGACGGTATCTTCCAGCTTGAGTCGGGCGGAATGAAGGCTGTACTTACGAGACTCCGACCGGGTTGTCTTGAGGATATTATTGCTTGCGTTGCGCTTTATAGACCCGGACCGATGGATTCGATAGACAGCTTCATAGCGAGAAAACACGGAAGGGAAAAGATAGAATACAGAGTAGAGGCTCTTAAAGATATCCTCGATGTCACCTACGGATGTATCGTTTACCAGGAGCAGGTCATGCAGATCTGCCGATCCCTTGCGGGCTATTCATATGCTCATGCGGATATCGTAAGGCGCGCTATGTCTAAGAAAAAGACCTCTGCCATGCAGGCTGAACGTGAGGGATTTGTTCAGGGCTGCGCAGAGCGAGGCGTCAGCGAAGCAGATGCTAACGCCATATTTGACGAGATGGTTGGCTTTGCAAAGTATGCGTTCAACAAGAGCCACGCCACGGCGTACGGCGTTCTTTCATACAGGACCGCTTATCTAAAGGCACATTATCCCGCCGAGTACTTTACCGCACTTATGAGTAGCGTTCTTGGTAATGTCGGTGATATCAAGGCATATATAGACGATGCGAAGAACTTCCGGGTCAGCGTTCTTGCTCCGGACATCAACGAAAGCGATGCTGACTTTACCGTCGTGGACGGTAATATCAGGTTTGGCTTGCTTGCTATAAAGAACGTAGGCAGACAGTTTGCCGATGCACTTGTCAGGTGCCGAGGCACAAGCCCTTATAAGAGCTTTGACGATTTTGTCACCCGTATGTCGGGCTCTGAGCTCAATAAGCGCACGGTCGAATCGCTTATAAAGTGCGGAGTATTTGATTCCCTCGGAACACCGAGAAGCGCGCTTCTTGCTACCTTTGAGGGTATCATCGAGGCTGAACATGAGAAGACTAGAAATAATGTTTCGGGACAAATGGATCTGTTTTCCGTTGCGATGGGAACGGGCACCGATATCTCTGCATCGGGATACGATTATCCCGATCTTCCCGAATTCGGTATTAAGGATCTTTTGATGCTCGAGAAGGAGAGCTCGGGAATGTATTTCTCGGGTCACCTGATAGACAGCTACTCAGAGCATATCTCTGAATTCAGAACGGATAGTATAGCGGCAATCATTGACGATCTGGATCCCGAGACTTCCTCTGATACTCCGACATATCGCGATAAATCCGAGGTAAGGATAGCAGGTCTTATCACGGCGAAAAAGACCAAGGTCACCAAGAACGGTGAGACTATGGCGTTCCTCACCGTGGAGGACCGCGTTGCCGAGATAGAGGTTGTCGTATTTGCTAAGCATTATGCAAGGCTTTCGTCAATACTGAACGTTGATGCCGCTGTAATAATCATCGGAAATATCTCCCAAGAGGATGACGATGCTCCGAGAATACTGCTTTCCTCCGCCGAGGAGTTACGGCAGAACGGTATAGTTAAAACTCCGTCTGCCGCCGAGACCGAGATGCAGGACGGGGGTACTGTCAACGCATCCTCCGTGGGGAAGCCCGAAGGCGTTGCAGGAGCGGTAAACACTTCCGCCCCCGCAGGTAAGCCCGAGCCGCGACTTTTTATTAAGGTAGACGGAACGGCTGACCCAAGAATTTCGATAATTTACCGTACCGCGCAATTCAACCGCGGCACAACTCAGGTGATTATCTATGATATGAGGGAGAAGAAATATTCGGTAATGAAGGGAATAACCCTTGATCCGAGTGAAAAGGTGCTGAAGAAGCTTGGAGATGCTTTCGGCACGGATTCTGTCATTTTGAAGTGACGAAAAAAACACAAAAAAGGAGGAACGGTAATGGCTGATATAATCGTTGATCTCATTATTTTGGCGATATTACTGGTTGGTTTCATATGGGGAATAAAGGTCGGTTTTTTAAAGACCGTTGCCAAGCCCGTTAAATTTCTGATGTCGCTCTTTCTTGCGGTGTCATTTTCATCTGTCGTGGGAACTTATATACTTAAGCCTATGATAGCCGATCCGATAGTGACAAAGCTGACGGTGTTCTTCACCGAAAAGATCGGTGAGGGTGCTGCGGTTGCCGATGAGCTGCCGACACTCGTTAAGTTTGCCGCAGCATTAGCGGGAGTCGATCTGAATGCGATCACGAGCGCTGAGGCACAGGCAGATATGGTCAACGCTATTATCACAGCGGTGACCGATCCGATACTTAACCTTGTAACATCGGTTCTCGGATTTATTATCCTCTTCTTTATATTCAAAATCCTTCTTACCATCGTCTTTGCCATCGTTGATGCTGTTATCAACAACGGAGTAGTAGGCGCGGTAAACAAGGTGCTCGGATGTATAGTAATGACCTTCCTCGCAGTTACTGTGGTGTGGGGCTTATGCTGCATCTCCGATCTTATACTCAGTATTCCTTTTATCCACGAGCAGGAGTGGGTTCAGGGCTTTAACGGTGGATGGCTTTACAATTTCTTCAAGAGCCTGAGCCCGATCGATATACTCTTAAGCCTGTTATTAAGTTTCTAAGTAGGTAGCAAAAAAAATGAATATCCAAAGATGTGCGAAGTGTCAGAAAAGACCTGCGATGGTCTTCATCACTCGCTTGGAAAACAACAAAAGTATACAAGAGGGCTTATGCCTTCTTTGCGCAAAGGAGATGGGCATAAAGCCCGTCAGCGATATTCTCAAGAGCATGGGTGTTGACGAGAGTCAGATGGATGCGATGCTCGAGGATATCGATTCGGCACTCCCCGAGGTTCTTGAGGACTCCGATGATAACGACGGCAGACAGCCGACCCTTAATCTTGCACAGATGTTTGGCATGCAGGGGCAGGGTGAGCCGAGGAATGATAACTCAAAAAAGACGGGAGCACCGAACAAGGAAAGAAAGACCCTTTCCCAGTATTGTACGAATTTAAACGAAAAGGCTCGGGCGGGTGGCATCGATAATCTCATCGGCCGCGATCGCGAGCTTGACAGAATCATACAGATACTTTGCCGTAGGCAAAAGAATAACCCCTGCTTAATCGGTGAGCCGGGTGTAGGTAAGACTGCTATTGCCGAGGAGCTTGCCAGAAGAATAGTAGAGGAGCGCGTTCCCGCTACACTCAGAGACTATGAAATATGGCAGCTTGACCTTACCTCTTTGGTTGCCGGAACACAGTTCCGCGGTCAGTTTGAATCGCGCGTGCTTGCGCTTATCAAGGAGATAAAGGCAGCAGGCAACATCATCCTTATGATAGATGAGGTTCACAACATCGCCGGTGCCGGTGAGACATCCGACGGCAGCATGAGTGCGGCAAATCTTTTGAAGCCTGCGCTCTCTCGCGGAGAGATCCGCGTTATCGGTGCCACGACGCTTAAGGAGTACCGCAAGCATATAGAAAAGGATAGCGCGCTCGAGCGAAGATTTCAACCGATAAAGGTAGACGAGCCCTCTGTTGAGGATACGGTTGATATCATCAAGGGAATAAAAAAGTATTACGAGTCCTTCCACGGGCTTAAGATATCCGATGATACCGCAAGAGCCGCGGCGATTCTCTCGGAGAAATATATTACCGACAGATTTCTCCCTGATAAGGCGATAGACCTTATCGATGAGGCGGCGTCCAAGGTAGCACTCACCTCGAATGAGCTGAGTGAAAGACGAATATCCGCCAAGCGACTTACTGAGCTTGAAGCAAAGATGACTGAGCTTGAGTCCAAGCTCGAGTCGGCAGAGGGACAGACAGAGGACAACTATAAGGCTATGGCGGATCTTCGCTCCGAGAAGCTTCGCATTGAGACGAGAATTTCTGAGTTGGATGCAATTATTTCGACTCTGGAGGTCAAGGTATCCGATCTTCTTAAGGTCGTTGAGATATGGACGGGAATTCCGGCAACCGATCTCTCGGTTGGTGATCTCGATAATCTGAACGGTCTGTACGACCGAATATCGGCGCAGGTTATCGGACAGGAAGAGGCTGTCGGTGCGGTAGTTCGTGCGGTAAGAAGAAAAAGAGCAGGCGTCTCTTACAGAAACAATCCTATATCGATGATATTTGCAGGACCTACCGGTGTAGGAAAGACCGAGCTCGTCAAGGTTCTTGCGGAGGATCTGTTTAAGCAGCCCGATTCTCTTATCAGGCTTGATATGTCCGAGTATATGGAGAAGCATGCAGTCTCGAAGATAATAGGCTCTCCCCCCGGCTACGTCGGATATGACGAGGCGGGACAGCTTACCGAGAAGATAAGACGCAGACCATACTCGGTAGTCCTCTTCGACGAAATAGAGAAGGCACATCCCGATGTTCTTAATATTCTCTTGCAGGTGCTTGATGACGGCAAAATTACCGATGCACAGGGCAGAGAGGTAAGCTTCGCGAATACGGTCATAATAATGACCACAAACGCAGGCAGCGAGCGCTCGAGTGCGGTCTCGGGCTTCACTGACTCGAGAGAGGAGCAGGGAAAGATAAAGACCGAAAAAGCGCTCTCAAAATTCCTGCGTCCCGAGTTCCTTAACCGTATTGATGAGATAATCACATTCAGACATCTTGACGTCACCGACTTTGCAAAGATCGCGAGAATAATGCTTACTAAGATGAAGGATCATCTTATAGAAAAGGGCATCACTTTCATCTTTTCCGATGAGTCTCTTGAGCTTATTGCGAAAGAGTCCTTCAGCGAAAAGTACGGTGCAAGAAACATGCGCAGATACATCGAAAAGAATGTTGAGGATACGGTAGCAAACCTGATAATCGATGCCTTCCCATCGCAGCTTGCAGGTGTATCGCTCAGTGTTAAGGATGGCGTGCTAAAATTTGATAAAATTTGATAATTATTTATAAGGAGACTATAAATTATGGCAGAATGTTCACATGATTGTTCTAACTGCTCCTCGAAGTGCTCAAAGGAATCGCTCCTTGCACCCGCGAATGCAGCTAGCAGAGTCAAGCACGTTATCGGTGTCGTGAGTGGCAAGGGCGGTGTCGGAAAGTCGCTTGTTACCTCTATGCTCGCGGTCACGATGGCAAGACGCGGATACCGTACTGCGGTGCTTGATGCAGATATTACGGGACCCTCTATTCCGAAGGCGTTCGGACTCAAGCCCGGTACGGTTGAGGGCAGCGACCTCGGTATGTTCCCCGTGCAGACCAAGACCGGTATTGAGGTAATGAGCCTTAACCTTCTTGTCGATGACGAGACTAAGCCTGTCGTCTGGCGCGGACCTGTTATCGCGGGTACTGTTAAGCAGTTCTGGACCGACGTAGTTTGGGGCGAGGTAGACTTTATGTTCGTGGATATGCCTCCCGGAACGGGAGACGTACCGCTCACGGTGTTCCAGAGTCTTCCTCTTGACGGCATCGTTATCGTTACCAGCCCACAGGAGCTCGTTTCGATGATCGTCGAAAAGGCTGTCAATATGGCGAAGCTTATGGATATCGAGGTTCTCGGTTTAGTTGAAAACTATTCGTATATCGTTTGCCCTGATTGTGGCAAGGTCATCAGACCGTACGGTGAGAGCAAGATTAATTCGCTTGCTAAGGAGTACGGCACTGAAGTTCTTGCGGAGCTACCTATTGACCCCGAGCTTGCTTCGGTTGTAGATAAAGGTGTTGTCGAGCTCTTTGAGGGTGATTATATGGATAGAGCAGCAGACCTTATCGAGAAGTCACTCAATAAGTGATAGACTGAATTCGACAATAATTATTAAATATAACAATACACTGTTTTTTTCGCGGAAGAGGTACATCCTTGCCTCCTCCGCGTTTTTTTGTACAATTTTTATTTTTATGGCTTCCCGAATATGACATAAAACGAGCATGCATTATGCTAGAATTGTACTTACGAGGTGCGTGATGCAGGTATTGTACGTAGATATTTATTTTCTAATCAACTTTACTGTTGATTTGATAGCGCTTTTTTTGGCGGTTAAGCTTTTACATATAAAAACAACGCTTCCGAGGCTCTTGACTCTTTCTTCGCTTGGCGCAATATATTGCGTTGCCGAGGTTCTGTGGCTTGATGCAGTGCTTTTTAAAAGCTTTTTTGCGGTATTATTTCTGCTTATTTGCGCCATACTTGTCAGTAGAGATGCATCGGCACTGCGGCAAATTAAATTCATTATAGTATTTATCTTTGTTGAGATGCTTCTCGGAGGCATCGTGAGCTTTATGTACGGTATTCTCGATAAGTATTCGGAATTGTTCGGAGAGCTGTTTTCGGGAAGTGCTGAAAACAGGCAGGCGCTGCTATTTTCATTAATAATTCTGTTAGCGATTGGAGTGTTGAAATTGTTTATTACCGTTTTATCGGGCGCAAAGGATATAAAAACCGTAAGATTATCACTCGTTGTGGGGGATAAAAGTGTTAGCTGTGATGCTTTGGTGGATAGCGGAAATCTTGTAAAGGACCCTATGAATATGAACCCCGTTGTATTTGTAAAGCCTGAGCTTGCGAAGAAGCTTCTTCCGCGTGAAATACTGGATCTCACAGAGCTTGAGACGCTTGCGCCCGAGCTCAGAAAGCGTATACGGCTTATCCCCGTAACGCGCAGCGGAGAAACACATGTGATGACGGGTGTTGTACCCGAGAGTGCGATTCTTTCAGACTCCGGCGAAATATCAGTAACCGTTGCGATCGATAAGGAGGGGGGGACGTTTGGCGGATACGAGGCACTCGTTCCGTTTTGCGTAATAGAATAATGAACGGTATTATTTCTAGAGTAATCAATGCTGTCAAGCGTTTTTGGAGACGAATATTTCATGCAGATGAATTGTACTATGTTAACGGCAGCGAGACGTTGCCTCCGCCTCTTTCAAGAGAGGAAGAGGAAGAGGCAATTGAGACGATCGACAGAGCGGAGTCGCGCACTCTGCTCGTTGAGCACAACCTCAGACTTGTAGCATATATTGCAAAGAGGTTTGAAAATACAGGAGCGAATATTGAGGAGCTGATTTCAATAGGTACACTAGGTCTTATGAAGGCGGTAAACACCTTCAATAAGGAAAAGAGCATCAAGCTTGCTACATACGCATCCAGGTGTATTGAAAATGAGATACTTATGTTCATAAGGAAAAATGCATCGGGAAGGCGCGAGATATCAATAGACGAGCCGCTCAGTGTTGATTGGGACGGAAATGAATTGCTTCTTTCAGATATCCTCGGCAGCGAGCAAGATGTTGTTTCACGCGGGATGGAGGAGGACGAGGAGCGCGAGATTTTGCGTGAGGCAGTATCCACCCTCAACGAGCGGGAGCGTGTAATAATCGATATGAGGTTCGGACTGTCCGGAGAAGAGCCACTCACTCAAAAGGAGGTCGCGGATGCTCTCGGCATATCTCAAAGCTATATCTCCAGGCTCGAAAAAAAGATTATGGTGAGGCTAAGACACAGAATTGAGGAGAAAATCTGAGCATTTCAAAGGGAAAAAATACATATCGAAAAAAATCTGAAAAAATTATCAAAAACTATTGCAAATAGTAAAAAAATATGATATAATCAATCGTAATGAAAAAGATTCTAATGTTAAGAGGTGTTAAAATGAAGGCAGGAATACATCCCGAATACAAAGTTGCTACCATCAGATGCGCTTGTGGCGAGACCGTTACTACTCACTCCGTTAAGGGTGATCTTAACGTCGAAATTTGCTCTAAGTGCCATCCTTTCTATACCGGTAAGCAGAAGTTTGTAGATGCCGGCGGACGCGTTGACAAGTTCAAGAGGCGTCTTGCAATGGTTAAGTAATCATTGCTTCAAAAGAGCGTTGAGTCGTCCCGACTGCACACGCTCTTTTTCTTTTCTAAGGGGGTGAGAGTATGGAGAAGGAAAACAGACTTGCTATACTTGTGACTATTGCTGAGAGCGGCTCCGAGGTTGCCGAATGTGAAAGAAGCCTTGACGAGCTTGAGAGACTGCTTGATACCGCAGGAGGCTCGGTTTACGCGAGAGTCATACAGGTGAAGGAGAGATTCGACCCGAGAACCTGTATCGGAAGCGGCAAGGTAAAGGAGCTTAGAGATCTTTGCGAAACGGGTGATTGCGATCTCGTGATTTTTGATTTTGAGCTGACTCCGGCACAGATACGTAACATCGAGGACGATATAGGTCTCGCGGTTGACGTAATCGACAGAAGTATGCTTATACTTGATATATTTGCTCAGAATGCAGTCAGCGGTGAGGGCAAGCTCCAGGTTCAGCTGGCACAGTTAAGATATTCAGCACCGAGACTTATTGGTAAGGGAACTGAGCTTTCCCGGCAGGGTGGCGGAATCGGATCAAGAGGTCCCGGTGAGACAAAGCTCGAGACCGACCGCCGTCATGTCAGAGAAAAGATAGCAGGACTCGAAAAAAGGCTCGAGGAGCTTGAGCATAACCGTTCTGTAATGCGCGCACAGCGCGATAGAAGCGGTCTTCCGAAGATAGCGCTTGTTGGTTATACCAACGCGGGTAAGTCGACTCTGTTAAATTATCTCACCGAGGCGGGTGTTCTTGCCGAGAACAAGCTTTTTGCAACGCTCGATCCAACTACTCGAAAGATGACTCTCCCACAGGGAGAAAGTGTACTTCTTACCGACACCGTCGGTTTTATAAGGAAGCTTCCTCACCATCTTGTGAAGGCGTTTAAGTCTACTCTTGACGAGGTCAGATATGCAGATATCCTTGTAATTGTTGCGGATGCGTCGGACTCTGAGGTTGAGGAGCAGCTTGAGGTCACGCGTGAGGTTATCTCCGAGCTTGGCGGAGCTGATAAGCCTGTCATTTACGCTTATAACAAGTGTGATGCTGCGGGCGGTGAGCTTGGCGAGGTATCCGAAAATACCGTGAGGATTTCAGCAAAAAGCGGTAATGGAGTGGATGCCCTAGTATGCATGATAGAACGGTTCGTTTTGGAGTCGAAGCGTAAGTGTAAGCTCCTCATACCGTATACTGAGCAGGGAGCAGTCAGTGCTCTTTATAACTCGTATACCGTAAATTCGGTGGACTATAAAGACTCCGGCATTGAGGTCGAGTGCGTTCTTGATGCGCGCGGTATCGGTCAGTACGGAAAATATATTGTGGAGTAGACTATGGAAAACTATATAACCGTAAGACACTCGGCAGAGTTTGAATACGAGGACAGAAAATCACGCTTTATCGCAGAGTGCATTCCCGTCGAGTGTGAGGCGGATGCTCTTGCCTTCATAGAACGAATGCGTAAGAGCTACCCCGATGCCAACCACCACGTTTACGCATATGTAATTAAAGAGAACTCGATAGCAAGGTTTACCGATGACAGAGAACCCTCGGGAACCGCAGGGATGCCCGTTCTTGATATAATAAGGAAGAACGGATGCACGAACGTTGCTATTGTCGTGGTTCGCTATTTTGGCGGTACGCTTCTCGGCACCGGAGGTCTTGTCAGAGCATATTCGGGGGCTGCGCTCGGTGCGCTTAAGGCAGCTGAAATAATAACCTACGATATCTACTCGGGATATGAGATAGAATGCTCCTATTCCGATTACCAGAAGATAGGCACATTGCTTTCGTCCTCGGGATTCAGAACAGAGAATACCGAGTACTCCGATGTGATAACCGTCACGGGATCTATAAGGCACGATCTCGGTGGTGACTTTGAGAAAAAGCTTGTCGAGATCACCTCAGGGCGGATAATTATCAAAAAAACAGGCGAAAAATTTGATTTTTAAATAAAATAAAAGTGTTTTTGTAAAGCACTGCGTATATTTTAAACGAAAAAGCGAAAACGGTGGGAGGTGATAGAGTGATCAGCCGAGAGACAATCGAAGAAATTTTGATGCGTACGGACATACAGTCGCTGGTCAGCAGCTACGTCACGCTTAAGCGTGCGGGCTCGAATCTGCGCGGTCTATGCCCCTTCCATAGCGAGAAGTCTCCGTCATTCACAGTCTATCCCGCCGATAACAGCTTCTACTGCTTTGGTTGCGGAGTCGGCGGCGATCAGATCAGCTTCACGATGAAGATAGAGCATCTTGATTATCCCGATGCCGTCGAATTTCTTGCAAGACGGGCAGGTATCACCATCGTCGAGACGGGGAACAATAGTTATAAGAACGAGCCGAAGCTCGATAAATCGAGATTTTATCAGATGAACGTGGATGCGGCAAGGTTCTTCAATGCGTATTTGTTCGGTAATGATCCCGCTGCGAAGTCTGCTTTGGCGTACTTCACCGAAAAGCGCGGTCTTTCCGTAGCGACAATAAAGCACTTCGGTCTCGGATTTGCCCCCGACAGCTTCGATACCTTTACAAGGTATATGCTCGGTAAGGGTTATACAAGAGATGAGCTTGTTACCGGCTACTTGTGCAGGCGTAACGAGGAGCGCGGACATGTTTACGATGCTTTTCGTAACAGGGTAATGTTCCCGGTAATCGACGTATCGGGCAACGTTATCGCATTCGGCGGAAGAGTTATGGATGATTCAAAGCCGAAGTATTTGAACTCGTCCGATACGCCCGTATTCAAAAAATCGAGAAATCTTTTTGCACTGAATTTTGCAAGACAGACCTGTGCAGAGAGCATCGTGCTCTGTGAGGGATATATGGATGTTATCGCACTGCACTCGGTGGGCATTACGAACGCTGTTGCAACACTTGGTACGGCTATAACCTCGGAGCAGGCAAGACTGCTTTCTCGTTACACGAAAAAGGTCATAATCTCCTACGACGCAGACGAGGCAGGGCGTAAGGCAGCACAGCGCGCCCTGGCACTTCTCGAGGAGGTAGGACTCGAGGTCAGCGTTATTTCGGTGCCCGGGGCAAAAGACCCCGACGAATATATTAAAACATACGGTGTCGAGAAATTTAAAGAGGTTATCGGAGCTGCTAAAAGCAAGTTCGATTACAGGCTTGACTCGATCTTAGGCAAGTATGATATCAATCTCCCGCAGGATAAGATAAATGCACTCGGAGAGGTCGAAAAGCTGATTTCTACGGTTTATTCTGTGGCAGAGCGTGATGTTTACATACATACAGTTGCAGAAAAATTCGGTATTGCGTTCCAGAGTATAAGAGCAGACGTTGACCGTATACAGGCGCGCAACAGAGCTGCCGCGAAGCGCGATGAGGGCAAGCGAGTGCACGAGGCAGCGGTCGGATATTTTGACAAGGTCAACCCCGATTACATCAAGGCGCCCGCGGTCGCTAAGAACGAGGAGACCGTACTCGGTCTTATGCTTGTACACCCCGATCTCAGACACACGGTCTACCGTGACGGATTACTCACTGATGATGACTTCTTTACCGATCTCGGCAAGAGAATTTTCGAATATCTGCGCGTTGCGACAGAGAGCGGAAACGATCATCTCATCGATATCAGCGAGGTGTTCAGTGCTGAAGAGGTCGGCAGGATCACCAAAATGAAGTTTTCAAGGATGGAAGTAACGAACTCTCCCGAGGTTCTTATGGAAAGTATTGCTTCATTGAAAAAGGCTATTGCGGCAAACGCTTCGGGACAAACTAAGACAATGGACGAGCTTGCGGAGATCATCCGCCGCCGTCAGGAAGAACAAAAATAAGGAAGGCAGAAAAAAATGAGCAGAGAAAAGATTAACGTTGAGGTTTATATCGACAACAACCATGAAGGCTCTGATATTATGAGAGCGCTTGAGGATATCGATTACGATATATCCTCGGTCGACATTGAAAATGCGACTCCCGACGAGCTCGAGAGCGATGAGTTCAAGGAGATAGAAGAAGACGTAAAGGCGCACGAGTCTGCCGAAAATATGGATAAGTACTTCTCGCAGGAGGGTCTCGCTATTGACGATCCCGTGCGTATGTACCTGAAGGAGATCGGTAAGATACCGCTTCTCACGCCCGAGCGCGAAACGTATCTCGCAGAGCAGATCACTCTCGGTAACAAGGCGGCTAAGGATGAGCTCATCGAGGCGAACCTTCGTCTTGTTGTAAGTATTGCAAAGCGCCACGTAGGAAAGGGAATGTATTTCCTCGACCTCATCCAGGAGGGTAACCTTGGTCTTATCAAGGCTGTAGAGAAATTCGACTACAGCAAGGGCTTTAAGTTCTCGACCTATGCTACCTGGTGGATCAGACAGGCAATTACCAGAGCTATCGCAGATCAGGCGAGAACGATCAGAATACCCGTACACATGGTTGAAACTATCCATAAGGTTTCCAGAACCATGCGTCAGCTCCTCCAGGAGCTTGGCAGAGAGCCTACCACCGATGAGATCGCAGAGCGCCTCGGCATTACTGCTGATAAGGTGCGTGAGATTATGAAGATAGCACAGGATCCCGTATCTCTTGAGACTCCTATCGGTGAGGAGGAAGACAGCCACCTCGGTGACTTCGTTGAGGATAACGATTCTCCCGCCCCCTCGGAGAGCGCATCAAACTCACTCCTTCGTGAGCAGCTGCGGAATATTCTTCATACCCTCACACAGCGCGAGGAGCAGGTTATCAAGCTCCGTTTCGGACTTGACGACGGCAGACCCAGAACTCTTGAGGAAGTAGGAAGACAGTTTAAGATCACGCGTGAGCGTATCCGCCAGATTGAGGCTAAGGCGCTCCGTAAGCTTCGTCATCCCTCAAGATCCAAGGCTCTTAAGGATTACCTTGCGAACTAAGATGCCGAGTTGCACAATTAATAATTCGTATTTTGTGCAAGTTGCTTTAATAAACACGCAAAATGTTAATATTTAAAATTTTTGTTGACTTTTAAAAAGAAATATAGTACAATTTATAAAGTAATAAAAATCCCCCGGAGGACATTTTCGTTATGAGAAAGATCTTAAGTCTTCTTCTTTGCGTTCTGATGTGCTGCTTCCTTCTTGCAAGCTGTGCTGAGGAAGAGATAGGTGCCGATCTTAAGGGCTACCTTGAGAAGTACACGCCTGAGAAGAGAGAGGATATCGTACTTGACTTCTACATAATCACCGGTGACGGCACTAATAAGCATGCGATTGATACGGTTTCCAGAGAGATCAACGCATATCTTGAGTCTAAGTACCAGACCACGCTTGATATTCATTTTATCACTGAGGCAGAGTATAACGCCACCGTTATAGCTGATGCTGCGGCAGAGGGTGAGGCTCGTGCGGATATCGTTTTTGTGAACGGTATCGATATGTTTAACACTCTTCGTCAGTCGGGCAGCCTCGTTTCTCTTAACGATCACTTCATTTCGAAGGATTTCGGTAGGCTTAACAGCTCGGATATGATTGCAACCGCTCTTCTTCAGGCATCCACCGTTATCGACGGTGAGGGCGAGGATGCGGTAGTAAACAGATATGTTGTTCCCAACAACAGGCCCGTCGGCTCTTACAATTACATCATGGTACACCGTGCAATGGCACAGTTCCTTAATTATTCAACTGAGGGTGAGGGTAACTCGGTATCGCAGATGACCTCTGCGGATGCTCCCCTTTATATCGCACTTAAGTCGGATCTTGTCACTTATGATGCCGAGCTTCGTGCAGCGGGCTTTGATCCCGATAAGTGCATCATTCATCTTAACGGAGCTTCTTATCTTGATAGGAACAGTCTCGGTGATGAATATGAGTGCGTTATTTCGGCTACTCCCGTTATTACTGCCGAGGAGGCTCACGAGGCATCCTTCGCGGTTATAAAGCAGGACGGTAAGGACGAGAGCGTGAACAATCATCAGTATTACAGATGTATGGAGATCATTTACTGTCTTAATACCGATGCAACACTCAGAAATCTTCTTCTCTACGGTGTAGAGAACACGCATTACTCGGTTGACGATAACGGTGTTGTATCAAAGATCGATACCGAAAACGTTTACGAGATGAGTATTCTTCATACCGGCAACTTCTTCACCGCAAGCTACAATGATTTCGCAGGTAGCGAGTCATGGACTCAGGCGCTTTCTGATGCGGGTAAGCTTCAGAACAAGGAGTCTGTCAGAGCAGACTAATCACTGTCCGTCAGGTATCGTGTAGTCCCGCGTCACTGATTCAAAGGACAAATTCGTATATATGTTTGGAAAATACGGGGGCACAGCTCCCGTATTTTCTTCGGTTTTAATGCATCTTCGATTAAACTCTACTTTTGAGAGGAACGTATGAAAAAACAAAATGATGAAATAACCGTAAAGGATCTGGTGTCGATATTCATTCCGAAGCTTTGGATAATAGTCGTATCGGCAGTAGTACTCGGTGTGCTTTTCGGTGGCTATGCATTGGTATTTAAGAAGGATACTTATACCTCGAGAGCGACATTTATGCTTTCGAGAGATAATTCCTCGACCATCAGCTCGAGCGATATCGAGCTCTCTTACAGAGTCATCGAGAATCTCGAGATAGTGCTCTTCAGCCGCGATTTTCTTGACAGTGCCGTAGCAGAGGATATAAACACGAGATATGAAAAAGACGGAATAAGAACCGGATTTGAGGAATTAAAGAGAGTATTTAAGGTAGTGAAGAGTGGAGAGACCTCTGTCTTTTCTATTGAGGTCACTACTACCAGTGCGGTGAAGTCGCATATAATTGCAAAGTCTCTCGTTTCTCATCTTGTTACAGCCGAGGATGGAACACCTGCGCCTATCAAGGATTTCCTTCCCAACGCATACTCCAAGATCAATATTAAGACTATCGAGTCACCCCTGCCTGCGAGTGCAAAGAACGATAAGGGCGTTGTGACGAGCGCGGTTATCGGTGCTCTGCTCGGAGCAGTAGTCAGTATGGTTGTGATATTTATTGTCAACAGGTTTGACATTGTTGTGCACGACAGAAAGAAGCTCGAGGAGTATTTTGATTTCCCGATTCTGGGAGTTATTCCGAGGCATGACGTCAGCATCAGTGAAAACGGAGGTAAGAGCGCATGAAAAAATCAAGAGCTCATAGCAGCCTGGAGCTTGATGCCAGGCGTATACTGAGTGATGATTCACCGTTTGGTGTTAGAGAGGCTTACAGAGCGCTTTATACCAACATAATGTATCTCCCGATAGAAAAAAAGTGTAAGAAGCTTGTTATGGCGAGTGCATGCCCCGGTGAGGGAAAGACTCTTGTTTCAATTAACCTTGCATATACTATCGCGGCAAATTCTCCCGACACTAAGGTGCTCCTTATTGACGGAGACCTCAGAAATCCGAGGATATCCCCTCTTCTTGAAATAGACCACGACAGCACTCACGGTCTGAGCGAGTATCTTGCGGGTATAGATGCAGAGCCGAATTTTATAAAGACCGCATATCCCAATCTTTCTTTGATTTGCTCAGGCGCAGAAAGCACGAATACCACGGCACTTCTTTCGTCTGCGAGGATGGACAAGCTATTCGCTTTGCTTGACGAAAAATTTGATTACGTTATCATAGATACACCGCCCATTACAATCGTAAGTGATGCGGTATTCTTCAGCGAGTTTACGGACGGATTCCTTCTCGTGGTCAGAGCCGACTATTCCGATGTGAATACGATCTCTGAGGCAGTAGGAGTGCTTGAGAGCGTTGATGCCAAGATAATCGGCTTCGTTCTCGCATCTCTTGATGCTAAGAAGTCTAAGAAATACGGTCGCTACAGCGGCTACGACGGTGCTTACGGTAAATAAAGGAGACGCGCTATGGATATTTGTGATTTCCATTCGCATATTCTTCCCGCGCTCGACCATGGTACAGAGTCTATTGATGAGAGCTTGAAGCAGCTTGCTCTGGCTCGTAAATTTGGTGTTTCACGCATTTTTGCAACCTCTCATTTTTATCCCCATAAGGATAGTGTAGAGCAATTTATAGCAAAGCGCGAGATATCATACCGTTCACTTATGAATGAGCATGATGGTCTTCCCGAGGTAAGACTCGGGGCAGAGGTTCTTCTATGTCCCGGGCTTGACAGTATGCCGGGGCTTGAATCTCTCTGCCTTTCGGGGACGCGACATCTTCTATTAGAGTTGCCGTTTAACGATTTTTCTACGGAATACGTAAAAACGGCAAAGGCTATCGTTTCTCGAGGATACAACGTTATCCTTGCTCACGCAGAAAGGTATGATCCCGATCACGTCGATTTAATGCTTGATGTCGGTGCTGTCATTCAGTTGAACGCACCCGCTGTCGCCACACTTTTCAGAAAGCGTTCTGTTAACAAATGGCTTGCTGCCGGTGTTGTTGTTGCGATAGGTAGCGATATCCACCACGCTGATCCGCGTGCATATAAGGATTTCCGCACTGCGGTTAAAAGACTCGGTAAGTATGCTGATTTTGTGAAAAAAAGCTCGGATGAGATATGGGAACAATCCAAATGATTTGAAAAGAGGCTGAAAAGCCTCTTTTTTACGTTAAACAAAAATATAAACCAAGTTTAAAAGCTACGTTATAATCTAAAAAGGAGCTTCTCTCGGTATAAATCCCTTCTTTTAACAAATACTAACGTTACACTCGATAACAAAAGGAGATTTTATATACATGAAAGCAACGGGAATAGTAAGGCGTATCGATGATCTCGGAAGAATAGTAATACCTAAGGAGATCAGGCGCACACTCAGAATAAAAGAAGGCGACCCACTGGAAATATATACCGACCGTGAGGGAGAGGTTATCTTCAAAAAGTATTCTCCAATAGGAGAATTACAGAGCTTTGCATCAGAATATGCGGATGCACTCCAGAAGACCTCTATGATGCCGATATTCATATGTGACAGAGATGAGATTATTGCAGTTTCGGGCGCATCGAAAAAGGAATATCTTGACAGAAAGATCTCGAGAGGCCTTGAGGAGATAGTCGAGGCGCGCTCACTCTACGTTAAAACAGAAGGAAAGGAAGCCGTAGCTATAAGCAATGAAGGCGGCTCTCACTACGTAAACTGCGCAATGCCTATCCTTAGTGAGGGTGACGTAGTGGGCTGCATTATGTCAGCGGTTCCGTTCGGTGAGAGCGGAGCACCTAAGATCTCGGGGGAAACGGAGTCGAAGCTTATACAGACGGCAGGGGTGTTCCTCGGAAAACAAATGGAAAGCTAGTTTTGGGATGCCATATTTGGTGAGATCGAAAAAGTCCAGGTTTATTATAATGCTTGGCTAAAACCTCGGCTTTTATCACACCTTATACACTGTATAAGCCAAGGTTGAAATCCTGCGGATTTCTTCGATTTTTATTGGACTTTTTCTACCGCCGTTCTCGGGGTTGTATTTATGTAAAAAAAGGCTGTCTCAAATGCAAAATGCGTTTGAGGCAGCCTTTAAACTATGCAATTTTTGTGTTTTCGATCTGTGAGGATTTTGCGAAAGCAATATATGCTTCACCTGGCAATACTTCGAGTGTCTCACCACTCTCGCCGTAGAACCTTAACTCTCCGTTTTCGTTTGTCGACCAGGTTATATTCATGGCCTTGCCGGCTCTGATGTAATAGCCACTTCCGCCACTCTTGGTGTCGAGCACCAGCTGGGTTGCATCACGGGTCTCGTGCGTTGTTGCATCGCTGTAAAGCACGAATACGTTATCATACGCAGCCTCCTTATCGTTAAGACGGTCAGTGATCGATACCGAGTTCTTTTTGAGAAGATACTTTCCGTCGTCGGCAGAATATATTAGCTCTGATGTCGAGCCCTTGTCGAAGGATATAAGGACTGTGTTTGCGGTAATATCCCCGGTGCGATCCGGGTTATTGCTGAAGATATAAGGTGCTGTGACATTGTCCTGCTTGACTGTGCTTATTGCACAGTTTTTGATATATGCGCCAATAAGATCCGCGTTTGTGTAGCAGTGCTCTCCGTATTCGGTGTAATGATAACCGCTTTCGGATGAAAAATCGATATATCCGCCCTTGTATTCAAAGGCAGGATATGTGAATTGATCGTCGGAGCCCATCGAAACGAGCACTCCGCCAAAATACTTTGCTATATTTGATATATATGCTCTCGTAGGTGCACAAGAGCCAAGCTTACCGAGCTTAGTTGCGTCGTTTGTAAACGCCAACATACGAGTATTTCCGTTTTCAACCGGTATCTCTACGGTCAGAAACGATGATGAAATACCGTACATTGGCGCGTTACTGTCGAAAAGAATACACAGTGGCTTCAGAAACGATTCCTCTTCGGTTATCTCTAAGCCTGTAATATAGCTTGTATAAATTATTTTTTCGGGAATATCGGGATCGCCCTGCGTATCCCCGTCACCGTCTGTGTTTTCATCGGCATCTCCGATTGTCGGAATGTTATCCTCTTCGGAATTGCCGCTATCCGGTCCCAAAAGATCTCCTTGCCAACCGCCTGCGGAAAAGGCAATTGCCGCAATCAGCACGCTGACAGTGAGAAAAAAAGCAACCAACTTAGCGAGGTTGCCGTTTTTCTTGGATTCCATTTTACCTCCTTGCGCGTCGGATAGTGTAACGCGCACGCTTAACTTCTCTTTTTACTTATTAAATCTCTCAAGCCAGGCATCTGCAAACTCAAATGCCTCCTTGAAGCCCACAACTATCTTCTGATTGCTGGGGCGCTGTGTAGCGGTATCGCACAGCTGAACCATGATCTTGTCGGGAACAGAACCGTTTGCGGTGTCCTTCTCGGT
The DNA here is from genome assembly GCA_017508195.1 of Clostridia bacterium. Taxonomy (GTDB): domain Bacteria; phylum Bacillota; class Clostridia; order Oscillospirales; family CAG-272; genus UBA1740. The sequence goes on along the minus strand of JAFVZL010000043.1, from coordinate 119,890 downwards.
CATGATCATCATGTAAATATAGAACTTTTCTGACATATCGCCGTAGAAAATTTCCTCTCCCTGACGAACGAGGGGTCTGCCCTTGTACTCAAGGAATTCGTCGTTTGAAACTCCGTTTGCGTTTAACATAAGATCTCCTTTCATTTTTTTAAAAGCGACGGCGTGCTTGTCCGCTTCGTCATTATAATAACAAAAAGCGAACGCACTGTAAAGTCATTCGACAAAACTAGTGCTGTGTTAAGCTTTCGCACGAGTCGTCCGTTTTCACGTATGGGGTTACCGTAAGGGAAAAGCCCGCCTCACCCGGACATGGCTTTGTCATCTCAAAGATGGCATCGGCTCTGTCGGATAGCAGCTTTTGTCTGCGTGCCCCTTCAGGCAGCTTGTCAAGCCGTGAGGGCTTCGTGAGAATGGGAAAGTCGCTTTTATTTTTGATTTTTTTGAGCTCGGCTCTTCCGAGACCGTCTGTAGCAAGAATCGCTGTGTACATGGGTAATTCCTTGATATCGGAGGAGGTAACGCCGAAAAAGGAGTAGTATACTGCACGTCTCAGTCTTGCTTGCGTGTACTTTTTGGTCTCAGAGAGGCGAATTAGTTCCTCAATAGAATTTGCTCTCAGGGCACATGCTCTGAGTCTGTTATATAAACCCCCGGCACAATCGGCAATCTCATCGCCGTATTTGTCGGTGTTTAACCTGAATGATGAAATAACCGCCGATGAAATACGCTCCTCGTCGGTAGGGGCTGCGCCTGAGTTGATAGCACACAAAAGCGCGTTCTTTGACGATTCCGGGAGATATCTTAAAGCAGAAGCATCTCCATCGCGTATCGAATTTCTTATCGCGGTCGCACTTTGATGCTCGCATTTCTCGATTTCGATCGATGAATAAGCGGCACCCTCACGCTTTACAGTATGCAGCTTGATATTGCTGCCAAGTGATATTATAGCCTTGATATATTCAAGCGCAAGTATGTTGTTCGGTGTTTGCTCTGCATACACAAAGCCGTCACCGTATGCCATTTTAAGTGCCATCTCGCATAAAGCGGGATATCCGATCTCCTTATGATTTCCGCTCTCAATAAGAGAGGAGAGAGTATCTTCAAACTTTTTGTCCAGCATCGCCTCAGCTGTTGATTTTAGCTCTGCCAAGTCTCCGTTTTCGCTACCGAACGAAAGATAGTCTACCGTGCCGATGGAATTTATAATATGGATTGCGCTTTTGGCAAATACCTCAGCATTTGACATTGAAAACGGGAAGGGAAGCTCGAGCACGAGGCTCATTCCGTGATCGACCGCCGCACGCGCACGTAGAGACTTATCCATAATAGCTATCTCACCGCGCTGAGTGAAGCTTCCGCTCATTATTCCGATGATACATGTATCATTGCCAAATTCTTTTTTTATGGCTTTTATATGATATTCATGACCCGAATGAAAGGGGTTATATTCGCAAATGATAGCTACCGTCGCCATACTTACCGCCTTTCAAAAAGAATTTGACATTTTTTGTTTTTTGGAGTTGAAATCTTTGGTTTATCGGTGTATAATAGGTATGTTATTTTTAAATTAAAGGAGTAAATTAAATGAAGGTTCTTGTTGTAAATGCAGGCTCCAGCTCACTTAAGTATCAGCTATTCGACACTGCTACCGACGCCGTTTTGGCAAAGGGTAACTGCGAGAGAATAGGAATTGAGGGCTCGAGACTTGTTCATAAGACTGCCGGAAAGAGCGAGTTCATCAACGAGCGCACTCTCAACGATCATTCCGAGGCTATGCGCCTTGTAGTTGAGACTCTTCTCGATAACGAGGTCGGATGCATCTCATCAGTTGATGAGATCGAGGCTATCGGTCACAGGGTTGTCCATGGCGGTGCTTACTTTACCGAGTCTGTTCTTGTAACCGACGAGGTTATGCAGACTCTCGCTAAGTGCGTATCCTACGCACCTCTTCACACACCCGCACACATTATGGGTATCAAGGGCTGCCTTTCGGTAATGCCTAAGACTCCCCAGGTTCTCGTTTTCGACACCGCCTTCCATCAGACAATGCCCGAGGAAGCTTTCATGTACGGTGTTTCCTACGATATGTACGAGAAGTATCAGATCCGTCGCTACGGTGCTCACGGTACCTCTCACAGATACGTAAGCGGTGAGATGATTAAGCTGCTCGAGAGAGAAGCAAAGGGAACGAAGATCGTTACCTGCCATATCGGAAACGGCTCGTCCATCAGTGCAGTTAAGGACGGAAAGTGCATCGATACCTCGATGGGCTTCACTCCTCTTGACGGTATCCTTATGGGTACCCGTTGCGGTGCTATTGACCCCGCTATCGTTCCTTACATTATGGAAAAGGAAAATATGACTCCTGCTGAGGCAGAGGCTTATATGAACAAGAAGTGCGGTATGCTTGGTATCAGCGGCATCAGCTCTGACTCGAGAGACCTTGAAAAGGCAATGGGTGAGGGAAATGCAAGAGCTAAGCTCACCTTTGATATGCTGGGCTACCAGATCAAGAAGTTCATCGGCTCCTATTCTGCTGCTATGGGCGGTCTTGATGCCATAGTATTTACTGCAGGTATCGGAGAGCACATGCCCCTTATCCGTTCGCTCGCAACCTCGGGTCTTGAGTACCTCGGTGTTGAGATCGATGAGAGCCGTAACAGCTTCGGTCATTCCTCGACTCCCGTGAAGATCTCGAGCGACAACTCTAAGGTAGCGGTCTACATGATCCCCACCAACGAAGAGCTCGTTATAGCAAGAGATACAGAGGATATCGTATCCAAGCTTTGATATTATCATTATCTGCCCCACGGTGTGTGGGGCAGTTTTTATTTGCGCACGGGCGCACTAATAGTATAATAGCATAAATTTACTACTATGTCAAGAAACGAGGAAAAAAATCTAAACGCCGAGCCGTGAGTCGATATATTCCGTAATACGCTTAAGAAGCCGCTCGTTTTCAGTGAAGTCTATATGAGCCGAGTAGATGCTCTCAAGCTCAAAATGGTATTTTGAAGCCTCGTCAAATGCGCCGGACGAGAGAGATAAAAGTTCGCGGTGTGTAGAGAGAAGAGATACAAGCTCAGGACAGTCATGAGAATCAATCATCGATACGTCGTAAGAAGCATTCTCGTTCGTTATCACATATTGGTTCGATGAGGTGCAGAAGCCATCACATATGTTTTCGGAAAACGGCGAGAGATACTTCTCTTGAACACCAACAGCGGCATAGTGCAAATCAAATAATAAGCCCATCACGATATACTCGCTTATACCGTCACCACGGATGCTTATCAGCTGATCCGTTGCATTTTCTTCGGGCATAAGGTGGGTGTGTCCGAGTCTTGAAAAAGATGATATAAGTTTTCGCTTGAACGGCCCGAGATAGCTTTTTTTATCATCCTTAAAAAGCTCTTTGGCAAACAACTCTGCCTTATAATATAGCTTGGATTTAAGAAATATGTTGAAAGCGGTATCCCAAACAGATCCAGCTGAGCGGAGTATGGAATACGCCCTTTCGTAAGCTGCTTTTTTATCTTTACACAGTTCTGTTATTCGCTCTCGTTCGGCTTTCATGGCGCATATATCGAATCCGTCTGCCAGGTTGATTATCTCATCGACGGCACCCGGTATGACCGCATCGCGCTCGTGCGGCGAGGTTCCGTCGAGAACGGCTATTTTTACACCATCCTTGCTTATTATCGCACCGTCAAGAGAGGAAGGGTCGGATGAGCAATATATTGCTTCGCATCCTATACCTATTTTCTCGGCATGACTGAGCACGCGTCTTGTGAGTGTGCTCTTTCCGGTTCCCGGACCGCCCTTCAGAACGAATATTCGATCATAATCCTCGCTTTTGAATATTTCGCCGAAAAGCGAGCGGAATCCCGTATAACCGTTTGCGGCGGCGAAGTATTGCTTTCTTCCGGTATTACTGTATTCTTTTATCAAATAAAACTCCTTTCATGCTATCAGCACTGCCGGCGGTAGCATTTTTGTTATTTTGCATGCAAATTAAACTTGACTTTTATTATAATATTATTGTATAATAAATTGGTGAGGAATAATTCGGGAGGTGATATCTTGATTATCGTAGGTCTTTGCGGAGGATCCGGAAGCGGTAAGGGCGCGGTCAGTGCTATCCTTAACGAGCTTGGCTTTCCCACCGTCGATACCGACAGTATCTATCATGATATAACCTCGCATCCATCTCTCTGTCTTTCGGAGCTTTCTATGGAGTTTGGCACCGGGATCATACGCGACGGTGCGCTCGACAGACGCGCCCTTGCATCCATTGTCTTCGGGGAAGATGCTCCGAGATCTCTTCTTGATAAGCTTAATGCTATTACTCATAAGCACGTTCTTTCAGAAACGAGACGGATTATCGACGGTCTATCTGCCGAGGGACACCGCGCGGTCTTTGTTGATGTTCCGCTTATGTTTGAGTCGGGCTTTGATCGGGAGTGCGATGTTATAGTTTCTGTCACTGCTCCGATAGAGAAGAGAATAGAGCGAATAACACTGAGAGATAATATATCCCGTGAAGAGGCGGTACGCAGAATTGCCTCGCAGAGGTCAGACGAGTGGCTGAAAGAGCACTCGGATCACGTTATAGAAAACTGTGATGACCTAGACTCGCTCCGTAGGAGCGTTAACGAGTTGATTATTAAAATTTTGAGATAAAAGAAGGAGGACTTACAAATGTCTGAAGTACTTACAGGTAAGGAAATGCTCGAGAAGCTCTCTTACTCGAAGAAGAACGTTTTCGAGGAGGCTTCCGCTGACACTATTAAAGCTATTTACGATTACGCAGAGGGATACATGAAGTATCTTGATATAGCAAAGACCGAGAGAGAGGCTACACGCGAGGCTATTGCAATGGCAGAGAAGCGCGGTTATACCGAGTATAAGTTCGGTGATGCTCTCAAGGCTGGCGACAAGCGTTATTTCAATAATAATGGCAAGAGCGTTGTATTCTTTAACGTTGGAAAGGACAACATCAGCGAGGAGGGTATCAGAATTCTCGCGGCTCATATCGATTCTCCCAGAATCGACCTCAAGCAGATCCCTCTTTACGAGGATTCGGGAATGGCGTTCCTCAAGACCCACTACTACGGTGGTGTGAAGAAGTATCAGTGGACCGCTCTTCCTCTTGCACTCCACGGTGTTATGGTCAAGGCTGACGGTGAGGTAGTTAACGTATGCATCGGTGAGGACGACAGTGACCCTGTATTCTACATCAACGACCTTCTTCCTCATCTTGGACGCAAGCAGGCACAGGAGCCTCTCGGCACCGCCATCTCGGGCGAGACTCTCAACATCCTCGTAGGAGGGCTTCCTTATGCGGATCCCGAGGTCGATGAGAAGATCAAGCTCAGTGTTCTTTCACTCCTTTACGATAAGTACGGCGTAACCGAGGAGGACTTCCTTTCTGCGGAGCTCTCTCTCGTTCCCGCAACCAAGGCAAGAGACATCGGCTTCGACCGTGCTCTTATAGGCTCTTACGGACATGACGACAGAGTATGTGCATATCCTGCACTTACCGCTCTTCTTGATAGCGAAAAGACCGAGCGCAGTGTTATGGTAGTTCTCGCAGACAAGGAGGAGATCGGTTCGGTTGGTATGACCGGTATGCAGTCCGATGTTCTCGTTGATCTTATCGTTATGATTTCGAACTCTCTCGGTGCGGATCCTATCGTTGTCAGAAGCAAGTCCAAGTGCCTTAGCGCAGACGTAACAGCTGCATACGATCCTAACTTTGCGGACGTATACGAGAAGCGCAACAGCGCCATCATGTCATGCGGTACCTGCATGAGCAAGTTTACCGGTGCGGGCGGAAAGTCCAACACCAACGACGCCTCTGCTGAGTACGTTGGCTTTGTCAGAAGACTCTTTAAGGAAGAGGGCGTTATCTGGCAGACCGCAGAGCTCGGTAAGGTAGATGCTGGTGGCGGTGGAACCGTTGCAATGTATATTGCAAATCATAACATCGAGACCGTTGATCTCGGTGTTCCCGTTATTTCTATGCATTCGCCCTTTGAGGTAGTTTCAAAGGCTGACGTATATTCGACCTATAAGGCTTTCGTAGCATTCATTAAGTAGTCAAACCTTCTTAGTTTCTTTATAAAAGAGATGAAGAGGTAAAGGAAATGTTTTTAAAGAAGCTACAGAGCGCAGAGGACAGGTTCAGGGAGATTGAGCAGATGCTCACTCTCCCCGAAGTCGTTTCCGATAATTCGCGCTACCAGAAGCTTATACGTGAGTATAACTCTATAATGGCGGTAGTTGAAAAATACCGCGAATACAAGGCTTGCGAGAGCGAGATGAGGGACGCCGATCTTATGATGCGCGACTCTACACTCGACTCTGATCTCAGAGAGCTTGCCGAGGATGAATTTAAGGCATCGAGGGACAGACTCGAGCTTCTTACCGAGGAGTTGAAGATCCTGCTTATCCCAAAGGACCCTAATGATGATAAAAACGTTGTAGTTGAGATCAGACAGGGTGCCGGCGGTGAGGAGGCTGCGCTCTTCGGCGCCGATATCTTCCGTATGTATTCTATGTATTCCGCGGCACTTGGATACAAGATTGACGTAATGTCGCTTAACGAGACCGAGCTCGGAGGAATAAAATCCATTGCCTTCACCGTTATTGGTGAGGGGGCTTACTCGCGCTTTAAATTTGAGAGCGGAGTTCACCGTGTGCAAAGGATTCCCGTAACCGAGTCGAACGGAAGGATCCAGACCTCCACCGTAACCGTTGCGGTGCTTCCCGAGGTCGATGCAGTTGAGGTTGAGATCAACCCTGCGGATATAAAGATCGAGTCCTGTAAATCAAGCGGTGCGGGCGGTCAGCACATCAACAAGACAGAGTCTGCCGTACGATTGACACACATTCCGACGGGAATAGTCATAGAGTGTGATCAGGAAAGAAGCCAGCTTCAGAACAAGGAAAAAGCACTTCGTATCTTATACTCAAAGATATACGATATGAAGCAGCGCGAGCAGAGTGAGGCTATTGCATCTCAGCGTAAAAGCCAGGTGGGTAGCGGAGACAGAAGCGAAAAAATACGCACCTATAACTTCCCGCAGTCAAGAGTTACCGATCACCGTATAAACAAGACGGTTTTCAATCTCGCAGCTTTCCTTAACGGTGATATGGGCGATATAATTGGTGATTTGCTGGCGCAAGAGGCGGCAGAGCGCCTGAAGGGGGAAGGTCTATGACGGCAAGGATAGTCAGTATAGGCTCAGATGACCTTGATTGTAAGGAGATTTACGATGCTGCGGAAATAATAAAGCGTGGCGGTCTTGTAGTTTTTCCTACTGAGACGGTCTACGGCCTTGGTGCCGATGCGACCAGCCCCGATGCGGCAAAAAAAATATATGAGGCAAAGGGTCGTCCCAAGGACAACCCCCTCATAATACATATAGCTGACCCCGTGGATGCGGAGAAATATACCTATACCTCGGAGCTATACTACAAAATTGCCGAGGCATTTATGCCGGGGCCGATCACGGTGATAATGCGCTCGCGTGACACCGTTCCGCTCACAACGCGCGGCGGTCTTGATACGGTTGCGGTAAGATGCCCCGAGAATCCGATAGCGAGAAGGCTGATCGCACTGTCGGGTACACCGATAGCCGCTCCGTCAGCTAACCTTTCGGGCTCACCTTCTCCCACCTCTGCAAAGCATGCTATCGATGATATGCACGACAGATGCGATATGATTATCGATGGCGGAGAGTGTGAGTTCGGTTTGGAATCCACTATCGTTAAGATAGATGATGACGGCTCTCTCGTTCTCTTAAGGCCCGGAAAGATAACGGTTACAGACCTTGTAATGCTTGGGGTTGATGTAAGAATAGCGGATGCCGTGACCGATAAGCTCGGTGAGGGGGAGGTAGCTCTTTCTCCGGGTATGAAATACAGACATTATGCGCCGAAGGCGAGGGTGGTGCTGCTTGACGGCAGTGCCGAGGCGTTTGCCGCCTATATTAAGGCAAACCTTTCTGAACGAACCGCGGTGATATCTTACACCGAGGATCAAGAGCTGATAAAGCAAGAGATACCGTCGGCTGATTTTTACGATTTTGGCAGCCGCTCCGATCTTGCGGAGCAAGCTCACAGGCTATTCGGTATTTTACGAGATGCCGATAAATGCGACTACGATGTAATTTACGCGCCACTGCCCGATAAGGACGGTATAGGACTTGCGCTCTATAACAGAATGATCAGAGCTGCGGCGCATGATATAATAAGATTGTGACGGTGATATAAATGGCTAGAAAAAAGAAGACCGAGGTCATAGACCTTAAGGCTAACGAGGCTGCTGCAGCCCCTCAGCTTATAACCGATACTCTCGTTAAAAACTATATGCCGTACGCGATGAGCGTAATAGTTTCGCGTGCTATCCCTGAGATAGACGGCTTCAAGCCCTCTCACAGAAAGCTTCTCTATACTATGTATACGATGGGCCTTATGACAAAGCAGAGGACAAAGAGCGCGAACATCGTCGGACAGACTATGCGTCTTAATCCTCACGGTGATGCATCTATATATGAAACAATGGTGCGATTGACGCGTGACCACGAGGCACTTCTTCATCCCTTTATAGATTCTAAGGGATCATTCGGTAAGCAGTATTCCCGTGATATGGCATACGCGGCATCCCGTTACACTGAGGCGAAGCTCGAGCCCTTCTGCGAGGAGCTTTTCAGCGGTATAGATAAGGATGCTGTCGATTTTGTACCTAACTACGATAATACGATGGAAGAGCCGACGCTCTTGCCTACGACTTTCCCGAATATTCTTGTTTCTTCGAATATCGGAATTGCGGTCGGTATGGCTTGCTCGATAGCCTCCTTTAATCTGGCTGAGATCTGCGACGGAACGATCGCGCTTTTAAAGAATCCGAAAACTACGATAGACAAGCTCCTTGACGTTATCAAGGCGCCCGATTTCCCCGGCGGAGCATCTATAATCTACGACAGAGAGCAGATGCGTAAGATCTATGAAACGGGTACCGGCAGCTTCAAGATGCGCGCTACCTATCAGTATGTAAAGGAAGAGAACAGGCTCGAGATACTCTCGATTCCTTATTCGTCGTCTGCCGAGGCTATTCTGAAGAAGATCGTAGATCTTATAAGGCTCGGTAAGCTCCGCGAGGCGACCGATGCGCGTGATGCCATCGATCTTAACGGTTTTAAGCTTATTATCGACCTCAAGCGCGATGCAAACCCCGAGATAGTTATGCAGAAGCTCTTCAGTGCAACGGAGCTTGAAAACAGCTTTGACTGTAACTTCAACATTCTCGTTGAGGGCACGCCTATGCAGCTTGGTGTCAAAGATATACTTCTCGAGTGGATTAAATTCCGATCGAAGTGTCTTACGCGCGAGCTTTCTTTTGAGCTGGGAAAGAAAGAGGACAAGCTCGAGCTTCTGCGCGGTCTTGCGGCAATTCTTCTCGATATAGATAAGGCTATACGCATTATCAGAAATACTGAGAAGGAGGAGGACGTTGTCCCCAACCTTATGGCGGGCTTCGACCTCACGAAAAGGCAGGGTGAGTATATCGCAGAGATAAAGCTCCGTAACCTCAACCGTCAGTATATCTTCAACAGAGTCAAGGAAATAGAGACCACCTGCAAGGAGATCGATGAGCTTAAAGAGATACTCCGCGACGAGCTTAAGCTCAAGGCGCTCATAATATCTCAGCTTCAAGGTATAAAGAAGAAGTACGGTAAGCCGAGAAAGACACTTATCGTAGATAAGGAAACCGTTGTCAAGCCGGATAAGGATATCTTCTTCGAGAACTATAATTGCCGCCTCATCCTCACGAAGGGCGGATACTTCAAGAAGCTCTCGGTGCAGGGCAGCCGCTCCGCTGACGAGCAGAAGATGAAGGAGGGAGACTTCGTTATCTACTCCGAGGATACCGATAACCGCGGTGACGTTCTCTTCTTCACGGACAGAGGACAGATATACCGCGCCAGAGTCGCAGACTTTGATATCTCTAAGCCGAGCCAGATGGGTGACTACGTCCCCGCGAAGCTCGGTATGGATAACGATGAACACGTTGTCGGATGCAAGATGATCTATGAGCTCAACCCCGAGCACAATATGATCTACATCTTCGAGAACGGTAAGGGATTGCGCGTAAGCCTCGGAGCATATGAAGCAAAGTCAAGGCGAAAGAGAATCACGGGTGCATATTCCAATGAATCTCCCCTTGTCGGAGCGATCTATGAGGGTAAGAATCCTATTAATATCTTCATTCATTCGGATGCGGGCAGAGGAATGCTTATCAAGTCCTCGATCATTCCGCTTAAGGCTACAAGAAGGTCCTCGGGAGTTCAGATAATGAAGCTTCCGAAGAAAGGCGTAAAGGTCGATCTCGTTACCGACCGTATCGATGACGTAGGACCCGATGCACAGAAGTGCAAGAAAAACGTAATACCTTCAATAGGTGTTGCTCTTGATCAGCTTGCATTTAATATCTGAGTATGATAGATTAAGAAAAAGCGCGTCATCGCTACCGTGAAAGCGTTCAAGATATGGCGCATTTCCAAAAAAAGAAAAGCGAAGCAGATAAAATCTGCTTCGCTTTTTATGTCTGATTTTTAATTAAACGAGTGTTTCAAACTTATATCCTACGCCCCAGACGGTCTTGAGCACCCACTTATCTGATGCGCCCTCAAGCTTGTCACGGAGTCTCTTTACGTGAACGTCTACCGTTCTCGAGTCACCGAGATAGTCGAAGCCCCAGACCTTGTCGAGAAGCTGATCTCTCGTGAATACGCGGTTACAGTTGGAGGCGAGGAAGTAGAGTAGCTCGAGCTCCTTCGGGGGGATGTCAACAGCCTTGCCCGAGAGCTTAAGCTCATATTTTTTGAGGCTGATCTCAATGTTCTCAAACTTAACGACCTCATCGTCACTGGTCTTAGTATGCGCGCTGTAACGGCGGAGAACTGCTTTTATTCTTGCGGAGAGCTCCTTCATATCAAAGGGCTTTACGATGAAATCGTCGGCACCGAGCTCAAGACCAAGAACTTTGTCGAATACCTCACCCTTAGCCGTAATCATAATAATGGGCTTCGGAGATACCTCGCGTATCTCACGGCATACCTGCCAGCCATCCTTACGAGGCATCATGATATCAAGAAGAACGAGATCCGGATCGCAGAGCTTGAAGGTTGCAAGTCCCTCAATTCCGTCATTTGCAGTCTTTACCTTGTAGCCCTCGTTCTCAAAATATAGCTTTAACATATCGCATATGTTGGGGTCATCGTCTACTATAAGAAGCTTCGTGTCCATTTTAACCTCCTGAATTATTAACATTGTTAAAAATACAAAAATCTTAACAATTTAATTATAGCCTAATATTTCCACTTTGTCAATATCTAATTGTTAACATTGTTTCGTAAAAATAAAACAAAATTATAAACAATTTTAAGATATGTTTAAACGATATAGAAAAATGTCGAGTAGTAAAACTCCGAAAGTACTTGATATAGCAAAAGATTTATGCTAAAATATAGAGCGTAAATAATTAAAAGAGGTTACATATAATGAAACTTGGTATCGTAGGACTTCCGAACGTAGGAAAGAGCACCCTTTTTAACGCTCTTACCAACGCGGGAGCTGAATCTGCTAACTATCCCTTCTGCACCATAGATCCTAACGTGGGTATCGTGTCGGTACCCGACGCAAGACTTGATAAGCTTGCCGAGATGTATAAGCCCGAAAAGTATACGCCCGCAGTTATAGAGTTCGTGGATATTGCAGGACTTGTTAAGGGGGCTTCCAAGGGTGAGGGACTTGGAAATAAATTTCTTGCTAACATTCGTGAGGTCGATGCGGTCGTTCACGTTGTAAGATGCTTTGAAAACGGAGATATCGTTCACGTTGAGGGCTCCATCGATCCTCTCCGTGATGTTGAGACCATTGATATTGAGCTTATTCTCTCTGACCTCGAGATAGTTGAGAGAGCAATAGAGCGTACCGTGAAGGCTGCTAAGAGCGATAAAAAGCTCCTCGAGAAGCTCGCAGTTCTTGAGCGCGTAAGGGATTGCCTCGCTGAGGGCAGATCTGCACGCTCACTCGGTCTTGATGCGGACGAGCTCGTATGGATAGAGGAGTCGAGGCTTCTCACGCTTAAGCCTATAATCTATGTCGCTAATATCAGCGAGGATGAGGTTTCGGGTGATTACGAGAAGAACGAGCATTATATCAAGCTTAAGGAGCATGCAAAGGCTGAGGGATCCGAGATAATTGCAGTAAGTGCACAGATAGAGGCAGAGCTCGCTGAGCTCGAGGGAGAAGAAAAGATGACCTTCCTTAACGACCTCGGTATAGAGGAATCGGGACTTGATAAGCTTATTAAGTCGGGCTACGCCCTTCTCGGTCTTATCAGCTTCCTTACCGCAGGAACAAAAGAGGTTCGCGCGTGGACCATAAAGGCGGGTACAAAGGCTCCGGGTGCGGCAGGTAAGATCCATTCTGACTTTGAGCGCGGCTTTATCAGAGCAGAGGTCGTTGCGTTTGATGATCTCGTTCGCGAGGGAGACCGTAATAAGGTAAAGGAGAAGGGTCTGCTTCGCAGTGAAGGTAAGGAATACGTAATGAAGGACGGCGATGTTGTCGAATTCCTCTTTAACGTTTAACTATAATATTCAAAGAAGTGTCGATCTTTCGGATCGGCACTTCTTTTTCTTCGTAATATGTCCTGGAGCTTTCCGATAGCGGAAGATATCCGGAATAAGTAATGTCTTTTATATTGTCGCTGAGTATATTGAAGCCGCTGTTATCCGAAAGATGGCTGCCCTTGGAGCCGAAGAACAGGTGATCGGAAGAGTATCCGATAAGCCTTGCCAGGCTCTCGAAGCTTTTCTCTGCGCCTCGCGAGATATATGTATAGTATTCCTTGTTATACTTTAGTGTATAAATACAGTCAGGTGATACGCCGGTATGGTATGGTGTCCTTGCAAGGAGGTGAAATCTGTACGAGCCGAAAATAAGTGGCATCTCGAGCTCATAAAAGGATAGCTCGGTGCCGAAAAACGAAAGGCGTGAGGCTACCGACTCTGCAATTGCAAGATCTGCGGTGCTTACGGGCTTTGGTATATAGATAGTACCGACCTTTATCTTACCTGCAAAGCGTTCGATAAAACCTACAGTGCCCGATCGATATGTTGTGATAACAAGGTTATCGATCGAGACGATACCGCTTTCTATTATTGTATCAGCATCGTTATATGCCGAGGATGAGGTTTGATTACCGTTATAAATAACGGTAAACCTTCCGGATTCACGAATAAGCATGGTGTCCGAGCCTGATGTAGATCGGTATTCAAAGGAATCGGTGTATCTTTGGGTCTGGGTCATAGTAATGCCAACGGCTGATATGGATATGTATAGAACGGATAGGATGATAAGCATCGCGCGCTTCCTTTTAACCTTAAGCACGACGAATGCGAAAAAGGTTATGGAAAACAGCACGACAATGATTTTCACCGGTATATTATCAACGGTATATACAGACCAATCCAGCCTCGAAAGCATTTCCGTTGCGTAATTTATTACCTCACATACAAAAGATACAGCGCCACCGAACGGTAATATCGGGTGAAGAAGTACCAAGGCGAAGCCTGTGGGTATAAGAAGATTAATCGGAAAAGAAAGTACGAGCGTGGCGACAGGTGCAAGAGCCGACTGAGTAGGGAATTTTCCAAGCACGATGAAGTAGGTCGCAGCTATCGAAAAGAGAGAGGCAAACATACTTTCGACTATCGAGTCGCGTATTGCATTTAAAAGACCGCTCTTTTTATGCTCACGTCCGCGCTCGGTCTTCTTTTTGGCGAGATCGCCATAGAAGATAACTCCGAGAGTTGCAAAAACGGATAACCAAAGCGACAGATCGTACACTGCATACGGCTCAAATAATAGGATAAGTATAACCGAAAGCGGCAGAGAAGTGTAAGAATCGTGCGATCCGGTGAGTAGAAACATACCGTTTGTCACCGTCAGCATTATCGTTGCTCGTATGACAGACGGTGAGAAGCCTGACAGTGCCATATAAAAGAAGCAGAAAACCGTGGTGAGAATGAGAACAACCTTTTTGCCAATACGCATCCTCTTAAGAATAGCCCTGAGAATAGATGTAATAATTACCAGATGCATTCCCGAGAGAGCGAGAATATGGGATATCCCGAGGCGCGTGTAGTTCAGATTTATGTTAGGCTCGAGATGCGTTTTGTCACCGATGATGAGAGCAGCTAGAAATCCGCCCGTTGCAGGGTCTGTCTCTCTCAGAAGCGTTTCGGTTATATACTTGCGCATATTTGCCAATAAATCCACTCTCTCCCTGTCGACAGGTGTAAGGAGCGCGAGCTCCGTTACCGATGCTACCTCGGCACCGTATCCTCTTGAATAGCAGTACGATCTCCGATCAAAGCTGTTATCCGAATCGGCAAAGTCGATTATCTCACCGTGGAGAATGACGGTATCACCGCATTTTATCGCACCCATCATTGAACTGTCAACGGTGGCGAGCATCGCATAGCTTGCATCCTCTTCATCGATGGATATAGTTCTTATTCCGAGGGTTGTTCTGCCGTATGCATTATCGGACATCGAGGTCACCTCCGCCCTAAGCGTGGACTCTTTTCCGACAAAATTCGACGGAACGAAGCAAAAATTAAATAGGCCCGACAGCAAAACCGATACTGAAAGTGCTATACACGATATGCGGACAATTAACTCTCTGCCCGAAAATATATGCTTAAAAGAGAATGTTAGCGTAAATACGAGTAACGATATGGCGATAGCAATCACTTTAGCCTCGGGCGTTTTATCTATGAAAAAAGAAAAGCCGCCCAGCATAATACAGAGTATTAAGCTTAGCGGTCTTTTCTTAAATATATTCATTGTATTACTCCGATTTATACCTCGACGGTCTCTTCTTTCTTTTCCTCGGATTCTGTCTTGTAGAGAAGCTCGCAGCCCTTTGGTACAACGAAGTTAAATCCGTTTTTCACGATTGATAGATCAACAGTCTTAGCACCGTATATCTCACCGTCGATACAGATGGGAATAGGCTCGTCAAATTCCATCTTAAGGTGCGATGCACGCTTGTAGGTAATATGCTTGCCTGCCTTGGGATTATCGGGATAGGTGCCCGCTTTGTAAGAAGAAACGAGAGATAGGAATGTTGCTCTCGATACCTTTTTGATAATGCAGATATCGAAGATACCGTCCTCGAGTGTTGCGAATGGAAGTGCTTTGAATCCGCCCCCACAGAATTTTCCGTTACCGATAGCGGTGAGCGTAAGCTCGCTGTCGATAACCTCACCGTCATCGAAGGTGAGCTTCATATGTGTGCCGAATTTCTTGAAGAATGCAACGACGAGACCCATTATATAAGTCATGGACGGAGGGATGAGCTTGCTCTTTTTCAGCTTGTTGGATTCCTTAACGACCATGCAGTCAAATCCGATGTTTACCATATTAACGCAGTAATAATCATTTACCTTAATAAGGTCGAGCGTTACTGTATCACCCTCGATCTGCGCCGTTATATCAGAGAACAGCTTAGTATTTGAGAAATTCTTAACGAAATCGTTACCCGATCCGTAGGGAATAACTCCAAACTCGACGTTGGGATTGCAGGGTGCGCTGCTTACAACCTCGTTTATGGTACCGTCACCGCCTACGCAGATAAAGCGCTGGCGCTCGTCGGTGATCCTGATCATCGATTTAACGTATTCCGTTGCATCGTTGGGACAGGTGGTGTAGTATATACGGTAATCAAGATTTCTCTCCTGACAAGCCGCTTTTATAGTGGTTTCAAGATGCTTTTGCTTTCTGCTTCTGCCGGATTTTGGGTTCATTATGAAATGATAAACCATAAGGCCTCCGTTGTGCTTATTTGCACAGGGTTGAAGTATTACAATTCATTATAACAGATTTTAAATATTTTGTCAAGTAATTATGAATTCTGGTTTAATTTGTTGAAAATCCGGTTGAACGACGTCTGTTAATAACTATAAAGGGGACAGTGCAATGCTTATTTTGCAGCTTTTCTTATCATATCGTAGTACTGCTTTGCTAGCTGCTCGGTTTTATTGTCGCCGAATTCGTAGTACCTTTTACCAATAAGGTCGGAGGGCAAATAATCCTGTCTTACATAATGGTTTGGGTAATCGTGCGGGTACTTGTAGCCTTCAAACAGCGGGCTATGGAGGTGCGTTGGTATGGAGTTTCCGAGCCCCTTTGAAATATCAGCCTCCGCTGCGTGGTAAGCCATGTAGGCGGAATTAGACTTAGGTGCAGTCGCGAGAATACATACCGCATTTGCCAGGGGAAGTACTGCCTCGGGCATTCCAACCGCTTTTGCGGTCTCGGCGGCACAGTAGGCTATTACCGAGGCAAGAGGATAAGCACATCCGATATCCTCGTTGGCGATAACCATTATTCTTCTCGACGCTGAAATAATATCTCCCGATGCGAGAATTTTCGCGAGGTAGAATACTGCGGCGTCGGGATCTGAGCCGCGTATGGATTTTTGCAGGCACGAGAGAAGATCGTAGTGCATATCACCGTCACGGTCAAAGTGGCCGACTACCGAGGGTAAAAGAGATTTTACAGCATCCTCTGTTATCTCGTCACCCGAGATATAGAATGCGTTCTCGACTACACCTATACTCATGCGGACGTCACCGCCCGCTGTTGCCGCGATAGCACGCAAAACCTCGTCGGAAACTGTCTTATTGACGCCAAAATCATCATTCAGCATAGCGACTGCTCTTTTTAAGGTAGGAACACAGTCATCTGCGGTAACAGAAGTAAATTCAAATACTGATGAACGGGAAAGGAGCGCGTTGTAAACGTAATGATATGGGTTCTCGGTCGTAGAGGCGATAAGAGTAATTTTGCCGTTCTCCGTAAACTCGAGAAGCGACTGTTGCTGCTTCTTGTTGAAGGATTGTATCTCGTCAAGATAGAGAAGAGTACCGCCGCCACCGAGAATTCCGTCTGCGGATGCGATAACGTCCTTTATATCCGATACTGATGCCGATGTAGCGTTGAGCTTGAATAGCTGCATATCGGACATGCCGGCAATGATATTCGCTACCGTGGTTTTACCCGTGCCCGGAGGACCGTAAAATATCATATTTGGTATACGCCCGTTTTCTACGAGCTTGCGTATAATTCCGTTTTTTCCAACGAGCTTTTCCTGTCCCGCAATCTGGTCGAAGCTTGTGGGTCTGAGCCTATCGGCAAGCGGTTGTTTTATTTTAAATCCGTCCAAAGTTTAAATCCATCCTTTATGAAATAGTCGAGCCGTTTGTTACGATCCCATCGAGATGAAGCTTGATTCCACGGTGCTCCGGTAAAGCGAGTTCCGGGTCTCGATCCGCCAATCCCTTTGCCACCGAGAAGGCTGTTTCAAATAGAGAGTTATCATCGCAGAGTGATGCGATCTTAAAATCAAATCCGCCACTCTGCCGCAGGTTAATATCAGAATTCTGAGAAAAGAAATCTCCGGGACCTCTCAGCGCGAGATCCTTTGCCGCGATCTCAAAGCCATCGTATGTGGTGCGCAGAACTTCGAGGCGTGCCTTGGATTTCTCGGTATTCAGATCTGAGACGAGAACACAGTAAGACTTGCGCGTTCCGCGACCTACACGTCCTCTTAACTGATGCAGCTGCGACAGACCGAAGCGCTCGGCATTTTCAACTATCATGAGCGATGCGTTCGGTACGTTGACGCCGACCTCGATAACAGTGGTCGACACGAGAACGTTGATATCACCGACTGCGAAGGAGTTCATTATTGCTTCCTTTTCATCGTTTTTCATTTTACCGTGCAGGCAAGCAACAGTCAGCTCGGGCAGCTTCCTGCGAAGCTCCTCTGTGTATTCTACCGCGTTTTTCAGGTTTAGGCTGTCGTATTCGACGAGTCCCGTATCGATACCGTAGGGGATCATGATCTCGTCATCCTCGTTTTTGTCAATCGACGGACAGATAATATAGCATTGACCGCCGAGCTTTACCTGCTTAAGTATAAAATCGTCAAGCCTCTTTCTGTAAGACTCGTTGACTACGAATGTGTCTGTGCGCATCCTTCCTTTAGGCATCTCGGTAATTCTTGATATATCAAGATCTCCGTACATCGCGAGCGCCAGAGTACGCGGTATAGGCGTGGCACTCATAACGAGCATATGCGCTCTCTCGGTCTTGTCCTTTAATACTGCTCGCTGTCTGACACCGAAGCGATGCTGCTCGTCCGTGACTATAAGTCCGAGATTTTTAAAGTTTACCTTATCGGTGAGCAGCGCGTGAGTACCGATAACCACGTCCAGCTCTCCGTCCTCTATGGCCCCATAGATCTGCTTTTTCTCTTTAAGCTTTGTCGAACCCGTAAGAAGTGCAACGCGAACACCGAGCTTTCCCAGAAGCTCGCTTATATCCTCGTAATGCTGATGCGCGAGTATCTCGGTGGGTACCATCAGCGCGCTTTGATATCCGGATTTTGCCGAGATGTATAAAGCTGCTGCGGCACAGATAGTTTTTCCGCAGCCTACATCGCCGACGATTATACGGGCCATTGCCGGAGTGACACCGTTTTCTCTCTTTAAAACTGTGTCGCGGTAAATATCATTTATAACATTCTTCTGAGAATCTGTAAGCTCATAGGGCAACAGGTCGGTAAGCGGCTTTAGAGAGCAGGGAAGGAAGGTAGCACCGGCGCTTCTTGTCCGGCTCTTGCTCGCAAGAGAAATCCCGAGTGCAAAGAAGAACATCTCGTCAAAAGCCAGCCTTCTCTGCGCGCGCTTTAACGCCTCGAAATCCTCGGGGAAATGTATGTTTCTGATAGCATATCCGAGAGTCGAAAGACCGTTCGCCACTCTGATATCCTCGGAAAGGTGGTCGACTATATCTTTCGCACATTCATCAAGAGCGTTTTTCAGTATTTTATCCAGCAGCTTACCGGTGATCCCCTCGGTAAGTGAGTATATAGGAATCAGATCTGCAAGCGGCGTACCCTCTATGATGGGCTCGTATTTTGGATTGATCAGATTAAGCCGCTTGTTTTTTGAAAACTGCGGCTTGCCAAAAAAGCGGAATTCACACCCTACGTGAAATATATCCTTGACAAAGGGGGAGTTGAAGAAAATGATTTCCACCGAACCGGATTCATCAAAGGCGCGGAATTTTGACATTGTCATCCTGTTTTTCAACTTGACGTTTGATACGGTTGACGCAACAGTGAGAATATATGATTTTGGACTATTGAGCTCGTATTCACCAAGCATACGCACGTCACCGCGGTGCTCGTAGGCTCTCGGATAGAGAAAAATAAGGTCCCTGACTGTGCGTATACCGAGCTTTGCAAGTCGCTCCGCACGCGTTTTACCTATCCCGTTAAGCTCGGTTACCGGTGTATCAAGGTGCATACTGCCACACTCCTTTCTGTTTCCTACACTCCATTTTACAACATTTTGTATGCCTTTGCAAGTACTAGTTAAATAATTTTAAATAAATTAGTTTTATACTTTACAAAGGCGTACGCGTGTGTTATAATATGTTATAATGTCACAGTGGGGCAATTTTTCCCTTTGTTTCGGAGGAAGTATGGAGTTCAGATTAAAAGAGGAGGCTAAAAGCGTTAAGACGAGAATCATTCTCGCCATTTTTGCGGTGCTTGGCGGTGCTGCCGCCGCGCTGCTCGCTCAGCTTGGTGTGCTTGTCTTGCCGCTCGCTGCAGCACCTCTCGCTGTAATATTTCTTGTTGAGACCAAGCGCAAAAGAGTATTTTCGATTATCGTTCCGATACTCCTTCTTGTGATAGATTTTGTTTTGAACTTATACTACTCGTTTACATGTTTTGGTATTATTGCGGTAGCATTTGTAATATTCCTGACCGTGAGGACGGGCTTCCTTGCCAAGACCGAGAGCGCGATGCTCGCGACTGTGGTTCTCGCCATCGTTTCTGCAGTATCACTTGTGATGCTCGGCTGCTATCTGTTCGAGAGCTTTGATTTATCTGTTGTTCTCGAGGGCTGGCACGGTGTCCTTTCGGAGATGAGGGAGGTTTGGATTACAGCAATAGAGGAGCAGGTTGCGCTCGACACTACGGGCGAGCTTGCCGCGGTTCTCACTCCCGAGGTCAGCGGGGCAATGTTTGATGCTTATGCAAACGGTATCTATGCTATCGTAGTCATTGTTGCGTTTATAGCTGTGGGTATCAGCCTTAAGCTTTTTGCCTGGATACTTAAGAAATACGCAGAGAGACCCAAGGTGTTCGACGGCTGGAGATTTGCTCCCACACCCGTATATGCGTATTTTTACATGGCACTGTACCTTATAGGCTCCTTCGGGATGGGTACCGATGCCGTATCGGTTGCAATCTCGGCTCTCTCCACGGTATTTATGTTTATTTTTGCTTACGTCGGTATAGTCTTCACGAATGCTTATCTGAAGATGCGCGGATCTGATTCCGCATCGACCAAGGTCATACTAATTATTATAATTGTGCTGTTCTTCTCGATCTCCCTCAGCATTCTCTCGTTCGTCGGAGTGTTTGCTACCGTGATGCTTGACAAGCTCAAGCCATTAGACGGAAATTATGGCGGAGACAATAAAGATATTAAGTAAGGAGGTAAAAGCATGAACGATAAAAATCAGGTTCCCTTTATGTCGAGACGTGAAAGTGCTATGTGTATCGCGCTCGGCTGCTTCAACATAGTTTTGTGCGGTCTGTTTATCGCCTTTACCGATATCTCTTACGTTATTCTCGTTCCTTCGGTTATAGCGCTTTACCTTTTGGAAATATCGGTTGTATCTATGTTCCGTACGCGCCGACAGGACCATCTGCCGCTTTACGGTATAGATTCTCTTTTGCGAGAGAGGGGAAGCGTTGTTCTCAAAAATACCGTAGAGCCGGTCGCCACCTTCAGCGAGGACGGCATCCTGCTCTGGTGTAACGCGGCTATGCTCGATGTCCTCTCTCACGAGGAGAATCCGGTCGGTAAGACCTATTCTGAGCTTTTTGGCAGAGATGTTGATTCCGACACCTTTGGTGAGGAGTCGATTGAATTCGGAGGCTCCACCTACAACGTGGAAAGCTTCGTCATTGATGCGGCTGACGGAAAAAAGATATATGCTCTTAAGCTCTCTGATATCACGGCACTGCGTGAGGCAGAGAAGAGATATCACGATAGCAAGATATGCGTAGCGTATATTGCCATAGATAACGTAGAGGATGTGCTTCAGTACGTTCACGAGAAGTTCCAGGATGCAGTAGCCGACGTTGACGAGAAGCTCAAGGCGTGGGCAGATTCGCTTGATGCTTCCATCAAATCCTATGATAACGATAAATACATCATGTTCTTCGACACCGTCTCTCTCGAAAAATGTCTTGAAACAAGATTTTCTATCCTCGATGAGATACGCGATACGCGAGTGGGTGACGGAGTATCGATCACCGTTTCTATTGGCGTATGCGGCTCTGACGGCTCTTTGAAAAGCCGTGAGATCGGCGCACGCGATGCGATAGACCTTGCGCTTCAGCGCGGCGGTGATCAGGTCGTTTACATCAACAACGGTGCTACCGAGTACTACGGTGGTAGAACAAAGTCGGTTTATAAGCGCTCAAATGTGCGCTCGCGTACCTTCACAAACCAGCTTATTGCTCTTATGGCAAGATCCGATAACGTCATTATAATGGGCCACAGATACGGTGACTTCGACTCCTTCGGTGCCTCTATCGGTATCGCAAGGATAGCTATGCTTTGCGGAGTTAAGGTAAATATTGCAATAGATCTTCGCGATAAGAACCTTGAGCCCTGTATCCATATGATGCAGGAGAGCGACGTCTACTCACAGGTCTTTGTAGATAACGCCGACGGTCTTGACCTCGTCGGTCCCGACACACTTCTTGTTCTTGTTGACCATAACAGCACCTCGCGCGCACAGTTTGCGGATATCGCTACCAAGGTAAAGTCTATCGCGATCATCGACCATCACAGAAAGAACGACGGCTTCTCGGAGGGCGTGAAGCTTTATTATGTAGAGCCATCGGCATCCTCTTGCTGTGAGCTCGTTACCGAGATGCTGGAGAGCGCGGTCAGCTCACAGAATCTCATAAAGGCGGAGGCTGACATGCTTCTTGCGGGTATTCTTCTCGATACCAAGCAATTTACAAGAAATACAGGAACGCGTACCTTTGGCTCTGCGCAGTATCTGCGTGGCGCAGGTGCAAACCCCACAGACGTTTATACGTTATTTAAGACTCCCGCAGACGATCTCCGTAAGGAGTCCAGATTCCATACATCTATCACCACTTACAGGGGCAATATTGCCATATCCTCGTGTGACGGTGACACCGATGAAACTTACAGAATAATTGCATCGAAGGCAGCGGATAAGATGCTGACGCTTCGCGGTATCGATGCAGCATTTACTCTTGTCCGTATCGGAGATCAGATACACATTTCGGGCAGATCCAACGGATCTGTCAACGTACAGCTCATACTCGAGAAGCTTAACGGCGGCGGTCATTTTGACGTTGCGGGTGCTCAGGTTGTAAATGAGTCTGTGCTCAGCGTGCTTGAGCAGTTGAAGGCAAGCATTGACGATTATCTTGATGCTTAAGAAAATTTGAGGTGACAAAATGAAAGTTATTTTACTTGTAGATGTTAAAGGACACGGAAAGAAGGATCAGATCGTCGAGGTATCTGACGGTTACGCGAGAAATTTTCTCTTTCCCCAGAAAAAGGCTATTCCCGCAGATGCAAAGGCGATAAGTGAGCTTCGCGGCAGAGAGGAATCGCGTCAGTACCGTGTTAATGAGGACAGAAAGGCAGCTCTGGCTCTCGCGGAGAGAATAAAGGCTGTCGAGATATCGATACAGATGGGCCACGGTCAGGACGGCAGACTATACGGATCGGTTACCGCGAAGGATATCGCAACCGAACTCTCTAAGAAGATAGGTCAGGACGTTGACAAGCGTAAGCTTCTCCTTAAGGAGGCTATCAAGGCTTACGGCAAATATTCCGTTGAGATAAAGCTTCTCTCCGATATTACCGCTACGTTTACTGTTCACGTTCACGACTAAGGTTAAATCATAATTCGTAGAAGGACGAGCATATGGATTCAAATAACCAGATCATCAAGCAGGCTCCGATTTCCATCGAGGCGGAGCAGGCAGTGCTTGGTGCTATCATAATCGATCCCAAGGTGTACGATACGATTGGCGGTATGATCACTGCCGAGGATTTCTATCTCGAGGATCACAGGAATATTTTTACTACTCTCACGCGTATGTACATGCAGAACAAAACGATTGACTCGGTTACTCTTGTAAGCGAGCTTTCCGAGTTCAGCGGAAGAACGCAGGAGAGCAGTATACAGTACATAGCCCTTATCACAAACTCCGTTCCGGCAGTCTCGAACGTTAAGGACTATGCACGTATCGTCAAGGAGAAGTCTATCCTCAGACATCTTATAGATGCCTGCGACGATATCAACCGTTCAGCATACGAGGATGCATCTCCTGTAAGAACCATTCTCGACAGTGCTGAGCAGAAGATTTTCGATATAGCACAGGGCAATGAGACTAAGGAGTTCAGACATATCAGCGACGTCCTGCGTGACGTTTACGTTGACCTGCAGGTCACAGCGGAGAACAGGGGCGCAGTATCGGGAGTAAAGACCGGCTTTTCGGATCTTGACCGTATGCTCGTGCAGATGGGTAAGGGCGACCTTGTGATCGTTGGTGCGCGTCCCGGTATGGGTAAAACCTCTTTCGTACTGAATATTGCAACAAACGTTGCCAAGCGATCGGGAAAGTCGGTTGCGGTATTCTCTCTTGAGATGTCATGCGAGCAGCTTGTAACGCGTATTCTTTCGAGTGAGGCGCTTGTCGATTCTCATAAGCTCAGAACCGGTCAGATAACCCCCGAGGATTGGAGCAGCATCGCAGAGGTTGTGCAGTCTCTTTCCGGATGTGATATCTATATCGATGATACCTCGCAGATTACCGCGACCGAGATGAAAACAAAGCTCAGACGCGTTCCAAACCTCGGTATGGTCGTAATTGACTATATCGGTCTTATGCAGTCTACCTCGAATTCTGACAACAGAGCTCAGCAGGTTGGAGAAATTTCAAGAAATCTTAAGATAATGGCTAAAGAGTTCGGTGTGCCGATCGTATGCTGCGCTCAGCTTAACAGAGGCACTGAGTCCAGACCCGGCGTCGGTAAGAAGCCTACTCTTGCCGATCTCCGTGACTCCGGTTCCATCGAGCAGGATGCAGATATAGTTCTTTTCCTTTACCGTGATGAGTATTATAAGGATATCGCCGGCACGGCGGACGGTGAGGATGCGGGTGCGGAGAGCAGTGCGAATACCGCCGAGATCATCGTAGCCAAAAACAGACACGGAGCTGTCGGTAATATCAAGATGGGTTGGATAAGTAAATTTACTAAGTTCAGAACTCTCGATACCGACTCTATTCAGAATGGATAAAAAAATCAAAGAGCTTTTTCTCTCTCGTAAGGGAAATACGGTCTATAATACCGTCCTAAGCACTATGCACACTCACGGTATGGATAATATGCTTTGCTCCGGGGTGCTTCTCGGCTTCTCGGGCGGTGCCGATTCTGTCTTTCTTGCCTCTTTGCTCGTTGAATACAAAAGGCGTACGGGTGCTGATTTTCAGCTTGTTCTATGCCACGTTAATCACGGTATCAGAGGTGCTGAGGCTAAGCGCGATGAGGACTTTTCACGTGCCTTTGCAGAATCGTTGGGGCTTGAATTCGTTTCGGTCTCACTCGATATTCCCACGCTTTCAAAAGAGAGCGGAAAGGGGCTTGAGGAAGCAGCGCGAGATGCAAGATATTCGGCTTTTGATGATATAATCAAGGGCAGAAATGATATTTCCGTTATTGCTACCGCTCACAATTCTACTGACAATGTAGAGACGGTTATATTTAATCTGACTCGCGGTGCGGGCTCTAAAGGTGCTACGGGCATTGCGCCTATTAGAGACAATATCATCCGTCCCCTTATCAATATTCCGAAGAGCATGATCGTGGGGCTTCTTGATGAGAATAAAATCGACTATGTGACCGATAGCACGAATTATTCGTCCGAATATTCGAGAAACTATATACGGCATGAAATTCTTCCGCGCTTATCTCACCTTAACCCTCGTTTTGAGGAAGCGTTCGGCTCGTTTACCGATGCGCTGAGAGCTGATCTCGATTATATAAGCAGCACTATGGATCCCGATGTATTTTCGTCTAAGATGCTTGATCGTGATATGCTTATCGGACTTCATCCGTCCGTTCTCAGTCGTGCTGTCGGTGCCTTTTGTGATCACAACGGTGTTTCAGGGCTTGACCGTAAGCAGATAACTGCTATATCCGATCTTCTTCGCTCGGATAATTTCAGGTACTCGCTTGATGGTGGGAAAGAATTTGTATGCGAGCGTGGAAAATGTTATATATCTCTGAGTGCTTATCCCGATAACGATCTCGATTTTTGTATTGAGCTTAAAGAGGGAGAAAACAAGCTCGGAAAATATTCTGCGGTTATAACGCTTGGCGAATTCAAAGAGTCTTCGTCAAATGTTTACAAAATCTCAATACAACAGAATTTATCATCTGCTATAATTATAGGTAGTTTGCGTGTGCGCTTCAGGCGCGATGGTGATGCCTACTTCTACGGTGGCATGACTCATAAATTGAAGAAGGTATTCAACGACAGAGGAATTCCGCCCTCGAAAAGGGGGAGAGTACCGGTCGTATTTGATGATAAGGGCATCGTTTGGGTGCCCGGTCTTGGAGTTCGTGACGACGGAGTCAGATCGGATGAAAAAAGACCAATCAGCTTTTCCGTTCTCCTTAACGGGGATGAGGAAGAGCTTTATTCGGCATTAACGGAAGCCTGAGTTGAGGCTTCGGAAAGGTTTGGTGGCTTTGTGAAGTTTAATTTTAAGGGCATCATAATGCTTGTCCTGATCGTTGCCGTCATGATAACGGCGGTTTCGATTTTTTCTATGCCAGCTGCGGGAGGAGACGTTTTCACGTACAGCGATCTGATCGAGTTGTTTGAGGCGGACAGAGTTATATCCTTTAACGTGAATGGAAACTCCGTGATCACTGTAAATTATTGTGATCTCGATGAAAACAAAAATCCTGTCCTGGATGAGAGCGGAAAGGTTATTACCAAGAGTGAATCGTATGCATTCACCGATACATTCCAGCTCGAAAGATTGGATAAGATTATCTCTGAGGGAGAATTGAAGAACCTCGAGGAGTATAATTTTGAGCGTCCTGCGGAGGCTCCATGGTACCAGATATACCTACCCTATATCATTGTTGGCGTGCTCCTTATAGTCATGATGATATTCGTTATCCGTTCCGCGGGGGCGGGCGGCGGAAAGCTCAACTCCTTCTCAAAGTCACACGCTAAGGTTTCGAGCGGAGACAAGGATGCCGTTAAATTTGCCGACGTAGCAGGTGCTGATGAGGAAAAGGCTGAGCTCGAAGAGGTTGTCGAATTCCTTAAGGATCCCGATAAATTCGTTAAGCTCGGTGCGAGAATTCCTCGCGGTGTGTTACTTGTAGGCCCTCCCGGTACGGGTAAAACCCTCCTTGCAAAGGCTGTTGCGGGCGAGGCAGGTGTTCCGTTCTTCTCGATCTCGGGCTCTGACTTTGTTGAAATGTATGTCGGTGTCGGTGCTTCCCGTGTCCGTGATCTCTTTGAGAACGCAAGAAAGACCCCTGCAAGTATTATATTTATTGATGAGATTGATGCGGTAGGACGTCACAGAGGCGCAGGTCTCGGTGGCGGACACGATGAAAGAGAGCAGACACTTAACCAGCTTCTCGTTGAGATGGACGGCTTTGGCACCAACTCGGGCGTTATCGTTATGGCGGCTACTAACCGTCCCGATATCCTTGACCCGGCACTTTTGCGTCCCGGTCGTTTTGACAGACAGATTACCGTCAACTATCCCGATATGAAGGGTAGAGAAGAGATCCTCAAGGTCCATTGTCGTAATAAGCCCCTGGAGGAGACGGTCGACCTTCACAAGATCGCACAGACTACTATCGGTTTCACCGGTGCTGAGCTTGCAAACCTTATGAACGAGGCGGCACTCAGAGCCGCTAAGAAAAATAAGTCGCTTATCGGTATGGAGGATATTGAGGAATCTTATATGAAGATACTTCTCGGTCCTCAGAAGAAGAGTAAGGTCAGACGCGAGGCAGACAATAAGCTTTGTGCATATCACGAGGCAGGTCACGCAGTTGCATCTTACTACTGTGAGAACACCGATCCCGTTAAGCATATCACTATTATTCCCGCAGGCAACGCGGGCGGCGTAACGCTCAGTGTTCCCACCGAGGACAGAATGGGATCGTCGAAAAATGCTATGCTTGACAGCATAGTGCTCGGACTTGGCGGTCGTGTTGCAGAGGCCATCGTTTTAGACGATATTTCCACCGGTGCATCCAGCGATATACAGCACGTTACCGCTACCGCGAGAAACATGGTCACACGCTACGGTATGAGTGAGAAGCTTGGTACTGTCCTTTACGGTACTGAGCACTCCTCAGACGAGGTATTCCTCGGCAGAGACTTCTCATCAGGTAAGAATTACTCCGAGAAGACTGCGGCTGAGATCGATGATGAGATCCGTTCCATCATACAATCCTCTTACGAGAGGTGTGAGAAGATACTTCGTGAGCATCTCGATAAGCTTCATTTTGTAGCTGAGTTCCTTCTTAAGAACGAGTTTATGGACGAGGAGCAATTCCTCGCCGCTATGGAGCGCGACAATCCCACCTTCGAGGAAATCGAGGAAATCGCTATTGAGCGTAAGCGCAAGAGCGATGAGGAAAATAAAAACGCGGAGTCAAAGAAAAAGGACGACGGTGAGCGCGACCTTGAAAAGGAGAGAGAAAGACTCGTGCGCGAGGCGTTCGGTGAGACCGTTGAAGATGAGCCGGCTGACGATGCCGTTTTTGAGACGGTAGCTGATGAAGGCTCGAATTCCGAGGAAAACAGTGTTGAAGCCACTGATGAAGCGGCAGATACTGTAGAAGATCCCGGGGACGAAACCAAAAAATAAATATTTTTAAGAGGCTGAGCGGCTGCTCAGCCTCGTTTTTTCATAAAAGCTGTCATTGATTAATCAGCCGGACTTTTATAAAACAAAGAGTGAATTGTCAATAGAAGTGCAACACTTTAAAGAGAAAACGGTGGAACACAAAGTTCCACCGTTAAGCTTTTTGTTTATATCCGGTGTTGAGCGCATCTGTTTCGGAGCACTCACAACCTTAGGTTGAGAAAATCAGACGGAGTGAATACCGTTCTCGACGTCTGCGTTGGTGTCGAGATTGTACTTGCGCTGCTTTCTCCACTCGAAGAACTTGATAGCAACCTGCTCGAAGAGCGCAAGAGAGAGAAGGTCCTCATCCTGCTCCTGGTAAGGAGCAACTCTCTGACGGAGAGAGTCGATCTCGGGTGCGATCTTGTCAGCGGGTCTGTAATCGATAACCTCATCCTCGCCGATAATCCTCTTCTTGAACTCGTCGGAAATGGGAGCAGGGCATCTGCCGTACTCACCGCGAACGAGAGCCTTGAACTCCTTTGTTACTCTCGAGTATCTGCCATCCTCGTTAAAGAGAACGTTGTTTACTGCCTGAGTACCTACGATCTGCGAGGAAGGAGTAACGAGGGGAGGATAACCCGCATCCGCACGAACGTTTGCAACCTCCTCGAGAACCTCATCGAGCTTGTCGAGCTTTCCTGCCATCTTAAGTTGGGAGATAAGGTTCGAGAGCATACCGCCGGGAACCTGATAACGCAGAGCGTTAACGTCAACCTTAAGAACCTTGGGATCGATAAGACCCGATGCGATGTACTTTTCGCGGATACCGTTGAAGTGCTTGGCGATAACGTCGAGCTTAGCAAGATCAAGACCGGTGTCATAGGGAGTACCCTGAAGAGTAGCAACGAGCGACTCGGTGGGAGTGTGCGATGTACCCATTGCAAGAGGTGAGATAGCGGTATCAACACCGTCAACGCCGGCCTCGATAGCCTTGAGAAGGGTCATCGAGCCAAGACCTGCGGTGTAGTGAGTATGAAGCTGAACGGGAATGCTTACGGTATTCTTGATAGTTTTAACGAGCTGGAATGCCTCGTAGGGCTTAAGAAGACCCGACATATCCTTGATACAGATAGAATGAGCACCCATCTCCTCAAGCTGCTTAGCATAGGACGCAAAGCCCTCGTTGGTGTGGAAGGGAGATGTGGTGTAGGAGATAGCAGCCTGAACGTGACCGCCTTCCTTGATAGTAGCCTTGATAGCGGTCTCGAGGTTTCTTGCATCGTTGAGAGCATCGAAGATACGGATGATATCGATACCGTTTGCGATGGACTTCTGAACGAAGTACTCAACCACGTCGTCAGCATAGTGACGGTAGCCGAGGATGTTCTGACCTCTGAAGAGCATCTGAAGCTTTGTATTTTTGCAGTGATCCTTTATAGTACGGAGTCTCTCCCAGGGATCCTCGTTAAGGAATCTGAGACAGGAGTCGAAGGTAGCACCGCCCCATGCCTCGAGGGAGTAGTAGCCGACCTTATCCATCTCGTCGAGAATGGGGAGCATCTCCTCGGTGGTCATACGGGTTGCCGCAAGAGACTGGTGAGCATCTCTGAGGACGGTTTCAGTTATAAGAACTTTAGACATTTTGAGATCCTTTCTGAATAGTTAGTTATGCGAAGAAGCTGAGGAATACTCCCGCAGCAACCGCAGAGCCGATAACACCGGCAACGTTGGGACCCATCGCGTGCATGAGAAGGAAGTTAGAGGGATCAGCCTTACGACCCTCATCCTGTGCAACGCGCGCAGCCATAGGAACGGCAGATACACCGGCGGAGCCGATAAGAGGATTGATTTTGCCGCCTGTGATCCAACACATGATCTTACCGGTTATAAGACCGCCGCAGGTCGAGATGATAAACGCAACAAGACCGAGTGCGATGATTCCGATGGTCTCAAGCTTTAAGAAGTTCTCAGCATTAGCGGTAGCACCGACCGATACGCCAAGGCATATGGTAACGATGTTGCAAAGCTCGTTCTGCGAGGTCTTTGAAAGTCTGTCGGTAACACCCGAGACGTTAAAGAGGTTGCCGAGCATAAGGAAGCCGACAAGTGCCGCAGCATCGGGAATAATAAGACAAACTACAACTGTTACGATAATGGGGAAGAGTACCTTCTCCGCCTGAGAAACGGGACGAAGGTTGCCCATCCTGATCTTACGCTCCTTCTCGGTCGTAAGCAGACGCATGAAGGGAGGCTGAATGATCGGGATAAGTGCCATGTAGGAGTACGCCGCGATAGCGATAGCACCGAGAAGGTGAGGTGCGAGCGTTTTGGTGACGAGGATCGCAGTAGGACCGTCAGCACCGCCGATGATACCGATAGCACCTGCCTCAAAGGGAGTGAAGCCGATGAGGATAGCACCAAAGAATGCAAAGAATACTCCGAGCTGTGCACCCGCGCCCATAAGGAGCGATTTCGGGTTAGCAATAAGGGGAGAGAAGTCGGTCATAGCACCAACGCCCATGAAGATAAGCGAGGGATAAATACCGAGCTTAACACCGAGATAGAGGATATCGATAAGACCGCCGTGGTTAACGACCTCTCCTATCATCGTCGTCATGTTAACGTGATAGATACCCTCAGAGAAGGTAGCAACGCCGTTGAAGCAGGCATCGAATGCATACTCGACAAAGGCGAGCTGCTCCTGCGAGAGGTTTGCAAGGTTAAATGTGTAGATCTTATCAAGCGTGCCTTCTATCGTTCCGGCGGTGAATACGTCACCCATTCCGTACTGCGTAAGAATGCTCACGAACTGATCTATCTCCATCTGAAGCGGAGCGGCGTTTAGGAAACCGTCAGTACCGACTACCTGTGTGAAATAATAATCGTCAAAGAAGTATTCGAGATGTATAAGGTTTGCTCCGGGAAGGTTTGCGAGGAGCATACCGAACGCAATAGGCATAAGGAGTAAGGGCTCGAACTTTTTGACTATTGCAAGATAAAGAAGTGCGCCAATGATGACGTACATTATTAAGTATTGTGCGATCTTGACCCAGTCTCCACCGGCAAAAAGCTGGTAGACACCCGTAGTCTTAAGAAACGACAATACGGAGTCTAAAAGTTTATCCATTGTTACACCTGCTTGTTATGTAATCAGTTAATGGTAGCGATAACGTCACCCGAAGCAACGTTTGCGCCCTTCTGTACGTTAACGGAAGCGATAACACCGTCAGAGGGAGCGGGGATATCATTCTCCATCTTCATAGCCTCGAGCACGCAGATAACGTCACCCTTCTTTACTGCCTGACCGGCAGAAACCTTAATTGCGAGGATGGTACCGGGCATGGGAGCAGTAACCTTGTTGGCTCCATCAGCACCGGCAGGTGCGGCAGCGGGAGCAGCAGGAGCAGCGGCAGGAGCGGGTGCAGCTACGGGAGCGGATACAGGTGCTGCAACGGGAGCAGAAGCAACGGAGCCTGCCTCCTCAACGAATACCTCGTATGTATGACCGTTAACGGTGATGTTATATTTTTTCATTTTTATTGTTTCCTTTCTGTCGATGAAATCTGTTTATTTTCTGTTAAACGAAACTACTCTGAATTTTACACCGGAGCTTTCACTCTCGGCCATAGCGATAGCCGCTGCGAGAACTGCTACGATCTCACTCTCGTCGGGGGCACTTTCAGCCTTAACGGGAGCAGGGACAGGTGCGATCTCCTTGGTCTTCTTTGGCTTTTTGTTGAAAAACAGTCCAAAGATGGTCAGAACACCCCATATGAGTGAGAGAATGGAAAATACCGATACGACACCGATAAGAACGACCTGAAGACCTATCGCAATATTCTCGGGAGTAGGCTGGAAGAAATTCATTTCAAGCAAAGCGTTCATTAGCCTGACCTCCATAATTAAAGGGGCAGAACCTTACGGATCGACTTGCAGCCTGCGCCCTTGGATGCGAGCATAAGCAGAGCGGAGCAGATTCTTGCTCTGAGCTCGTTAACGCTGATAATATCGTCGATCTCACCGCTAGCCGCAGCATGTGCGGGAGAGGAAACGCTTGCACGCCACTCGTTAACGTAATCCTGGCGAGTCTTTTCTTCGGTGATGTACTTGTCCCAGGCGAAAGCAACGCCGGACTCAGCAGTAAGCGCACCGATCTCGGAGCAGTCGGTAGCGTAAACGATATCAGCACCGAGAGCCTTGGATCCGAGAAGCACGAAGGATGCACCGATAGCATGACCGTTGATAACGGTTACCTTGGGCGCAGTCGCAGATGCGTAAGCCGAAGCGAGCTTAGCAAGTGCCGGAGCAAACTCAACCTCGTTATCCTTATCGATCATAAGACCGAGAGAATCAACGAGAGTAACAACGGGGATAGAGAAGCTGTCACAAAGATTAACGAACCTTGCAATCTTCTTTGCACACTTTGTGCAGAGCTTGCCCTCGTTCTTGGCAAACGAGTTGGCAACGATACCGCACTTAACTCCGCCGATGGTAGCAAACGCCACCGAGGTACCCTTAGCGTAGTCGGCGCCGACCTCGAGGAACACGCCGTTATCCGCGATAACGGATATAGCCGCAATACCCTCGCCGCCAAAGTTGAGATCACCGAGCATTCTGTTGAGATTGTCAGCGCAGTCAACGACCTGAACGCCGACAGAGGAATTATCGGGAAGGAAATTAATGAGGAATCTTGCGTAGCCTGCACACTCGGGGAGAGTACCGGTATAAGAAACTATACCATCCTGTGCTCCATCCTTGTGAGTAAGTGTAGGAGAGCTTACGTAAAGATTAGCCTCGTTCTCTTTGATAACGAAATCAAACATTGCAGCGATTGTTGCGGCAGTACCGATGCAATTGCCTGCAACGACAGCGATCTGAGGAATAACGCCTGATGCCTTGTTTACAACTGCGAGGATCCTGCCATAGGATGCAAGACCTGCGGTGCCTGCGAAGATGTCGGTACCGTTAGAATTAAAGATACCGATCACGGGAGCACCGTTATCCATAGCAAGCTTGTAAAGATCGGTGATCTTTTTGGCGTGGTGCTCATCGATCGCACCTCCCATACGCTCTGCATCCTCAGCGAATGCAAAGACGAGCTTGCCGTCAATAGCACCGTAGCCTGTGATTACTCCTTCAAATTCGTTCGACTTCTCAGTGGAGAGAAAATCGGAAAAACCGCGCTTGGTATAAGCCGCAGTCTCTATGAAGGTGTTGGCATCAAAGAGAAGTGCGATCTGCTCTCTTACCGAAGAGCTTTCACTCTCGGCAAGCCTTGCGCGAAGCTCTGCAGCCGTTTCAAGCTGGCAGACCTTGGACTGTTCATACTTGTTCAAATCTGAATCTCCTTCCGTGGTTCATATATTAATTAAAGAAATAACAATGTCATCATCTGGCGGAAAGCCAAATTACACCGAATATAATATACCACCAAATTCTGAGGAAGTCAATACCGTACGCGAAAATTATTATTTAAATATAGCACATACTGTAAAAAAAACACGCCACCCGTCTCGGGTGGCGTACAGGAGCTAGCTGTTGAAGCCTTCCATAAGTGATATTCTTTTTGATGCAAATCTGTAAGCGCTTTCAAAGTCAAAAAGCTGCTTGTAGCAAATCTCGAGATCTCCGTAAACGGAGAACATCAGATATGCGTTTCTCGGATATTCGCTCCTCGTGTTTTCGATTTCCAGCAGCAACGTGAGAGCATCGCTGTATTTTCTTTCCTTAATCAGCTTTTTCGCGGCTATGTGATTTCCGTACTGAAAATTCTTGAATTCGTAATTGAAGTCGAGTGTCAGGTACTTATAGAATTCATAATCAAACGCACCCGACATGAGCTTTAAGAATTTTGGCTCTTCAAATTCGAGCAGCGGTGCGTTTACGTTTTCGGCTATGGCGAGGTAAAGCGGAATAATACACTCGAAGCGCATAGTATCGTATGCGGTCCTCTCGCAGTAGTCGCGGCAAAGTGTAAGCTGCTTTTTTGCGGATGAGAGAGAGCCGTTCTGTATCGATATCATCGCAAGCTCGAAGTTGCACTGCGCAAGAAGGAAGTAGAGCTCGTCATCAAGCATATCGAGCTTCATTATATGGCTTATGCATACGTTGTAGTTTTTTGACTCGAATGCAGATTTTATAGCTCCGATGCGCTCTTTCTTTTGATAGAAGAACAGGTCGTTGTCTGGAGATAGAAGATAGGAAACCGGAAGCTCCAGTGCTTCGGCAAGATACTCCAACGTCGATAGAGAGGGCGTTGCTTTTCCGCTCTCTATCGCGCTGAGCATATTGCGTGTAACCTTCTCACCGGCTAATTCTGCCTGAGTAAGTTTTTTTGATGTTCTTGCTCTTTTAATCTTTTCTCCAAGCGTCATTATTAACTCCAAAAAATGAATTTCATAAGAAAAAACAGGGCAGAATATACCTGTTATTTCTTTTTTGTAATTTCAACATCTGCCAGCGGGTTGCTCATTACGGCATCCTCGAGATTGCGCTCAACGATGTGGGTGTATATCTGTGTCGTATTGAGCTGCTCGTGACCGAGTATATCCTTCAGAACTCTTACGTCTACCTTTCCGGATTGATACATGAGTGTTGCAGCGGTGTGTCTGAGCTTGTGGACGGAGAGCTTTTTCGCACCGAGGTTAGCCATTTTAAGATACTTGTATACGATCCACTGCACGGTTTTATTCGATATTCGTTGCTCCCTTGCACTTATGAAAAGGGCGTGCTCAGAGCTCCGTATGTGCTTTGGATCGAGTCTGATTCTAAGATAGCCCTCTACCGCTTCGCGCGCAGCGTTGTTTATGTAGATCACTCTCTCCTTGTTACCTTTACCGAGCACTTTTACCTGAGTGATATCGGGATTAAAACTCTCAAGATTAAGACCTACAAGCTCGGATAAACGCATACCTGTGTTCAGAAACAGGCAAATGATAGCATAGTCGCGCTCTACCGTCTTGGACTCGGTGTCGTTTCTTACCGCCTCGAGAAGTCTTACCGCCTCCTCGACCGTGAGGTACTTTGGTAGAGTACTACCTTTTTTAGGAGTGTCAATATTCTGCGTCGGATCGCTGTCTATAATGCCTTGCTTTATATGAAGGTACTTAAAAAAGGATCTTAACGCGCTGATCTTTCTCATTCTCGTTGTTGCACCGTTTCCTCTTTCGGTGGTGACATAAAAGAGAAATTCCAGTATCTTACGCTCGGTAACGGATCGGACGTCGTCAACGTTTATATCGGATATGGATATTTTTTCGAGCGAAGCGGGGGAGAGGTCAAGATCCTCTCGCTTTGCCTTTAAATACCTGAAAAAGGTTCTGAGATCCTGAAGGTATTCACAGACGGTCTTTTCACTGTTACCCTTGATTATGTGTACGTAGTTCGCGTAGTCCTTGATCACTTCGGGAAAAGCCTTATATTCATCACTTTTCAGTGTAAGTACAGCCATAATACCTCCTTTTCTCGGAAAAACGTTGCTTTACTTCCATTATACAAAATTTTTCAGCTTTTTAGTGGATAAAATGTAAACATTTTTGCGTTTTACTTGTTTTTTGTATTTTGTGTGCTAAAATGTTATTGAAATAAGACGGGAAGGGTGCTTTATGAAAATTCTTAAAGAACACTTTTATGACATTGTCAGGTTATATATAAATCAGGTGGGTGTGACCATCTTCTCGCTGTTCTTATATCTCGCAATCGGAGATATCGATGATGAGTCTTTATTTATGACACTCAGAATAGCGGTATCGGTCCTTTCGATACTGTTCTACATTGTTCTTATCTATAATGTTGTATGGGAATTAGGTGCGAAGGATAAGATCCGCATTGATTCAAGAAGATATGATCCTAAGCCGTATAAAGGCATCGTGATCGCTCTGTTCGCGAATCTCCCGAACCTTCTGCTCGGCACACTTTCGGCTGTATTTTGCTCGGTATTTCTTGCATCGGGTGCAGAGTGGGCTAAGACGGCATTCGGCATCGTATTTCTTATTACGAAATTCCACGCACCGATGTTTATGGGAATAATACAGGGCGTAACCCCTGCCAATCCTTCGCTTGGCAGCGATCCCGCGATATTCACCGATGCACTTTTTGAGTCGATATGGTTCATCGTCCTCCCTCTCGTTATTGTTCTTATCACCGAGGGCGCATATCTTCTCGGCTCACATGAGAAAAGAATATTCGGATTTCTCGGAAAAAAAGATAATCAGGGAAAAAAATAACTGCATGTATCTCATATATCCTCCATATAGTTTAGTAAGACTGTATGGAGGTTTTTTCTATGAAAATATACGTTTTTAATGCCCGTCCGGTGAAAAAAGCTATGTCTTTTTTACTGGTTCTTATCATTTCTGTTGCTTTTACGATCGGTACGCTTTGGGCGGTCGATACCTACGCCTTTCCCTCTGTTCCCACAGATTCTGCACCAAATGAGAGCAAAATAAGCACCGTTATAATAGATGCCGGACACGGAGGAGAGGATCCCGGAGCAGTAGCTCAGAATGGCACTCTCGAAAAGGATATCAACCTAGCAATAGCGCTTCTTATAGGCGAGGAGCTGAAAGGGCGCGGATATGAGGTCGTATATACACGCACCGAGGATAAAATGCTATATTCGGAATCCGAAAATATAAAGGGGATGCGAAAGCTCTCGGATCTTAAGGGGAGAGCGGCTATTGCAAAGGAGTATCCGGAGGCACTGTTCGTAAGTATACATATGAATAGCTTCGGTGAATCAAAGTATTCCGGACTTCAGGTATATCACCAGGACAAGAGCGAGGATAGCCTATCTTTGGCAAATTCCATTCAAAGTAAGGTGCGTGAGCTCGTTCAGAAGGATAATACAAGAGTGTCGAAGAACGGAAAGAATCTTTATCTGCTCGATAATAACGATAATACCAGCGTTATCGTGGAGTGCGGATTCCTGACAAATCCCGAAGAATCGGGAAAACTTTCCGAAAAAGAATATCAAAAGCAATTGAGTTTCGCGATCGTTTGTGGTATTATTGAATATATAGAAGCAAAAAACAAGTAATCTCGGAGTGAAAAATGAAGGGAAGTAAAATAGTTTTCATCTGTCGTGAGTGTGGGTATCAGAGCCCTAAGTGGCTCGGTAGATGCCCTGATTGTGAATCCTGGAATTCCTTTGACGAGGAAATGGTAGGCGGTGAGACGAAGAAGAGCACCTCGGTTGCCACAGAAAACAGAGCAGAGAAGTTTTCGGAATTGAAGGTTCCGACTTACATGCGATCAAAGACAGGAATGGGTGAGCTTGACAGAGTCCTCGGCGGAGGTCTTGTGGACAGCTCCGTTGTTCTCCTTTCGGGCGAACCGGGCATCGGTAAGTCAACGCTGCTCTTACAGATATCCTCGGAGCTTGCGCGAGGCAGAAAGGTTTTATATGTATCGGGCGAGGAGTCGAAGGGACAGCTTAAGCTTCGTGCTGAGCGTCTTGGTATTACCGGAGATACGCTATATCTTCTGACGGAAAATAATCTTGATGCCGTGCTCTCTGAATGTGAGAGAATAAAGCCTGACGTCATTATAATTGACTCGGTACAGACGATGAGCTCGGACAGATTTACCTCGGCTCCCGGCAGTATAACGCAGGTTCGCGAGTCGTCAATGGCGCTTATCAGCTATGCCAAAGGGTTTGGTGCGGCGGTATTCCTTGTGGGGCACGTTAATAAGGAGGGCGGCATCTCCGGACCCAAGGTGCTCGAGCATATGGTTGACGCGGTGCTCTATTTTGAAGGAGAGAGAACTAATTCGTACAGAATTATAAGAGCTATTAAGAACAGATTCGGTCCGACCAACGAGATCGGTGTATTTGAAATGAGCGACAGAGGACTTGTCGAGATACCAAATCCCAGCGAGGTCGTTATGGCAGAGCGCCCTAAGAACACCAGCGGGTCGTGTGCGGGCTGTGTCATGCAGGGAACAAGGCCTATTATATCCGAGATACAGGCGCTTGTCGCAAAGAGCGTGTACTCCTCGGGTAAGAGGACGTCTGACGGCTTTGATTATAACAGAATGTGTCTGCTTATAGCCGTTCTCGAGAAGCGAATGGGTCTTAAATTCTATGAAAACGACGTCTATCTTAACGTCGCGGGCGGCATACATCTCGATGAGCCCAGCGCTGATCTTTCAATTGCGATGGCTCTCATCAGCGGTATTGCCGATAAGGTTATTCCCGACAGTCTTATCGCATTCGGAGAGATCGGACTCGCGGGCGAGGTTCGTGCGGTATCGCATATTGACTACCGCGTTAAAGAGGCGGTGAGACTTGGCTTTACAAAGATACTTTTGCCCAAGAAAAACCTTACGTCCTTACTGAAGGTGCCTGAGGGAGTGGAGCTTGTTGGTGTTGAGAATATATACGAGGTTCTCGTTCACATGGTGAAAAGAGAGGCTGAATAATCTTTATAAAAGATAAAACACGGGTTTTTTGTTGTTTTTCAACAAAGTGAGCCCGTGTTTTTCTACACTTGGATGTTAAAATTGTTTACAAAAAAACTTGCATTGATTATTAAATTATTGTATAATTATAACAAGGTTGTTAGATTTTTTCAGCACCGATATATCAGCAAACAAAGGAGAAACCCTAAAATGGAAAATGTTTACACCAAAAGCATAAGAAACGTAGCCCTCCTTGGACACAGTGGAGGCGGAAAGACCTCTCTTGCAGAGTCAATGCTTTATATTTCGAGAGTAACCGAGCGTCTCGGTAATGTCGCTGACGGAAATACCGTTTGTGACTTCGATCCCGAGGAGACCAAGAGAGGATATTCTATATCCGCAGCTACCGCTCATTTGCTTTGGAACGGTGTAAAAATAAATATACTTGACACCCCCGGCTTCTTCGATTTTGAGGGTGAGGTAAGACAGTGTGTAAGAGTTGCAGACGCTGCCATTATTGTTGTAGACGGTAAGGCGGGCATCGAGGTTGGTACGGAGATCGGTTGGAATCTTGCTACAGAGGCGGGCATTCCCAAGGCGTTCTTCATCAACCGTTTCGATGACGGTGAGGCAAGATTCTATAAGGTATTCGGTGCTATCCGTGAAAAGTACGGTCTTACCGTATGTCCCGTTCAGATACCGATCATTGACGGTGATACCGTTATCGGATTTGCTAACCTTGTCGAGATGTGCGTTTACACCTTCGAGAAGGCAACAGGTGAGTACGTTCGTACCTCTATTCCCGATAAGTTTAAGGACGTTTGTGACGAATATCACAATATGCTCCTCGAGGCTATTGCACAGACCAGTGATGAGCTCATGGAGAAGTTCTTCAACGAGGAGCCCATCTCTCGCGAGGAGGCTCTTGAGGCAATCCACGAGGGTATCATAACGGGTGATATCGTTCCCGTATTCTGCGGTGCAGCTCTTAAGAACTGGGGTATCAAGACCTTCCTTGATACTATCGCAGAGTCCTTCCCGAGACCTACCGCCAGAAAGGTTGAGCACCTTGTAGGCGAGGATGGCGAGATTGTTGAGACTCCAATCGAGATGGACGGCGCGGATACGTCGGTATTTGTATTCAAGACCGTTGCCGATCCCTTCGTAGGTAAAATGTCTATATTCAAGGTTATGAACGGTAACCTTAAGAAGGATATGGTGCTTCGCAACACCACTACGGGTATCTCCGAGAAGTTCAATAAGATCTTTATGCTCCGCGGTAAGAAGCAGACCGACGTTGAAGTATTTGCATGCGGAGATATCGGTGCAACCGCAAAGCTTGTCAATACCAATACCAATGACACTCTTACCACGGCAGCTGCTAACATCAAGTATCTGCCTATCAAGTATCCAAAACCCTATTACACCATGGCTATCGCTCCAAAGGCAAAGGGCGATGAGGATCGTATCTCTACCGGTATCGCAAGACTCCTCGAGGAGGATTGGACGATCAAGTACGAGAACAACTCCGAGACTAAGCAGCTCACTATCTCGGGTCTTGGAGATATTCACCTCGATATCCTCGTTTCCAAGCTCAGAAACCGCTACGGTGCAAACGTTGAGCTTACAAAGCCGAAGCTCGCTTACCGCGAGACCATCAAGGGCACGGTTGAGGTCGAAGGAAAGCATAAGAAGCAGTCGGGCGGATCGGGTCAGTACGGCCACGTTAAAATCAAGTTCTCTCCCGGAGAAGAGGAAGGCCTTACCTTTACCGAGTCGGTATTTGGCGGTGCCGTTCCAAAGAACTTCTTCCCCGCAGTAGAGACAGGTCTTCGCGAGTGTATGCAGAAGGGTGTTCTTGCGGGCTATCCCATGGTTTACCTTGCCGCTAACCTTTACGACGGTTCTTACCACGACGTAGACTCTAACGAGATCTCCTTCAAGCTTGCTGCCGCTATCGCATACCGTGAGGGTCTTCCTAAGGCTAAGCCTGTTATCCTCGAGCCTGTTGGCGCGCTCAAGGTATATATCCCCGAAAACTACGTTGGTGATATCCTCGGCGATCTTAACAAGAGACGCGGTAAGGTTATGGGCATTGAGCCCTCCGAGGCAGGTCCCGAGACTCAGGTGATAATTGCCGAGGTGCCCTTCGGTGAGATGACCGATTACGTTATCGCT
Source organism: Clostridia bacterium (assembly GCA_017508195.1). GTDB lineage: Bacteria > Bacillota > Clostridia > Oscillospirales > CAG-272 > UBA1740. The sequence continues at coordinate 79,182 of JAFVZL010000043.1, read as the reverse complement.
CTCAGAGCTTCGACTCAGGGCAGAGGAAGATTTGACTTTGATTTCGTTCGTTACGATGAGGTTCCCGCATCGCTTACCGACAAGATTATTGCCGAGGCAAAGAACGACTGATAAAGTGGAGTCACACCTATCTTGACCACAAGGTCGGGGGCATGTGATGCGACTACCCACATAAATAAAGTTCCGACACCGAAAGTGTCGGAACTTTTATATTCAAACGAAAAATTAAGGCAGAACGACCGTTCTTTTGAGATCCTCGATGATCGATGCCATAGCTCCGTCGGCACACGGAACGGTGATCCTGTCAGCACATTCCTTCACTTTCGGAATCGCATCACCGACCGCATAGGATATATCCGCGGCTTTAAGCATGCTGATATCGTTTTCGTAGTCTCCTGCGGTGATGAGTACTTTTGCACCGAGATGCTCCTTCAGCTTTCTGACTGCAAAGCCCTTTGTGTTTTCGAGCTTCAGTATCTCAATACTCGTTTCCCAGCTCGATTCTGCGGCATACCCAAGTGATTTTGCATTGGTAATAAGCTTTTTTGCCTCCAGTGTTTCTTCGGGCTCTTCGGTTATGAAGACGACCTTGTATATTTTGTAGCTATCGAATAGCTTCCTATATTCCTCGAGTGTTGTAATACTTTCGCGTATCACGGTGTTGTCTGACTTTCTGTGAACCGAAATATACTTGAAGCTAATACCGCTATCCATAAGCCTTTTCACAATTATCTCGGCTGATTTGTCAACGAAGCCCTCGAAAAGCACTTCATCTGTATCGGGGTGCTTGATAATAGCTCCGTTGAGTGTCAGCACATAGGTATTAGGGCGTATCTCGTCGAAGAAGTCGAGAAGATAATCGAGTGGTCTGCCGCTGCATATTGTGAACAGCCCGCCGTTTTGCTGGAAATAATTAATTGCCTCGATATTATTTTTTGGTATGCCATACTTCGTTCGCAATGTGCCGTCCCAATCCGAGCATATCAGAATACCGTCAAATTTTCCCATAACGCTCCCCTCCTGTTGCTTATGCTTTTAAATTATACTCCTATCCGAGTATTATGTCAACGCTCTCAAATATTTGCATCAAAAAAGTTAAGAAACGAAAGCGTTGAATCATTTTTTTTAAGGATATTGCACGTGCATGCTTTTATAATATACGTAGTATAATTAATCCGAAAGGAAAAGACAAATGGTTTCTATAGCTGAAGATAAGAACTTTGAGCTTTACGGTGAATATACTCCCTTGATGAGATATACTCCCGATATGGATTTCTCCGAGTGGCAGAAGGCTGCAAGAGCTAAGCTTTCCGAGCTTCTCGGTATGGACAAATACGTTAAGTGTGATCCGCTTTTTAATATTGAGTACAAAAAGGATTGCGATACCTATACCGAATACAGATTTACTATTCAGAGCGAGGAAAATTATTTTCTTCCCGTTGTTATGCGTGTACCTCACGGATGCGAGGTTGGAAAGCACCCGGTAATTCTTTGTCTTCAGGGACATTCTACCGGATTCCATATCTCTCTCGGCGTGCCTGTATACGACGGTGACGTGCAGACTATCAAGGGCGGAGATCGCGATTTCTGCGTCAGAGCGGTAAAAGAGGGCTATATTGCCGTTGCTATTGAGCAGAGAGGCTTCGGTGAATGTAAAGGTGACGAGGACTATCCTCGCGGATGCCATCTCACGTCCATGGTCGCTATGCTTACGGGTAGATCCACTCTCGGAGAAAGAGCCTGGGACGTCATGCGAGTTATCGACGTTCTGCTTGACGAGTTCGATTTTATAGACGAGGAAAAGATTTGTCTTATGGGTAACTCGGGCGGCGGTACCGCTACATATTACACCTGCTGTCTGGATGAGCGTATTGCTCTTTGCATGCCTTCATCTGCGGTCTGCTCGTGGGATATGTCGGTATCGGTAAAGAGACACTGCACCTGTAACTACGTTGCAAATATGGCAAAGTATTTCGATATGGGTGATATGGGCGGAATGATAGCACCGAGAAAGCTTATCATAGTCCATGGCGTTACAGACGTCGGCTTCTACAAGCCCGGTGTTGATAAGTCTTATGCCATCACGGAAAAGCTTTATGACATTGCGGGCGTACCGCATCACTGCGATCTCGTTACGGGCCCCTTTGGCCACAGATTCTACGCAGACCTTTCCTGGCCTGTCGTACATAAGATGATGGGAACGACCTCGAAGATGGAGGAGAGCAAATGAACTTCAGTCCTATAAAGAAAAACAGAGAGGTGCTTATCAATACCGCACCCGCAATGAGATATGATTTCAAGATGGATTTTACCGCCTGGCAGAAGCAGGCGAGGGAAAAGCTCGTGGAGCTTCTGGGCATCGATATGATGATACCCACTGAACCGAGCTTTACAATCGTATCCAAAACCTCGATCGAAACGTATGACGAGACGGTTTATTCTATTGCAAGCGAGAAGAACTACAGCTTTACCTCGACCCTCAGGACTCCTAAGGGTGTATCGGGTAAGCTCCCTGTTGCTATCTGCCTTTTCGGGCATGCTGATGACCTTCTGCAGTCGGTGGACGGCACGGATGGCAGAGATCTTTGCAAGCAGGCGCTCGACAGAGGATACGCATCCCTTTCCGTTGAGCAGAGAAGCTTCGATAATTGCTTTGCTGTAAGAGATATCACCCCCGAGGAGGCACCCACCAGAACAACGTGGTGTGCTTGCTACCGTTCATCTATGAGAGCATTTCTTCTTGGCAGAACAACAATAGGCGAGAGAGTATGGGATATTATGCGCTCACTTGACGCGCTTCTCGCTAATTTTGATAATATCGATGACGAGAATATCGTAATTGTAGGAAACAACGGAAATGGAACCGCAGCGTACTATGCCGCAGCGGTTGACGAGAGGATAGGCGCTGTTATAGCATCGAACGGAGTTGCTACCTACGAGTCCTCTATCGCAACGTTCTCGCACTGCGTATGTAATTATATACCCAATGTCGCAAGTTACTTTGATATGGGCGACTTTGGCGGTCTTATCGCACCGAGAAAGCTTGTGTTGGTTGGTACTATAAAGGATAATTGGTTCCCCGAGCGTGGACTCCGTGCGGCTTATGCCATGATTGAAAAGCTTTATGCCGCAGCCGGTGCATCCGACAATTCCAAGCTTGTTATAAACGACGGCGAGCGTAGGTTCGATCCTCACGCATGGGAGCTTATTAAGTAATTTTCTGGAGGTTATTTAAATGAATTTCAGCCCGTTGATAAAGAACTTTGATTTAATTACCTCTATCACGCCCGAATGTAGATATGATGGAGAATCGGACTTTATTGCTTGGCAGAAAAAAGCTAAAGCTAAGCTCGCAGAACTTCTCGGTATGGATAAATACGAGAGATGCGATCCCGAGTTCAACATAGAATATACCGAGGAGTGCGAGGGTTACACTGAGTACCGCTTTACCATTCAGTCTGAGCCTGGTTATTATTTCCCATCGGTTATGCGCGTGCCTCACGGCAAGAGCGGAAAGCAGCCGCTTATGATATGCCTTCAGGGACATTCTAACGGATTCCACATCTCGCTCGGCAAGCCGATATATCCCGGTGATGAAGACGATATCAACGGCGGTGACCGCGATTTCTGTGTCAGAGCTGTCAAGGAAGGCTACATAGCCCTCGCTGTTGAGCAAAGGGGCTTCGGTGAGTGCAAGGGAATTGAGGGTAGCGGTACGAACTGTTATCAGAACAACTTCAGAGCTATAATGATGGGTAGAACCATGATAGGCGAGCGTGTATGGGATATCTCGAGATGCATTGACGCCGTGCTTGAGCACTTCGATTTTGTTGATCCCGACCGAATCTGCCTAATGGGTAACTCCGGTGGCGGAACTGCTACCTATTATGCCGCGTGTCTTGAGGAGCGCATCGCACTCGCTATGCCTTCTTGCGCTGTTTGCTCTTGGGATAATTCCATAGCGGTAAAGCGCCATTGTTTGTGCAACCTTGTTCCCAATATCGCAAATTATTTTGATATGGGTGACATGGGCGGTATGATCGCGCCGAGAAAGCTCATAGTTGTTCACGGTGTAACCGACGTTGGGTTCTACAAGCCCGGCGTAGATAAGTCCTACGCCATCATCGAAAAGGCATACGAAAAGGTGGGAGTTCCCGAGAATTGCTATCTCGTTACAGGTCCCGAGGGTCATAGATTCTACGCTGACCTTTCCTGGCCCGTTGTCCATAAGATGATGAAGGATTGATACTTAATAACGAAATAATGGAGAAAGGCTGATTTAACTCGGCTTTTCTCTTTTTATATTGCAACCGCTTTTTGCATATACTATCCGCGAGGTATTTGCAATGATAAAACAACAGAAGAAAAGGGAAGGATGGCATCTGATACTTGTAGGTATTCTCATATCGCATATCGGATGGGTATTTGAAAAGCTTTTATTTTTATTTCTCTATAACGAAATAGCAGACCGAGGCTTTGTGACACTGCCGCTGTGTCCTATATACGGTATCACCATCGTTATTCTCTATAAGCTCATTGGCACACCGCATAGTGGCGGTATACTCTTAAGCAGACTTGATACAGGCGGTGCTCGCGCCATATCATACTTTTTCCTTGCTGCAATTATTCCGTCGGTATCCGAGATAATCGGCGGTACGGTCATGGAGGCGCTGAGCGGTGAGGTGCTTTGGAGCTACGAGCATTATGCTTTGAACGTTACAAAATACGCCGCTCTCGAGATCGCGTACATTTGGGGTGCAATTATAACGCTCGTTATGTGCTTTTTCGATAAGCTTTGCGATTTGTTTTCCGGAATCAAGGACGGTATAGGTAAAAGGCTCGCACTGTCACTTTCGGCTCTTATCGCATTTGATTTCTTTGGTAACGTAATACTTCGTTTAAAATAAAAGTATCGCATATAGCAAAGCTTATCTAAAGCCAAACTGTGCTATATGCGACTTTTATTATTTGTTTTTGTGTATACGGTTATGGAGCCTGTAATAAAGATATCCAAGGCCGTAAATGAATAGTAAGAAGAATGCTATCCAATAGAAAACGCCTATTTTTGGGGGCATGCCTTCTACGTACCCGAAGAGGCCGGCGCCGTTATAAAAATCCATGAAAAAGTAGGGGAAAGGGTCGCCCTTACCGAAATCTACCTTAAGAAGGCAGAGAATCGAAGCAAACACGAACCATAACGCAGGCGGAATCATAGCTAGTAGAACATCTCTGTGCCGAACCGCCTTCAGGTATCCGTTGAGGAAAAATTCAAATATAGCGAGTAGCGGAGTAATTACGTGGGTCAGCACGTTTGCAAATGACCATATATTAAAGTTTGCGAAGGGGGCGAGCAGAGCGCAGAATATTATGCCTGTCACAGTGATCGACACCGCAAATACGAATTTCAACGTGTCAACAAGAGCTAAAAGCTTAGTATTCGACAGCTTCAATAAATGAATTGCCGCATACACTGCACAAGTCAGAAATATCCATATATTTGACTGTTGCGTGAAATAGAATAATCGTCTGTACCAGTCCGAGTATCCGTCATTCACAGCGAAAATGCAGGAGAGCAAAACTCCGAGGAGTGAGGATACCGATATAAGTATATTTAGCGCTATTATGATTCTTTTTCGTTTGTTGCATGCCGAGCCGACGTTCTCCAAATTGTCACCGCCTTTTTAATTAATGCTCACAGCATTATTATACCACGATTCAGCTGGAAAATCAACGCACTCTTATAAATCGGGACATTGTTTTGAGTTTGACTCAAAGCGCGATGATCAAAGCTTGAATCTTTTGTCTGTATGTGTTATAATATATCATCGACATGTTTTATGGATGGAGTGTATCATGAAAAAGATTAAAATAACCGTTGTACGGAAAGCGCGCTACGACGACTTAATAGAAAAGTACGAGAATCCCATCGAGCACGCTTGCGATATCGAGGAGGGACGGGTGTATATCACCGAAGGGTGGCAGAAGCCTGAAGGCTTTTGCGACAGTGCATGGGAGAGTGTTTCACCGTTTGTGATGGCGCTTGCGCACGGAGGCGAGAACTTTTATGATGGCTGGATGAAGAATCCAAAATCGGCAATGATATCCTGCAATGACGGCTTTCGTCCCGTGAGCTTTTTAATTGAAGTATGTGAATAAGGAGTTTAAAATGCTTAAGTTTATTTGTTACCCTAAATGTACGACCTGTCAGAGGGCTAAGAAGTGGCTTGATAATAACGGTATTAAGTATGATTTAAGAGATATAAAGATTGATAATCCAACCTTTGAGGAGCTTTCTTTATGGTACCGCGTGAGTGGACTTCCGCTTAGAAAGTTCTTTAACACCAGCGGTCTTTTGTATAAATCCCTCGAGCTTAAGACAAAGCTCCCCGAAATGAGCGAAGACGAGATGCTGAAGCTTCTCGCGACCGATGGAATGCTTGTAAAACGCCCGCTTCTTATCGGTGAAGATTTTGTACTCGTAGGCTTCAAGGAGTCGGAGTGGAGCGCGAGGATTGGGAAGTAACGATATAATAGTGTGAGAATTAGCTTTCTTTCAGGCACATGAAAAAAAGCTGCCCTATTGGGAGTGTTGTCGAGAAAGGGGTGTTTGCTTTACGCAAATATACCCGCACTCTTCGCCTTGCAAGCGAGCTTGCAGATCTTCGAGTGGGGTATGCGAACCCTATTCCGCTTCGCTGCGCTCGCGGAGAAGGCTTCGAAGCCGCTTTCTCGCGGCCATAGAATAAGAAAAACACCCCCTATTGGGAGTGTTTTTCTTATGGCGGAGAGAAAGGGATTCGAACCCTTGAAACGGGTTAGCGTTTACACGATTTCCAGTCGTGCGCCTTAGACCAACTCGGCCATCTCTCCACGCGACTATTACATTATAGCAGATGAGAAAATGATTGTCAAGACATTTTTCCATAATTCGTGAGAAATCCTGTTTTTATTCCAGCATGATGGGTAATAATAGATCATATTTGTTATGGAGGTGAATTATGGATAATAAAGAAAAGAAAGAGAAAAGGGTAGAGAACGCCCCGTCTAAAATGAGCACTGACGGTACGATCAATACAGATCCTAACGGAATGTGGACAGGAGTGGTGACTGATAACGAGCTAGATGATCCGGTGCAGGACGTTGATGATCTATAGTTCTTGGACGAGAGAGATGCTCTCGTCCTTTTATTTTGTAATAATTAAAATTATTACTTGACAAAAAGCGCGCTTTCTCATATAATGTTAGTATGAAATTTAGAGAAGGCGCAAACCCTTGCCTTCGACGAGTGTCATTGAGTAATTTATCAGGAGAGTAAAAATGGGTTTAAAGGTTTTAAAGTTTGGTGGCAGCTCGCTTGCCGATGCAGAGCATTTCCGCGCTGTTGCCGAGATAGTAAAGAGCGATCCCGAGAGACGATACGTAGTTGCCTCGGCGCCCGGTAAGAGAAGCAGTTCCGACGAGAAGGTTACAGATCTTCTTTATCAGTGCTATGAAATGGCAGTAGATGAGAAGGATATAACCGAGATCTTCGAGATCATCAAGGGTCGTTATGATGCGATTATCGAGGGACTTGGTATTGACCTTGATCTTACCGAGGTATACGACAAGATCAAGCATTCGTTCCTGCATAACTCGGGAAGAGATTACATAGCATCTCGCGGTGAGTATCTTAACGCTATGATACTCGCGAAGTATCTCGATTTCACCTTTATCGATGCCAGAAAGTGCATTTTCTTCAACGATGACGGTGCATTCGATGCAGAGAAGACCAACCAGGTGCTTAGCGGTTATCTCGCTAAGACTCCCAACGCAGTTATCCCCGGCTTCTACGGATCTATGCCTAACGGCACGATCAAGACCTTCTCTAGAGGCGGCTCGGATATAACGGGCTCTATCGTAGCGAGAGCGGCATCTGCAAGTATATATGAGAACTGGACCGACGTATCCGGCTTCCTTATGGCTGATCCCAGATGCATCAAAGATCCCGAGGTTATCAATACAATAACCTATAAGGAGCTCCGAGAGCTTTCCTACATGGGCGCAACGGTTCTGCATGAGGATGCAATTTTCCCCGTAAGATATGCGAAGATCCCGATCAATATCAAGAACACCAACCGTCCCGATGACAGAGGCACATTTATCGTTCCGGAGACCGATGAGATTCCTGCATACGTAATAACCGGTGTAGCGGGAAGAACGGGCTTCTCGACGATTACCCTCGAGAAGGATATGATGAACTCTGAGCTTGGCTTCGGTAGGCGTGTGCTTCAGGCTATCGAGGAAAACGGAGTATCATTCGAGCATTTCCCCTCGGGAATTGATACTATGACCGTTGTTATGGCAACGACCGATCTTATAAAGAAGCGCGGTGATATCATGGCGTCGATTTGTAAGTCTGTCAACCCCGATAACATCTTTACGGAGGATAATCTTGCACTCATTGCGATAGTTGGCCGCGGTATGGTAAAGGCGAAGGGAACTGCTGCGAGAATATTCACAGCACTTGCCGACGCCGGCGTAAACATCAGAATGATAGATCAGGGCTCGTGCGAGCTTAATATCATAGTAGGTGTTGATGAGCACGATTACATTGTAGCACTTAAAGCTATATATAATGAGTTTGTTAAATAATTCTTTGAGCCGTCGCCACCGCGACGGCTCTGTCTTTTTTAAAAAACAACGTGATAGTCGAGTGGTTAATAGGGAAGAATGCGGATAATCCGAAAAGAATAATATGTTTCGGTTAATATAGAAAAGCGGATATTATGAGGGAAACACATGAGGTCAGCCTTCCTGAAAAAGTGAAGGGAAGAGTATTCAAAATAGAGTGCGTTTTCTCATCATCAAAATATAGCGATGTCACATTCATTCTATCCCCTACCGTTTTTCGCACCGGGTGGAGTGAAGCGCATGTTTATAAGACCTTGTTCGATAACATTCTACCCCAAAGGTAAAAAAAGGGGAAAACGCCAATTTTCAAGAAAAGCATAATGATCAAGGGTGCAGGGTACACCCTATCAAAATATATATACAATTATACAAAATGAAAATTTTGTATAATTTAGGGAAGTAAAAACGGCATAATTCCCGTTTTTCGGGAGTTTCCACTCGGGTTTCGAGTATTTCGTATAAATGCTGATTTAATGCTTAATAATTACGTCCCGTTGATAATTGCCGCAAATTAAATGCCGTTTTTTAAATGCCTCTCGTATATTCAGCGTTTTTGATAAATCATTTAACAACAAGTATTCATACTTAGTATTGATCAAATTTGGTTAACAAACAAAAGTCCGTGATAATTTATACCACGGACTCGTTATAGCTTCTATTCAGAAAAAATAAGCCGTTATTATAAGATATCAGAGATTAATACAAGTCGCTCGTATAAGAATTTTAATTAAGAATCCAAAAATCAAGACAGCCTATTGAAACTAAATCAAACTTGATATTGCAAATAAATACCGGATGTTGTATAATGGATAAAAGAGAAGGGTACTACTCTCCCCTTTTGCTTTTGTACTTTCTTTTTGTCGCTTCTCCGCCCCTCAGATGGCGTTCGGATTTATTCAGAGCTAGTATTATTCTGACCTGCTCGTATAAATTTTTATTTATGTACCTTAATTTCGTTGTGAGATCCTTGTGTACGGTGCTTTTACTGATGCCAAAATGGTTTGCGCATGCTCTTACCGTTGCACCCGTCTCTATTACGTATTCGGCGAAAGATTCGCACCGTTCTTTATTATCGTGCAGCATTTTTCCCTCCGTCATATTAATCAAAAAATACCTTTACTCAAATATATGAAAGGCGCTTATAATTAATGCAGAAGGAATTTCTGAAATTTAAAAATTCAACCGTTTTTGAAGGCATGACCTCGATCAGAGCTATTATCGCAGGCATAGATCAAGGCACCAATAATAGACGCATTGAAAAGATTTATTTTGATGGCGAAAAATTCAAGAAAATATCAAAAGAGGTGGGATATCTTAGGGCAGTAGCAGAGAAGTATGGCTATGATCTTATACGCACGGATGCCGCTTTCCTTGATGAAATAACCCTCGGAAATACCCACGGCGGCATAGTTGCCGAGGCATCGGAGCGCGACTTCCCCGCCCTCGTTAAGGACGCTATTCTTCCCTCGGGATTTTATGCTATGATACAAGGCATCGAGGACCCCTATAACTTTGGCTATTCGCTCCGCTCGTTATTTGCCTGCGGTTGTGACGGCATTATTCTTGACGGAAGGAATTGGATGAGCGCCGCAGGTGTTGTATGCCGCAGCTCGGCAGGTGCATCGGAACGCTTTAGTATATATAATGCGACCGATGTTGAGGCTTGCGAACTTTTCGCATCCCTAGGATATAAGATAGTGTGCGCACACGAGGATACAGACAACCTTCTCGGAGAGGTAGAGCTAAGCGGCCCCGTTCTTCTTATCGTAGGCGGCGAAAAGCGCGGTATCTCAAAGGCAGTTATCGAAAGAGCAGACACACTCGTTAAAATTCCGTACGCAAGGGAATTCAGAGCCAGCCTTTCCGCAGCCTCTGCGACAACCATGTTTGCGTATGAAATAATGCGCCAACGCCGAGGAAAGCGATAATTCTATTCCCTTTTTATTTTTTTTGTAGTTTTTCTCTTTTGCTATTGATATTTTCCTTTTTATATGATATAATAGTTTAGCAATAGAGATTTGGAGGCATAGCTCAGTTGGTTAGAGTACTTGCTTGACATGCAAGGGGTCAGTGGTTCGAGTCCACTTGTCTCCACCAAAACAAAAAAGACACCCTTGAGGTGTCTTTTTTGTTTTAGCGAGCCTATGGCTCGACCACCTCGCGCAATGCGCGAATGTGGTTCGCATACTGCGCTCGAAGATCGGAGAGCTGGCTCTCCAGGCGAAGAGTGCTAGTATATTGATGCGAAGCATCAAAATCCACGTCAAAAGCCCTTGAGGTGTCTTTTTTGTTTTAGCGAGCCTATGGCTCGACCACCTCGCGCAATGCGCGAATGTGGTTCGTTTACCTTCCGCAGCCGCAGCCGCCACCGCCGCCGTGATGAGGAGGCTCGGTCGGCTGAGCTACCGAGGTTTTGAAGCGCGAGGTCGGGAATGCTATACCGCGGAACACCTCGCAGGGATTGTTGTTGCAGGTCGCGTTGTTGCACTCCTTGTCGGGTATGCAATAATCCTGCGCCTGGATAAGAAGCTGTGCGGGGCGCTCGATACGGATTATCGAGAATATGCCGAAGGATACTCTTATCTCGAGTCCGTTCTGCGAATCAACGAGCGTACCGTTTATGCATCCGCTGATCTGATCGGGAAGGTCCAGAGAGTCGCAACAGCAGCTGCAGCATCTTTCCACGACCTTAGTGCCAAGTACAACGGGTTCTACGGTATCGACCACTGCGATAGGCAGATTCGTGCTAACGTTGCTCGAATCGCAGGGATCACAGAAGTTGCTTCCGGGGGTGGATGAGTAGGTGGTAATATTCCCTTCTCCGCCGTAAAGGACGACGTCCTTTTCTAGCGTTGCGATACCTGTAAACGTTGCACTTCTGCCAACTCCTACACAAGCCTCGAACGTGACCTCTACGTAATAGCGAACGCTTATCTGATAGAAGCCGTTGTTGAACGGTATCTCGTTAACACTTACGTATGCCCAGACTATCCTGGCACACTTTGTTCTGACGTTCGTGGCGGTTGCGAGTATTGCCTCGCCCTCGCTTGTTAAGTATACGCGCTCATCCTCAAAGCAATCGCGATCACGGCAGGCATCGAGTATACGTACAGTATCTATGCAGACCATACCGCGCGTGTCGTGGTTAGACTGTGCACAGCCGTTTCTGTTATCTTGCATTATAGTTCTCCTTATTTATAAACAATTGCTATAAATCACCGCGCAGCCGGCGCGGTCTAATATTATAATATGCAAGACGGGAAAAATGGGGATAATATACTTATTTCGATTTATCAGGATGAAACACGCATCTACATTTAAAAAAGAAAAAGGAAGAGACGCAAGGTGCATCTCTTCCGTATGATTCGATTATTTAAGCGTAAGCCTTGATACTGTCGGGGCACTCCTCAACTGCGATGGACGCAGACATAACGAGGTTGATGTCCTTGCAGATCTTCTCAAGCTTAGGAAGCATAGCCTCGAAAGCAGCAACGTCGTTAGCGCAGATCTTCAGAGAAGAATCAACGAAGATATCTGTAATATCGCTGTTGGAAGCGAGAATGCCTGCGATGAAGCCATAGAGAGCCTCAGCATCGTTTACAGCATACTCGATCGTGTCGATAAGTCTTGCTTTATATGTAATCTCATGTCTGAGCTTGTCGCCCATCTCGATGCAGACTACAGAGCCCTTGGAAGCCTCTGCTGCAGAGTTGGTGAGCTCGATGAGTGTCTTGGTTTTTCCGGAGCCTTTGCCACCGATGTATAACTTGATCATGTTGTATCCTCCTTGGTTTTAGAGGGGAATCCTCTTTCTTAATTATATATTACAATAAAATGAGAAAAAATGCAATAGTATTTCTCTAAATTTTCGGTTGTTTTTTAAAGAAATTAACTAAATTGTCATTTATTGAGCGCTCTCTTTTCGAGCTCTGCTCTCATTCCCTCGTATCCCGGCTTTCCGAGAAGAGCAAACATGTTCTTCTTGTATGCTTCGACACCGGGCTGATCAAACGGGTTGACTCCAAGAATATATCCCGAGATAGCGCACGCATATTCGAAGAAGTAAACGAGATAACCGAACGTATATGCAGATTTATCCTTAACCTCGACAACGATATTCGGCACACCTCCATCGTTGTGAGCGATAAGCGTTGCAAGCATAGCTGTGCTGTTTACGTGCGAGAGCGCCTCACCGCTGATGAAGTTGAGACCGTCTACGTTGCGGGGATCGTTCGGAATAATGAAATCCTCGCAGCTCTTCTTTACGTCTATTACAGTCTCGAAAAGATTCCTTTTTCCGTCCTGAATATACTGACCGAGAGAGTGAAGGTCGGTCGAGAAGATGACGGATGCGGGGAATATACCCTTATGCTCCTTACCCTCGCTCTCACCGTAAAGCTGCTTCCACCATTCGTTGAGCATGAGGAGATAAGGCTCGTAACCGACGAGTATCTCGGTGCTCTTCCCTGCCTCGAGAAGAACGTTTCTGTATATCGCATAGCTTAGCGCGGGATTCTTTTCGGAATCCGAAAGCTCGCAAGCCTTCATTGAGTCGTAGGCACCCTTCATCATAGCCTCAATATCTATTCCGGCGCATGCAATGGGAAGCAGACCGACCGCCGTAAGCACGGAATATCTTCCGCCAACGTCATCGGGTACGACGAAGGTCTCGTATCCCGCCTCATCAGAGAACTGTTTAAGCGTGCCTCTTTCCTTGTCGGTTGTGACGAATATACGCTCCCGTGCCCCTTGCTCACCGTACTTCTCGTTGAGAAGTGCCTTGAATACTCGGAATGCTATTGCAGGCTCGGTTGTGGTACCGGATTTTGAAATTACGTTTAGGCAAATGTCCTTACCCTCGCAAATAGAAAGGAGCTCGGTAAGGGCGGTTGTTGATATCGTGTTACCTGCAAAGTAGATATCGGGCGTATCCTTCTTTAAGTTATTATAAAGAGGACTCTTTACAAACTCGATTGCTGCTCTTGCGCCGAGATAAGAGCCGCCGATACCGATAACGACTAGTATATCGCAGCTTTTTTTGATCTTCTCTGCAGCGATCTTGATCCTTGCGAACTCATCCTTATCGTAATTTTCGGGAAGCTCAACCCACCCTATATAGTCATTGCCGGGACCCTTCTTGCTTTTAAGAAGCTCTTGCGCGGAATATGCTCTTTTTGTCATAGAGGCTACATCAGCCTCATTCACAAAGCCGTCGAGGAATTTGTTATTGATCTTAACGCTCATAGCAATCTCCATTAAGTTATTAAAGCGGCGTTAGTGTATAGGACGCTACTTCTCTTTAATTATACTACAAGCGCGACTTTATTTCAAGTGTATTACCTTAAATATATGGTTATTTATTCTCCTTTTCCGACAATAATTGCCCAAAGGATACCTGAAACTATCTTTATAAAGCTTATTCTTTCGGCTCCTTCGCGTACGCATATGTCACTTCTTCCAAGCTCGTTATCATCAAGATAATAGATTATTTCACCTATTTTAGAGTTCTTTTCAAACGGTGCGATAACCGATTCCGGAATAGTGTACTTTTTCTCTATTCTTTTGATGTCAGAGCGTGAAATCAAAAGCGAAAACTCGGTTGAGTATGCCATAACACTGCTGACTGTGCCGCGTTTAACCGGTATTTGCTCTAAGTCACACTCTGAATCGCGGTACAGAGCATAGTTTGCGAATCCGTAATCGAGCAGAGATCGCGCTGAATTGTTTCTTTCATCTCGGGTGGGTGAACCCATTACTACCGCTATGAGGTGCATACCGTCTCGCTTTGCAGTGGCAGAAACGCAGAAGCCCGCTTTATCAGTTGATCCGGTTTTTAAACCCGTGCATCCGGAATAGTATCTGACGAGTCGGTTGGTATTTGTGAGAATGAATTCACCGTTTCTTATACTGTCCTGCCATACGTTGCTGTGTTTCAAAATTACATCGTGCTTGATAAGCTCACGCGACATAACAGCTATATCGTAAGCGCTTGTCTGATGCTTCGTGACTGTGTCATCGAGCCCGGTCGCATTTTCAAAAACGGTATTCTTCATCGAAAGCTCGCGTGCACGTTCATTCATCCGAGAGACGAATGCGCTCTCACTACCGGATATAAGCTCGGCAAGTGCAACTGCTGCATCGTTTGCGCTTGCAATAACTGCGCTCTTTAGTAATTCTTCAACGGTAAAAATCTCCCCCTCTTTGATAAATATCTGGCTGCCGCCCATGCCAGACGCATTCGCACTTACGGTAACCTTTTGATCCAGTGTTATTCTTCCGTCAGCTATAGCTTCGGCAACGAGCAAGAGAGTCATTATCTTCGTTACGGAGGCGGGCGGGAGTGCTTCGTGTGCATTCTTTGCGTATAGCACCGCTCCGGTCTCAGCATCCATCAGAATGGCGCTCTTCGCATTGAGCGTTATATTATCGCCACTCGTATATGTATCGTCTGCTCCGTTATAAATATCATTTTCGTCAATTACTTCCTGGTCCGATGCGAAAACGCCGACCGTAAATGTAAATAATAAGGCCATTATCAGAATCAGAGAAATCAGTCTTTTTTTCATTCTTTCCCCCTATAAGCTTTTTGTTGATTTTATGCATTTGATTCTTTTTATATGACTGTCAAACTTAGATGTAGGCTAATCCTCGAAGGAGTTAATTTTAAAATATTTTAAAACTTTATTAAAATGAATTGTTTTTATCTTTAAAGTATGTTATGATATCTATATCACTTTCCAAGAGGTGGCTATATGGCAGCTAAGGATGAGGGAAAGAAGAAGTTTAAGCTGTTTGGATTAGGCAAGGATGGTCGCGGTATCAGTAAGAAGGCATCTGAGCTTGGCACGGGCTTAAAACGTTTTTTCGTTTCCTATAAAAATAATTTCGATAAAATTTTATACTGTAATATTTTCATGGTTCTCGGCAATTTTCCCGTTCTGTTTCTGATAATTGCTCTTGCGGGATATACTCAGGATAACTCCTCATTGCCGATGTACGATCTGTTCCAGAATCTCGTGCCCTTCTTCTCCGAGAACGTGGGTACCCCGTTTGGCATGACCGTCTATGCGCTTGCGGGAATACAGAATCAGATTCTTGTTCCTACTACGCTTACATACGTTTTTTACGGTATCGGTGCGCTTACATTGGTAACATTCGGACTCGTCAACGTTGGTACCGCATACATTTTGCGTAATATCGCCATGGGTGAGCCTGTCTTTACCTGGTACGATTTCTGGTATGCCATCAAGCGTAATTGGAAGCAAGCTCTTCCCTTTGGCATTATTGACGTTCTGATTAACGCCGTTCTCATATTTAACATCTACAATATGATGATGACTGAGCAGAACTTTTTTGAGTCTACGATGATGTGGATGAATGTCGTCATACTTATCCTCTACTTCTTCATGAGACCTTATATCTATGTTCAGATGGTCACGTTTAATCTTTCCGTATTCAAGATGATCAAGAACTCTATGATATTTGCGCTTCTCGGTATCAAGAGAAACCTTCTTGCGCTTCTTGGAATACTCGTTGGCGTAGTTGTGGAGGTTATACTTGTATTCGGTGTAGGCGGAATTCTTCTGCCGTTGGGAGTAGCGGCACCGCTCGCGATTCTATTCTCGAGCTTTGCGTACATGAAGGTGTTTGCGGCATACTACAAGATTAAGGAAGTCATGGTTGATCCCTATAAGGCTGAGCACCCCGAGGAATTTGCCGAGGAGGAGTTCGACGAGGAGGATATAATTATGCGTGATGACGTTACCGAGCGTGAACGACTCGAAGAGATCAAGGCGCGGATGGAAGAGGGGCAAATGCACTGATTTTTTGATTTAATCAAATAAAAATGCACGGGAGATGCAGTAATGCGCTGCACCTTCCGTGTTTTTCGTTACAACTATCCGTAATTAATGCTTTACGGTTTATAGAAACTGCTTAGCCGACAATATCCTCGAGCCTTCCGAATCGATAGCCCATCGCGCGCCATGCCGATATTAGCATCGGCAGCGCATCTCTGTTGGTTTGTGACGTTGGGTGCAACAGAACTATAGCACCGGGATGAATGTTTTCGGTCAGTATCTTTATAGCTGATTCAACACTCGGCTGTCTTCCGTTGTCCCAGTCCGAATATGCCAAGCTCCAGAAAAAGGTCTTGTACCCAAGTTTTTCAAGAGTAAGCGCAGTTCGTTCGTTATAATAACCCTCGGGGTATCTGAAGAACTTAGTCATCTCATATCCCGTGGCATCATAGCATAGCCTTTCAAGCTCCGAGAGATTTGCCTCTATCTCTTCATCGGTGAGCTTCGTCGGAGAACGGTGATTTTTAGTGTGGTTGCATACCGTGTGTCCGTCCTCGAACATGCGTTTAACAAGCTCGGGGTTCTTCTTCACAAGATTGGAGAGAATAAAGAAAGCACCCGGTACTTCCTCTCTTTTCAGTGTATCGAGTATCCGTTCTACGTTCCCGTTTTCGTACCCTGCATCAAAGGTCAGATATAACACCTTATCACCGGTTTCTGCACTTCTTTTGTCCATGGCGTAGCAAGCGTGCTCGGATAAAAAACGCTCACTCTTAGGAAAAGCGGGGGTGTTGTTGCCTTGCTTTATAATATACCACCCCTCACCGCCTTCGGCGTAGCAAAGCGATGTCAATAAAACAGACAGAATTACCGTCAAGGATATAATCGTAAGTATATTTTTTTTCATATCGTTTCACCTCAATTATATTCTTCCCTATAATTATTTTATAAGACGATATAATATTTACAAGAAAAAGAAGAAAAAAGAAAAAGGATACGGATTGTGACCGTATCCTTTTTTAATGCAAATAAATTACTTATACTTGCGCTTTCTAGCAGCCTCAGACTTCTTCTTTCTCTTAACGCTGGGCTTCTCGTAATGCTCTCTCTTACGGAGCTCGGTGAGGACACCGGACTTCTGGCACTGTCTCTTGAAACGACGAAGTGCGCTGTCGAGAGTTTCATTCTCTTTAACTCTAATCTCTGCCATTTTTATTTTCCCTCCCTTCGCTTTGCAAAGAGACTTATTTGCATAAGTACTTAAACATTATATAACAAACAGATGTGTTTGTCAATAGGTTTGTCAGTTTTTTCCGAGGAATAATTTATTTTTCGTATGTGGACTTCTCTGCCGCCTTAAGCGTATTCCTCAAAAGCGTCGTGATAGTCATAGGACCTACACCGCCCGGAACAGGCGTGATATATGAAGCCTTGGGTTCAACCGATGCGAAGTCGACATCTCCCACGAGCTTTCCGTCAGCCGTGCGGTTTATACCGACATCTATAACGACCGCCCCCTCTTTTACAAACTCGGCGGTAACGAACAAGGGTTTACCGATAGCTACAACAAGAATATCCGCCTCGCGTGCGACCGCGGCAAGATCCTTGGTCCTCGAATGAGTAACGGTTACAGTTCCGTTGCGCTCGAGAAGGAGCAGTGCCATAGGCTTACCTACGATATTGCTTCTGCCGATCACAACGCACTTTTTCCCTTCGATATCTATCTTGTAGTAATCGAGAAGCGACATTATTCCGGCGGGTGTGCATGGCAGAAAATCATACTTACCGGTCATTATTCTTCCGACATTCGCAGGATGGAAGGCATCGACGTCCTTCTTCTCGTCTATCGCGTTTATGATCTTTTCCTCGTTTATGTGCTTAGGTAGCGGAAGCTGAACGAGAATTCCGTGAACGTTCTCATCCATGTTAAGTGCGTTTATGCGCGAGAGGAGCTCATCCTCGGTAGTATCAGCGGGGAGCTCTATCTGAATGGAACCTATACCGGCATCAAGGCACGCCTTGTGCTTATTACGAACATAAACGCGCGAGGCGGGATCCTCACCCACAAGTATTACCGCGAGGGTCGGAGTTATACCGCTTTTCTCGGTGAAGGCTTTGACATCCTCGCGGATTTTGTCGCGAAGAGATGCCGACACAAGCTTACCGTCAATGATATTTGCCATAATTATTCCTCTTTTGGATCTTCTTCGTCTGCGTTATCTGCGGAAGACTCTTCGGTATCCGAAACCGGAGCAGTATTTACAGACTCGTTCTCGTTCTCGGATGCATTCTCGGTCACGGATGCAGCTGCGCCCTCCTCTGCACCTTCAGCAACCTTAGGCTGCATAAAGTAAAACTCGCCCTTCGGGGGCTTTATCTTGAAGTAAATGAGAAGCGCAAGACAAGCGATAAAGATAAGACCCGCAAGAAGCTGCGATACTCTTATGGGAGTGCCGGGGATATAGAGCGAGTCGGTTCTGAGACCTTCGATCCATAGTCTGCCGAGACCGTACCAGCCGAAGACGAGCAGGATTATCTGACCGTCGTATTTTCTGTGCTTGTAGTAGAAGTTTATCGCGATAAATCCGATTATATTCCAGAAGGACTCGTAGAAGAACGCGGGATGAACACCGAGCGTGCCGTCAAGAATTGCGTTATAGGTCGCCTGATCTATGCCCTGCGTTACACTGAGATACTGAGCGATGCTGGGGCTGCACATGCGCCATGCCACGTCTGTAACACCGCCGAACGCCTCAACGTTCATGAAATTACCCCATCTGCCTATAGCCTGAGCAAGGATGAGTCCGGGAACGATACAGTCACCAAAAGCCGGGAAGCTTATCTTCTTCACCTTACAAACAACGTAAACAGTTATAGCTCCAGCGATAATTCCGCCGTATATAGCAAGACCGCCGCTGCGTATATCGATAACATCCCAGAAGGATTTAAACCGGTCAAGCTCGCAAAGCACGTAATACAGTCTTGCTCCGATAATACCGAACGGAACGACAAAAATGGCAAAATCGATGATCTCCTCATAGTTGATACCGATCTGCTTTGCTCTAAACATTGTGTATATGATCGCGAGCACAAGACCACATGTAATTATTAGTGCGTACCAAGCTATAGATACACCGAAAATCGAAAAGGCAACGCTGTTGACCTCGAAATTTCCGATGCCAAGGCCCGGAAAGGATAGGATCTTTAGCATAAATTTTTACTCCTTATACCGTGTAATTTCTTGCGAGAACATCGGCAATCGTGATGCCGTGGAGCTTCATAGATACCTCGAAGCTGATCTTGTCAAATATTCTGTGGAATTCGCAAGCAGTCTTATCTCTGTTGAGCGAGCAGGTCTCCTCTGTTGCTAGGCAACGTGATATGCCGATAGGACCGTCGATAAGCTCTATCACGTCCTTCAGGGTAATATCCTCGGGCGCGCGCTTAAGAACATAGCCGCCTTTTGCACCCTTATGCGAGCTGACAAGCTCAGCCTGAACGAGTTTGTGAAGTATCTTCAGTGTGAAGCGCTGCGTGACCTGGGTCTGCTCGGAAAGCGACTTTGCATCAATAAGATCGTTTCTTTCCGCAAGCGCGGTGATGATCCTGAGTGCGTAATCAGATTCCTGGGTAATTCTCATATTCCTGCCCTTTTAAATACGGGGATGACTTCTTCAGTCGATCCCCGTTTGTTGATGTTATTTCTTAGCCTTCTTGTGCTTATCAAGAACCGCGTGGATCTTCTTCGACTGATCAAGAAGATGGCTGATAGTCTGGTCATGGTTAAGAGTATCGATGATATATGCAACGTACTTGCACATGTTAACCTCGGAGTACCAGGGCCTTGCGAGAAGATCGGGGGTTCTGTATACAAGGTTGGTGGTGAAGATTCTGGTTATAATTCCCTCCTCGTACGCCTTATCCATATTTGCAAGACCGTTGCAGAAAAGACCGAAGGTGGTAAAAACGATGATTCTGTTGGCACCCTTGTCCTTGAGCTGCTTTGCAACGTCGATAACCGACTCGCCGGAGGAGATCATGTCATCAACAATAATGACGTCCTTACCCTGAACATCTCTGCCGAGATATTCGTGAGCAACGATGGGGTTCTTTCCGTTAACGATTATGGAGTAATCGCGGCGCTTGTAGAACATACCGAGGTCAATGCCCATAACCGAGGAGTAGTAAACGCACTTACCCATACCGCCCTCATCGGGAGAAACGATCATTGTCTTTTCGGGATCGATCTCGATATCTGGGAATTCACGGAAGAGTGCCTTTATCATCTGATAAGCGGAGCGTACATCCTCAAAACCGGAGAGAGGAATCGCGTTCTGGACGCGAGGGTCGTGTGCATCGAAGGTAATAAGGTTGGTAATGCCCATATTTACGAGCTCCTGAAGCGCAAGAGCACAGTCAAGCGACTCTCTGCCTGAGCGCTTATGCTGTCTGCCCTCATAAAGCATGGGCATAATAACGCTGATCCTGCGCGCCTTGCCACCGATGGCACCGATAACGCGCTTGAGATCCTGGAAGTGATCGTCGGGGCTCATAGGTACGGTGTTGCCGTACATATTATAAGTAACGCCGTGATTGAATACGTCACAGATGATGTATACGTCGTTACCCCTGAGCGACTGGTTAAGCGTTCCCTTTGCCTCGCCGCTGCCGAATCTCGGACAATGAGCGTTTACAAGGAAGCTTCCCTCGGTATCGTGGCGGCGCCACTCCTTGAGGTAAAAGTCAACCTGGCTAGCGAAGTCCTCGCAGCCGCGCATGCCTATTACGCTAAGCTCTCCAAACAGTGAATCTTTCATTTTTGCACACTCCGAAAATATTAAATTGATGGTTGCGCACCCGCGCACAAACTAAAAAGATGACAATAAGGGGCTACGATACGGTCGGTTCATAGTCGAATAATGTCATAGATAAATATATTATATAAACATTTTCAGAAAATGTCAATACCCAAAGAGTCAAAAGATGCATATATTGTCAGTAGAAAAAGCGGATTCAAAACAGCTTTCCGCTTATCTAAAATATACAATCAGAGGTGATGAACGTTTGAATTACACCGATATCGGCGGACTAAGCGTAAGTGCCTTTCTCGCAAAGGATGCCCTCCCGGTCGAGGGGGTGCTCATCAGAGTCCGGGGAACTGATGAAGAAAACGGAGATTTCGCGCGTTCGCGAGTAACCGACGTCGACGGAAGGACGGAAATAATTGAGTTGCCTGCTCCCGAGAGAGAGCTTTCGCAGACTCCCCGCCCCGCTGAGGCACCGTATGCGACATACACCGTAGAAGCGCATAAGCCCGGTTACTATAGCAAGGTTATTGAGGGGGTAGCGGTATTCGGCGGTGCTGTGACCGTACTCCCGATAAATATGATCATATACCGAGAGGGAGATCCTACACCTAAGGATACTCTTACAACCGTGAGCAATGAAAATCCGAAGCTCGAGCAATAAGGAGATAGTATGTCGTTATACCCAACAATACCGAAGGATATAGTAGTACACCTCGGTGCACCAAGCTCTGATGCACAGAATGTTACGGTGAGTTTTTCCGACTACATAAAGAACGTCGCATCGAGCGAGATATATCCAACATGGCCGATCGAGGCAATAAAAGCTAACGTTCTTGCACAGATTTCCGTTGCACTTAATCGCGTTTACACAGGATATTACCGCAATCGCGGTTATGATTTTGATATAACGAACTCACCGGCTTACGATCAGACTTTTATTTACCAGAGAAACGTGTACGAATCGATCTCCTCGGTGGTCGATCAGATTTATGACAGTTATATAAGGCGTCTTGGCCGCGTAGAGCCACTCTTCGCACAGTTTTGCGACGGAGTTGAAATCACATGTAACGGACTTCAGCAGTGGGACACGGTTGAATATGCGAATCAGGGATTGAACTACGAAGAAATAATCAGACGGTCATACGGAAATGACGTCGAGATAATAACAGACGTGCCACAGGAATCGGGAGCTCCCACGGCGCCGCTCGAGCCTCTTTCCGAAGGAGACAGCGGGGCGGCAGTTGAAATTATGCAGATACGGCTTAACCGTATATCCGCAAATTATCCGGGAATACCGAAGATATACCCTACCGATGGCTTTTTTGATGTGTCGACGGCAAATGCCGTAAGGAAATTCCAAGAGGTGTTCAATCTTACACCGGACGGAATAATAGGTCCTGCCACATGGAATAGAGTAAATGCTATTTACGGTGCTGTAAAGGACCTTTATTCAATTTCATCCGAGGGACTAACCGTTTCAGAATTAGCTACCGCTTATGAAAGAGAGCTGAGAGAGGGAGTAAATTCGCCCGGAGTGTTTACGCTGCAATATTATCTTGCGTACATTTCGCTTTTTATACCGACGGTGGAATCACCTACGGTTGACGGCTCGTTCGGTACGGGGACGAGAGATTCCGTCATATCATTCCAGAAGACATACGGACTTCCCGAAACCGGCATTGTTGATGAGCGCACATGGAATACTATAGAGGATGTTTATTACGGAATACTCGAGGGAATACCGTATGAGTTTGAGGAGGGGCTGATACTTCCCTATCCGGGCAGAGTGTTAAGAGTAGGAAGCGAAGGAGATGACGTAAGAGCGCTCCAGGGATATCTGAATTATATTTCAGGTGTTTACCCTGAAATTCCGCGCGTTAGCGTTGACGGAGTGTTTGGCGAATCCACCGCCGAGGCAGTGCGCGCATTCAATACCCGTTTTGATCTTCCTACAAGCCCTGAGCGTGTTAATGCTCAGACGTGGAATGCAAT
This sequence comes from Clostridia bacterium, assembly GCA_017508195.1. Classification (GTDB taxonomy): domain Bacteria; phylum Bacillota; class Clostridia; order Oscillospirales; family CAG-272; genus UBA1740. The sequence continues at coordinate 55,913 of JAFVZL010000043.1, read as the reverse complement.
AGTAAATGTCTACGATGACCTTTATACGGGAAGCGTTGTCAGAGAGGATCAGTTTCCCGGATATAACATCGGATAGGAGTTTGTATGTATATGATATCAGATAAGCCTGCCGGCATAAAAGCAGTACAAGGACTTCTTGGGATAAATCCGAGCGGAATTTATAATAAAAAGACAGAGATGGCTGTGAAGGAGTTGCAAAGGAAGACGGGGCTTAGGGAAAATGGAAGAGTAAATTACGAAACCTTCCTGGCAATACTCGAAAATCGTCAGGAACAAGCCGACATGGCGATTTACGGCAATTATAGCGGAACAGCCTCATTCCCGTACGTCAAAGGGATGAACGGAGATGAAATAACTCAGCTTCATGTATACATTTCAAACGCACTTGACTTATACGCTTATGATCACATATACCCGAAAGGAAGCTATTACAACACGGATACAGAAAAGGCTGTAATTTTTTTAAGGGAAATATTTGGTCTTGGGGGAGAAAGTGGTGTGGACTCAGTTCTGTATACGAGGATAAAGCGCGAAATCTTTGCGCATTGGGCTACCGATGTGTGAAAATACGGCTGTCGGTTGGTTATAATAACGACATAAGCTACGTTGAAAGGATACTAAGTTGAACGAAAGATTTAGCGAAAAAGCAAGATACGCGCTTACACGCTGCGTAGAGATAGCCGAAAAGCTTGGTCATACCTATATTGGCAGCGAGCACTTGCTTCTCGCGCTGCTCGAAACAGAGGGATCGGTTGCCGAAAATCTCTTAAAAAAACATAATATCGAGAGGGAGGGCTTTCGGAAGACCATATGTGACTATTCGGGAGTTGGTGTTGAAAGTCAGATATCAGGTGCTGACATGACACCGAGGTGCAAGAGAATTGTGGAACGGTCACACTTATATGCATTGAAAAGCGGTTCCAATCTCATCGGTACTGAGCATATACTATCTGCACTCCTTGACGAGCGCGAATGTATAGCGGTAAAGCTGCTAAAAAGCAGCGGAACTAACATAAGCGTGTTAAAGGATGAGCTTGCACTGCAACTTAAGCAAAAGGCGGAGGAACGTGAAACGGGAAAATCGCAGGAACTATCTACATTAAGGCAGTATGGACGAAACTTTACAGAGCTTGCAAGGGCGGACAAATTTGATCCTGTTATAGGAAGAGAGCGCGAGACCGAACGGATAATACGCGTGCTCTGCCGCAAGAATAAAAACAACCCCTGCCTCGTTGGTGAAGCGGGAGTAGGAAAAAGTGCAATAATCGAGGGGTTGGCTGCAAGAATAGCGAAGGGTGAGGTTCCCGAAAAGCTGCGAGGCAAGTCTATCATAAGCGTTGATCTGACTTCAATGGTAGCGGGCGCGAAGTATCGCGGAGACTTCGAGGAGAGGATTAAGAATATTGTAAAAGAGGCATCAAGAGGATCATCTGTCATTCTTTTTATTGATGAAATACACACGATAGTCGGAGCGGGGGCGGCGGAAGGCGCAATAGATGCTTCTAACATATTAAAGCCGCAGTTGTCTCGCGGAGATCTTCAGGTGATAGGTGCGACAACTTATGCCGAATACAGGAAATATATAGAAAAGGACCCTGCTCTGGAACGACGCTTCCAGCCCATAACCGTTGAAGAGCCCGATGAGGAAGCAACCGTAGAGATGATTAGGGGCATAAGAGAACGTTACGAAAAGCATCACGGCGTTATAATTTCGGATGAGGTTATCAATGAATGTGTAGCACTTTCAATAAGATATATAAACGATCGATTTCTCCCGGACAAGGCAATAGACGTGCTTGATGAAAGTTGTGCGCTAGTATCTTCAAGGGGAGTCGAAAGTGATAATAAAATCAATAATGCAGAAGAAATTCTGAGGCAGATATTGAAAGACAAAGAGATGGCCGTTCGTAACAGGGAGTTCGCACTGGCCCTTGAGATCAAGGAACGCGAGAAGGAAATCCGCGCTGAGCTTGAGACGCTCAGGGAGAGTCCGACATTGCATGATCTGCCCGCTGTCGGCATATCCGACGTGAGATATATTGTATCGGAGATGAGTGGTGTTGACGTAAGCGATGTCAGAACGAGCATCGATTACGATATCATTGAAAGCAGGCTGAAAAGTCGTATACTCGGTCAGGATCATATTATAGAACGAATTATTCTGACTCTGAAGCGTAACCGATTGGGCCTTATAGGAAACGAACGCCCTCGAGGTACTTTTTTGTTTCTCGGTGAGAGCGGGGTCGGAAAAACAGCACTTGCAGCGGCACTTGCGGATGAGCTTTTTAATTCGGGCACTGCGCTCTTGCGATTTGATATGTCCGAGTATTCCGAGAAGCATACGGTTTCAAAGCTTATCGGTGCGCCTCCCGGTTATGCCGGTTATGACAGTGGCGGTGCATTGACCGATGAAGTAAGAAAGAAGCCTCACTCGGTTATTTTGTTTGATGAGATAGAAAAAGCTGACCGCGAGATTCAGAATCTGTTTCTTCAAATTGCGGATTACGGATTTCTTACAGACTCCTCAGGTAGGCGTGTCAGCTTCAGAAATACCTATATCATTATGACATCTAATATCACGACCAAAAATTCTTCTACACACGGACACCTGGGATTTGTGGAGCAGTACGGCGAGGCGAGCGCTCTTACGGAGGCACTTTCGAGGCACTTCCCTGTTGAATTTATAAACAGATTTGATGAGATTCTTGAGTTCGATTCGCTTGACGCAGCTACATTGCTCATGATTACCGAGCACAGGTTGAATAAGCTGAAGGAGATGCTTGCACTCAAAGGCGTTGTGCTTCTGTATGACAGTGCGGTCGCTCATTTAATTGCTGAGGCTGCTGATACTAAAAAAACAGGTGCTCGCGCTCTTATAAGATATATTGGCAAGAAGATCGAGAATCCTATATCCGATCTGCTTGTGCATAGAGATGACGTAAGCTCGGTGCACATTTCTGTCAGCGGTGATAATATATTGGTAAATGCAGAGCATATACAGACCGTTGATATGCATTGAAAAAATATAGCATTTGATAGGGCAAACAACCGATTCAAGCCTTAATATAAAAAGAAAAAAGTGTGTCCGCAACGGACACACTTTTTTCTGGGGTGAGATATGGGATTCGAACCCACGACCTCCAGGGCCACAACCTGGCGCTCTAACCAACTGAGCTAATCCCACCGTAAGTGGCGTGCCTTGAGGGACTCGAACCCCCGACCTACTGCTTAGAAGGCAGTTGCTCTATCCAGCTGAGCTAAAGGCACAATTCGATAACGCATGTTATTATAACAGAAATTCAAATATTTGTCAATAGCTTTTAAAAAAACTTTTTGACCTTTTTGACATTCTTTATGCTTTTTCTCTCAATACCCGAAGTTTAAAGGAGATTCGCACCGAAAAAATGCGAATCTCCTTTAGAGCGTATCCGATCAATCCTTAGATACTTCAGTGATCGAGGTGACGAGCGATGCTATGTTTTGGATTTCGGACGGAATAATAATTTTTGTTGATTGACCGTCGCCTACTTTCTCCAGCGCTTCCAGGCTTCGCATAGCGATTACCTGTTGCGTTACATCTACATCCTTGATCATCTGAAGACCTCGTGCGGTAGCCTCCTGGACCTTCAGAATGGCCTCCGCCTGACCCTCCGCCTCTCTGATTTTTGCTTCCTTCGCGGCTTCAGCTCTCAGAATCGCAGACTCCTTTTCAGCCTGAGCTGCGAGGATGATCTCCTGCTTTCTACCCTCGGCGACAAGGATAGTTGAGTTCTTTTCTCCCTCGGCCTTCAGTATCAGCTCGCGTCTCTCGCGTTCTGCCTTCATCTGCTTCTCCATCGCTTCCTGAATCTCACGGGGCGGGATAATGTTTTTGAGCTCAACTCTCGTGACACGGATGCCCCACGGGTCAGTTGCTTCATCGAGGATGGTACGCATCTTTGTATTTATGATATCTCTTGAGGTGAGAGTCTGATCAAGATCAAGCTCACCGATAATATTTCTGAGCGTTGTTGCCGTAAGGCTTTCAATGGCGAGAAGCGGATTTGTAACACCATAAGTGTAAAGCTTACAGTCGGTTATCTGATAAAAAACGACTGTGTCTATCTGCATTCTTACGTTGTCTCTTGTGATCACAGGCTGCGGCGGGAAGTCAGATACTTGTTCCATCAGTGTTACACTGTTAGCTACTTTCTCAATGAAAGGAATGAGGAAATGTACTCCTGTATTCCAAGTTGCCTTATAGCTGCCGAGACGCTCGATAACAAGTGCACGTGCCTGGGGAACGATCTTGATGCTTGTGATAAGAAGCAAAACACCTATTGCGAGAATAACAAGCACAATAATAAGCGGTAAATAGTTTACCTCAAGTAATGTTGTAAGCATTTTCAGAACCTCCTTTTAAATCCTTTTACAAATAAGCTTAACACCTTCTATGGAGACTACCCTGAGTATTTCTCCAACCTCGAAAACATCACTCTCCGAGAGACCGCGTGCCGACCAGATCTGCCCTTTCACCTTCGCCTGACCACAGCCCGCAAAGGAGTCGATTCTTTCGGTTACGATGCATTTCTCCCCTACAATCATATCGAGATCCGTTTTTGTATTATCATCACGCCTCAAATTCACAAGGAATCTTCGGGCAACGAGAATGCCGAGTGCGGAAACACCGAGCAGCACGATTATCTGCCAGATAATATCGACGGAAAAGAAGTCGAGTACGGTCGCAACGATAGCGCCGGGGACAAACCAGATTGACACCAATTGATCCGTTACCGCTTCTATTATTACAGCGAGAACCAGAACTCCTATCCATATCCAACCCCAAAACATATTATTACCTCCGTATTTGAGATTATTTTCTGTTTATATTATATAACTAATTACATTTCAAGTCAATAGATATTCGGTAATTCCGCCGCATATATAAATGAATTAATTTTAAATTTTACTGCGTGGACCTTATAAAATCATATTAATTCAACTAATAAACATCTGACGATCAAGCGGGTAAGATGGGCATTTTTTTGTAAAACTATTGACAAAATTGCTCAGATATAGTATCATAAGCAAGTGAGTGACGCGTGGCGACACGTAAATTATTTATGGAGGATACAACATGTTTGAGAATTTCAAGGCATTCCTTGTTGAGGAGCTTGGCCGTATCGATCCCGATGCGATAACCATGGAGGCTTCTCTTTCGGGTGATCTCGGTATTAATTCACTTGAGCTTGCCGATATGGTTTATAATTGCGAGAGCAAGTATAACGTAACTATCGATGACGACGCGCTCAAGAACTTTAAGACCGTAGGCGACGTTGTTCGTTTTCTTGAGTCCGCAACCAAGTAATCTAACAATATAATTCAAAGAGGTTGCTTTCAAAAGCAACCTCTTTGAATATGAAAATCACATTTTTATATAAAAATGTCGTATTTCGGTGTTTGACGGCAGAAGCTTGTCGCTGTATTTGTTTATCAGAAATTCTGCCTGAGTCGTTGCGTTTTCAAAGTCCTTATCAGTGACGTAAAACTGTATGAGCCCATCGTGGTTGATTGAGCGAAGTATTTTTATAAGACAGTTGGAAAGACGCAGATTGTCCTTCTCGTCCTCGGAAAGAGGTATTGAAAATCTGACGAGCTCGGCTTTGTCGGCTCTGGCATCCGCAATATTGAATCTCATTTCGGTGTTAAGCTCGGTTAGACATTTACCTTCGAGAATGTATTCGTTGAACATTTTGCCTCCTTTGAGGATTGATATATATTATTTTAGCATACGCATTAAAAAAAGTAAACCCCATTTTAAGAAAAAGAGGATAATATGAATAATCTTATCGACAGACTTTTCATAAAAGATTACGATCATCCCGAAAGATCGGATGTTCGCGAGCGGTATGGCACATTTGCGAGCATTCTCGGAGTGGTTGTGAATATTATTATTGCCTCAATGAAGCTTGTTCTCGGCTTGATTATGGGCTCGATTGCGATTGTAGCCGATGCAGTTAACAATTTCTCGGATGCCGGTGCCTCTATCGTCTCCTTCGTAAGCTTCAAGATAGCGGCAAAGCCCGCAGACAGAGATCACCCCTTCGGGCACGCTCGTATAGAATATGTGTGCTCTATGGTTGTATCGTTCTTGATTCTGCTTGTAGGATTTGAGCTGCTTACGGAGTCCTTTGCGGGATTCTTTGAGCCGAGCGTACAAACCGAGGGGATCTCTCTTGCAATGTATATAATTCTTGGTTTCTCGATACTCTCAAAGCTCTTCCTCGCGTTTTACAACAGACACGCAGGTAAGAAAATCAATTCGAGCGTGCTCGAAGCATCCGGCTCCGATTCTATAATGGACTCGATATCTACTCTCGCTGTTCTTGTTTCCGGCATTGTTATAAATATCACCGGATGGTGGTTTCTTGACTCGGTGGTCGGAATTGCCGTATCTGTTCTTATCTTCATTGCAGGACTTCGAATTTTGAATGATACTAAGAATTCTCTGCTTGGTGAGGCGCCTCTGGAGGAAGTCATAAGAAGTATAAAGGACACTGTATCCAATTATGAGGATATTGTCGGTGTGCACGATCTGATGGTTCATAATTACGGCCCCAATCATTATATAGCATCGTTTCACGCCGAGGTGGACGGTAGTCAGGATATCTATATGCTGCACGACTCGATCGATAATCTTGAACGAGAGATAAACGAGAAGCTCGGGATTCTCTGCACTGTACATATGGATCCGATCGTGACTGATGACGAGGAGGTTGTGAGACTGCGTGAGCTGACTTCAAAAATCGTAAGCGAAAGCTACGATGGTGCGAGCATACACGATTTCAGAACCGTCATAGGACATACTCATACCAATTTGATTTTCGATATTGCGATGCCTTTCGAGATCAAGGAAAAGAACAATGAAATAATCGAACATATCAGCTCGAAAATCAAAGAGATCAACGACACCTACTACGCTGTTATAACCATAGATCGCGAATAATAGATGGTCCGCAGTTTGAAATCACTGCGGACCATTTTGTGTTACTGCCCCTGAATATCTACTCGATTTTTAATTTTGTTTGATATGAAGGCACCGATGTTTGCTGCAACCGTTTCGATGCATCGCTTTCTTGAGTCGTATGCGCCCCAGGCTGCGTGAGGTGTCAGAAGAACATTTGGTAAATGCATTATTTCGGTGAAAGGATGATCTTTGCCAAATGGCTCGACCTCGTATACGTCAGCTCCAAACGCACCCAGCTCACCTCTTTTTATTGCGTTAGCTACACTAACGCTATCAACCACGGCGCCCCTTGCTTCATTTACGAGGATTGCTGAAGGCTTCATAAGTGCCAACTCATTTACACCTATCAGTTCGCGCGTGTTCTCGTTAAGCGGACAGTGAAGTGTAATAATATCACTTTCTTTGCAGAGCTCTTCGAGTGTTACGCAGCGTGCGTCGGCAACCGGTGTGCGCTTGTTAACAAGAACTTCGGCACCGAATGCCTCGGCAACCCTGGCGACGGCTTTTCCGATGTTGCCATATCCGACTATTCCCCACTTCATTCCCCTTAGCTCGTGGTACACCGGTGATAGCTTGTTTGCTATGCCGGAGCGAGTGTAGCTTCCGTCGGTTACATACTCGTTGTATTCTCTTAGGTGAGTGATCAATGATAGAACAGTTGCCACGGTCAGAAGCGTAACACTGTCGGTAGAGTATCCCGGAACGTTGGTAACGGCTACACCGTGGGATCTTGCCTCAATGATGTCGACATTATCGTAACCGGTTGCGGTTATGCATATCAGCTTAAGCTTTGGAGATGCATCCAACACCTCTTTATCGATTTTAACCTTGTTTAGGACCAGCACCTCTGCATCCGAAGCTCGTTCAAGAAGCTCTTCTCTGCTCGTTCTTTCGTACACGGTTACGTTGCCGTATCTATTCAATGACTCGAGCGGGGTGTCCTCTCCGAGGCTCGATCTATCAAGTACAACGATATTCACTTTACCCTCCGTTTTTTTCTTATATTATACCACTCCGCACTTCGGTTTTCAACCATAATATTATATTTATAATAAATAATTACAGTATTTTTCTAAAATCTATTGACAAGTGTCGAAAAGTGTGGTAGAATATCCTTACCTCTGCATAGGGCTTTTTTTGTGTGCACATTTTTCTGGGACTGCACGCAGCTCTCGCTTTGAGGGAGGTATTCACGGGTTTAGCCCGAATTCTATTAGGAGGTGCCGATAAATGAGAGTCAAAATTACACTCGTTTGCTCTGAGTGCAAACAAAGAAATTATGACACAGAAAAAAACAAGAAGAACGATCCTGACAGGCTTGAAATGAAGAAGTATTGTCGTTTCTGCCGTAAGCACACGATGCATAAGGAAAGCAAGTAATTCGGAGGTAATATGCAGAAGAATATATCCGAGAAAAAGCCCAATTGGGTTGTTAGGACCTGGAAGAAGTTCACTAAGTTCTGTTCCGATACTCACGGTGAGCTTAAGAAGGTTGTATGGACCCCCAAGACTGAGCTTGTTAAGAGCTCTAAGCTCGTAATCTTTACCGTTGTTGCTGTTTGCGTCATCATTGCTTTGATCGATCTTGGTTCTTCTTGGTTGATCAATCTGATCGCAGGTTTAGTAGGTTAAAGAATGAGCAATATTGACGAGAAAAACCTAGGTCCCAGGTGGTACGTCGCTCATACCTACACAGGTTATGAGAATAAAGTTAAGGTCAGCATAGAAAAAATCGTTGAGAATCGCGGCCTCGGCCATCTTATCTATGACGTTCAGGTTCCGGTTCTTACCGAAACCGTTGTTAATGATAAGGGTGAGGAGAAAATCGTTGAGACGAAGATCTTCCCCGGCTACGTTTTCGTAAAGATGACTATGACTGATGAATCATGGCACGTTGTAAGAAATATTACAGGTGTTACCGGATTTGTAGGCCCCGGATCCGAGCCTACTCCTCTTACCGACGAAGAGGTTGAATCTATGAATATCGAGCTTCATAAGACTGAGCTTGAGTTCAACGTCGGAGATAATGTCAAGGTTATTTCCGGTATCTTCGAGGGATACTTCGGTGTTCTTCAGGAGATCAGCGAGGACAAGAAGTCTCTTGTCATTCTTGCAAATACCGGTAAGCGTGACATTCCTATTATGGTTGACACTAAAGACGTCAGCATCGCAGACTAAGGCGCCACCTTATTCTGTTGCCTCGTAGAGGCATTTCGTGGGAGGGAGAAAAATTCTTCTAATTCTCCCGACAAGCTACCACACATGGAGGTATTTAATCATGGCAAAGAAAATAATGGGCTATATCAAGCTTCAGCTTCCTGCCGCAAAGGCAACTCCCCAGCCCCCCGTTGGTCCCGCACTCGGTCAGTACGGTGTATCCATCCCCAACTTCACTAAGGAGTTCAACGAGAGAACTAAGAACGATATCGGTCTTATCATTCCCGTAATCATCACTGTTTACGCTGACCGTTCGTTCACCTTCATCACCAAGACTCCCCCCGCAGCTGTTCTTATCAAGAAGGCTTGCGGTATCGAGACTGCTTCCGCAACCCCCAACAAGACCAAGGTTGCTACACTCACCAAGGATCAGGTTCGCAAGATCGCTGAGACCAAGATGCCCGACCTCAACGCAGCTTCTATCGAGGCAGCAATGAGCATGGTAGCAGGTACTGCTCGTAGCATGGGTATCACTGTTGAAGAGTAAGGAGGTAGAATACAATGGCTAAAATGGGTAAAAAGTATAATGCTAGCTTAGAGCTTATTGACAAGTCTAAGCTTTACGACACTGAGGAGGCTATCGCACTTCTCTGCCAGACCGCAAAGGCTAAGTTTGATGAGACCGTAGAGGTTCATATTCGTTTGGGTGTTGACTCCCGTCACGCTGACCAGCAGGTCAGAGGCGCTATTGTCCTCCCCAACGGTACCGGTAAGACTGTAAGAACCCTTGTTTTCGCTCGTGGCGACAAGGCTGAGGCAGCTCTTGCTGCAGGCGCTGACTATGTTGGTGCTGAGGATTATGTTCAGAAGATCCAGACCGAGAACTGGTTCGAGTTCGACGTTGTTATCGCATCTCCCGACATGATGGGCGTTATCGGACGTCTTGGTAAGGTGCTTGGTCCTAAGGGACTTATGCCTAACCCCAAGGCCGGCACTGTTACTCCCGACGTTGCTCGTGCTGTTACCGAGGCTAAGGCAGGTAAGATCGAGTACCGTCTTGATAAGACTAACATCATTCACTGCCCCGTTGGTAAGGTTTCCTTCGGTACTGAGAAGCTCACCGAGAACTTCAATGCTCTCCTTGGTGCTGTTATCAAGGCTAAGCCCGCTGCTGCAAAGGGTCAGTACATCAAGAGCTGCGTAGTAGCTACTACTATGGGCCCTGGCATCAAGATCAACTACGCTAAGCTTGGTTGATCTGCCTATAGAAAAGTCCTTCACGTTTTGTGAAGGACTTTTCTGTTTTTTTTGAATGACATTGAGCTTAATTGATCTGAAATTATTCTGTCTGTATATCAAAAAAAGTTTTAAATAACGGCTGCCCGCATTGGGCAGCCGTTTTCATATTATTATAATGATGAAGAAATGATCCGGCTATCTACTGTACGAGGGTCTCGGTTTCAAATATGAATCCTTGTAGGCGATTGAAAGCGCAGCTCCGATTATCTTCCTCGTTCCCATGCCTCGGATAAGCGCGGCACAAGCAGCAAGAGATGATCCTGTTGTGACAACGTCATCAACAATGATCACAGTTTTTCCTTTTAATGAGCGCTCGGGGCCTTTCTTGTAATCAAATTTTGCGTTTTCCTTTCTCTTTTCTCCGTAAACCTCTTTCTGAGGCTTTTCGGTTTTAGATACGAGGAATTGTGCATACTCGATCCCGAGAATTTTTGCGATTCTGCGTGCGATCATCTCTGCGTGGTCATAGCCGTTTTCGAGAATAGCTTTATGTCGGCGCGGAACGTTGGTGATTATAAAATATTCCTTGTTCTCTGATAGATCTATCGCAGCTTCGATAGAGTGCGCAAGCTCAACCGATGCACGGATAAAGGCATCTCGTCTGTTATCATGCTTAAGACAATAGACAAGAAGATTTCCGGGAAGCTCGGGTTTTGAACTGTTGTATCTATATACCTTGATGAGCTTTTTTACATAATGACTCTCGAGATAAAAGTTTGAACAAGTACAATACGGAATCTTTCTTGAACACCGTGAACAGTTTCTGGATTTTTGTTCGTTGAATATCTCCGAACATGAGCTACATAATGCCTTTTCTTCAAAGTCAAGGAGCTCACCGCAACAAATACACTTTGGTACGGAAAGAAGGAATAGTGCCCTCTCCCAAATTTCCGATAATTTCACAGATTTATGCCTTAGGTGCCTTAGGGAAGCTATCCTTAAGGCCAACAATTCTGTTAAATACGTTCTCGTGCTTTGTATCCTTTACGAAATAACCCGTTCTTACAAACTGGAATCGCTCGCCTTTCTCGGCATCAAGAAGCGAGGGCTCTATTTTGCATCCCTCGAGTTTGATAACCGAGTCAACGTTAAGATAATCGTCATAGGTCTTGTCCTCGGGAATATCGCCTGTATTCTCGATATCGAAGAGGTTGTTATAAAGCATAATAGTTGTATCGTAAGAATTGGGAGCGGAGAGCCAATGAATGGTTCCCTTCACCTTTCTGCCGTCTGATGGCATTCCGTTACCCGTCTCAAGATCCGCGGTACAGCGGATCTCAACTATATCCCCGTTAGCATCCTTGACGATCTCATTACATTTTACGATGTAAGCACCCATAAGGCGCACTTCACCGTCGGGCTTCATTCTGAAGAACTTGGGAGGCGGCACCTCAGCAAAATCGTCGGCATCTATATAGAGCTCGCGGGTGAAAGCGATCTTTCGTGTTCCCGCTTCGGGATCCTGAGGATTGTTAGATACCTCGAAGTACTCAACCTTATCTTCGGGATAGTTGGTGACAACTACCTTGATGGGATGAAGAATAGCTATCCTTCTTTCGGCAGTAGCATTAAGTTCCTCGCGTATGCAGTGCTCTAAAAGCTCGTAGTCGACGATACTATAAGCCTTCGCCACTCCTGCGCGTGATACAAAGTCAAAGATGGATGCAGGTGTGTATCCTCTTCTGCGAAGACCGCATAGTGTGGGCATTCTCGGGTCATCCCATCCGTCGACAAGTCCCGTTTCAACAAGCTTTCTGAGATAGCGCTTCGACATTACGGTGTGAGTTACGTTGAGGCGTGCGAATTCTCTTTGCTTCGGCTTCTGCTCGAAGCCAATATTGTCTATTACCCAGTTGTAAAGAGGGCGGTGGTTCTCGAATTCAATAGAGCAAAGCGAGTGCGTAATTCCCTCGAGTGCGTCCTGGATGGGGTGAGCATAGTCGTAAAGAGGATATATGCACCACTTATTTCCCTGTCTGTGATGGTCAACATGAACAATTCGGTAGATCGCGGGATCCCTCATGTTGATATTTGAGGATGCCATATCGATCTTCGCACGGAGTGTTTTTGTTCCGTCAGCAAATTCACCGTTCTTCATTCTCTCGAAAAGATCGAGGTTCTCCTCTACACTTCTGTCGCGGTAGGGACTGTTTTTTCCGGGCTCGGTTAGCGATCCGCGGTATTCGCGCATCTCTTCTGCTGTAAGATCACAAACGTATGCTTTGCCCTCTTTGATAAGCTTAACCGCATACTCATAGCATTTATCAAAGTAGTCGGATCCGTAATAGATACCTCCGGTAGGCTCGCATCCAAGCCACTTTAGATCCTCATAGATGCTTTCAACGTATTCGTTGTCTTCCTTTGAGGGGTTGGTATCATCGTACCTGAGGTTAAAGAGACCGCCGTATTTCTTTGCAGTCATGGCGTTGATCCAGATAGCCTTCGCAGAGCCTATGTGAAGATATCCGTTAGGCTCGGGCGGGAATCTCGTGTGAATATGAAGATCGGGGTTCTCGCGCAGATCTTCATCGATGATGTCGTGTATGAAGTTGCTTTTAATCTCTTCCATTTTTAACCTCTTATTTAAAGTAGTTAATTGAATTTTCAAAGGTATCGCAATTTCCGTGACCGGGATAAAATCTGCCGATCATATTTTCGGAAAAAAGCTTGAATATCGAGGACCAGAGATCATCCTCGTTTCCTCCCGGGAGGTCGCATCTGCCGTATCCGCCGTCAGCGAAAAGAGTATCTCCGACAAAAATGCCCTGACGGAATTTATAACATACTCCGCCTTTGGTATGTCCCGGAGTAAATACTACGGAAAAGTTTTCGTCACCAAGAGTCAGCGTGTCGCCTTCTCTCACGGTGGTATATTCTCCGAAATATCCACCTCTTACACCGAGAAAGCCAAGATAGCAGTTAGTTTGAGGATCGCTCAGCGCGGGCGCATCGAGCTCTCCGACAATGACAATGGCACCATCCTTACACCAGCTATCTATATTGCAGATGTGATCAAAATGAGCGTGTGTAATAAGGATATACTTTATTTTCCCCTCGGCTTCCGGATATGCTTTCACAGCTTCCTCCATGCTCACCGATGGGTCGATTACTGCCCATTCGTCCTGCGAGTTTACAAGATAACAGTTTGCACCGAAATATCCTCTCGGAAAAAGAGTATGTATCTTTAGCATTTTATACCGTCCGAAATTACGCTTTGTTATAGAATAACAAAGATATTATACCACATCAAACATGAAAAGTCTATGATAATTTTAAAATAACAACAACTTTTTCCACTTTCTACATAAAATGATATTATGTAACGGTTCTGAAAGGAAGGAGGGAGGCTTGAATATGGTTGTTTTCGGTTTCGAAAGTATAACAAGCGCAATGAAAGCACGCAAGCTTTTGAGACGTGCGGGAATATCGTCAAGGTTGGTCAGACTTGATGAAATAGATTCGGACTTTGGGTGCACATATTCGCTCGAAATAAGCGAGATACTGCTGCTTGAGGCGGTGGCGGTACTAAGACGAGCATCGGTAAGCTACAGACTGATACAGTGAACTCGGGTTATATTTATTTTGATAACGCCGCCACAACTTATCCAAAGCCTGAAGAGGTTAAGCAGGCTTTGTTTGAATGTGTTGAGCGATACTGCGCAAATCCCGGCCGAAGCACGCACAGAATGGCATTACGATCTTCAGAAGCTGTATATGAGGTGCGAGAGCTTATCTCGGAATTCATCGGATGTGAACTTGCGGATCGCATTGTTTTTGAAACCAATGCAACATATGCGTTGAACACCGCAATACGAGGTCTTGTAAATCATAAATGTCATGTTATAACATCGGATTTAGAGCATAATTCGGTTTTGAGACCGCTATATCGTGCACAGCGAGAGTATGGATGTGAGATATCAAGTTATAGAAGCGATAACTCAATCAGAGAAAGCATCACAGAAGTCATCAGAGACGATACGGAGTTCATAGTAACAAGCATAGCCTCCAACGTCACGGGGCGGGTGACCGATATTGAATCACTATCTGAAATTGCAAGTGAAAGAGGTATAAAACTAATAATCGACGCGTCACAGTATATTGGACATTTCTCGGTAAACGTGAAAAAAACACCGATAGATGTTCTGTGTGCACCGGGACATAAGGCTCTTTTTGGCATACAGGGTTCGGGATTCATGTATGTAAGGGATGGACTTAACTTCCCTACTCTTGTTGATGGAGGAGGTGGCTCTGATACCTTTAACAGTGAAATGCCCGAATATCTTCCCGAGAGATTTGAGGCAGGAACGCTTAATACTCCGGCAATTGTATCGCTCGGCGCCGGAATAAAATTTATAACTTCTTTGGGTGAAGAGAACATCAAGAAAAAAATTGAATCGCTGACTTCTTTGCTGAAGGACGTTTTGGTTATGAACGACGCGGACATATATGGTTGTAATAATGGTATCGCAAGTTTTTCTCTGCGCGGTATATCACCCTCGCGTCTGTCCGTTATGCTTGATGAATATGGGATAGCTACAAGAAGTGGTTTACATTGCGCTCCGCTCGTTCACAAGAGGCTTGGAACAGAAAAAAGCGGTCTTGTACGCGTTTCGCTCTCGATCATGAATAATGAGAATGAGCTCGATAGATTCAGCGAAACATTAAAAAAAATCAGAAAATAATATAAGCACCGACTATACGTCGGTGCTTGTCAGTAGTATGCAGACTATTGAATGTATGGCTTGATAGCTTCCATAAGGTCGCGCTGATACCTGGGATAAGCTCTGCCGTCACATGAAACCGTAATATCTGATGCAGCCTCATAAAGAGGTTTGCGCTCGTAGTAAAGATCGGTGAGTGTCTGTCCGGGCTTTAAAACGATACCTCTGTCATCGGGATTATCAATTCGCTCGAGAATAGTCTTACAACTGCAATAGAGGTAAATCACCTTTCCTTGAGTGCGAAGGTAATCCATTGCGCGTTTCGAGTATACTGCGCTGCCTCCCGTCGAGAGGATAGCGTGCTCACCTTCAGGAAGCTTTAAGCTGAGGAGAACCTCCTCTTCGACACGCCTGAATTCATCAACGCCGAGCTCATCCAGAATGAGCTGCAGCTTTTTTCCATATCGTTTTTCAATAAGCTTATCAGAGTCGATAAGAGGAAGCTTAAGCTTGCCGGAAACTGATCTGCCCATACATGATTTGCCCGCTCCGGGCATACCGATCAAAGTGAATATCATTGTAAACTGCCTCGCTTTAAATAACTAATCCAAGTAAAAATATGCTTTTCGCGGTGTTTTAAATATCTCTGCTGAACCTGCATCAACATACATATCAGTTGATATCTGAGGCTTAATTTTTGCAGATGCGCGAACATTGATTCTCTTTTTGCTGTTGTTGATAATAGTGATAAATACGTCGCGTCCCGAATTTCGTTTAAACACAACAAGCTCATCGTCAATATGTAAAAGCTCGAAGCTTCCCGATGAGAATGCGTTGCTTGAACGTCTGATTTCACCGAGTTTTTGATAGTGACAAACAAGAGATGCTTCCTCGTTACCCCACGGATACGGCATCCTGTTGAATGGGTCGTGATAGCCCTCAAGTCCTGCCTCATCGCCGTAAAAAATTACCGGTATGCCGGGCAGAGTCGCCAGCATCGTATATGCCATCTTAAGCTTTTGTATTCCTTTTGCACGTTCTTCGGGGGTCATGCGCTTATCTCTGAGGTATGCGTTATCTTTCCCGTCGGGGCTTTCTCCGCCAAGCACCGTCAGAATACGATCGGTATCGTGTGTACCGAGAAGGTTCATCTGCATATTTCTGATTCGCTCCGGTGCGTTGTTGACTATATCAGTAAGAGCATATTTGAGCAGATCGGAACCTTTTCCGCAAAGAAATGCGATAATGCCCCGTCTTAACGGGTAATTCATGACACCGTCAAGCTCGTCACCCAAGTAATATGTTTTGCGTTTATCGTAAGCTATTTTGTTGGAAGCATCCTCCCATACCTCGCCATACAAAACCGAGTTAGGATTATGCTCATTTAATTTAGATTTGATATCTTTAACAAATCCATCTGAAAGCTCATCGACAACGTCTAATCGAAATCCTCCGATTCCCATTTTAGAATATTTTTCTATTACACCGTGCTCCCCTACGAAGAAGCTGCGGCAGGATGGCTCATCGGGGTTTATTCTTGGGAGAATCTCGATGCCCCACCAAGAAGTGTAATCGTCCGGGTATCGCTTGAAATCATACCAGGAATAGTAGGGCGATTCCATTGAATTGTATGCACCGATGCTATCGTATCGGCTGTAACGGTTAAAATATCTGCTATCGCTGCCCGTATGATTGAACACTCCGTCAAGAATTATGGAAATACCGTATTCAGATGCCGCATCTATAAGCTTTTTTAAAGCTTTATCTCCACCGAACATAGGATCTACGCGCATATAATCTGCCGTATCATATTTATGGTTCGATACAGACTCAAATATCGGACTGAGATATATTGCACTGGTACCGAGAGAGGCAATATACGGCAACTTCTTTATAATTCCGTACAGCGTTCCGCCATAAAACGTATTGTTTTTAAGCGGAGCACCCGGATATAAAGGATACTCCGGTATACCATACGACCAATCGTCGACGTAAACCGCACCGTCGGGGCGCGTTATTTTTCCGCCTCTGTTGAAGCGATCGACAAAAATGTGATATATAACTCCGTCAGAGATGGATGGAGTATTATATTTAAAATCACTTACTGTTATCTGAAATCTTGAGCAGCCGGGATCGGGCGAAAACGCTACGCCGTTTGGTGCGGGATGTGCATATACAATACCGCACTGAGAGTTAAGCTCAACTGTGTAAAAATACAATCCTGCAACGAGACGGCTCTTGCCGATCTTGTAGAGATAAACGTCATCGCCAGAGCACGGTCCCGTCCAACTTCCGCATACTTTGAGGATCTCGTTCCCGTCTTCCGAAAACAGGACGAGCCTTGTATCGGTGACGCCGAGAGAGCGTGGAATAAAGAGCTCTATATTGATGGTCTCTCCGAATAGAAAAGTACCGGAGGCTGTAAGAGCTCTTCCCTTTTTATACCGAAGCTTACCGATGGATCCCGTCTGAGAAAGGCGTAATCGTGAGCTGATCATTTCATTCCTCGATTAAAGTAAAATTTTTGAAATGGGAGTTGCGTGCCAGATCTCGGATGCGTACTTGTTAATACTGTTGTCAGACGAGAATATTCCGCTTGTAGCAGTATTCATAAGCGACATTGCCGCCCACTTTTCTCTGTTTCCAAAGTCGCTTACCGCGCTTCTGTATGCATTCATATATGAATCAAAGTCGGCGAGGCACATAAATGGATCTGCTATTCCGTAACCGGGGTTGATAAGATAATCTGCTATATGAGAGAAGTCTTCTCCGCCTATGGGAGAATAAAGCCTGTCGACAACTCGCTTAAGAACGGGAGATGCATGATAGTAGTCTCTCGCACAGTAGCCTGCGCGCCAAGCGGAATCCACTTCCTTCGAATTAAGTCCGAAGATGTAGATGTTATCGCGTCCGACCGCCTCACAGATCTCGACGTTTGCACCGTCCATTGTGCCGAGTGTCACGGCACCGTTCATCATAAGCTTCATACAGCCCGTTCCGCTTGCTTCCTTTCCGGCAAGAGAAATTTGCTCGGAGATATCGGCAGCAGGGATAAGCACCTCTGCAAGAGATACGTTGTACTCTTCCATGAATACAACCTTGATCCTATCCTTAGTGAGCGGGTTGCTCTCGAGCTCCTTGGACAAGAACCAGACAAGCTTTATAAGCTTCTTTGCCATAACGTATCCGGGCGCAGCTTTGCATCCGAAGATAAAGGTCTGCGGGGGGATATCTGCATTCGGGTTGTCAAGTATTTCATTATAGATAGCTATGATCTTAAGAACGTTAAGGAGCTGTCTCTTGTATTCGTGCATTCTCTTTATTTGCACGTCGAAGATAGAATCGGGATCGAGTCTTCTTCCGCACTTCTCAAATGCGTAATAAGAGAATGATTCCTTGTTATAATGCTTGATACCGGCTATCTTTTCGAGCACCTCAGAATCGTTCTTGAAATCAGCGAGCTTAATAAGATCGGAGAGATCCTCGCGATAAGAACCGCCAATAAGCTCGTCAAGAAGCGCGCAAAGCTTGGGGTTAGAGTAACAAAGCCATCTGCGGTGCGCAACTCCGTTTGTCACATTGGTGAACTTATAGGGAGAGAGCTTGTAGAAGTTATGGAATATGGTCTTTTTCAGAATTTCACTGTGAAGTGCAGAAACACCGTTTACATGGTGAGAGCCAACGATGGAAAGATTTGCCATTCTCACCTGATTGTAAGCGACAATGGACATCTCTGAAATTCTGTCCCAGTCACCGGGATAGAGGTTCCACAGATCCTGCGTGAAGCGTCTGTTGATCTCGTTTACGATATTGAATATTCTGGGAAGCTTCATTGCGAAGAGCTCTACTCTCCAGCACTCAAGCGCCTCGGGAAGAACCGTATGATTCGTGTAGGATATAGTCTTTACAACGATAGACCAGGCATCATCCCATGAATAGGAATACACGTCCATAAGAATACGCATAAGCTCGGGGATAGCAAGCGCAGGGTGCGTATCATTGATATGAATTGAGATGTTGTCCTCGAAGCCATGGAGAGAGCCGTGCTCAGCGAGATAATCGTTGATAATATTCTGGAGCGATGCACTGACAAGGAAATACTGCTGTGTAAGTCTTAAAAGCTTACCCTCATCATAGTTGTCTGCGGGATATAGCTGTCTTGTTATTTCCTCTGCGTTATTTGATGACATGGCGGAAATATATCCCGACTGTCTTGAGGGGGTAGCAAAGGACATGTGTGCTCTGCGTGCGCGCCAGAGTCTGATAACATTGACTGCATCGGTGTTAGTTCCGGGAATGAGAAGATCGTAAGGAACCGCCTTCACTTCATCGTAATCGTAGTGCGAGATGCTGAGTCTTCCGTTATCCCAACGCTCCTCAAGCTTTCCGCCAAGCTTAACCGTAAGAGCGCGCTCGGGATGAGGAACGAGCCAAACACCACCCGACGGTAGCCATTCATCAACAAGCTCGACCTGCTCTCCGTCAACTATCTTCTGCTTGAAAAGACCGTTTTCATAAAGAAGCGAGTAGCCGTTTGCGTAATAGTCTTCGGCGGAAAGAGAGTCCATGAAGCATGCAGCGAGTCTGCCTAGACCGCCGTTACCGAGACCGGGATCGACCTCGCAGGCGTAGACCTTATCGAACGAGGTTCCAAAGTCTGCGAGTATCTCACAAAGATCCTCGTATATACCGAGATTCATAGCGTTGTTTTTTAATGCTCTTCCAACGAGGAACTCCATGCAAAGGTAACATATTTTCTTGCCCTTTGCCGCGCGTGCACGCTTTTTGAAGGCTGCTCTGTATTCGACCATTATATCCTTGATCGCATTAACCGTAGCATTATAGATCTGCTCAGTCGAGGCCTTACGCGGATCTGTAATTCCACGGGTAACAAGCTTTGCTTCAATCCTTTCGCGAAGTCCTTGCTTGGTTATTTCTTCTTTTGCATTATAGTTAAATTCTGAATTTACCTGGTTCACCATTTGATTTCCTATCGTTATATTAAATTGCTGTAAATTGCCATGTAATCGCCGGCAGATTTATCCCAAGTGAAGTCGCTCGCTATGGCTCGTTTTCTTAATGCGTGCCATTCATTCTCGTTTTTATATACATCTTGTGCGTATTTGATGGTTGCCAGCATATCGTGAGCGTTATAGTTGTCAAAGCCGAAGCCGTTTGAGTTATCGAACGGATAAGGGATGATCGTATCCTTAAGACCGCCAACGAGTCTTACTATCGGAAGTGTTCCGTATGAGCAAGATATCATCTGTGCAAGACCGCATGGCTCGAATTTCGAGGGCATCAGGAATAGGTCGGCGGCTGCGTAAAGCTGCTTCGAGAGCTTTCTGTCAAACTGAATCAGAGCTCTGAAGTTATTATGCCTTGCCTCTAGCTCACGAAGAGCGTTCTCGTACTTCTCTTCACCTGTACCGAGAACAACTACTTGAATGCGATCGTTCAGAATTTCATCTGCTACGTGTAAGAAAAGATCTATGCCCTTTTGAGTCGCAAGCCTCGTTATCATCACAAGCAGCGGAATATCCTCCGAGGTATCGAGTCCGAGCTTTTCGCAAAGGGCGAGCTTGTTTTTTGCTTTGCCCGATCTTACGGTGCGCTTTGTATAAGGCTTGAATATCTCCTTATCCCCGTTGGGTGAGAAGTAGTTATAGTCAATGCCGTTAATAACACCGTTCATTTTATGTCTTACAGATTTCACAATGTCTGCAAGTCCAAATGCATAGAAATCGTACTCAAGCTCATTTGCATAGGTCGGGCTTACGGTAGTTATATAGTCTGCACAGACGAGAGCGCCCTTCAAAAGATTGATGCAGCCGGCAAACTCGACTATTCCTAGATGCTCTGTGCCGAGGCCGTAAACGTCACCGAGGATGTAGGGATTAAACTTGCCCTGATGCTCGATATTGTGAATAGTGAACACGGTCTTTATTCCCGATAGCGACTCATCGTATGCGTATGCGGTTTTGAGATAAATGATCGCGGTTGCCGCCTGCCAATCGTTTGCGTGGAGAATGTCAGGGATATCACCCGACTGCTTGAAGTACTCTATTGCCGCTTTAGAGAAAAAGGCGTACCTTTCAGCATCGTCATACTCTCCGTAGAGCTTCGATCTGTCGAAGTAGTAGTGATTATCAAGGAAAAGATAATCAACACCGTCCATTGAGTATTTATAGACTGATGCTCCGGTCTCTCTCCACGAGAGATTGAAGGAGATATCGCACACGTGTTCAAGATTCTCCTTATAGCAAGCCTTCATCGTAGAGTGTAACGGAGCTATAACCTTAACGGTGTTGTCGGTATTTTTAGCTATTGCGGCAGGGAGTGCAGACATAACATCACCTAGTCCACCGCTTGTAGCAAAGGGTGCCACTTCACTGGCAAGATATACTATTTTCATATGGATCCTTTAATTTAGATTTTTCTTTAAACCTTACGTCTTTTCTGAACGTAGAACGGCATGTTTTCGTTACCCGAAAGAGTAACACCGTCGCTTATAAATACGTCCTTGTCAGTGACGATACAGTTAAGCTGTGCGTTCTTTCCTACGTATGTTCCGCTGAAAAGAACCGAATTCTTTACAACAGCTCCGCGTTCAACGTGCACACCACGGAAGATGACCGAGTTGATTACGGTACCCTCTATAACGCAGTCATCTGCGATCATAGAGCCCTCTACCTTTGCAGTGCTCTTATAGATTACGGGAGAGGAGTTGTGAACTCTTGTGAATATGGGGGCTTCTTTATGCCATAGGAGTGATGCTCTGGCTTTTTCGTTTTTTGCAAGCTCAATGGAATGACGGTAGTAGTCAAGGAAGCTCGATACGCTTGCAACGTAGCCCTTGTAGTTATATGTCCTATAATTTTGGGTCTTGAAGTTGCGCTGAAGGATACCTGTAAGGCTATTGAGGTTATACGCCTGAGCCTCCTCGATAAGTATTCTGAGGTGGGCAGTTGTCATAACCATGATTCCAAGGGAGAGCTCGGGATTCTTTTCGGTGTATGTTGAGCTGAGGGTAATGTCGCTGATCTTACCCGCAACCGAGGATATCATCATACGAGGACGCTTTGAGGTGAAGGTTTTCTCTGCGTTGCGCGTAACGAGCGTAATTTTAGCACCCGAGACCTCGTGCGCCCTGATTACGTCTTTAATGTCGATGTTCATAACGCTGTCGGAGTCGACAAGAACTATGTAGTCCTCTTTGAATTCACTGATGTACTCCTTCATATTTATGAGCGCCTCAAGACGGGTTGAGAACATGGAGTTGTTTGAAATGTATGCTGTCTGGAAGGGGGATATAAAGTTAACGCCACCTTCTCTTCTTGCAAGATCCCAGTCCTTACCGCTTCCGACGTGCTCGGCAAGAGAACGGTAGTTATAGTTAGCAACTATGCTGATATTTGAAATATTCGCGTTAACCAGATTGGAAAGTGCGAAGTCAACGAGCCTGTACCTGCAGGCAAATGGGATGGCCGCAACGGTACGGTCGTTTGTGAGACGCGAGAGCGTATTATCGTTTAAGCTTGAGAATATTATTCCTGCTGCGCTGATAGCCATTATTATGCCCTCCCTTCAGCCTTGTCGGCTTTAATGTGTTTTCCTTTTCCTATAACGGTAATGTCTTCCTTGCCTGCATCCTCGATTCCTACGGTTGCGCCCTTATCGATGACGGTATCCGCATCTACGATGGAGGTATAGACCTTTGCATTCTTCCCTATTACTACGTCTTCCATGATGAGAGAATCCTTAACGACAGCACCCTCCTCGATTATAACGCCGCCCGAAAGCACGGAGTTGATAACCGTGCCGTTTATACGGCATCCCTCGGAAACGAGAGAGCTGACGATCTTAGACTTAGGTCCGATATACTGCGGAGGACGCGCCATGTTTCTCGAGAATACGCGGAAATCGGCGTCCGACATGCTGAGAACGGGGTCATCTCCTATGAGATCCATGTTTGCTTCCCAAAGCGAAGAGATGGTTCCTACGTCTTTCCAGTATCCGCTGAACTGATAAGCAAAGAGCTTCTCACCGTTGTTCAGAAGATTGGGAATAATATTTTTACCGAAGTCATTCGAGGATTTTTCGTCAGCCTCGTCGGCCTCGAGATACTCAAGAAGGATCTTTGTATTGAAGATGTATATACCCATAGATGCCTGGTTGTTTTTCGGCTTCTTGGGCTTCTCCTCAAATTCATATATAGAGTTGTCAGGATTAGTGTTACAAATACCGAATCTGCTGGCCTCCTCAATCGGAACGGTGAAGGTGGCTACGGTACACGCCGCGCCCGTTTTCTTGTGCTGATCGAGCATAAGGCGATAGTCCATCCTGTATATATGGTCACCCGAGAGAATGAGTACGTAATCAGGATTATACTGCTTAATGAAGTTGATGTTCTGATAAATAGCATTTGCGGTGCCCTTGTACCAATCAGAGCCTTTGTTTCCCTGATAAGGAGGGAGTACAGAAAGTCCTCCTCTCATTCTGTCAAGGTCCCAGGGGGCGCCGTTGCCGATATATTCATTAAGCGCGAGGGGCTGGTACTGAGTAAGGACGCCTACGGTGTCAATGCCGGAGTTGATGCAATTGGATAGTGGGAAATCGATAATCTTGTATTTGCCTCCGAAGGTTACTGCGGGTTTTGCCGTTTGCGTAGTAAGGTCGTAAAGTCGGGATCCCTGACCTCCCGCAAGCAGCATTGCGATACACTCTTTTTTACAATACATGACTGCTC
Organism: Clostridia bacterium; assembly: GCA_017508195.1. Taxonomy (GTDB): domain Bacteria; phylum Bacillota; class Clostridia; order Oscillospirales; family CAG-272; genus UBA1740. The sequence goes on along the minus strand of JAFVZL010000043.1, from coordinate 32,041 downwards.
TCCTTATATCTTAATTACTTTTGTATTTGATGCTTCTTTTAAAATAACTCCTGAGAAACGCGGTAATTTGACTGTTGCATAATAATTCTCGCCTTCTTTGAAGGGGAAATACATATTATCATATTTGCCCGGAGCTGTTGCGAAGCTTAGCTTAAGCATGTCGCATTCGGATACCTTAAATGTCAACTCCTGGTCAGCACCCGAAAAGTTGATGAGAACTATTACCGAGGACTTGTCCTTCGCGATGCGACGGAATGCCACGCAGTTCTTCTCCGCCTCGTTTGCGAGAAGCCAACTGAATCCCGATGGATCAAAATCTAAAGACCAAAGCTCGTGCGATGAGAGATAAAAGTGATTGAGAGCGCGAACGTAATCTCTCATCTCGGTATGCTTTTGATAATCGAGCATGAACCACTCAAGCTCATCGGCATAGTTCCACTCGCGGAACTGAGCAAACTCAGTACCCATGAACATCAGCTTTTTTCCGGGATAGGTCATCATAAGCAGAAGTGCAGTTCGCATCTGGTCAAACTTATCCTCGTAGCTGCCATGCATCTTGTTGATCAGTGATCTCTTTCCGTGAACTACTTCGTCATGCGAGATAGGGAGGCAATAGTTCTCGGTAAAAGCATACATCAGCGGAAAATTCAGTGCCTTATGATTATATTTTCTGTATACGGGATCGGATGAAAGATATTCATAAAAGTCATTAGCCCATCCCATGTTCCACTTGAGGTTAAAGCCTAGTCCCATGTCGTAAACCGGGCGCGTAAGATTTCCATAATCTCCGGATTCCTCGGCGATCATGAGTGCTTCCGGAAATTCCGCAAATACCGCTGTGTTGAGCTTCTTGAAAAATGCCAGCGCCTCAAGCGAGATGTTAGTACCGTCTCTGTTGGGTATCCACTCACCAGGAAGTCTGTCATAATCAAGATAGAGCATTGATGCAACAGCATCGACTCGTAAGCCATCAACATGGAATTCTCTGAGGTAATATAGAGCATTGGATATCAAAAATGATTGAACCTCTTCTCTGCCGAGGTCGAAGAATCTGGTTCCCCAGGACGAGGACTCCTGCCTGTCCTTTCCTTGATATTCATATAACGGACGTCCGTCAAACTCATATAAGCCCCATTCATCTTTGGGGAAATGGGCGGGAACCCAATCGAGTATAACGCCTATTCCGGTTTTATGAAGCTTGTTCACAAAATATCTGAAGTCGTCGGGATCTCCGTATCTTGAGGTGGGTGCGTAAAAACCGCAAACCTGATATCCCCATGATCCATCATAGGGGTGTTCCATTATCGGAAGCAGCTCAACATGAGTGTATCCCATCACCTTTACATATGGTGCGAGCGAATCTGCAAGCTCTCGATAACTCAGTACTGATCCGTCATCGTGGCGCATAAAGCTCCCTGCGTGTACCTCATAAATATTTATCGGAACGGAAAGATACGCCTCCCCCTTGGATTGTTTTTTTCGTGATCTGCGCCAGAGCCCGTCACTCCACTTGAATTTGTTGGAAGTGAATATCAGCGAAGCACCGTCGTCAAGACCGCGAGAAAACCGCGCGTAGGGATCTCCCTTATTAACAGTTCCCGTCGCTGATGTAATTCTGAATTTGTATGCTTTTTTTTCAAGCGAAAAATCTGAGCGCCATATAAGCTCCCATATACCGTTCTCCGTCTTGCGTTCAAACGGCACAGGATCGTCCCATCCTGAAAAATCAGATATGAGCCCTACCGCATAAGCATTGGGCGCCCATGTGCGGAAGGTGTAGACAAACTTTTTCCCTTCTTTACTTAATGTACATCCAAGGTAATCATATGCGCTAAAGTTAGTACCTTGGTGAAACAGGTAAGGTGCCAGATCGTTCATAGGAAAAAACTCCTTTCGTTACCTCGGAATAATTATACTATCGCATCTCTGTCGGATTTTAGCATAGTATGCGCCTCATAATATAATTATAAACATTTTATATATATATGTCAAGGTGAGTAAAAGGAAGAAATGGAATATTTATGAAAAAATTAATGCTTTTTTTGCTTAAATAATACTACAGGAAGCGATATAAAGCGTATTACGTTTGACACGCAATCCAGCAATATACAAATCGACTTGAAAAACAAGACACAAAGGTAGGCTGATGGTCTTTTGAAAATCCAAGAAAATATTATGAAAAATAAAGCAGATATCAGAAGCGGATATAATCTTATTATGCCATCCAGGTAGACGTATGTGAATGTGGAATAACACAGTCCGAAGATGATTATAAAAATAACATCAAGTACGTTAATTCGGTCATGCCATTCGTGCTTCTCGTGCAACAATTTCCCTACTAAAGATGATATACTTTCATGTGTATCGGTTAATTTTGTGCTAGACTTATCATGATGAAATGAAATTATCAAAACTGTAAAATACAGGAAATAATACAGAGCAGAAGTTGCGATTCCGATTGTGCACGATGATAAAACTGAAGCTATCAGCAGCTCGTTTGATAAGCCTGTCAACCGAATAGTCCCCTCTTTTTCTTTGTGCTTATATCACTGAAAAGCACGGCTTTGATTTTTCCCTTGACCGAGAGGCTGCATGTTTCCTTTGAAAGGTCGAGAACCTTTAGCTCACTTCCCTCAACAGAAACTTTACCGAGAGTGGTGGATATGTCTATGTAATCATCTTCAAAAGATAATATTGCATCTACCCCTGATATCTCAACAGAGTCTCTGTCGGTTACGTTCAAAATCTCTTTTTTCATTTTTGATTGCTCGCTCATTTTTCCTCCTTATTTATATAAAAAGGTACTGTATATCCGATAAAGGATATGCAGTACCCAAAATGATTATGCAGTTGTTTCGGAGACAACCTCATACATACCGAGACTTTCCGATTTCTTGGTCGTTTCGCGAATATCAAGAACTCTTACAGTAACAGTCTTTGAACCAAACGATATAGAGATAAGATCTCCGATCTTCACGTCATATGATGCCTTGACTGTTTTGCCGTTTACGGCGACGCGCGATGCATCGCACGCATCGTTAGCAACGCTTCTTCTCTTGATAAGTCGAGAGACCTTAAGATATTTGTCTAAACGCATTGAACTTATGCGTTAACCTCGTCCTTAAGAACCTTGGATGCGCTGAATACAGGCTTTTTCGCAGCAGCGATCTTGATGGTCTCGCCGGTCTTGGGGTTACGACCCTCTCTTTCAGCCACGGCCTTTACCTCAAAGGTACCGAAGCCGATAAGCTGAACCTTGTCACCCTCCTTGAGAGCATTTGCGATGGCAGCAAGAGTAGCTGCAACTGCAGCATCTGCATCCTTCTTTGAAATCTGAGCCTCAGCGGCAACAACATTTACGAGATCGGTCTTAGTCATGTTTGTAATTCCTTTCAAGTTTTAAAATTCATTTTGAATTCTATCCAAAACTATTTTTATTATATCAATTTTTGTTCATTTTTTCAAGTATTTGTAGATTTATTTAGCACATTTGGTATTTAGTGCTAATTTTTTCTGTAATCTCAGCTGTGTACGTTCACTTTTTTTGTGCATTATGATGTTTTGAAAGGATAATTCCCTTGTGCTTCAAGGATCTATAGGCTATCGGTAGGTAAATTGCTGTTGGCAGGAAAAGTGCTAGCAATAATGATAATACACTGTTTGAGCAAAGGTTTACCGCGTAGATTAATACAAACGGCGGAACGTATAGAATAAGTGAAATGACAAGGTCGGGCAAGGCTTCCAGCACATTCAGCTTTACACTTTTATCGCTGCTCATGAATATAAGTGACATGCATAGAGAAAATAGATAGGAGAAAGACGTTCCTATTGCTGCTCCGATTATGCCGATACCGGATTTACCGACAAGAATTATACTCACTATTATTTTTACCGCAATTCCGAAAAGTAGTGAAATCAGGGATTCGAAAAGCTTTCCTTTTGATTCGAGCGCTGTATTAACGATATTGAGAAGAGGTAGAAGTATTGCTGATGGAGCAAGCAAAATAAGACATTCAAAGGCGTTTACCGTTGATGATGAGGCGAAAAGCAGATCCAGCAACTCAAAGGCGTACAAATAATAAATCAGTGCTGCCGGGATGGCGATCAGTACGGTTATCTTCCATGCAGTGTTCAGTGAGGTGTTAAAAGCTTCGGTGTCATTCAAGTTATGGGCAGAAACCAGCTTTGGTAACAGTGCGGCTGTTACAGGGGTGAGCAGGGACGTTATAAGTGTCAGCATAGGTAGGGCAAGAGTCGAGTAACTTCCGTATAATGCGGTCGCTTCACCTGCGGTGTAACCTGAGGCGGTAAGACCGTTCTGTATCATCCCGATATCTAACACATTTGAGATAGCAATAATTGATGATGAGAGGGTTATAGGTATTGCTATTTTAATTACCTGCTTAAACTTGCCCTTATAACTATGATCGGTGCATTTTTCAACGCAGTTTTTCTTTCTGAATACGGTTAAATATAAATACAGCAATGAGAAGAATGAGCCAAGTGTAATCCCGAGGACCGTAAGAGCAGAGATCATAGATAACGTGAGCCCAAGTTGTAAGCCAAGATATGCAAAGATCAAGCCAAGTATTAGCTTTGAAAGTGCCTCGATAACCTGAGATACAGCAATTGGAAGTAGCTTGCTTTCTCCATTCAGATATCCTCTCAGCACACCCGCCTCTGCAACAAAGAATATCGAAGGAGCTATTCCCAACATGGTTGCCGCTGCTTTAGAATTTCCGATAAGTGCGGATATTGGAGAGGATAGTACTATAAAGATGAGTGTAACGGCGACACCGATAAATCCAAATGAAATAAGCAGCTTTTTTGTAAAGCTTTGTGCATTGGATTCAGATACAGAGTTACCCGAGGCAATGACCATTGTAACCGCCTTTGGCACACCGGCCGACGAGATGATATAAAAGAATCCGTAGACTGTGTAAGCAGCGTTAAAGTATCCCATACCTTCGTCACCAAGCAGGTATGATAAAGGTATTTTGTATAAGACTCCTATGACCTTAACCACGAATATCGCCAAAGTCATTGCGATAGCACCGCTTACAACTGCATTTCTCTGCCCTGACATAATTTCCCCTTTTATGAAAAAAGATCCACTTAATGATATTAGTGGATCTTTTTTATTATGTCTGTTGGCTTGTGCTGAAAAAATCTTCGGCGATATCAATAAGCGGTCGCTTCGGGGAGTCTTTAGAGAAACGTTCTTTTTCATCCCTGAGATATTCATACGGATATTTTGGCTTGAATATTCGCTGTATTCTTGATTTACCGCTACGCGTGTCATAATCAACGAGCTTGGTAACTGCTCCCGCACCGACTGCAAATATCGTCTGGATTTCTTCCATCATATATATATTATATAACCCTTCGTGACCCTCGAGAGCGAAGCCGACGTTCTCGAGGTTTCCGACCGTGTTTTTCTGACGGTACATATAATAAGGCTTATATCCTGCAAACTTTGTGTTTATCTGTGCGTATGAAACGCTTTTTGCAGCATCTCCTCCGTTTATTGAATACACATCTCCGTTGTCGCGAAGTACATCTGCCGCTTTCTTGACACAGAAGGTATGCACTGTGATGTTTGTAGGCTCAAGCTTGATAATTCTATCAAGCGTATGTGAAAAGCTTTTAAAATCATCACCCGGCAATCCGGCGATCAGATCTACATTGATATCCCTGATTCCGCTTTCTTTTGCCAGTTTAAATGCTCTGAAAAAGTCTTCAGATGTATGCTTTCTTCCAATATCAACGAGGATATCGTCATTGAGCGTCTGCGGATTTACACTTACTCTCGTAACACCGTAAGCTTGTGCTATCTTAAGCTTCTCAGCCGTGATCGTATCCGGTCTGCCTGCTTCAAGAGTATATTCGTCGAGACTCTTAACGTCGATTTTCTCGTTAATGTAAGATAAAAGCTTTCTGAGTTGTGTTGCTGATAGCGTTGTGGGGGTTCCGCCGCCTATGTATACCGTAGTGATTTTCAAGCCTAAAGATTTTATGGTACTTAGCGTTTCATCCAGATCCAGCATTAATGCATCGATATACTCGTCTATCATCCCGAGCAGTCGCGGAGTAGTATAAGATACAAAGCTGCAGTACGCGCACCTAGATGGGCAAAACGGAATGGAAACATAGATCGAACAACTGTTTTTCGGTAGACGTCTGATAGTTTTTCGTTCATTTTGCGCTACGGAGACTGCAAGTTGTGCTTTTTGCGGATTTAGAAAGTACTCGTCTCTCAGTATGCTTTTAGTCTTTCGTACTCCGTTCCCTGCTCTTATAATATTTTGTGCTATTTTAGCAGGGCGGACACCGGTTAATATTCCCCACGGTGGTGTATGATCCAGCAGAGCTTTGCCTGCTGAAAATACAGCTCTGCCAACGGCAACTGTGGCATGGGTGGCGATGGATATTTCCTCGTCCTTCGATACCGTTTCGGTTGCCTCTGATATACGGTCATTCAGCTTGATAGAGACGTAGGCGGTATGAGACGGACCGTCATCAACGACCGTGACCGACATCTCGGGTACTCCTTCGCCTGCCACCTCGTTTTCGCCAAATGTTTCTCCGGGGAAAAATACGAGGCAAAGAGTTTCAACGTAATATCTGCTGATATCACCTTTGATTTTCAGTATCATCTCTTCCCTCCTCGCAAAACCGATGAGTGCATAACGATGGTGACGGGACCGTCCGTGGACAGTTCTGTACGCATATCTGCTCCAAATACTCCGCTTTCACAGCGCCTTGTGAGCGATCTCATAAGAACCTTAAAATGCTCGTAGAGCCTATTGGCTTCGTCAGGGGCTGCGGGTGCGAGATAATCGGGTCTGTTGCCGTGCGCATAGTTTGCGTTCAGTGTGAAGTTTGATACAACGAGCACCTCTCCATCAACATCGTTGACAGAAAGGTTCATTTTACCATTAATATCCGAAAAAATTCTGAGCTTTGATATTTTTGAAGCTAAAAGCATTGCATCCTCTTCGGTGTCACCCTTTTCGACTCCGAGGAGAATATAAAGCCCTTTGCCGACACTGCCCGATTCCACGCCGTCAGCATAGACGGTAGCAGAGTTTATTCGTTGTATAACAGCAATCATAAAAATGAGTCTCCGTTAATTAGAAAGTCCTCTCGAGACAGAGATGATCGAAGGTATTGATCGTAGTCTTGATACAATAGACTCATAATGTGAGGTGCTCTTGCATCCAACGTGGATGTTTATTGCCACTTCTCCATTCTTCATCGTCTGAGTGTTGATCTGACTGATAGACACGCGCATATCTGCAAGAGCCATTGATATAGATGCTATAACACCTATCCTGTCTTCGACCATGATTTGCAGAACCGCCTCATAGCTGGAGTTGGGGCTCGCCTCGGTCTTTTCCCATTCTGCTCTGACCCAGCGAGAAAGGTTTTCTTCGTTCTTGCGTGAGAGCGAAACGTTGGGGCAGTCTGATTTGTGTATCGAGACACCGAAGCCACGGGTAACGAATCCGACGATCTTATCTCCGGGCAAGGGGTTGCAGCATTTAGCGAATTTTACCTGACATCCGGGCTCGCCGTCGATAATAATTCCGCCTGATGCGCGTCTCTTCTTGGGCGTTTCGGTGATCTTAACTTGTGAGATCTCGTCCTGCTCTTGCACGGGGGCATCCTTAAGTCCAACCTTTTCCAGCTCTTCCTTGATTCTGTTTACAAATCGAGAAAGTGAAAGGCCGCCGAATCCAAGCGTGTTATAGAAATCATCGGCAGTAGCGATTCCAACTCTTTTTGCAACGGTTGCAATAACCTCATCAAGCTTATCGTCAGTGATACTTTTGACGTAGCGCTTTACCTCGCGCTCGACCTCAAGTCTGCCAAGTGCAATGTTTTCAACGCGCTTCTCTTTTTTGAACCATTGACGGATTTTACTTCTTGCTTCACCCGTCTTTACGATTTTCAGCCAGTCACGGCTTGGTCCCTTTGATGCATTCGAGGTGATGATTTCGATAATATCACCGTTTTGCGGCTTTCTGTCGATCGGAACGATAACTCCGTTAACTTTTGCACCGGTCATTTTGTTTCCTACCGCAGAATGAATTGCATAGGCAAAGTCGATTACGGTCGAACCCTGCGGAAGTGATATAACGTCACCTTTGGGTGTAAATACGAAGGTTTCGTCATGGAATATATCGGTCTTAAAGGAATGAATGAACTCATCGGGATCGCGTGTGTTCTCATCTGATTCAAGAAGTCTAGCTATCCATCTTAGTTTTTCGTCAATTTCAGCTCTTGACTTCTCTCCCGTCTTGTACTTCCAATGCGCTGCGATACCGTACTCGGCTTCTGCGTGCATCTGCTTCGTTCTTATCTGAACCTCAAACGGTGTTCCGCTTCTGCCTATAACGGTAGTATGGAGCGAACGGTATAGGTTAGGCTTGGGCGTTGATATATAGTCCTTGAATCTGCCGGGGATAGAATGGAACATCTCGTGAACGAGACCAAGCGCTGTATAACATTCGAGCTCGGTGTCAACGATTATTCGGAGTGCATAGAAGTCGTATATCTCATCGAAGGATTTATTAAATGAGTACATTTTACGGTAAAGGCTGTATACCGATTTTACCCTTCCTTCTATATGCGCATCTATTCCGTTTTCTCTGAGCTTTTCAGAGATATAATCTCTTGAATAGTTTAAGAAGTCTCTGTTCTGACCGAATTTCTTTTCAATTGAAGCCTCTACCTCTTCATATCCTATCGGGTCAAGATAGAAAAGGCTGAGATTTTCCAGCTCCTGCTTGATCCTTTGAATACCGAGACGGTGAGCAAGCGGTGCGTAGATATACATTGTCTCGAGTGCAATAGCTCTTTGACGATCTTCTTTTTTTGCGCCGAGAGTACGCATGTTATGCAGTCTGTCGCATAGCTTTATGAAGATAACGCGGATATCCTTGTTCATAGCAAGAAGCATCTTGCGAATGTTCTCGATGTGTGCCTCTTCCTTGTCGGCGACCTGCACCTGTATTATCTTTGTGAGACCGTCGACAAGCATCGCAACCTCGGTGCCGAACATTTTCTTGATAGTGTCAAGGTTGGTCCTGTCAGAGCAGTCCTCTACTACGTCGTGAAGAAGTGCGGCACATATGGAATCTGTATCAAGTCCCAGCTCAGCAACAATCCTCGATACCTCGACCGGATGAGATATATACGGCTCTCCGCTCTGTCTGAACTGTCCTGCGTGAAGCTCGGATGCATACAAAAATGCGTTTTTTATTTTGTCTGTGTCGTAATTTTTTTCGTTTTTTTCAATGACCTCTAACAACGGTCTTAACAGTTGAAACATAATATCACCAATTATACTCTGAGCTGAGAGCGTAATTTCTTGAGTATTCCCGATTTCTCGAGGTCCTTTTTGGATGACGAGAAATGCAGGTTGAACTTATAAACGTCGCTCTCTATCTCCTCTATTGAAACGATATTCATTTCTGTGAATATCATAAAAATAAATTTCAGCTTGACGTAATTGATCCCCTTTGCGGTGTGACCATGAGAAAGCTTGGATACAAGGTCTCTGTGTGAAAATGTGTCCTGCCCCTGATGCAGTGCATTCTGAATAAATCTGTATGTCAGAACAAAGTCCTCTCTTGACGGGATAACATCCTCTTCGGCTCTGATCGGATCACCGTTCTTAATTTCTATAAAACGGTCTACCTCTTTGCCGTGAGCGTTAAGTTGAGACTCGGATGCCTTGATATCTCTTACAACAAGCTGTACATTTCTTCTATCCTGCCATTCGTTGATATCAAGCGAAAACAGGCAATCCACCTTGTCACCTACATAAACTCCAAGAGAATCGGGAGAGTTTGAAAAGCACATAGCAGATATAGTTTTTTCACCGTCTCCGAGAACCATTTTCGAGTGCTTCCCGTCGCTGATTCCGGAAAGCTCAAACAAATGCACTCCCTTGACAATAAATAATGGGACGGGGTTACCAACACCGAAGGGCTCAAGCTGAGATATAGACTCGGCAAGAGCTAAAGATATACTTGAGAATGGGATTTCCATATCAGCCTCAATAACGTGAACCATATCACTGTCAGTAAGCTGTTCTCTTGCATATTCATTAATCTTTTCTCTGAAGAGAGGAAGGTTTTCTCGGGTAACCGAAAGTCCGGCGGCAAGCTCGTGTCCGCCGAATTTTACAAGAAGGTCGGAGCAGTGGCATAGAGCATCGACCATATTGAGTCCTTTTATGCTTCTTCCGGAACCCTTACCGATGTCCTCGTTTGATGGTATACCCTCGTTACCCTCGAAGGAAACAAGTATTGATGGGCGAGAATATTTTTCGGTGATTCTGGATGATACTATACCTATTACTCCGTGGTGCCAATCATTTGCATCAAGCACGATAACGGGATAACGGTCGATATCAAGCGCATCGATCTTCTTATAGGCTTCGAGCATTATGGTATTTTCCTCTGCCTGGCGCTCCTTGTTTGCGTTGCATAACTCGGTTGCAATTTCCATAGCGTCATCATAATTGTCAGACAGAAATAGCTCAACGGCTACTGTTGCACTTCTGACTCTTCCTGCTGCATTTATTCTCGGCGCCAGAGTAAAGCCTATGAAGCTCGAAGTTATTTTTGCTTTTTTCTTTCTTTTCATCGAGCGATCGTTTCTGCGTGCATCTCTTCCGCTTGCCGCATCGATGAGTGCCAGAAGTCCGGGACGGTCGGTTGTGTCGATCATTCCGAGACCGTACTTTACGATTATCCTGTTTTCCTCCTTGATGGGCATAACATCGGCAATCGTTCCAATACAAACAAGGTCTGCGTATTCCTTAATAACGTTGTAGGTTGCGGTTCTCCTATTAACACCGTATGTACTTTCCTCATATGCACAAAGAAGCTTGAAAACTACGCCTACTCCGGCGAGCTCCTTGAATGGATACTCGCAGTCAGGCCTGTGTGGGTTAATGACCGCCTCAGCTAAAGGAAGATCGGAACGGCACTCGTGGTGATCTGTTACTACAAAATCGACACCGATGCTTTTAGCGTAGAGAACCTCCTCTGTTGCGGTAACACCCGTGTCAACGGTGATGATCAGTGTCGTGCCGTTTTCTTTTATAGCATCGATTGCAGAACAGGAAACACCGTATCCTTCACCGGAGCGGTTGGGTATGTAATAGTCAACGTTTGCCCCCTTGGATTGAAGATAAAGATAAAGTGTACATACCGACGTTACTCCGTCTACGTCATAATCTCCGTAGATAGTAATCTTCTCTTTGGATTCAACGGCCTTACGTATTCTTGCGACCGCCTTTTCCATATCCTTCATCCTGAAGGGATTAATGAAAATTTCATCCTCCATGCGTAAAAAAGACATAGCGGAAGACGGGTTGGTATAGCCGCGGATATAAAGTAGCTTTGCGACTATGGGATCAACCCTCAGCTTGCGGGCAATAAGATCCTGGGATTCAAGAGCCTCGGGTGAGGTGTCCTGCTTTGACAGCCAGATCTTCTCCCTGTTTTTTTCTTTTATATTCATTTTTACCGTTAGTCGGGTCACGGACCCGCCTTTCAATTTAATAACAAATTAAGCGCAGCTACCCTCTGCGAGGGGTGCGGTCTTGATTTCACCCGCAATTATGGTCTGTATATTTTCATCAGTGCAAGGGCGCACTTGACACCGTCTATTGCCGCGCTGGAAATACCGCCGGCATATCCTGCTCCTTCTCCGGAAGGAAAAAGATTATTGTAACCCGTCGCAAGTCGCGTATCTTGTGAACGTTGAATTCTTATCGGAGAACTTGTCCTGGTCTCCGGACCTGTAAGGACTGAACCGAAAGATGCGAATCCTTGAATTTTTTTATCGAAGCTCAAGAGAGCTCCCTTTATTGCTTCGGTAACGAAGCTTGGAAGATATCTTTCGGGAGAAGTGAGAGTAACTCCCGAGCCATTCATATATGTGGGGATTACGTCGTAAGGATCTCGCTTACATTCACCTCGAAGAAAATCTCCTACGGTAATTATTGGTGCGTTATAGTTTTTACCCGCAGAGTGAAAGGCTGCTCTTTCGATCTTTCTCTGGAATTCTATTGCACTCTCGGGTGTAGAGCCGTAATCCGCACGGAAAACGCTGCAACAGACAGCGCAGTTGGAGTTCTCCCCGGATCTTGCGTGCTCGCTCATACCGTTTACCACGACACCGTCTGTTTCACTTGTGGCTGCTACAACCTCGCCGCCCGGGCACATACAAAAAGTATAAACTCCTCGCACCTTGGTGTTATGTGAGAGGTTATATTCTCCGCTTGGTAAAAGAGGATCCTGCGCGTTATCTCCGTAAAGCGCCTCGTCTATCATACGCCGCTTGTGTTCTATCCTCATTCCGACCGAAAAGTCTTTAGAGGAAATATCCATTGAGTGATCTAAGAGACATTTATAGGTATCCCGCGCGCTATGTCCGATTGCAAGGATCACCGCCGAGCATTCGATCTCACCTTTATCTGTGACTACATTCTTGATCGTTCCACAGGTATCTTTGAAGTCGAGCATAGTCGTGTGGTAATGGACGGATGATCCGAGCTCCTCGATACGTTTCAGTATGTTATCTACAACCGAAGAAAGTATATCGGTACCAATATGTGGCTTTGCCAGATAAAGAATTTCCTCGGGAGCGCCAAATTCAACAAAACGCTCGAGAACGTATGAGCACATTGGATCGTTGATTCTCGTAACGAGCTTACCATCTGAGAAAGTACCCGCCCCGCCTGCTCCAAACTGAATATTTGTATTCGGATCGAGGATTCTCGTTTTCTTAAAGAATTCTACGGCCGATTTTCTCTCATCCACACATCCGCCGCGCTCAATAAGCCTGACCTTGAAACCTGCCTCCGCAAGAATAAGCGAGGCAAAAAGCCCGGCGGGACCGCTACCTACAACTACGATTGGCGCCGTTGCTTTTTTTTCGCCAACCTCAAACACGGGCGAGGAATACTCTACTCTGGTAATTCCGAGCTTAGCAAGCTTTTCGTGTGCCGGTGGGACCTCGGGTGATCTTAATGCTATGGAATAAACAAATTTGATGTCCGATTTGTTTCTGGCATCTATACTTCTGCGATATACATACAGGTCTAGGGGGGAATGTAATATACCTGCCGAATTCAGCTTGCGTGAAGCAACCGAAAGCGCCTCTTTGATAGAGGCGCGAAACGGGAGTGCAATATTGCTGACAACGTAAAGTGCGTATGAGATCATACAACTATGTTGACGAGCAGCCATGTGATGAATGCGGCTGCTATACTAAGTATAAACACGAGAATTGTGCCGATTTTCACGCCTAATATTTTTTTGTTCACGGTACACCTCTCAATTATTTCCGCTTGTGCGGATAATCTTCTCTGTAAGGTAGTTATGAAGCTCCTCAACAGTGATGTTACGATTAAGGTTGAAGTCGTGCGCTACGGAAATATTGCCCGTTTCCTCTGAAACAACGATAATGATGGCATCGCTGGACTCAGACATACCAAGAGCGGCTCTGTGTCTTGTACCTAGGTCGGGATCGATATCCGAGCGTCTGGTGAGCGGAAGAAAACAGCCTGCTGAGGCGATTTTTCCCTCAATAATAACGATAGCGCCGTCATGTAATGGGGCTTTGTTGTAAAACAAATTACGCAAGAGCAACGCGTTGCAATCTGCGTTGATAGTGATACCGGTCTGTGCAATATCGGATAGCTCTGTTGTTCTCTCGATAACGATGAGCGCACCGGTGGATTCAGCGGAAAGCTCTTTCACAGCAGCACATACGTTTTCAATAACGTTGTGATAAAGCTCTCGTTTTTTCTTCCTGTCACCAAATGACATTATATCGGTTAATGAGCCGTTTACCACTCTGTCGAGAGCTTCTCTGATCTCAGGCTGGAAAATAATCAAAATTACGATTACTCCCGATGAAGCAATGCCGGTCAGTATGGATTCGAGAACCTTGAATTCAAAATGAGCAGATACGGCAAGCAAACCAAGACAAAGCAGAATGCCGATAAAAAGCGTCAGGGATTTTCTTGCCTTCAAAAATCTGAACGTAAAGAAAAATATAAACGTAAGTATGAATATTTCAATGGCATCAAAGAGATCGAAGTTGCATACGACCTCGCAAAGCGATTGCCAGAACGTAGAAAAATCAAAATTTTTTATTGGAATATCTGTATACATAGAGTACCTCATGCAAGATATATAAAAATAATATAAAATAACATATTAAAGTATAGCACACGGGTGAAAAAATTGCAACAAATATTTCTTTTTTTTATAAAAGTTAATTATTTAACACTGTTTTTTTATTTTCAATATTGACAAATTATTCAAATAATGATATAATCTGTATCAGATAAGACACTTTATTGGGGGGTTCGATGAGAAAAGAATATGTTGAAATACTTCGTCACTCATTCTTGCTGGAAAGTACCTCGGATGAACTGTTTGACGATATTATATCAAGTCTGAGATACGTTACCGCGGATTACTCAAGGGGTGAAATAATTTTTTCTCCCGATACTTTTGAAAAGAAGGTCGGTTTTGTCATCAAAGGCGAGTGTGACGTTTTTAAGGCGTGCGGAAACACTTTGGACGTGAGAATTAATTCGATTGGAGTCGGGGGAACCTTCGGAATCGTCGGTGCTCTATCCGATCACGAGGAGTTCCCTACTATTGTCCGTGCTAAGGTAGCATCTACGATTCTTTTTGTTGATGGACAGGATCTATATCTGCTTATGGGGAAATATCCTTCCGTTACAAGAAACATTATAGAATTCTTTGCAGAACGGATAAGATTCCTTAACGAGCGCATTGCCACCTTCTCCGAGGGTACAGTTGAAGAAAAACTCGCACATTATCTTTTGCGACAGTGCCGTGAGGTCGGAAACGTAAGCTTTCCGTTTAATAAGCAAAAGACTGCTCAGACGCTTGGCGTTGGAAGAGCGTCGCTGTATAGGGCTTTAGGGTCCTTATCGGCGTCCAAATTTATTCAATATGATAACAAAATTTTACATATTATTGACCGAGAAGGTCTCGAAAGGATAATAAAATGAAAAAAATCATCTCAATTCTACTCGTATTTGCAACAGTTGTTCTCCTTGCCGTATCATGCGGTCCCGTCGATACTACCGCAATTAAGATCGGTGTTCTGAACGGTCCTACCGGTATGGGTATGGCTCAGCTGATCGATGAAAACAAGGACAACGAAGATAAGTATATCTTCACAAATTACGCCTCTCCCGATCTTGCTATTCCGCTTTTGATGAAGGGGGAGCTCGATATGCTTTGTCTTCCCACAAATGTTGCCGCTCTTCAAGCTGAAAAGCTCGATGTTTCTGTTATCGCAATCAATTGCCTTGGTTCGCTTTATCTTCTTACTGATTCAAAAACAACGGTAAGCTCTATTGAGGACCTTGACGGTAAGACGATCTATACCTCTGTGGCTAATTCTACTACGGTACCGATCCTGAATTACATCTTTGATTCCGTCGATATCGATGTTAAGATCGAGGTTATGGCAGATCACCCTGCACTTGCAGCCGCGGTTGCTAACAACGAGGTTTCTATTGCGGTGCTTCCTGAGCCGATGGCTTCTACTGCAATTACCAACGCACAGGCTAAGGGCAACACATATACAATTGATCTTAACATATCGCAAGAGTGGGATAAGGTATCTGACACCCCGCTTGCTATGGGATGCATCGTTGTTAAAAACAGCTTCCTTGCCGAGCATAAGAGCGTTGTTGATAGCTTCCTTAACGATTACAAGGATTCTATCGAGTATATTAATAACAAGGATAACTTTGAAAGTGCGGTCGATATGATCGTTAAAGCAGGTATTACTCCTAAAGAAGCACTTGCAAAAAGCGCGCTCGCTAATCTCTATGGCTCAATTGTATATATTGACGGAGATGATATGAAGACTACGCTTGTTGGCTTCTATAACGCCATCGGTCAGGCACTTCCAAAAGATGACTTCTATTATGAAAAATAAGCTGAGAAGCCTATTACCTTATGCGATAGCGGTGACACTGCTGCTCCTTGTTTGGGAAGTTTTAGCGAGAACTGTTAATGTATCATTCATTGTGCCGCCGCTTTCCGAAATATTTGCTGTTCTATTCGGACTTGTGTTCACGGCACATTTCTGGACTTCGATTTTTTTGTCGCTCCTCAGGATAACCATGGGATTCGTTATAGGTGTCGTGCTCTCGCTTGCTCTTGCAATCTGTGCGCACTTCTTCAAGCCTCTTGAATATCTTCTAACACCTATCGTAACTGTAATAAGGTGCACGCCCGTTGCATCCTTTATCATGATACTCTGGCTTCTTTTATCCGAGGCTGTTATACCTTCTCTCATAGCAGTGCTTATCGTCTTCCCTGTTGTTTGGCAAAGCGCACATGATGCTATGCATGAGCCTGATAAAGAGCTTCTCGAGATGGTCGAAATCTATAATTTTACTCCATCAAAAAAGCTTTGGTATCTCACGGTTCCTACCATGATCAAGGGCGTTCTTCCGGCAATAATTACGGCATCCGGTCTTGCTTGGAAGTCCGGTATTGCAGCAGAAATTATAACTTATACAAAACATTCCATAGGCAGAGAAATTGCGAATGCTAAGTTCTTTTTGATGGGAGAAGAATTGCTGGCGTGGACTTTCGTTGTAGTTCTGCTCAGCTTTATCGTTGAAATACTAATAAAACTCTTACTTCGAAAGGCGGCAAAGATATGGGAATAGTAGTTACTGATCTAACCAAGACTTTCGATGATAAAACGCTATTCTCTAACCTGTCATTCGCTTTGGGTGACACAGGACTTGTGCGTATAACGGGACCCAGCGGAGTTGGTAAGACCACTCTTCTCAGAATTATTGCAGGTATCGACAAGGATTTTAGCGGATCTGTCGATCGCGACGGAGATATATCTTACCTATTCCAAGAGCATAGGCTTCTCCCCTGGCTTAGCGCGCTTGATAATGTTATTGTAGCGTCTTTTAATGATGCTGACGAGAATGATAAAGAGTCCGTTCGCGCTTTGTTATATAGGCTTGGATTTAGTGATAATGAGCTTTTGCGTAAGCCTTCAAAGCTCTCCGGTGGGATGAAGCAAAGGATTGCGCTTGCTCGTGCTTTGGCACGTAAATCCGATATCCTTTTGCTGGATGAGCCTACGAAGGAGCTTGACAGCTCACTGGTATCTACAGTTGTGGATATTATCCGAGAGGAGAGCAACAGAAGATTGATAATCTTTGTTTCGCATGATCCCCTTTTAGATACTGTTGAAGTTGACGATCTGATCAGGCTTTCAAGGATATAGCTTTATATCGAGGATTGTAAAATACAGTCCTCGATTTTTGTTGCTTTTTAACTATTGTAATGTGGGCGCGCATGTGTTATAATAGAGACGTTAAAATAAACAAGCTTGAGGTTTATGCCATGGTGCTCGATCTAGCTCAAAGAATAAAAAGTCAATACAGCCATTTTTCAAAGGGGCAAAAGCGACTTGCAACTCTAATAATGCGTGACTGTACTCAGGTCGTAGATCTGACCGCTGCACGTCTTGGCGAGCTTGTGGGTCTTTCCGAGTCAACGGTAGTAAGATTCGCATCCGTTCTTGGATACGACGGATACGGCGATTTTCAGGTTGCAGTTCAGCAGCTTGCAAAGACGAAGCTCACTCCGACCCAGAGGATTGCAATCACCAAGCAAAGGATAGGATGCAGAGATATCATCGAAAATGTTGTCATGGCTGATATTAACAAGTTGCGAAATACGCTTGAAAATTTAAGCCGTGATGACTTTTATAATTCTGTTGAGTCGATTCTCCACGCAAAGCGCATATACGTTATCGGGGCAAGAAGCACGCAGCCTGTTGCGCACCTTTTGTCGTACAACCTTTCTTTGATATACGATAACGTTAAGCTTGTCCAGGTTTCATCGACCGCTGAGATCTTCGAACAAATGTTTACAATCGATGAAAAAGACGTTCTGATCGCTTTTTCATTCCCGAGATATTCTTCAAAGGTTGTAAATGCAGTCAAATTTGCCAGCTCGAAGTGTGCAAAGGTCGTAGTAGTAACGGATTCCAAACATTCACCGCTTGTTGCTCACGCGGATTATTCTCTCATAGCTGACACAGATATGGCTTCCTTTATGGATTCGGTCGTTGCACCTATTAGTATAATAAATGCACTGATTATCGAAATCACTCACAGGCGTGAGGGTATGATCCTCGACAGATTCGAGAAGCTGGAGCGTCTTTGGGACGACTTCGACGTTTATACCGGTAAATGAGCATGGAATACGGAAAAAGAATTGCCGTTATAGGCGGCGGCGCGGCAGGTATGATGGCAGCCGGCACAGCGGTTATGTACGGTGCTGATGTTACGATTTATGAGCATATGCCCTTCCTCGGGAAAAAACTTGCAATTACGGGCAAGGGGCGCTGCAACGTAACTAACAATTGCACTACCGAGGAATTTCTCGAAAACGTAACGAAGAATCCGCGTTTTTTATACAGTGCTCTGAGAGCACTCTCCCCCGCTGATACTATGCAGCTCTTTGAAGGGCTTGGCGTTGAGCTTAAGACCGAGCGTGGCAAGCGTGTTTATCCATCGGATGATAAGGCAAAGACCATAGTTGATGCTATGCGACGTTATTCAGAGGCGGCTTTGATAAAACATGATAAGGTAAAGAAGCTATCTCGCACAGAGGACGGAACCTTTGTAATAAACGGAGAGCCGGATCTTTGCTACGATGCGGTAATTATCGCCACCGGCGGTAAATCATATCCGCTTACAGGCTCAGACGGCTCGGGGTATCGGCTCGCACAGAAGCTGGGCCATACCGTGACCGAGCTTATACCTTCGCTTATCCCACTTCGTTCTTCATCAGACCTTTGCACAAGGATGCAGGGGTTATCGCTTAAGAATGTTGGAATAAGTATTACCGATCGATCGGGGAAAAATTTGTACACCGATTTCGGAGAGATGATGTTTGCTCATTTTGGAGTGACGGGCCCCGTTATCCTCTCTGCATCCTGTCATCTGCGCGGTGTTGATATAAGTGAACTTACTCTTACAATAGATCTTAAGCCCGCTCTCGATGAAAAACAGCTCGATGCGCGTCTGCTATCTGATTTTAAGGCTAATGCGAATAAAGATTTTATTAATGCACTAGGCGGTCTTTTGCCGCTTAAGATGATAGAACCGTTTGTATCGCTTACAGGCATCGATCCGAGGAGAAAGGTTAACTCCGTCACTAAAGAGGAACGTAAAAGGATGGTATCGATTCTGAAGGGCATGAGAATTCCTCTCGAAGGCTTTTGTTCCATCGAAGAGGCCATCGTTACATCGGGCGGCGTAGACACGAAGGAGATCAGACCAGGTACGATGGAGTCGAAACTGGTCCCAGGACTTTACTTCGCGGGTGAAGTGATCGACGTAGATGCATATACCGGAGGATTTAATTTGCAGATTGCCTTTTCAACCGGATATTTAGCAGGAAAATCTGCGGCAGAATACTAATTCAATTTTTAATGCAGGTGATTAAATATGATCAGAATTGCAATTGACGGCCCCGGCGGTGCCGGAAAATCCAGCCTTGCTAAGGCTGTTGCAAAGGAGCTTGGTATTGTTTATCTCGATACCGGCGCACTATACAGAACTATTGGACTTTATATGCTTAACTCGGGCATAGATCCTAAGGATGAGGTTGCAGTTACGGCGAAGCTTCCCGAACTAGATCTTAAGCTTACCTTTACTGATGGCAAGCAGCACATTCTTCTTGACGGCGTTGACGTAGGTGATACCATCCGTACACCCGAGGTATCTATGGCGGCTTCAGCGGTCAGTGCTATCGGATCTGTTCGTGAATATCTGCTTAACACACAGCGCAATATCGCAAGGACGAGCAGTGTAATTATGGATGGCAGAGACATCGGTACTGTAATTATCCCCGATGCCGAGGTGAAGATATTTCTTACCGCATCTGCTGAAGCAAGGGCTAAGCGCAGATTCGCCGAGCTTACTCTAAAGGGCGTTGAAACTACTTATGAACAAGTCTACCGAGAGATGGTAGAGCGCGATAAAAACGATTCTACGCGCGAGCTTGCTCCTTGCGTACCCGCTAAGGATGCTATCCTTCTCGATAACTCAAAGCTGACTGAGGAAAAGACTTTGAAGAAGGTACTTTCCATTATCAGAAAAGTCCGGAAGAAAAAGAGCGGCAGCGGAGTTTATATGTTTTTCCATAGGCTCCTTGCTCCTTTCCTCAGATTTTTATTTAAAATAAAGGTTGTCGGAGTTGAAAACATACCCACCGATGGCGGTTTCCTTCTCTGCTCAAATCATATAGCAAAGCGCGACGTCGTTCTTATCGGCGCCTGCTGTCCAAGACCCATTAAGTTTATTGCTAAAAAAGAACTGATGATGATTCCGATTCTCAGTTCGCTTTTCAAGGCTCTCGGAGCAATCGGAATCGACAGAGGCGGCAACGATATCGGCGCGATAAGAAAATCTATCGACATTATTACCGATGGTAATATTGTTGCAATTTTCCCCCAGGGTCATAGGTATCCCAAGGTAGATCCTGCAACAACGCCCGTCAGGAACGGTGCGGGTCTTATTGCATACCGATCGGGTGCAGACGTTATCCCTGTATTTATAAAAACGGAGGGTAATAAATACAGGTTATTTAAGCAGGTGGAGGTTATTTTCGGTAAGCCCATATCTAACGATGAGCTTGGCTTTGAAAATGGCGGCAACAACGAGTATATGGCTGCCACAGAGCACATCTTTGGTAAAGTTGTTGAGCTTGGCGGATACTCGCTTCCATCAAAGAATGAGCCCTCAACTGACGGCGGTGCGGAATGAGTATAACGGTTTCTCGTTTTGCAGGCTTTTGTCCCGGAGTCAGGAGAGCCGATGAGCTTATACGAAGGCTGATAGCCGAGAGATGCGACGGAGAGCGGATTTACACCCTTGGCAGTCTGATTCACAACAAGGTATATAACGATGCGCTTGAGAGACTTGGTGTCAAAGTGATATCGCTCGATGAGGTCGAAGTCGTCTATAATTCCCTTCCCGATGTTCCTATGAGTGTTGTTATAAGAACACATGGCGTTACTAGGGAAGTTGAAGAACGTCTTCGTTCATTTGAGAGAACACATCCTTTATTTAAGGTTCATGATGCTACTTGTGCTTACGTCAAAAAGATTCATCGCATAGCTGATAATGAGACCTCAGACAATACCTTCTTCCTTCTCTTTTGTAATCCTACTCATCCTGAGGCTCTCGGAATAATGAGCTATGCTCATGGTGATAAGCTTGCTTTTTCTTCGCTTGAAGAGCTTGAAGGAGTCGATTTTAAGGGAAAAACACCTATTTTGTGCTCTCAAACAACCGAGAATTTAGTAGAATTCAAAAAAATAAAAAAATTTTTAAAAAAGCTATATACAAATTCAATTTTTTTTGATACAATATGTAGTGTCACTGAAAATAGACAGAATGAAGCTATGAAGCTGGCGGCCGAATCCGACTGTATGCTTGTAATCGGAAGCAGGGATAGCTCAAACACGAGAAGGCTTTACGATCTTTCGTTAAGACTTTGCCCTATGACCTATTTCATCGAAACTGTTGACGATCTAAGTAATATTCTTCCACCAAGTGACATAAAGACAGGAATTACCGCAGGCGCTTCCACGCCTGACGGCATTATAACGGAGGTTTGTAAAACAATGGAAAACTTTAATGAGATGCTGGAAGGCTCGCTCAAATCTTTACATACAGGAGAAACAGTGGTCGGTACCGTATTTACTATCGGTAAAGATGAGATCAAGCTTGACCTTGGTGCTAAGTTCACCGGCATTCTTACTAAAGATCAGATAACTGACGATCCCTCTGCTAAGCTCTCCGAGATGTTCAAGGTCGGAGACGAGATCGAGGTATTCGTAATCAGAGTTGAGGACGGTAAGGGCATTGCCACCGTTTCTAAGACTCGTGTCGACAGAGACAACAGCTGGGTTGTTCTTAAGGATGCTTATGATAACGCTGCTATTCTCGAGGGTAAGGTAGTATCCGTCATTAAGGGCGGTGTGCTTGTAAGCGTTGAGGGCAACACTGTTTTTGTACCCGCTTCTCAGACGGGTATTGCTAAGGGCGGAGATCTTTCCGTTCTCGTTGGCACCGTTCAGAGAATTAAGCTTCTTGAGTTCGATACCACTCGTAAAAAGGCGCTCGGCTCCATCAAGGTCGTTCTTAACGAAGAGAAGAAGGCTATGGAAGAGGCTGCATGGGCTACTCTCGAGGTTGGTAAGTACTATGAGGGTACCGTTAAGAACCTTACTCCTTACGGTGCGTTTGTTGACATCGGTGGTGTTGACGGTATGGTTCACAACACTGAGCTCTCTTGGAAGAGAATCAAGCACCCCTCTCAGGTTGTAAGTGTTGGTCAGAAGATCAACGTTTACATTAAGGAGCTTGACGAGGAGAAGAAGCGCATCTCTCTTGGATACAAGACTGAGGATATGGATTCCTGGTTCAAGTTCACCCAGCAGTACAAGGTTGGCGACGTAGTTTCTGCAAAGATCGTTTCTATTATGCCCTTCGGTGCTTTCGCTGAGGTATTTGAGGACGTTGACGGTCTCATCCATATTTCGAGAATCTCCACCGAGAGAATCAACTCCCCTGCTGACGTTCTTTCCGTTGGTCAGGTAGTTGACGTTAAGATCACTGAGATCGATAACGAGAACAGAAAGCTTGCTCTTTCCATCCGCGCTCTTCTTGAGGCTGAGCAGAAGGCCGAGAGAGAGGCTGCAGCTGCAGAGGAGAAGGCACAGCAGGAGGCTGAGGCCGCTGCTGAGGCTAAGAGACTCGAGGAAGAGAGAGCTGATATGGCTCCCTACATCGTAGGCTCTATCTAATATAAAAAAGAAAATCCCGCTGATACGAGGCATAAAGCTCATATCAGCGGGGCTTTTTATTTTTCTTCAAGCGAACGCTTGTATTCGAGGAATTCCTCATAGGTACCGCTTCTGTCGATGAAGCCGTCAGGAGTTATCTCGATGATTCTGTTCGCAACGGTATTGATTATCTCGTAGTCGTGCGATGAGAAGAGTATGTTACCCTTAAAGGATTTCATACCGTTGTTTACCGCGGTGATAGATTCAAGATCAAGATGGTCGGTAGGCTGATCGATAATAAGCATATTTGATCCGAACATCATCATTCTTGAGAACATGCATCTTACCTTCTCTCCACCTGAAAGCACATTTACGGGCTTGAATACCGACTCGTTTGAGAACAGCATCTTTCCGAGGAAGCCGCGAAGATAGGTCTCGGTCTGATCCTTGGAATATTGTCTCATCCAGTCGAGAATCGATTCGGTGTGTCCCTCAAAAAAGGCGGTGTTATCGTGTGGGAAGTAAGAGGTTGTAATTGATACTCCAAACTTGAAATCTCCCGCATCAGCGGTGTCCTCTTCCATAAGTATTTTAAAGAGTGCGGTAATCGCAAGCTCGTTACCGACAAACGCGATCTTATCTTCCTTGAAGACATGGAAGGTTAGATCCTTAAAGAGAACATTTCCGCCTATGGATTTTGTGAGTCCTTCTACATGCAGAATCTCTTTCCCCGCTTCCCTGTCCATATCGAATCCGATGAAGGGATATCTTCTGCTTGATGCAGGAAGCTCTTCAACGGTAAGCTTATCAAGAAGCTTTCTGCGTGCTGTGGCCTGGCGTGATTTGGATTTGTTTGCAGAGAACCTGGAGATGAAGCTTTGCAGCTCAGCAATCTTTTCCTCGTTACGTTTATTCTGCATTTTTATCATTCGCTGAATAAGCTGGCTCGACTCGTACCAGAATTCATAGTTTCCGACATACATTTTAATCTCATTGTAGTCGATATCAACTATATTGGTGCATACGTCATTCAAGAAGTGTCTGTCGTGTGATACTACCAGAACCGTACCGAAGTAATCTGATAAAAAGTCCTCGAGCCACATTACAGCATCAATATCAAGGCCGTTGGTCGGCTCGTCGAGAAGAACAATATCGGGATTTCCAAAAAGTGCCTGAGCCAAAAGAACCTTGACTTTTTCGCTTTCCTTAAGAGTGGACATATCCATGTAAAGATAATCATCTGTAAGGCCGAGGCCCTGGATAAGCTTTGACGCATCAGATTCGGCTTCCCATCCGTTGAGCTCAGCGAACTCACCCTCTAGCTCTGCCGCCTTGATGCCATCCTCGTCGGTGAAATCATCCTTCGCATATAGGGCATCCTTCTCCTTCATTACGTCATAAAGGCGCTTGTTACCCATTATAACGGTATCGAGAACCGTATATTTTTCGTAAGCGAAGTGATCCTGCTTAAGAACAGACATCCTTACGTTTTCGGGAATGGAAACACTGCCGCGAGTTGGCTCAAGCTCTCCGCATAGCAGCCTTAAAAAGGTAGACTTTCCAGCACCGTTCGCACCAATAATGCCATAACAATTACCGGGAGTAAACTTCAGATCAACGTCCTTAAACAGAAGCTGACCGCCAAATTGGAAGGATAAATTTGAAACTGTAATCATTATATATTCCTTGTTCTGCTTGATATTAAATATCGATTATAGATTGTTGTATATCTCTCTGATGTTAGTCATTACATAGGTAGGCTTGACATCGGAGCTTTCGAGATCATTGAGAGTTCCCTCGCCCGAGAGTACAAAAACGGTATCGACCCCCGCGTTATACCCGGATGCTATATCAGTATAGAGTCTGTCACCTATCATCAGAGTTTCTTCTTTTTTGTATCCGAATTTCTTCATTGCTGCGTATATCATTTCGGGCTCGGGCTTTCCGATAAAGATGGGCGTTTTACCCGTGGCTCTTATAAGCATCTCGCAGAATGATCCGCAGTCGGGAACGTATCCGTAAGCCGTGGGACACACCCAATCGGGGTTGGTTGCTAAATATACGAGTTCTCTTTCGGTAAGCAGTTTTGATGCATCGTCGAGCTTCTTGAAGGTGAGCTCCTGATCATTTGATATTACAATACCGAATACGTCATCATCAGGTTCGGTGGTGGTGATAATACCACTATTGTTCAATTGCTCTCTGAAAGACTCGGTGCCGACAATATAGAACTTCTTGCCGTGGTAATTATTCAATATATATTCTATCGTCACATCGGTTGAAGTTAGAAAATCGTCAACGGTTGACTCTATGCCGATTCGTGCGAGCTTTTCTACGTATTTTTCCGAGCTTTTAGATGAGTTATTGGTGAGAAACAAATATCTGCCGCCCATCTCTTTGACCTTGCGCAGAAAGTCGAGAGTGCCATCAAATAGTGTGCTATCTAAATAAATAGTACCGTCCATATCGAGCAAGAACAGTCTTTTTGATGAAAGAGCCATAATAATCTCCATACATAGAAAGAAACTACATAACCGATATATTACGTAGTTTCTTTATTTTATTAATCGGGGTATCCGTCGGGATTCTGCTTCTGCCAACGCGCGGAGTCCTCGCACATTTTAACGAGGTCGCGCTTTGCAGACCAACCGAGAACCTCATATGCCTTTGTAGGATCTGCGTAGCACTCAGCAATATCACCGGGACGTCTTGGAGCGATCTTATACTTAACCGGAGAGCCCCATACATCACCAAACGCTTTAACGATATCAAGAACCGAGTATCCGTTACCGGTACCAACGTTGATATAATCGATTCCCTTCATTCTGGCGGTGTAATCGATAGCCTTTAGGTGAGCATCGGCAAGGTCTACTACGTGGATATAATCTCTTACGCCGGTGCCGTCGTGAGTATCGTAGTCGTCACCGAATACGCTCAGGCACTCGAGCTTGCCGGCTGCAACCTTAGCAACGTAAGGAAGAAGGTTGTTCGGTATACCGCGAGGATCCTCTCCAATAGTTCCGCTTTCGTGAGCACCTATCGGATTGAAATATCTGAGAACACAGACCGAGAAATCGGGATTACTTACGGTAAGATCCTTGAGAATGCGCTCGATCATGAGCTTTGTTTCACCGTAAGGGTTTGTTGTAAAGAGGGGAAAATCCTCCTTTATCGGAACGGTCTTAGGAAGTCCGTAGACTGTAGCCGAGGAGCTGAATACAATTCTGTATACTTTATACTCTACCATGCACTCAAGGAGATTAATGGTGCTCATAAGGTTGTTATTATAATACATAAGGGGGTAAGCACATGATTCACCTACGGCTTTAAGTCCCGCAAAATGAATAACTGAATCGATCTCGGGGTGAGATCTGAATACCTCACTAAGCAGCTGCTTGTCGCAAAGATCACATTTGATAAACTTCGGTCTTTTCCCGGTTATAGCCTCGATTCTGTCGAGAACGCAAAGCTTGCTATTTGAAAGGTTGTCAATGATGACAACTTCATATCCGGCCTCCATAAGCTGGACAACGGTGTGCGAACCGATATAACCGGTACCGCCTGTTACAAGGATAGACATAATTCTCCTCCTGATTGTGATTGTTAAAACAAAAAAGAGCAGCGTGTACTACTCTTTTTTGCAATCGGCTAAAAGCCTATTATATTAGTCAGCGTAAACGCTAACCTGTTTTCTACCGCCGGAAATGGGCTCGAATCTAACGGTTCCGTCAATAAGTGCAAAAAGAGTATCATCTGTACCGATACCAACGTTGTTACCGGGATGAATCTTAGTGCCGCGCTGTCTTACAAGAATGTTACCTGCGAGAACAGCCTGGCCGTCAGCCTTCTTAACGCCGAGACGCTTGGACTCGGAGTCACGACCGTTTTTAGTAGAACCAACGCCCTTCTTATGAGCGAAGAATTGTAAACTAAGCTTAATCATTTCTGTTACCTCCATATTTTTTCTGTGGCAGTCTGATGTAGGTCATATTTCTCTTTCAATTTCCTTAACGTCGAGGAATTCATAATAATCCTCAACAAGATCCATGAGCTGATAGAAATAAGCCTGTATAAGACCGGAAATAGCAAATCTCTTTTTTTCATCACTCTCATACTTCGGGAGTGCGGATTTTGCTATTAAACGAATGTTTGTGGTTTCCTCATCTATCGTATAATCAGCGACAGCATCGTAAGAAACCTCAATTGCGTTGATAATGAGCATCGTCATAGCTGATAGCGCTGAGCAAAGTATATCGTCACCCGACTCAGCATAGCCTGTATGGCCCTGCTCCTCGAATCCGTAAAAGCAACCGTCAGTCTTGTAAAAAACAACCGTTGTCATTTTGCGAATTAACCCTCGATCTTCTCGATCTGGATCTTGGTGTAATCCTGACGATGACCGATCTTCTTCTTTTCGTTCTTCTTTGCCTTATACTTAATGACATCGATCTTCTTAGACTTGCCATTCTTGACAACAGTTGCAACAACAGTTGCGCCTGCTACATAGGGAGTACCAACAGTAAGCGAATCGCCTGCTACGCAAAGAACCTGGTCAAAGGTAACCTTCTCGCCTTCATTCACGCCAAGCTTCTCAACGAAGATAACATCTCCCTCGGAAACCTTGTACTGCTTTCCACCTGTTACGAAAATTGCGAACATGTAAAAGCACCTCACTTTCGTGTAAAATCGCTATCATAGGCGATGCATATATGCATTCTTTCAGAGCCTATCAATAAGCGTCGTTTAATTATATCATTTTAAGGATAGCTTGTCAATAGTTTTTTATAAATTTCATGATATAATTTGGTAATTAAACAACATTACTTTTGATCGCAGCTGTCCTTCTCGGCACAACCCTCGCACTCACCGTCGCAAAGCTCAATATCTCCAACAAGCTCTCCGCAAGCAGGACAGGTGAGGCTGTCAAGATCAATATCTCCTGCGAAGCAAATTACCTCACCGCAAGAGGGACACTCGAGCTCATAGTATTCGTCTGCATCGATTTCCTCATCATCAAGAAGGTCATCCAGTTCATCATACTCTGCTTCGCCATCGAGTCCGTAGAAATCATCCTCGAGACCGGCGAGATCGGAGCTTATCTCCTCTACACAAGCGTAAAGCTCGTTGTTTTCTTCCTCCAGAGCATCAATTCTCGCTGCCATCTCCTCGATAACATCGAGCATCTTGGAAATGATCTTAGATTCTTTTGTATTTTCGCCGAGATCCATACCCTCGGCAAGTCCTTTAAGGTAAGCTGCACTTTCAGTAACTCTCATAATACTACTCCTTTAAATAAATAATCAAACACCCTCCGCAAAAATGGGAGGGTGTATAGAATTAACCCTGAACTCTTTCGATGTAATCGCCGGTTCTGGTATCAATCTTAAGCTTATCTCCGGTGTTGATGAAGATCGGAACCTTAACAACTGCACCGGTCTCAAGGGTTGCTTCCTTGGTAACGTTGGTAGCTGTATCACCGCGTACACCGGGCTCGGTGTCGGTAACCTCAAGCTCTACGAATGTAGGAGGCTCAACGGAGAATACGTTACCCTTCCAGGAGCAGATACGGCAAGTGGTGTTCTCCTTAACGAATCTGAAGTTATCTCCAAGCTTGTCAGCGTTAAGAGGAATCTGCTCATAGGATTCGGGATCCATAAAGTAATAAAGATCACCGTCGGTGTAAAGATACTCGAGATCTCTACGCTCGATAATAGCGTTCTCGAACTTTGCGGTGGGGTTGAACGATGCCTCACGGGTAGCACCGGTAACAACATCTCTGTACTTGGTTCTTACGAACGCTGCACCCTTACCGGGCTTAACGTGCTGGAACTCAATTACCTGATATACCTTACCGTCCATCTCGAAAGTAAGACCGTTCTTAAAATCGCCTGCTGTAATCATTGCATATCATCCTTTTCTCGTATAATTTCGGTAAAAAAGTCATCTACCGTGTTGGGCGCAACTGCTTTACACCCACTTTAACAAAAATATTGTACCAAATTTTAGCGCATATTGCAATAGGTAAAATAAATATTTTTTCGAAAATGCGTGATTTTTATCTGAAAATTAAAGAATTTCGATAAGTTCCTTGGTAGAATGAGTAAAATTATGGATACCGACTTCGCGAATTGCTACCATATCCTCTATCCTGCAACCGTATTTTCCATAGATGTAAATACCGGGCTCAACAGTCACTACGTTACCGGGAACTAAAACTTTTCCCATTGCTCTTGGAGTGAGTGCGGGGCTTTCGTGGACGAGCAGACCGACGCCGTGTCCGAGCGAGTGCCCAAATGCACCTTTATATTCCTCATCGATTATGCGTCTGGCGACCGCATCCGCTTCGCCTGCATCTCTTCCGTCTTTGAGGTATTCGATAGCTGAGAGCTGAGCTCTTAGAACTGTGTCGTAGAGCTTCTTCATATCCTCATCGGCATGACCTATAACAACAGTTCTTGTCATATCCGAGCAGTATCCCTCGTACTTAGCTCCGAAATCAAGTGTCAGGAAACCCTTTCTCAACTTGACGTTACGAGGCTCACCGTGTGGAAGAGCGGAAGCATCGCCGGATACTGCAATTGTTGAGAAGGACGGTCCTTCCGAGCCTAGCTTACGCATAAGATATTCGAGTTCTGCCGCAACCTCGATTTCAGTCATGTCCGGGGTTAAGACCTTAAGCAACTCGGAAAAAGCATTGTCAGCGATATCCTGCGCTTTCTGTATTTTTGCTATTTCGTCTTCGGTTTTGATAAGACGCATATCGTCAAGCGTAGTTTCAATATCGATGAGCTCTCTATTCGGGAACCTTTCCTTAAACGACTTATGCATCGCATAGGTCATCTTTTCCCCCTCGAAGCCGAGAGTGTTAATTCCTTTTTCGTTCATCTTTTCTTCGATGAAGTCAAAGCGCGATTTTGGTGTAACAGCCTCGAATGTATCCGGGAGTCTTTTTGTCGCTACCTCGATATATCTGAAATCGGTAAGAAGATACGCCATATCGGGTGTTATAAGGATGGATGCGTCCTGAACCTCAAATTCGACGAGATAACGTACATTTATTTCATCGGTTATTATCAGTGCCTTTGCACCGATTGTATCAAGCTTGCTTCTGAGTTGAGTTAATTTATCCATAATTTATATCAGGCTTTCGTAATATTTTTTCATTGTTAAAGCATCGTCAGACTGAGTTCCTGCAGACTCGCTGATTATCGTCGGGGAAAGTCCTTCCCTTGCAATAACATTGATGAGCGGCTCAAAATCGGGACCGTATATATCATCGGCAAAAGTCAGATGACGTTTTTCTCCCGAGCCAGTCCATTCTATCTTCGAGAAGTGACAGTGAAGATTCTCGGCAACTTGCGCACCAAGCGCAGATGAGATCCTATCGAATATTCTGAGGTAGTCATCCTCGTTTTTGAAAACACCACCGAGATCGCGTGCGTTCAAGTGTCCAAAGTCGATAACAGGCACAAAAGTACTGTCAATTCTGCAGAGCTCAAGAACTTCGTCGAGGGTACCGAGCTGGTTTACCTTACCCATGGTCTCGAGTCCTATCTTTATACCGTAAGTATCGACAGACTCGAGTGTTTTAATCAAGGTGTCAGCGGCAAGACGCATAGCCTCGTCTCTTGTTATCTTTGCTGCCGAGCCTGTATGTACAACGATAGTATTTGAACCAAGGAGCTTAGATGCATCAAGACTTTGCCTGATATATTCAATGCTTTTGAGTCTCTTTTCAGGGATTACACCCGACAGTGAAATAAAGTAGGGTGTATGGAAGGACATCTTTACATTATATCGCTTCGCTTCCTCTCCGATAGCTAATAGTAGTTTTGGATTAGCAGACAGACCGTTACCTGCTTCGTATTCATATGCGTTAAGTCCAATAGAACTGACGAACGCCGGTGCATCAAGCGTAGATGAAAATCCTGACGCCTTGAAAGCGTCGCTGTTGCCTCCGGGACCAAAATATGCACTCATTATTTCTTTTCCTCGTTTCTTCTTCGGTATTCTTTGAGAACGGGCTTCTCGAGCCATCGCTTGAATCTTGTCAAAAAATCTCTTTTATCATTGATCGGCGGTACAAGAATAGCTCGGATGCCGGCATTGTGGGCTGCCCACACATCAGTGAAAATCTGATCGCCCATGAGTATTGTATCCTCTTTGGATGTACCGAGATCAGACATGGCTTTAAGTACGTTTTTCTTAAACGGTTTACCGGCTTTGCTATATGCCGGAAGGCCCAACTCTTTATTAAATAGGTCAATGCGAGCAGCGTTATTGTTGGATACGATTGCGCACCGAATTCCAACATCGGCTAAAGAATTAAGCCAAGCCTTAACGTGCTCACCCGGGAGCGGATGCTCGTAGGGCTCAAGGGTATTGTCTACATCGAGAATGACGCCTTTTACTCCAATGGATGTGAGAAATTCAGCATCAGCCATATCAAACTTTTGAAAATAATAGTCGGGGACAAATCGTTTAAGCATTATATCCTCACATAATCAATTACTGCATATATTTTAACAAATATATGTCATCTTGTCAATATGCTCGTTTTTCGAGACAAAACAAAAAACGCCCGATCAAGTTCGGACGTTTAAATGGCGCGCCCTGGAGGATTCGATTCTCGCGCGAACTTCTCGCTGCGGCTCGGTCACACTCGGGGGGAAACAACGCACTGTGTTGTTTTCTTAGACCCTCGTGCCGTTAACGCTACGCGCTCGGTCTTCCGCGGTCACGATAGTCCACTGGACTATCGTTCTGTACCGCTTCCCCTTCGAATCCCCCATGACACAAAAAACGCCCGAGCAGGTTCGGACGTTTAAATGGCGCGCCCTGGAGGATTCGATTCTCGCGCGAACTACGCGCTCGGTCTTCCGCGGTCACGATAGTCCACTGGACTATCGTTCTGTACCGCTTCCCCTTCGAATCCCCCATGACACAAAAAACGCCCGATCAAGTTCGGACGTTTAAATGGCGCGCCCTGGAGGATTCGAACCTTCGACCTACCGGTTCGTAGCCGGGCACTCTATCCACTGAGCTAAGGGCGCATTTGGAGCGAGTGATGGGAATCGAACCCACGCGACCAGCTTGGAAGGCTGGAATTCTACCATTG
>JAFVZL010000006.1 GCA_017508195.1 Clostridia bacterium | reverse complement strand
TCTGTCAAATGAATGAAGCTCATTTAAATTCCATACATAAACGTGGACGTTGTTATCGCGGATAAGAATACGCGGAGATTTACCACCCGAACGAAACGTTGACGAAAAGAGTTTGTTTCCGTCCTTGTCAAACAAATCGAGTTTGAATCTCGACGGTCCGCCCCAATCATCATGATAACATATAGCGACGTCGCCGTTTTCGGGATTTACTACTGCAGCCTTGATAGGGAACAGATTCTTGGGCATCAACGCATCGATCACCGAGCAGATGATTAACACACACAGAACAATCGCAACAATCTTTTTTATTTCCATTTTAACCGGTCCTTAGTTTTCAAATCAATAAAAGGGAAGGGCTGCAATATGGTGAAGCTTTTGCATAAGCGAAAGCTAAGTTGCTTCGTGCTCACTCGCAGTGAAGTTAAGAGTGCAGAGCAATTTTTACCGAAGCGGGGAGCAACAGCAGAAGCTGTAATCTGCCACTAAAAATGCAAAAGGCGAGTATACACCCGCCTTTAAGACAAAGTCCCAAGACAGGATCGTCTTACTCTTCTAAAATCATTATAGCATATAATTTCAGTGTTGTAAACCTCTTAAGTATAGCTTCTGACAAATTATCCGCAAAAATATCGCTTAAGTTTCGATATCTGCTTGATTTTCCGCGCGCAATGCGTTATAATTGAAGCATCGAATATGAAAAAGAGGTAAAAGTATGCTTGTTTCTGCAAAGAAAATGTTAAATGATGCTGTGGCGGGACATTACGCCGTAGGTCAGTTCAATATCAACAACCTTGAGTGGGCGAAGGCTATCCTTCTCACCGCCGAGGAGATGAAATCTCCCGTTATTCTTGGCGTATCCGAGGGCGCGGGAAAATATATGTGCGGTTATAAGACCATCGTCGGCATGGTAAACGGAATGATCGCAGAGCTCGGTATCACCGTGCCTGTTGCGCTCCATCTCGACCACGGCTCGTACGAGCACGCGTATAAGTGTATCGAGGCAGGCTTCTCGTCCGTTATGTTCGACGGCTCGAAGTATCCTATTGATGAGAATATCGCTAAGACCAAGGAGCTCGTTGCAGTATGCGAGGAGAAGGGAATCTCCATCGAGGCTGAGGTAGGTGCCATCGGCGGTGAAGAGGACGGTGTCGTAGGCTCGGGTGAGGTAGCAGATCCCGCTGAGTGTAAGATGATCGCAGAGCTTGGTGTAACCATGCTTGCCGCAGGTATCGGTAATATCCACGGTAAGTATCCTGCAAATTGGCAGGGTCTGCGCTTCGACGTTCTCGAGAAGATCAGCGCGGACGTTGATAATATGCCCCTCGTTCTTCACGGCGGTACAGGTATCCCCGAGGAGATGATTAAGCGCGCGATATCGCTCGGTGTTGCTAAGATCAACGTTAATACCGAGTGCCAGCTCACCTTTGCAGCAGCTACGAGAGCATATATCGAGGCAGGCAAGGATCTTGAGGGCAAGGGCTTCGATCCCCGTAAGCTCCTCGCACCCGGCACCGAGGCTATCAAGGCTACCGTAAGAGAGAAGATGACTCTCTTCGGATCGGTAGGTAAGGCATAAAAAAGTATTGAAAACACAATAGTGGCTGTCACATTTAGTAAAACCGAAAAAGTCCAAAAAGAAGCGGAAAATGTGTCAAATATAGCAAACAATAGCGAATGAGACGGTAATATGGTTGAAATCCTGCGGATTTCTTCATTTGAATGGACTTTTTCTACCGCCGCTCTCAAGGCTCGACGTACGTTTGTACGCCTCACGCCTTGAGAATCGACGCTTTTTCCTTAAATCTGACTATCCCCTATCAAACTTTTCGGGGGTGTCTCAAATTCGTATTTGAGACACCCCCTTTTACCTAAAGGTGGATATATGAAACTTTCTGTTGAAACTTTAAGAATCAGAGACTATTTTGACGATAAGACCGCAGTCCGTATGATAAAGGAGGCGGGATTTGACGCATACGATTATTCCGCTTGCGTATCCAAGGGCGAGAAGTATATGCTCGGTGACGATTACCTCACACGTGCTCACGAGCTGCGGGAATATGCCGACGCGCTCGGCATACCCTGTAATCAGGCACACGCACCGTTTGAGGGCGTGTTTCTCGATGCCGGGGATCTGAACGAGAATAATCCGTATTTTTTGGCTAAGGTGAGGTCGATCGAGTTCGCATCCATACTCGGCGCTAGGACCATCGTCATCCACGCGCAGAAGCCTCCGAGCGAGGATATTGACCTCATAGAGGCAAACAGACGCTTCTATCTCTCGCTTTTACCGTATGCCGAGCGCTTCGGCATAGATATATCGGTAGAGAACCTTTTCTACGGCTCCTCTCCGTCTGGCAGGGCGTTGCCTCTGTTTGGTGACCCAAAGCTCCACCGTTCATTCATAGAAAGTCTTGGCAGCGACCGCTTCAATGCGTGTCTTGACGTAGGACATACCTATCTCACGGGCTTCGACCCTGCCGACTCCGTGCGCGTGCTCGGCAAGGATCATCTTAAGTGCCTGCACGTTCACGATAACCTCGGGATGAAGGATCTCCATATGATCCCCTATACCGCAGGTATAGATTGGAGCGCGTTCACCGATGCTATTGCCGATTCCGGATATGCGGGAGATCTCACTCTCGAGCTCGTCGGCTGTGTCGGCAGGATGCCGAAGGATCTCTGTGCCGACATTCTCCGCTTCAGCGCGGCGGTAGGCAGATACCTTATATCCGAGATAGAAAGGAAAACAGGTAAAAATGTATAGAGAGCTTAAGGAGCGCGTCCTTCGCGCCAATCTCATGCTTGCGAAGGAAGGACTTATAACACTGACCTGGGGCAACGTCTCCGAGATAGACAGAGAAGCGGGAGTCGTCGCTATCAAGCCCTCAGGCGTGGAATATGATAATATGACCGTCGATGATATAGTGGTAGTCGACCTCGACGGCAACGTCGTTGACGGCAGACTTCGTCCCTCGTCTGACACTCCCACTCACCTCGAGCTCTATAAGAGTTTTAAGGAGATAGGCGGTATCACGCATACCCACTCGCGTTATGCAACCTCGTGGTCTCAGGCGGGAGTACCCATTCCCGCGCTCGGCACGACACACGCCGATGCCTTTTACGGTGCAGTACCCGTAACGCGTGAGATGACTGCCGCGGAAATAGAGGGAGAATACGAAAAGAATACGGGCGTAGTGATAGCCGAATGCTTCACCGATGAAAATGTAATGGCTATTCCCGCCGTTCTCGTTGCCTCTCACGGTCCCTTCACCTGGGGAAAGGATGCTATCTCATCTGTAAAGGCATCGATAATACTCGAAGAGGTCGCGTTTATGGCTTGGCACACGCTCTCATTAAACCCGAATGCCAAGATATCCGAAGCACTTCTCGATAAGCACTATATGAGAAAGCATGGCAAGGATGCATACTACGGACAGGGGGAAAAGAAATGATTTTCAAGAGCGAAGGTATTAAGGGCTGCGTCTGTGGTAAGGACCACGGACTAACTACAAGGCTTGCGGTCGTTGAGTCTGGCGCGATGTCGCATCTTGACGAGTATCTTTCGGAATACGGCATCTCGGGCAAATCGGTCGCTATTTATGACGAAAACACGTATCGTGCAAAGGGGCTCGTGCGCCCCGAGGCAGACTTCGAGATAATACTCTCTCCCGAAGGGCTTCACGCGGATGAGCACGGAGTAGGCTCGGCACTCGAAAAAATGCCTGAGGATGCCGACTACCTCATCGCCGTCGGTGCGGGAACCATTCATGATATAACGAGATACATAGCGCACGGGCGCGGCATCCCGTTCGTATCCTGTCCTACCGCTGCGAGCGTTGACGGCTTCTGCTCGTCTGTTGCAGCCATGACCTGGGGTGGCTTTAAAAAGACCTTCACCGCCACGGCACCCACGCTCGTTGTAGCCGACACCGAGGTTATAAGACAGGCACCCATGCGCCTTGGCGCCTCGGGCTTCGGTGATATGATAGGAAAATATATCGCACTCAGCGATTGGAAGATAGCAAACATACTTATAGGGGAGTACCTTTGCCCCGAGATATACGCTATGACCCTCTCGGCAACCGAAAGCGTGCTTGCCGCTACCGAGGGCATAAGGGCAGGCGCGCCCGAAGCATTTGAGAAGCTTACCTACGGACTTCTCATGTCGGGAATTGCTATGCAGCTTCTCGGTAACTCTCGCTGCGCCTCGGGTGCGGAGCACCATATCTCGCATATCATCGAGATGAGCCCCGAGCCTCTTTCGGTCTCCTCGGATATGCTCCACGGTGAGAAGGTCGGTGTAGGAACACTTCTGCTTTCAGACGAGTACCACAGATTCGTGGAGTCGGATATAGAGAAGCTCGGCGATTATATTCCAGCTTCGGAAAGCTATATAAGAGATGCCTTCGGTGACAGACTCGCAGGCTCGATAATAAAGGAGAACGAGGTCGACTCATGTAAAGGCATTACCCGTGAGCATATACTCGAGAAGCTTGACGAGATACGTGCCGTAGTTGATGCGATACCTACCAAGGATGAGCTTATCACGGCATATGACACCGTCGGTGCACTAAAGAGCTTAGAGGAGCTCGGTGTATCAGGCGATAAGCGCGATATGCTCTTCGAGTATTCTCCCCTCGTAAGAAACAGACTTACGCTTATGAGAATAAGGCGCGGTGCCATGAGGTAATTATGGACGGAAAAAGAGTAATACTTGCCGCCCACAGAGGCGACAGAGCAGCATATCCCGAGAATACTATGTCGGCATTCCGCTCGGCAAACGCGCTCGGGTGCGAGATGATAGAAACCGATATCCGCATGACCCGTGACGGTGAGCTCGTTCTCATACACGACAGGAGCACCCTTCGTACCTCCGGCATTGACAAGAACGTAGACGAGCTCACGCTTTCAGAGTTAAGCGAGATAGACCTCGGCGCAGGAGAGCGCGTACCTACCGTAAGAGAGTTTGCCGAGTTCCTGCAAACGAACGGTATGCTCGTCAATTGGGAGCTGAAGATATACCCGAAGGACTTCGGTGACGATTACGCATTTCTCGTAGCAGATAAGCTTATCGAACTTATCGAGGAATACGGACTAGAGGGTCGCTCGATGCTCAACTCCTTCAGCAACCGCGTCCTCGAATATCTATATAAAAAAGCACCGAAGAAATATCCCATCCACGGGCAGGGAATATATAAGTGCCGCCGTGCAAATGACGAGGCGAATATCCCCGAAACCGAGCTCTTTGATTGGTGCTGCCTATATCCCGAGGAGAAGGACAAAATAGTCGTTGACTACCCCGAAAGCTTCGAGTATTGCAAGCAGAACGGCATTATCCCCTGCATCTGCATAAAGGACGAATACGAAACCTACAAGTTAGCGATAGAGTACGGCTGCAGGATGTTTACGTCGAATGATATCAGAAAAGCTGATGAAATATTAAGATCTCTCGGTGTCAGATGAATCGGCATAACCGATTCGTAATGCTTGATCTTTAAGCTCAGACTCGACAAAGGCGATTAAAAGTCGGCGCCGCCGATTAATAACGCGATATTGTCGCTCATAACCATTAACAACCCGAGCCGCCGCGAATTTCGCGGCGGCTCTCAATTTTCCCTTTATGAAAAATGAGCCCTCACAAAATTCGTGTGAGGGCTCTTTCTTTTAGTAACTCCTATTCTTCCTTCAGCTTTATCTCACCCTTGATTTCCGCAATGTAGAAATAGCTGAAGAATACGTATACCACCGTCAGCGCGAGAACGACTGTTCCAAGCCAGGGGGCGGGGGTAGTTGCCACGGTCGTAACATCGGCAGCGGTCGAGTCAACGGGGATGAAAACTACCTGTGTTTTTAAGAATACGCCAATGCATCTGAGCAGCGCGAGAAGAGCGGGTGCGAAAGCAAATACTATCGTTTGCCATCTCAGTGATTTCGAGAGCTTTGACTGCATTTTTGAGAGCTCCGAGTCGGGCAGCCTTTTTACTACACGGCTGTCGATAAAACGAAACAGACCGCGCATAAGAAAGACAGAGATCGCTACAGTAAGAAGCAGCTCAAATACCGAGAGTATCTCGATCTGTATGTAGGCATCCTTGGCGGTTGTAAGGAAGGAGAGATCCGCGTGATCGAACTCGGCCTCCCACTCGACCTCGACAAAATCCGACCATACCGAGATAGCCGAATAAACGATGCCGAGAATAAGCACGAGCATCCTGTCGCGCTCGCGGTCAAACAACCTTAAAGCACATAATATTATTGCAAACGCCCAGATAAAAGCGGGCAGAACGCTTACTCCCGAGTTGACATCTTCTATGGAAATATCGAAGCAAAGGAGCGATGACACGAACAGAAACGTAAGAGTAAGGAGCACGGATCTTGTTGATCTGCCGCGTTCGATCTCGAGCATCCTATCCTCTCCCGCGATCTCCCTTGCGCTCGATTCGACCTTGCCCTCGCCGGCTATCGAGCGAGCGTACGACAACGTGAAACAGAGCCAGATAAGACCTAAGACAAAGGACAGCGACATACATATGAGTGTCGCTATCGGGAACATCATACGGAGCTGATACTGGACCTCGGTTATATCTGCGGTGAGCAGGAAGAAGTCGGGTATAACGTTCAGCACACCGCGAATACAAAGATAAACGAAGGTTAAGGTCTCGAGAGTCTCGGGGCGCATCTCAAAGCCGAGCGTGCGGAAGGGGGCTACCGTAGCTACCGAGCTG
Source organism: Clostridia bacterium (assembly GCA_017508195.1). Lineage (GTDB taxonomy): Bacteria > Bacillota > Clostridia > Oscillospirales > CAG-272 > UBA1740. The sequence goes on along the minus strand of JAFVZL010000006.1, from coordinate 101,427 downwards.
CCTCGCTCACCGAGATAATAGAGAGCGGAGAAGGAGCTCTTAACGGCACCGAAAAGGAGTAGAATCTCGACCGAAACGAACACGAGAGAGAACAGCGCGACGATATCTCTGCCCGATGCCATGTTCGCAACCATCACGAGCATCGCGGGTATCTTCACCGCGGTGACGATAGCGAGCTTTCTGTAAGCATCGCGCGCCTCGGCAAAGTATGGGACCTGTTCGGCATATTTGCCGAAAATTCCCGCAAGTATGAGATATGACACGAAGTCGGGTAAAAAGTCGATTATATTGAAGTTCGGAACGATAATAAAGAATAAACAAAGGAGCGATAACCCGGTAGTTCTTCTTTTCTGCTTTCGCAGCACTTTTTCATCAATGAGAGATTCCTCGGGATAAAGCATCTCACTCACCTTTTTGTCCTCCCTTTTTTCTTTTCCTCAAGTCTTCTTTTTTCTTTTTCGGCACGCTCCGCCTCGCGCTCCTTGCGCCTGCGCCTGAATTCGTTTATAAACTCGAAGCGAGAGGGCTTTTCCTCTTTCTCCTTAAGATCCTCGGGCATGCAAATGCGCATATAGCAGGTATAAATGATCGTCAGATTAGATATAAGAATTACGATATTGCCGATAAGCGCGACGAGGTATAGCACGGCATTTACCGCAGGGAGCAAAAGATTCGTCAGCATCGGCGTGGAGAGTAAGAGAAGAAGTAAGTAGACCAGCATCGATGATACCGTCATGGTCTTACATTTCATGGGCAGCCCCTCTACGTCGAGCTCGGTTGCAATTCCGTATATCGCACGCAGAAGGAATGCTGTGAACACGGCGAGGATGACGTACCTTGCCATGCTGACGTAGGTGATCACGGCACCGAGATCTCCGATCTCAAAGAGATCGAGCACTCCGAGCACAAGCTCACCGAGCGCAAATACCGCGAAGCCTATCGAGGCGAACGTCGGTGCCTTGAAATATCCGCTGACAGAGGATATCCTATACAGCGCGTAAAGCATTACCAGCGCGGCAATGATATCCGTAAAATGGTAATACAGAACGTCGAGCAGAAGGAAATATCCGAAAAACAGTGTTCCAAAGCCCATAGTCGGCCTCCTTTCAGAAAAGCTTAATTATCTTCCTTGCCCGAAGCGCCGCAGCACTTCTTGTATTTCTTGCCGCTGCCGCAGGGGCAGGGGTCGTTTCTTCCGACCTTTTCGGTCCTTCTTACGGGAGAGGTTGAGGGCTTGCTCTTCGCATTCGCGCCCGTGCCCGTAACGGTTGCCACCTGCTTACGCTCGGTGACAGCACCGATGGGAACTACCGCGAGCACCTGTCTTACGGTGTCCTCCTTGATCTCCTCGATCATGTTATCAAACATATTTCCGCCCTCGAGCCTGTACATCGCTACAGGGTCTCTCTGAGCATATGCGTTAAGTCCGATATACTCCTTCAGCGAGTCCATTGCCTCGAGATGATCCATCCACTTGCGGTCTACGTTCTCGAGAAGTATGCGCTTCTCGACCTCGCGCATAGCGGAGTCCGCACCCTCTGCGACGGGCACGTCGCGGAATACCTCATCCTTACCGCGGTAGATCTCGAGCGCGCGCTCTACGAGCTCCTCGCACCACTCGTCCTTGTCAATTTCCGAAAGCTCCTCGGGGGAGTACTTGAATCCACGGGAGTCGGTGAGAAGACCGCGGTAGTGCGCGATAAAGTCCTCGAATCTCCACTCTTGGGGGTCATCTGCACCGAAGCAGAAGCCGAAGGTCTCCTCGACCGAGGTACGGATCATATCCGTGATCTTCTCCTCGATAGAGTCGCTCGTCAGCACCTCGTGACGCTGAGCATATATGATCTGTCTTTGCTGGTTCATAACGTCATCGTATGTGAGGACGTTCTTTCTTCTTTCAAAGTTGTTTGCCTCGATGCGCTTCTGTGCGCCCTCGATAGAGCCTGAGAGAATTCTCGCATCGATAGCAGTATCCTCGTCAAGTCCGAGAGATGTAACGAGACCCATGATTCTGTCACTGCCAAACAGACGCATAAGATCGTCCTCGAGAGAGAGGAAGAAGCGCGACTCACCGGGGTCACCCTGTCTGCCGCTTCGGCCGCGGAGCTGGTTATCTATACGGCGGCTCTCGTGCCTCTCCGTACCAAGTATATATAGACCGCCTGCCTCGCGTACAGCCTCGGCAAGGGGCGCGATCTCCTTCTTGTGCTCGTCATAGAGCTCGCGGAACTTGGCTCTTGCCTCGAGTATCTCCTCGTTATCGGTATCAGCACTTCCGTTCGCCTCTGCGATAAGCTCCTCGGCGTAGCCGAGCCTTCTCATATCGCGCTTTGCGAGAAACTCGGGGTTACCGCCGAGCATGATATCGGTACCGCGTCCTGCCATGTTGGTCGAGATAGTTACCGCACCGAGGCTGCCCGCCTGGGCAACTATCTCAGCCTCGCGCTCGTGCTGCTTTGCATTGAGCACGTTGTGGGGAATACCCACCTTTTTAAGTATGGCGGAAAGCTCCTCGGAGCGTTCGATCGATACCGTACCTACGAGCACGGGCTGTCCCTTTTCTTGACATTCCTTGATCTGTGCGACGATAGCGCGCAGCTTTCCTGCCCTCGTGCGATATACCACGTCGTTCTGATCTATTCTGATCATGGGCTTGTTTGTCGGAACCTCAACAACGTCGAGAGAGTATATCTGTCTGAATTCGTCCTCCTCGGTGAGTGCCGTACCCGTCATACCCGAGAGCTTCTTATACATTCTGAAGTAGTTCTGGAAGGTGATGGTCGCGATGGTGCGGCTCTCCTTCTGAACCTCGACGCGCTCCTTAGCCTCGATAGCCTGGTGCAGACCGTCATTATATCTACGGCCGGGCATAAGTCTGCCCGTGAAGGTATCTACTATGATGACCGCACCGTCCTTGACGATGTAGTCGATATCGGCGCGCATAACTCCGTGCGCCTTGATAGCGGTATTGACGTGATGGTAGATCTCGGCATTCTCGGGGTCGGAGAGGTTTTCTATGCCGAAATATTTCTCGGCTTTCTCGATACCGTGCGCGGTAAGCACTGCGGTACGAGCCTTTTCATCTACGATGAAGTCCTCGTCGTAGGTGTCGAGATCCTCCTTCTTGTCGACCTCCTTGATCACGTGGCGCGAAAGTCGGCGCACGAGAGCATCTGCCTTTTCGTAAAGCTCGGTCGACTTCGAGCTCATTCCCGAGATAATAAGGGGCGTTCTTGCCTCATCAATGAGAATGGAGTCTACCTCGTCAACGATAGCAAATGCGTGTCCGCGCTGGACCATCCTCTCCTTGTATACGACCATATTGTCACGAAGATAGTCGAAGCCGAGCTCGTTGTTCGTGCAATAGGTGATATCCGCGGCATACGCCGCCTTCTTCTCGTTCTGCGACTGACCGTGAACGATAAGACCCGTTGTAAGACCGAGGTAGGCGTAAACTCTGCCCATCTCCTCACTGTCACGGCGGGCAAGATAATCGTTTACCGTAACGATATGCACACCCTCACCCTTCAGAGCGTTGAGGTAGGCGGGAAGAGTAGCGACGAGGGTCTTACCCTCACCCGTTTTCATCTCGGCAATTCTTCCCTGGTGGAGAAGTATACCGCCTATAAGCTGAACGCGGAAGGGTCTCTTACCGAGCACGCGCTCGGCAGCCTCGCGTACTAAGGCAAACGCCTCGGGGAGAATATCGTCGAGCGTCTTACCGTCCTTCAAGTCCTCGCGGAGCTTGTCGGTATATGCACGCATCTCATCGTCGGAGAGCGCGTGGAACTTCTCGTCGAGCGACTCGATCTCGTCAACGATAGGAGTGATCTTCTTTATTTGTCTTGCACTGTACGTACCAAACAGCCAACTGAATAGACCCATTTGAATATATCCTTTCTCTTTGCGGCAAGCCGCCGTATGATAGAGCGAGCTTCGGGCGGTATACCCCTCGCTCCATTATGTATATTATTGTGTGTGGCTAAGCCGACACTATATTACGCCATTCTAATTATAACACATCGTGCGCGAAAAGTATAGAGTATTTGTAAATTTTAAAATATTTTCTGCTTGATTATGCAAGCACCTTGTGTTACAATATACGGGTGGAGGAGAAGAAAATGAAGCTTAATATCGTTTTATATAATCCCGAGATACCTCAGAACACCGGAAACATCTCGCGCACCTGCGCTGTAACGGGTGCTGCACTGCATATTATCAGACCCACGGGCTTTGAAATATCCGACAGGACCTTGAAGCGCGCGGGGCTCGACTACTGGGACAAGCTCGATATCACCTATTACGATAGCTGGGATGATTTTGAGGAAAAGAACCCGGATGCCAAGTGCTTCTATTTCTCCGCACACGCAGAGAAATTCTATCACGAGGTAGAGTATCCCGATGGGGCATTTCTCGTTTTCGGCAGGGAGACCGCAGGACTTCCGAGAGAGCTTATTGAGGCACACCCTGATACCGCGGTAAGAATACCGATGCTCCCGACCTTAAGATGCCTCAACTTATCGAACGCGGTTGCGATAGCCGTATATAAGGCGCTTGCTGACAGCGGATTTGAGGGTATGATATAAAAAGCAAAAACCTACATTTTTCCGTTTTAATTAACGGAATAATATTGACTTTTCGGGTCAAAAGTTATAAAATAGAAGTAAATCAGAGATTTTCACAGGAGGCAGTATCATTATGACGAAAATTGATATTTTCTCGGGCTTTCTCGGAGCGGGAAAGACCACACTTATAAAGAAGCTTATCAAGGAGGCTTACGTCGGTGAAAAGGTCGTTCTTATCGAGAACGAGTTCGGTGAGATCGGCATCGACGGCGGCTTTCTTCAGGATGCCGGCATAGAGATCACCGAGATGAACTCGGGATGCATCTGTTGTTCGCTTGTGGGCGACTTCACCAAGGCACTTGCGAAGGTGCTCGATGAATTCAAGCCCGACAGAGTCATTATCGAGCCCTCGGGCGTAGGTAAGCTCTCCGACGTTATCCGTGCGGCAAAGGAGGCTGAGGGTGAGGGCAGCGTGCTCAATTGCTTCACCACCGTTGCCGACGTCACCAAATGCAAGATGTATATGAAGAACTTCGGTGAGTTCTACAACGATCAGATAGCGAATGCCTCTGCTATAGTGCTTTCGCACACCGACGTCGCTAAGGAATCGAAGATAGAGGAGGCGGTCGCGCTTATAAGAGAGCATAACCCCACCGCCGTTATCGTCACTACTCCTTGGGACAATCTCGACGGTAAGGATATTCTTGCCGCAATGGAGCACAAGGACACTCTCGAGGATGCAATGAAGGCTCTCGAGGAGGAGCATCACCACGAGCACCATCATCACCATCATCATGACCATGATGAGGAGTGCTGCCACGGCCACCACCACGACCATGACGAGGAATGCTGCCACGGTCACCACCACGACCATGACGAGGAGTGCTGCCACGGCCACCACCACGATCACGACGATGAATGCTGCCACGGCCACCATCACGACCATGACGAGGAGTGCTGCCACGGCCACCACCACGACCATGATGAGGAGTGCTGCCACGGTCACCACCACGATCATGATGAGGAATGCTGCCACGGACACGGTCACGAGCATCATCATGACCATGAGCATCACCATGACCATGAGCACGGCGAGGGATGCACCTGCGGATGCCACGATCACGACCATCACCATGCAGATGAGGTGTTCTCGAGCTTCGGTGCGGAGACCGCTAAGAAATTCACCGTCGATGAGATTACTGCTGTTCTCGAGGAGTTCGATGAGGGCGGAGACTTCGGCATGATACTCCGCGCAAAGGGCATTGTCGCAGGCGAGGACGGTAAGTGGATACACTTCGACTACGTTCCCGATGGAATTGACGTGCGCTACGGCTCAGCGGGTGTTATCGGCAGACTCTGCGTGATAGGCTCGGGAATTGATGAAAATAAGATCAAGGAGTGCTTCGGCATTTAAAATGGAAATAGCAGTATATCTTTTTACAGGCTTTCTTGAGGCGGGAAAGACTTCCTTTATCAAGGAGACCATGCAGGACCCGAATTTCAACGACGGTGAGAAGAAGTATCTCATAGTTCTTTGCGAGGACGGTGAGGAGGAGTACGATCCTGCCGACTTCGGTGACAACGTTGCATTCTCACACTTTGACGATGAGCAGTCGCTTACACCTGACAGACTTTCCGCCATGCAGAAAAGAGCGGGGGCTGACATCCTTATCGTTGAGTATAACGGCATGTGGGGTATTGATAAGTTTTATTCGGCTCTCCCCGAGGGCTGGATGGTATATCAGGAGATAGCCATCATCGATGCGACCACCGCACTCATCTATAACGCAAATATGCGTCAGCAGATGGTTGATAAGCTTACAAGCGCTGAGATGGTAGTGTTCAACCGCGTTAAGCCCGAGTATGATAAAAACGAGCTTCATAAGCTTGTTCGCGGTGTGTCAAAGCGTGCGAACATCTGCTACGAGGATATGGAAGGTGAGATCGAGTTTGATAATATCGAGGATCCGCTGCCTTATGATATTGGTGCAGAGGTTATTACTATCGGCGACGATGATTTTGCGTACTTCTACCGCGACATGGTAGACGAGATGGATAAGTATCTCGGCAGGACCATCCGCTTTAAGGGAATAGTCGCGCTTGACCCCTCACTCCCGAGCTCTCACTTTGCGATAGGCAGGCACATTATGACCTGCTGCCAGGATGATATTGCATACCGTGGCGTCGTAGCCAAGGGCATGGGTAAGCTTGGGCTTAAGACACGTGATTGGGTTATAGTAGAGGGTACGCTTGCCGAGGAGTATTCTAAGCTCTACGGAGGCAAGGGACCGGTTCTTACCGTAACTAAAATAGAAAGAGCAGAACGTCCCGAGCAAGAGGTCGCAACCTTCTATTAAGTCTTGTTTCCAACAATTGTTGTCATTTCGCGAGATTTTCTGACAAAATCACCCCAATGCAGGCACAGTTTTTATACACCAAGTAACAAACGAAGGGATAAACATAAATGAAAAAGAGTGACGCAAAATTCCCCTTTTCCATGTACCGATCGACCGCTGACGGAAGGATAGTAAACTCCGTGTGCCGTGATGAAGAGATGGAGATAATTGAGGTTATCGACGGCAGAGCGCGCGTTCAGATAGGCACCGAGGTAGCCGAGGCTGAGCGCGGAGATATTCTTTGTGTACCGCCATCTATGATGTTCAGGGTCGATTCAATAGACGGACCTGCATCTGTTCGCGGGATGGTATTCAATATGTCGATACTTGAGGAGAATATGGATCCCTTTGATTCCGAGGTGTTCTACATGTTCTACGTTCAGGCAAAGAATAAAATAGTTGTTTTTGACCGTAAGCACCCCGTTCACGATGTGCTTGCCGCGCTTATTGAGGAGTCATATCTTGAGTATTCGGACAAGGACGTATGCTATAAGCTGCCCATCCGTGCGAACATCTATCTTATGATGACCGCCCTTCTTCGCTATTACTGCGGCTCGAAGGACGAGGGAGAGAAGATGGTTTATCACAACGTCCTGAGGCTTCGCCCCGTCATCGATTATCTTGCAGAGCACTATACCGAAAAGACTTATATTGAGCAGCTTGCCGGCATGATAACCGTATCTGCCGATTACTTTACCAAGATGTTCAAGGAAAGCATAGGAAAGACCCCGATAGATTACATAAACGCGATGCGTATCAACCTATCGATGCAGCTGCTATGCTCGAGCGATCTTTCTATGGCAGAGATTGCTGATACCATCGGCTTTTGCAATCCGAACTACTTCCACAAAATATTCAAGCAGTATATGGATACCAGCCCTCTTGCATATCGCAAGAGCTCGCAGTAAATACACTGATTTTCTTTTATTGACAGCCTATATAGGAAAAACAGAGCGCAAACGGAAGAAAAAGCTTTCGTTTGCGCTCTGTTTTTTATCTTTTTATTTTATAGAGAAATATTCCTTGATAAATTCGAGATACATCCTCGGTGCTACGTCAAGAGCACTCTCATCTATAACGAAGTTTGCATTATGCGACGAGCATATAACGTTCTGTACCTTAACACCGTTACGGAAAAATACTCCGGGTGAGTATTTCAGATAACGCGAGAAGTCCTCGCCGCCGAGCGAAGCCTCGTGCTTATCGTTTACGTGCTCCTCGCCGAGCACGCGCACGGACGATCTGTAGAATATCTCAGCCAGCCTTTTATCGTTCGTAACGATAGGGTACAGACCGGTTGTTTCGACAAGTGCCTCACCGCCCATATCACGCGCGACCGACTCAGCGATCTCGGTAATGCGCTTGAATATATGCTCGCTAAGCTCATCGCTGTGCGTTCTCACTGTGCCGTACATTTCGACTTTGTCGCATACGTTGTTCGGTGCGGTACCGCCGTTGATCATTCCTATTGAAATTACCGTGCATTCCTTAGGGTCAAGCTCTCGCGCCTTAATAAGACTGATAGCACCGTAGATCTTATATGCCATAGCAAGTGCATCAATACCCTTGTGGGGAGTAGCCGCGTGTGCGACCTTGCCTTTAGCGGTTATCTTAATACCGCGCGAGCACGCGTTCATATTAGAATAATTGAAGGCAATGCAACCCGGCTCGACCGAGGTGTCGACGTGAGTAGCGAGAATCGCTTCAACTCCATCCATGCATCCGTCCTCACACATAAGGATAGCACCGCCGGGGCTTTTCTCCTCGGATGGCTGGAAGAAGAGCCTTACCTCAGAGGGCAGCTCATCCTCGCACTCCTTAAGCATTTTTGCCGTTCCTATGAGCATAGCTGTGTGTGCATCGTGACCGCAGGCGTGCATCATTCCCTCGTGCTCGGAGGAGAAGGGAACACCGCTCTCCTCCTTTATCGGCAGAGCATCCATATCTGCTCTGATTCCGATAGCTCTGCCGCGCCCCTTTGCAAGGTATGCGACAATGCTCGATCTTCCGTACTTCTCGGTATATTCTATACCGAGTGATTCAAGCTCGCGCCTTACGATGGCGAGAGTCTTTGGCAGATCGAATCTTAATTCGGGTACTCTGTGAAGCTCGCGCCTTACTCTGATTATGTATTCGAGATCTGGCTTTACGTCAAGCATTTTCGTTATCCTTTCCGTACTCCATCGCAAACGCAAAGAACATTTCCGGACCTACTGTAAGCGCATCCTCGTCAACAATAAATTTCGGGTTATGCCAGGGAGCAAACTCGTATTTGTTGCTCCTCATTCCTATATGGAAAAACACTCCGGGCTTTCTCAGCGTGTAGAACGCGAAGTCCTCGCCGCCCATCATGCATTCCTTATTATCGTCGACGGCTTCTTCACCGAGCAACCTTTTTCCGATGCTCACAACGTTTTTTGCGAGCTTTGGATCATTTATTATCGACGGATAGTGCTTCGATGTAGTGATCTCGGCGCTTCCGCCCATATCCCTTGCTACCGATTCGGCTATCTCACCGATACGCCTGTAAACGTACTCATCAACGGGATTGCTTGTCGCTCTTATCGTGCCGTGAAGGTGTACCGAATCGCAGACGACGTTGTTTGCGTTACCGCCGTGGAACTCACCGATTCCAAGCACGACGGGAGCCTTGGGATCAAGCTCTCTTGCGCGCATAACTTGTATATCCATAAAGGCACGGCAAGCCATAGCAATGGCATCCACACCCTTTTGCGGAGTCGATACGTGGCATGATCTGCCCTTGAAATCGAGGTAGAAGCCGTGGCTGGATGCACTCATAGCACCGTAATTCAGCGCTATCGTGCCGAGCGGGATATCGGGGTCAATATGCGCACCGATGATGGCGTCAACGTCATCCATGCATCCGTCCTCGCACATTAGCTTTGCACCGCCGGGAGCATACTCCTCTGCCGCCTGGAAGAAGAGTCTTACCTCACAGGGTAACTCACCCTCGCACGCCTTCAGCATTTTAGCTGCGCCGAGAAGCATTGCACAGTGGGTATCGTGACCGCAGGCATGCATCATTCCGTCATGCAGGGATGCGAACTCAAGCCCCGTGTCCTCTTTTATCGGGAGTGCATCGATATCCGCTCTCAGGGCTATCACCTTAGTGCCTCGACCCTTGGCGAGCGTTGCGACAATGCTCGATTTACCGTACCTTTCGGTGTAGGGAATACCGAGCTTATCAAGCTCACGCCTTATTATAGAAAGCGTTTTTGGCAGATCGAAGCCCACCTCGGGATATCTGTGGAGCTCTCGCCTTATCGAAATAATATAGTCCTTGTCGGGAGAGATCGCTCTCATTGTACGGCCTCCATAGCTTCGCTTCTGATAACCGTAAGAGGCTCCTCTCCTCTTACGTATCTAGCGGTAACAACAACGCGTTTGACGTCATCCTCGCTCGGCAGCTCGAACATGGGCTTCATCATGATGCCCTCAATTATCGAGCGCAGACCGCGCGCACCAGTCTTTCTCTCGATAGCAAGGTGAGCGACCGCCCTAAATGCCTCGTCCTCAAATTCGAGCTCGATGCCGTCGAGGCTGAAGAGCTTCTGATACTGCTTGTAAAGAGCGTTTTTAGGCTCCTTTATAACTCTGACTAGCGCATCCTCATCGAGGTTATCGAGAGTAACGATAACGGGGAGTCTTCCGACGAGCTCGGGTATGATACCGTACTTAACGACGTCATGAGCCTCGACGTCCTTGTACACACCCTTCTCGACCTTCTCACGAGATTTCTTTTCCTCTCCGAAGAAGCCTATCTGTGCCGTACCCTTGCGCTGCTCGATTATCGACTCGATACCGTCAAAAGCACCGCCGCAGATAAAGAGAATATTTTTTGTATTAATAGGAATGAATTCCTGGTTCGGGTGCTTTCTTCCGCCCTGCGGAGGAACGTTTGATACGGTGCCCTCAAGTATCTTGAGCAGCGCCTGCTGCACGCCCTCGCCCGATACGTCACGGGTTATCGAGCGGTTTTCACCCTTTCTTGAGATCTTGTCGATCTCGTCTATATAAATGATACCTTTTTCTGCAAGCTCAACGTCGAAGTTCGCCGCCTGAATAAGGCGCAGAAGTATGTTTTCAACGTCCTCGCCGACGTATCCTGCCTCGGTAAGAGTGGTCGCGTCTGCAATAGCGAAGGGAACCTTGAAGCTCTTTGCGAGAGTTTGTGCAAGATAGGTCTTACCTACACCCGTAGGTCCGAGCAGCAGTACGTTTGACTTTTGTATCTCGACTCCGTCATCCTCGATGGGCTCGGAATTCTTGTTCTTCTTGTCGCGCTTTTGTCTTTCGGTCTTTTCTTCGAGGTCGAGAATTCTCTTGTAGTGGTTATAGACCGCTACGGAGAGGGCAAGCTTCGCGTCGTCCTGGCCGATAACGTGCTCGTCGAGCATCGCCTTTATTTCCTTGGGACGGGGAAGGGTATCGACCGTAAGATTTTCGAGGTCAAAGTCTGTTTCCTCGTCTACCTCGGGTGCCAGATGCTCCTCGAGAAAGAGTGAGCAGACCGAAATACAGCTGTCGCAGATGTATGATCTTCCGTCATTAGACGGGATAAGCACCGTTGCCTCGTGCTCGGTTCTTCCGCAGAAGGAGCAGGAGCGCAGACCGCTATTTTTTTCAGCCATCCTTAAATATCCTTTTTAGTAATTACTTTGTCGATAAGACCGTAGTTAAGTGCTTCCTCTGCGCTGAGGAAATTGTCGCGCTCGGTATCACGCTCGATGGTCTCGAGATCCTTGCCGGTATGCTCTGCGAGAAGGCGATTGAGCTTGTCGCGGGTTCTGAGGATATGATCTGCGTGGATCTTGATATCGCTCGCCTGACCCTTCGTACCGCCGAGAGGCTGATGGATCATGATCTCTGCGTTGGGGAGAGCCATTCTCTTTCCCTTAGCACCGCCTGAGAGAAGAAATGCACCCATAGAAGCCGCCATGCCAAGACAGATGGTGCATACGTCACACTTGATGTAGTTCATCGTGTCATAGATAGCGAAGCCCGCGCTTACCGATCCGCCGGGGCTGTTGATGTAAAAATAGATATCCTTCTCGGGGTCCTGCGCCTCGAGGAAGAGCATCTGTGCGACGACGAGAGAAGCGGTGGTGTCGTTCACCTCGTCTGCAAGTATAATAATTCTGTCACTGAGAAGTCTTGAATAAATGTCATAAGCACGCTCACCGTTCGGTGTCTGCTCTACAACGTTTGGTACAAGTGGCATAGTAAATCTCCTTTCTGTTTAAAAAATCAGCCGACAATCTCTTGTGACCATCGGCTGATAAAAATGCATTATTACTTGATCACAGCGTTATTCTTAACGAAGGTCATTGCCTTAGCAACGAGGAGATCTGCATCGATGTCCTCAGCCGCGATCATCTTCTTAACCTCATCAAGCTCTACGCCGTAAGTGGTAGCGATTCTCTCGTACTCTTGTGCGGTCTCTTCCTCGGTAACCTCGAGAGCCTCTGCCTTAGCGATAGCCTCGAGAGCGAGTCTGAGCTTGACCTGCTTCTCTGCCTGGGGACGAAGCTGCTCTCTGATGGTGTCGAGGGTCATACCGGTGTACTGCATATAGGTCTTGAGATCAAGGCCGCTCTGACGGAGTCTGGTATCGTAGTCACGAAGATAGTTCTCGGTCTCGATAGCGAACATAGGCTCGGGGATATCGCATACAAGCATCTCCATAAGAGCTTCAGAGAGCTTGGATTCAACCTCGGCCTCTGCCTTCTTCTCGTTTGCCTCTACAAGTTTAGACTTGAGATCTGCCTTATATTCATCAAGAGTATCAAATTCGGAAACGTCCTTTGCGAACTCGTCATCCGCAACGGGGAGCTGCTTTACGGACTTGATCGTGCACTTGAAGGTTGACTCCTTACCTGCGAGCTCAGCTGCATGATACTCGGTGGGGAAGGTAACGTTAACGTCGAAGCTCTCACCGACCTTGTGACCTGCGATCTGCTCCTCGAAGCCGGGGATGAAGCTGCCCGAGCCGAGCTTAAGCTCGTGGTCGGTGCCCTTGCCGCCCTCGAATGCCACACCGTCAACGAAGCCCTCGAAATCGATGGTAACGGTGTCACCTTCTTTAACTGCCTCGTCGCTCTCTGTTACGAATCTTGCGTTTCTGTCAAGAACCTTTGCAAGCTCTGCCTCAACGTTCTCCTCGGTAACCTCGTCAACCTTCTTCTCAACCTCGATGCCCTTATATCCATCGATAGAGGGAACGGGCTTTACAAAGCCGACTGCCTTGAGAACGATATCACCGTCCATAGAAACGAGGTCAAACTGGGGATTGCCGACGATGTCGAGCTCTGCCTCCTTGATAGCTGCCTCGAAAGCCTCGGGGATGCACTCGTTTATAGCATCCTCGAAGAATACGTCCTTGCCGTACATCGTCTTGATGATGTGCATGGGCGCCTTGCCGCGTCTGAAGCCGGGAACGTTGATGGACTTAACGTTCTTCTTGTATGCGGCGATCTCTGCCTTTGCGTATACTTCCTTGTCTACCGAAAATTCGATGGTGTAGCCACCCTTCTCGGTGAGTTCCTTTTTAATAAGGCTCATTTTTACTTCCTCCGAAAAAATGTATATATTTATTTTTTATTTGAAAACATTATAACCGCTTTATTTTACAACAATAAGAATGTTTTGTCAAGCGATTTTCAAAAATCGGATTGAAATCTCCCAAATTTCAGCCGTTATTTCACGATTTTTGGCACGAATCCCAGAAAATCAGCCGAGATAAGGCTCATTTCTATACCTCGGTATCCGAACGATGACGGGAGTGCATAGTTGCCGTGGATATGTCCGAAGTATAGCTTTTTCACACCGTATTTAAGCAGTATCTCCATAAGACTTTCGGATTCCTTGCCGTTCCAATACGGTGGGAAATGCATAAAAACGACTACCTCTTTTCCCGTTGCATCCGACATTCCACTCGCCATCTTAAGGCTGGTCTCGAGTCGCAGTCCCTCGCGCCGCGTAAGCTTATCAAAATCGGCACTATCGGGCATGTTGCGGCAGTCATCATCGTGGTACCAACCGCGCGTCCCCGCTACTATATATTCATCGGTCTCGAGTGCATTGTTGTAAAGAAACGAGATGGTTTTTATTCCTTCTCTTTCAAAGAGAGCCGAGTGCTTTTTCATCGTCGACCACCAGAAATCGTGGTTGCCCTTTCCGAGTATCTTCTTACCCGGCAGGCTATCTATGAATTTCAAGTCGGATACCGCCTCCTCGAGCGACAGAGCCCAGGATACGTCACCCGGAATAACGACATAGTCGTTATCTGATACGAGTTTTCGCCAATTGCTTTCAAGACGGCTCGTATAGTCCTGCCAACGCGATCCGAATACCTCCATCGACTTGTCGGTCGATGCAAGCGTTGAGAGATGCAGGTCTGCTATCGTATAAAGTGACATAAAAATCTCCGCTTGGTGAATAATCGCCCGTCCATCGGGCAAAATAACCTTGCAGGCAATAAGTCTGCGGAAAAGAGAATCGTAACTTGGAAGAAATGAAGCAAAAGAACGAATGCACACCTGATATGGCGAAGCACATTAAGGGCATCGTCTGTGACGTCAGAAACTGTGCGTACCACAACGGCAAAAGCGAATGCTATGCAGGCTCTATCTGCGTCGGACCCTGTGAGGCCGATTGCTCCGCCAACACCGTTTGTGCCACCTTCAAGCCCCGCGAGTGTTAATCTCTCGCGAAGGCAAGCGTTGCGTCTTCCATCTCGCAGGCGTCGATTACACCCGTATGTCTTGCACTCTTCGTGAGTATAGACGACAGGGGGGTAGGAATATCGATGCCGGTAAGCCTGTTGAGCGCCTCGAGTGCTTCGAGGTCACCGTCAGGATCCCTTTCGGTGAGCGAGGTATAAACGTCGCGTGCAAACTTGTATGCTGACGCTGTGGAAGCCACGACGACCTTTCTCTCTGCCTTAAAGTCGTTCATATAGCATTCGGTCGCGTGGATCGCTACTGCTGTGTGGGTGTCAATAAGGCAGTTTTTCTTTTCCCATATCGCCTTTACCGTTCTTTGGCACTCATCCTCATTGGTGTAATATCCGACGAAATTCTCCTTTATGAGAGCCAGGTCGCACTCTTTGAGTGCGTATCTGCCGTTTTCTGTGAGCTCCGTCATATATCCGCGTGTCTTTTCTGCACCGAGAGTGACGTAGAGAAGTCTCTCGAGATTAGACGAGATAAGAATATCCATAGAGGGTGACATCGTGGTGTAGAACTCACGGTTTCTGTCATATACACCCGTATTAAGGAAGTCCGTAAGAACGTTGTTTTTGTTCGATGCGCAGACGAGCTTTCCGATGGGAAGACCCATAAGCTTCGCAATATATGCTGCGAAGATATTTCCGAAGTTGCCCGTAGGTACGCATACGTCGATAGCCTCACCGAGTGTGATCTTACCTGTTTTCAACAGATCGCAGTATGCAGATACATAATAAACTATCTGAGGCACGAGTCTGCCCCAGTTGATGGAGTTAGCACTCGAGAGGAAAACTCCCTCAGCATTCAGCTTCTCACGCATAACGGGGTCGGCAAAAATGCGCTTTACACCCGTCTGAGCATCGTCGAAGTTTCCGACGATACCGCTTACCGAAACGTTCTCACCCTCTTGGGTCTGCATCTGGAGCTTCTGCACCTCGCTGACACCGCCCGTCGGGTAGAACACCTTGATCTTTGTTCCGGGTACGTCGCGGTAGCCCTCGAGGGCAGCCTTTCCTGTGTCACCCGAGGTAGCAACGAGTATCATCGCACATCTGTGCTCATCGCACTTTCTGAGTGCTCTGACGAAAAGACGCGGCATAATCTGGAGCGCCATATCCTTGAACGCCGAGGTAGGACCGTGCCACAGCTCGAGCATATAGGTACCGTCACCGAGATCGGTGAGTGGGGCAGGGGAGCTGCCGAACTTTGCCTCGCTGTACGCGCCCTTTGCATCCTCGAGCAGCTCGTCATATGTATAATCGGTAAGGAATTTTGAAAGGATGGTCGCACACCTTTCGGTATAAGGCATATCCGAGAGGGAAGTGATCTCTGCATTTGTCAGAGTGGGTATGCTCTCTGGCATATAAAGTCCACCGTCGGATGCAAGACCCGTCTTTATGGCGTAAGCCGAGCTGACCCCTTTGTTATCGATTCCTCTTGTGCTGACGTAATTCATTCTTATCTCCTTTGGAGCACCTGCTCCCGATGTATAATTCTGTTTTCGCGGAGTGTCGCTCCGCAATGCATATTTGCTTTGTTTTTCCGAAGGATCACCCGTTGTGCGAGTGAACCTTGCTTTTGACGGTATCATCTGTTGGCTCGGGTTATGGCGCAGAAAGGGATCTTATACGCCAAAGGCATCAACCGTGATATTTAGGCCTGAATGCCGTGTTTTTGTTGAACGCCCCCTCAATATGGCATAGCTTATCAAGCTTCCACTTATCGGCTTCACCCGAAACCGTAACCTCGATTATATCGAACCGAAGCCTGAGGTCAGAGGGATGGAGCGAAAGGTATGCACGAGCAGCGGAAATTAGACCGCGCTGCTTCTCGGGAGTGACCGCCGAAGCGGGACGCGGCTCCCGCGGGTCCTTTGCCGCCTCGGACCTCGTTTTTACCTCGACAAAGGCGAGCGTGTCGCGATTTTTAGCAATGATATCTATTTCATGCTCACCGTCGTCGAAATTTCTCCCTAAAATACGGTAGCCCTTTTTCTTAAGATGCTTTTCCGCCTCGCGCTCACCGAAATTACCGAGCCTGCGTTTTTCTGTATCTACCTCGAGTATCTTCATTTGTCGAGGAACTTTAAGAAGCTTTTCCTGTGTATAGGTGACGGCCCGTGCTCTCTTACCGCATCCATATGATCCTTTGTGGGATATCCCTTATGCTTCGCGATACCGTACTCGGGATAGAGCCTGTCGAGCTCGATACACCCTCTGTCACGGGTGACCTTTGCGAGTATTGATGCCGCCGCTATGGAATAGCTCCTTGAGTCTCCCTTAACCACCGTGAGAGTGGGAATTTCAAAGCCGCGTGAGCAATTTCCGTCGATAAGCGCATAATCAGCTTTGATCTGTAAGGCATCGACCGCACGGCGCATAGCAAGCATCGATGCGTTAAGTATATTGTATTCGTCTATCTCCTCGGGACTTGCCTCTCTAATAGCATAGGCAAGAGCCTTTTCAATTATCTCACCGTAAAGCCTCTCGCGCTTTTTTTCGGTGAGCTTCTTCGAGTCATCAAGACCCTCAATGATAAGACCGCGCGGAAGTATCACCGCAGCCGCTACAACGGGACCGCAGAGCGGACCTCTGCCTGCCTCGTCGCATCCGCAAACGTATTCGTATCCTTCCTCGTAAATTGCATCTTCAATGTCAAAGCTAGGCATAAAAACCCCTGTATTCTAACAATTATTTACATATTTGGTTCTTCGAGGGTTATTCTTCCGATTTTTGCAGAGCGGAATTCCTCGAGAAGCATTGCTGCACAACGCTCGTGGTTGATCTCTCCGCCGCTCATAAGAAGACCTCGTTTTTTTCCGACCAGACGGAACAGATCGTATCCGTCGAGCCCGTCGACCTCATCCTCGGTAAGCTTATATCTCGACATAAAATCGCGTGGAGCACACTCCATAAGACGGGTGCAGAGTATCATCGCGATCTCTTCGGTATCGATGATATGGTCTCGTATAGCTCCCGTGATGGCCAGATTTTCTCCGACTCTCTCATCCTCAAATTTAGACCAGAGAACACCGGGCATATCAAGCAGATCGAGGCCTATTGATGTAGGCACCCATTGCTTATTCATGGTGACACCGGGGCGGTTCTCGACCTTTGCTTTATTTGCGCCCGCAAGACGGTTAATGAGCGATGATTTTCCGACGTTTGGAATACCGACGATCATTGATTTAAGCTTTCTGCCCGTCATGCCCTTTGACGCGTATCTTTCGAGCTTTTCGTGCATAACGCACCTGACCGTTTCCGCAAGCGCATCTATGCCTTCACCGGTGGTGGAATTTACCACCGCTGCACTTCTGCCACATTCTCTGTAATATTTCACCCATCTCTCCGTGAGAGCGGGGTTTGCGAGAGAGGATTTTGTGAGCACCACGATGCTTGGCTTCTCGCCGAGCATTTTTTCTATCTCGGGGTTTCTCGAGGAGTAGGGGATTCTCGCATCGACAAGCTCGAGAACGAGGTCGACCTGAGGCAGACACTCCTGCATCATTCGACGTGTCTTAGCCATATGCCCGGGGAACCACTGTATGGGATTCGTTGCCATATGATGCTCCTTTCTTTTGGGTTTAACCTTTTAGGTTATTATTCGGGTATCTCTCCGAATTTATCGAATGGCATTATCCTGAATAATACCTTACCGAGCACCGCATCCACTGTGACCGTTCCGATGACGCGGGAGTCGGTCGAATCGTTTCTGTGATCTCCGAGAACGAATAGCTCGCCCTCGGGTACGGTAAAGCTGTAATAATCCTCGCCTTGATGGAAGCTCTTGAGATTCCTAAGCTCGCTCTTAAAGGCGTTTGTGTTGTAAATATAATCCTCGAAGTCAATAAATACGTAAGGCTCGTCAAGAGGCTCACCGAGTATATCGTTACCGATGTAGATGCCGTCGGCCTTAACCGTGACTCTGTCACCGCCAAGAGCTATAACGCGCTTAACGATAGGCTTCTTAAGTGCCGTTGTGTGGTCCTCGATAACCACTATATCACCGCGCTCGGGTGTGTAGAAGAAATCGGAAATAACGAGCACGTCACCGTTTGAGAGAGTATTGTTCATCGAACCGCCATCGACAACCGCATGCTTGACGAAGAAGGACGTAATAATCAGCACAGCGGCGAGAGTGAAAATTAAAAGCTCGACGAAGTCGAATATCGCATCTATTCTCCTCGGCTTTTCGGGGTTATAGGTCTCCTCGGGGACGGGGGCGATTACCTCATCCTCTGTATCTTCTGCCGTCTCGCCGTTTTCGCTCGGTGCGGCAGCCTCAACGTCATCAACCTTAAGCTCATCCTCTACGTCTTCGACCGTCTCAACAACGTCACCGAGTAGGTCGATCTCGTTGTCGCCGTCAGTGTTGGAGGGGGCTGTCTGAACGAGCGCATCGTCGGGAAATATATCCTCGGGTATCACCCTAGGCTCAAGCTCTCCGTCCCCGAGTCCGTCGGTCACCTCGATGTATGAGGTTATGTTTTCATCAATGCCAAAGGCATTATCAGGGAAGTCCTTCCTGATTTCTTCCTCTGACAATCCCTCGTTTATGTCATCGCAAGGAATTTTGAGAGCGCTGTCATTATCGGCTTCCTCGCTACTGTCTATATCGGCTTTCTCACCGCCTTCAGTATCGATGTCGCTGCTCTCATCCGCTTCACCGTTCGCCACAGCTTTGTTATCATCGCCATTTGTAACGGGTATGCTTTCGCCATCTTCGGTTGCCGTGAAGACGGTATCGCAAACAGGGGCGGAAGAAGTCGCTTCTTCGTTATCGGTGCCGCTTGCAGGTTCTGCCGCCACAGCGCGCCCGATTACGTTGTCGGGAGTAGATTCAACGCACTTTTCCTCGTTTCCTACATCGGCATTTTTTGCGTTGCCGCTCGGCTCGTTGCCTTCGGCTGTGTCTATTCTCTCGGACTTAACCTTGGTGCGCGTCTTTGCTTTGCTTTTTTTTCTTTTACCCTCGGTGTGTTTTTCTTCGGGCATATCCGGGGAAACGGCACTCTCGCTCTCATTCTCGGCATTCTTCATACCGAAATTCTCGTATGCTACCGAAACCTCGGGTATTTCAAATTCTCTACCGTCATCAGCGCCACCAATCTCATCTTTGTCAAGCATAGATTCCGTCTCCTTTCCTTAGGCTATAATTCATCACTATATATTTTAACATACAAAAAAATAAAATACAATAACAAATTTGCACTATTTTACATTCACGGATCAGATTTATCAGCACGAAATCAACAAATTCCAAAAATCTTTGCGACACCACTTGACATTCGACAACCGTTTGTGCTATAATGATACCAACTGTGCGTATGCCTTTTTTGCATACATCGGTGTATCATCAGAACAGTCCTCTGCGGCTCATGCATGAATGTTCGTAGTATAAGGAGGGCCAAAATGGATAAAGTCCAGGCTTTTGTAAGTGAGCAGCTTAAGACCGAGATTCCCCAGTTCGGTATCGGTGACGGTGTAAAGGTTTACATCAGAATCACCGAGGGTGAGAAGACCAGAACTCAGATGTTCGAGGGTACCGTTATCGCTAAGCGTGGCGGTGGCATTTCTGAGACCTTTACCGTAAGACGTGTTTCCTACGGTGTAGGTGTTGAGAAGACCTTCCCCCTTCATTCCCCCAACGTTGAGAAGATCGTAGTATTCCGTGAGGCGAAGGTTCGCCGTGCGAAGCTCTACTATCTCAGAGACAGAGTTGGTAAGGCAGCTAAGGTTAAGGAGAAGATTTAATCTTCCGCTTAGCATCTATTTACAAAACGAGAGGCAAGGAAATCCCTGCCTCTCTTTTGTTTGCTTTTCGAGAATTGAGCACATATGCTCTGTATTGTGCTGTTGCTAGTACGGTCATAACGACAATCGAAGGTCGAAATTAAGGAATTTCGACCGCAAATTATAGATTTGCAAGCAAATTTCGCGAAGGAAATTTGTCGATTTCTGTTTCAATGATGTAGAAGCAAAAAGCCACTTTTGGCTTTTTGAACGGCTGACGAAGCAGCCGCGAAAAGGCTTATCCGCCTTTTCGACGTTCTATAATCATTATAACGACAATCAAAGGTCGAAATTAAGGAATTTCGACCGCAAATTATAGATTTGCAAGCAAATTTCGAGAAGGAAATTTGTCGATTTCTGTTTCAATGATGTAGAAGCAAAAAGCCACTTTTGGCTTTTTAAACGGCTGACGAAGCAGCCGCAAAAAGGCTTATCCGCCTTTTCGACATTCTATAATCATTATCATACAACTGGTGTACGAGGGCGTTTTGCCGCGGATATATCACAAAAGTTATGAGATGAGAATGCTTGACTCTCTTGGTCGGCTATGCTATACTTGTTTTGTCAAGCCATGCTCTCGGAGAGCTTTTTGCCACCGAGAATGTGGAAGTGAAGATGCTTTACCGACTGGCATCCGTTCTCACCTACGTTGGTAACGACTCTGTAGCCGTCACCGAGGCTGAGATCCTTGGCTATCTTCGGGATAGTAGCAAGGATATGAGCGATCGTCTCGGCACACTTAGGGCAGATCTCGTCGAGAGATGCGATATGCACCTTTGGCACTATAAGACAGTGAACGGGAGCCTGAGGATTTATATCAAGAAATGCGTAGCACTTATCATCCTCGTATACCTTCTTCGATGGGATATCACCGTTTATTATTGCACAGAATAAGCAGTCCATTTTTTGTTTATCTCCTTGTGTTTTTTATTAAATTCTATCACAAAGGAAGGATAAATTCAAGTACGAATCGAAAGAAAGGAAGAGAAATGCCAAAGGATATTACAAAGCTTCCCGATTATCCCGTCCAGTCTGACCTGTGGGACAAGCTCGCGGATGAAACGCGCCCCATCGTAGTTTACGGTATGGGCAACGGTGCAGATAAGCTCTTCGACCGTCTTGCCTCCGTCGGGGCTTCGGTCGCAGATATCTTTGCCTCGGACGGCTTTGTGCGTGGGCATAGCTTTCGCGGTATGCGCGTAAAGTCCTTTTCCGAGATTAGATCGACCTACTCCGATTTTGTGATACTTCTTTCCTTTGCTTCTAACCGTGCCGAGGTCGTCGAGATGATCGCGGATATCGATAAGGAATATACCCTCTATATCCCGGATATGCCGGTCGCGGGTGTTGATGAGTATTTTGACAAGGATTTTTATAACGCGAATTTTGAAAAAATCAAATCTGCATACGAGGCGTTAGCCGATGGCGATTCAAGAAATGTATTTGCCAACGTAGTATGGTATAAGCTTACGGGTGAGATGCGCTACTTAGAGAATGCGTTTTGCGGTACCGATGAGCTTTATTCGCTTATGCCGCGAGAGGATATCCGCACCGTGATCGATGTCGGTGCATACAACGGAGACACGCTTCGCGAGATGAAGAAATATTTTCCGCACCTCTCGCACGCCACGGCGCTTGAGCCTGATAAAAAAACCTTCAAGCGGCTTATGAAATACGTAGACGGTGAATCTGACATTTCGATAAATGCATACAACGCGGCTGCATGGAATGAGGATACCGAGGGGGAGCTTTTCTCATCGGGAAACAGAAATTCGACCGCAGTTGCTACTGCATCGTTTGAAAACAAGGTGTGCGGGGTAGAGCTTATTCGTGTTGATTCGCTCGGGCTCTCACCGGACTATATTAAGTATGACGTAGAGGGCGCGGAGATGGCAGCTCTCGAGGGCTCTTTTAAGACGATAACTCGACACGCCCCCGCACTTCTTATCTCTCTCTACCATAGGAGCCGTGACATATTCGAGCTTGTTCTTTACATGAAGGAGAAGCACCCGGGATACAAGCTTTATCTGAAGCGGCTGAGGTGCCTGCCTGCGTGGGAGCTCAATCTTATAGCACTTGCTTGACGGATGAGTCGCTTTGTGTTAAAATAAGCTATATTAATAATGAAAAGGGAAGAAAATGAACAGACCCGAGCTGCTCGCTCCGGCGGGCAATTTTGAAAAAATGAGATCGGCGATCCTTTACGGAGCCGATGCTGTGTATCTCTCAGGCAAGATCTTCGGCATGCGTGCCGCAGCGGATAACTTTGAGATCGACGAGCTCAAGGAGGCGGTTTCCTACGCACACGAAAGAAGCGTTAAGGTTTACCTTACCGTCAACACGATGCCGAGAGAGACCGATCTTATCGCACTTACCGATTACTTCGATAATCTTAAAGACGTAAAGGTTGACGCCCTGATAATCGCCGACATCGGTGTTATGACTCTGGCTCATGAGATGCTCCCCGATATCGATATCCATATCTCCACTCAGGCGAATGCCGTGAACTCTCTTGCTGTCAAGGCATGGTGCGCCCTCGGCGCGACGCGTGTTGTGCTGGCACGAGAGCTTACGCTGGAGGAGATACGCGAGATAAGAAGAAATATTCCCGATAATATTGAGCTCGAGTGCTTTATTCACGGCTCGATGTGCATATCATATAGCGGTAGATGCCTGCTTTCGGGGCATATCGTCGGCAGAGATGCTAACATGGGTATGTGCGCTCAGCCGTGCAGATGGAATTATAAGATCAGCGGCTATGAAATAGCTGAGGAGAAGCGACCCGAGTGTAAGATGCCCATAGAGGAAATTAACGGTGAGACGTTTATCATGGCGAGCCGCGACACCTGTACTATCGAGCATATACCCGAGCTTGTCGAGGCAGGTATCAATTCCTTTAAAATAGAAGGCAGAATGAAGTCCGCCTATTACACCGCAGTCGTTACCAATACTTACAAAATGGCTCTTGACTCCTATTTTAGCGGCAACTATTCGTATAACCCGCTTTGGTATCGGGAGCTCGAGTCGGTAAGCCACAGGGACTACGCTACGGGCTACTATTTCTCGGATTCTCACGTGGATGCGAATCTTGCCGAAACCACGGGTTATATCAAGGATAAGGCGTATCTTGCCGTTTGTGTTGGCTATGACCCTCGGAATAATCTCGCGCTCCTCGAGCAGAGAAACAAGATGACTCTCGGGGACAGTGTAGAGTACCTGACTCCCGGCAGTGTCGGAGCACCCCTTTCCTTTGATGCGCTGTACGACTCGGATATGGTGCCGATCGACTCGTCGAAGCATCCGTATATGCGTTTTTACATGCATACGGGGACGCCGTTGAAAGAAGGCGATATAATTCGCGCAGTTTGATCAAAGGCAATTATTGCAAATAATTATTGACATATCAACCGTTTTGGAGGTTTTTTGTGCCGAATATAATCGAAATTTTAAAGGCGATACTCTTCGGAATCGTTGAGGGTATAACCGAGTGGCTGCCGATAAGCTCGACAGGCCACATGATACTTATAGATGAGTTTATCACCCTTGGCGTTACCGAGGAATTCAGAAATCTCTTTCTCGTTGTAATTCAGCTCGGTGCTATCCTTGCCGTTCCCGTTTTGTTCTTCGATAAGCTCGTTCCGACACCGAAAAAGGGAAGAGAAGAAAATATGAAGATCCTATCACTTTGGCTTAAGGTCATTGTGGGTGTTCTTCCGTGTGCAGTGATCGGAATTCTGTTCGAGGATATTATAGACGGATATCTTCTTAACTTCGTTGTAGTTGCGGTAGCACTTGTTGTTTACGGAATTGCCTTTATTCTTATTGAGCGCTTCAATAAGGATAAGACGCCGAGGATCAATGACGTATACTCTCTCGGCTACCGTGACGCGCTCGTGATCGGCGCGTATCAGCTCCTTGCTCTCGTTCCCGGCACCTCGCGATCGGGCTCTACTATCCTCGGCGGTATGCTCTCGGGCGTATCCCGTACTGCCGCATCCGAGTTCTCGTTCTTTATGGCTCTGCCTGTGATGCTCGGTGCATCATTCCTTAAACTTCTTAAATTTATTATTTCCTATTTCGACACGTCGGACACCACGGTCTATATCCCCGAGGGCGAAGAATTTGCCTATATCACCTATCTCCTTGTCGGTATGATAGTGGCGTTTGTTGTATCACTTTTCGTTATCAGATTCCTTATGAGCTTCGTTAAGAAAAACAGCTTTGCATCCTTCGGTATCTACCGTATCGCACTCGGCGCGCTCGTTCTTCTTTACTTTATCCTTAAGGTGACTTCGGTTATTGCTTAATTGTGCTTATAATCCAACACAATTTTAAAAGGGCTATCCGCTTGGGATAGCCCTTGGTATTTTTATATATCATACAGTTCGCGACCAGTCTATCTCACTAAGCCCCGCGCTTTTGAGAAACTCATTCGCCAGCTTAAAGTGATTGCAGCCGAAGAAGCCGTTATATGCCGACAGTGGACTCGGGTGAGCACATTCGAGCACCAGATGCCTTGCGTTCGTAATTAGCTGCTTTTTGGATCTTGCGTGTGAGCCCCAGAGCATAAAGACCACGGGCTCTTCCTTTTCATTCATTATAGATATTATCTTGTCTGTAAGTATCTCCCAGCCCCGACCCTTGTGGCTCATAGGTGCGCCCTCGCGCACGGTCAGGGTTGTATTGAGCAGAAGCACGCCCTGCCTTGCCCATCCCGTAAGCTCTCCCGTGGGCGGCTCTTCCATGCCGTACTCGGCATTAAGCTCTTTAAAAATATTTTTCAGCGACGGCGGCTTCATCACACCGGCCTTTACCGAAAAGCATAAGCCGTGTGCCTGACCCGCACCGTGATAGGGGTCCTGACCGAGTATCACAACGCGCGCATTATCGTAGGGCGTGTAGCGGAGAGCGTTGAAAATATCCTCCATAGGAGGATATATCTTCCTCGAGAAGTATTCGACCTTAAGAAATTCGCGCAGCTCGAGATAGTATTCCTTCTTGAATTCATCCTCGAGAATACCGTCCCAATCACATCCGAGATTAACCATATCCGCCTCCGTGCTTTTTTTATAGTTTAGCACATTTTTCGGGATATGGCAATAACATTTCTGCTAAAAAACCGTCTCGACTATTTTTTTGCACCCTCTCGGGGAGTATTGCCATGTGTCGATATGCGTGACGCTGTCGGTATCTATAAAGTATTCGAGCGGCATAGGCTCGGTCGGCTCGTCGTGAGTGTCTATGATAATGAGCTTTATCTTCATTTTTTCGGGAATAATACTCTTGATATACACCGCCGCACTCTGCCCGACACGTGCATCCTCACGGTATTCTGCAAGTCCTGCGAGGTTAGGCATCAGCTCGACGAAAACACCGTAGCTCTCAACACTTCTGATAATGCCCCTTACCGTCTCGCCCTCCTTGAAAAGTGAGGCATTTTCCTCCCAGCTGCCCAGCAGCTCGCGCTCGGATACATATATACGCCCGCGATCATCTATCAACTTGACCACCGTGTATATCATATCTCCCTCTGAGAGTCTTGCCGACGGGTGTGCTATCCTCGATACAGAGATCGAGTCGATGGAGAGCAGAGAGGTGATACCGCATCCTATATCGACAAAGGCACCGAAATTCTCAAGATGCGTGATCTTAGTGGGTATGATATCACCGGGAGTCAGCCCGGATATGTAATTCTCCCTGCACTCGAGCTGGGCTGAGCGTCGGGAGACGATAGCGACCTCCTCACCCGAGCCGAGCCTCTCGAAGCCGAGGACCTTGAAGCATACGGGCTTTCCGACACGGGTCAGTATCGCGATATCCTTTACCGGCTCACCCCTGTCTGTCAGCTGAACCTCGTTTCTCGGCATTATCGCGCGCACACCTGCGCCGACATCGATATGGAGTGTGAGCTGATGGTCGCATAGCATTGCTATACCCTCGAGAATAATGCCGTGCGAGAGTGCCTCGTATAAGCCCTCTTTGCTCGAGGTATATTCGTAATTCTTGTGAGTGCGTATGAGCGCGCCCTCAGGCTTGTATGTGTTCATATTTCTTGGCCGTCCTTTATATAAGCTACTGTCTAAGCCTATGCGCAAGATCTGCCGAATATGCACAATAGTAAACTCTCACGCCTCGGGCGTTCCGGCTCCGAGGCCGAAGCTTATCTCGATGGCACTGTTAACGTTTTTCATAGTATCCTCATCGAGATGCCCCATTTTTTCCTTAAGTCTTTGTTTGTCTATCGTTCGTATCTGCTCGAGCAGTATCACACTGTCCTTTGCGAGCCCGACGCCTACTCCCGTTACGTCAATGTGAGTAGGGAGCTTTGTCTTTCCGAGCCTTGAGGTTATTGCCGCCGCGATAACGGTCGGGCTATGCTTATTTCCTACGTCATTCTGTACGATAAGTACGGGTCTGAGTCCGCCCTGCTCGCTCCCGATAACAGGGCTGAGATCGGCGTAATAAATATCACCGCGCTTTATGTTCATTTTGCTATTCCTTTCGGCATTATGAGGGGTTTTCCTCTTGCTACGTATTTTTGCCACACCAAAGCGTTTTTAAACGATTTAATTTAAACTTACTTACGGGCGGCTTCGCCATTAGTCAGTTTATGCCGAAAGTCGTAATGAGGTAATAGCATATTGATAGCATCCGAGCCTTTTTTGCTCGAAAAGTGAAGTGTTTCCAAAAAACGAGCTCCGTTTTTAAAAGCATAAGCAAAACGGGCACGGAGAACCGTACCCGCTGAATCCGGCTTTTAATTTAAGCTTTATGCTCGACCATACTCTCGTCTCTATCGAAGAGCAGGGCAATACACCAAATACCCGCTAAAGCAACTACAGTGTATATGATCCTTGCAAGTGCGGTCGAAGCACCGCCCGATATCCACGCGACCAAGTCGAACTGGAACAGACCAATAGATCCCCAGTTGAGAGCGCCGATTATTGTAATAATAAGCGCGACCTTGTTCATAACCGTCATTCCGATAACCTCCCATTCAATTTGGCATACGCCATAAGTTCTTCAAACGAAACGCACAGCGTCCCAAGGTTATTTTTCCGTATTCCAATAAAAATATACAAGCCTTAAGAGTGATGCCGAGCTTATTTTGAAATAATGTTGATTTATTGTTTTGTTTGTGCTATACTGTAAACGGAAAATTACTGTCAACGAAAGGAGTGCACAATGAAGAGCACAAACTTTCTGAAGCTGATTGCTTTAATACTTACCCTCGTTATGGCGTTCACGTCGTGTTCGCTGATCGAGAATATTGAGGGACTTAATGGTATTTTCGGAAATCCTGAACCCGATGGACCCGTCGAAGAGCCAACAGATCCCCCGGCAGACGATCCTACGGTTGACCCGGGTGACGATCCCACAGTTGACCCCGGTGACGATCCTACGGTTGACCCCGGTGACGATCCCACGGTTGACCCAGGTGACGATCCCACGGTTGACCCAGGTGACGATCCCACGGTTGACCCAGGTGACGATCCCACGGTTGATCCCGGTGACGATCCTACGGTTGACCCCGGCGACGATCCTACGGTTGATCCCGGTGACGATCCTACGGTTGACCCGGGTGACGATCCTACGGTTGACCCGGGCGACGATCCCACGGTTGACCCCGGTGATAATCCCACTGATGATCCTTTCGAGGACAACACCGACTATCCCCCCGAGGGAACCTATCAGGTCGCGCTCGACAGCTACCGTCCTCTCACTAAAATTCCCGAGTTCAAGGGCTATAACTTCACCGAGATCAACGGCAATAAGCCTTATTTCCTGAGAGCAGACCTCTCGAATATTTCCTACGAATATTATTCTGCACTCGACTCTCTTGGTAGATGCGGTATAACCGTCGCTTGTGTAGGTATTGATCTTTTCCCGACCGATGATCGCGGCAGCATCTCGAGCGTTGATCCGAGCGGTTGGATACAGGCAGAGTATTCAGGATCGATAGTGACGGGCGGCTATATCTGGAATCGCTCGCACCTTATCGGCTGGCAGCTCACGGGCGAGAACGCGAATAAGCAGAACCTCGTGACAGGCACCCCCTACTTTAACCAGCGGGGAATGATAATATTCGAGAATATGGTACGAGACTATATCGAGGAGACGGGTAACCACGTTCTTTACCGTGTTGTTCCAGTATTCGTCGGTGACGAGCTTGTCTGCCGCGGTGTTACGATAGAGGCTTACTCCATCGAGGATAACGGCGGTAACGATACCCCCGAGTCGGGTGACGGCATCTGCTTCAACGTCTTTGTCCACAACGTAAATGAGGGCATTATCATCGATTACGCAACGGGAAGTACCTCTCTCGACCCGAATTACGAGCTCCCCGAGCCTGATGATGAGATCCCCGAAAACCTCACCTTTATCATTAACAAGAACGGCTATATGATACACGTCTGGGACTGTTCGAGTGTAAAAAAGATGAACGAGGAAAACAAGATCTATTCGACCATGACCCTCGAAGAGATCATCGCAGAGCTCGAAGCGCAGGGCAGAAAGTATTCGCTCTGTAAAAATTGTAACCCATCTTAAAATACAACCCATCAACCGAAATAACAACCAAGCGGATGCTCTATACCGAAATGTATCGAGCATCCGCTTGGCTTTGTATGATATCAACAAATTATCTAGTTTTATAAAAGAAAGATCAGTCCTCAAAATCGGGGGCGGTAGGGAACTCGGCTCGCATTTTCGAGAGAGCTTTTTTCTCTATTCTCGAAACGTATGAGCGCGATATTCCGAGATATTCCGCGACCTCGCGCTGAGTCCTCGGGCGGTAGCCCTTAAGACCGTAGCGGAGCACGACTATCTCTCGCTCCCTTTCGTCAAGCACGCGCTCGACAAGCTCGCGCAGTCTTTCGATATGCATCTTCATGTCTATGCCGTCAGCCACGTTTTCCTCGGTGCTGATTATATCCATGTAGGTAAGCGGATTGCCGTCCTTGTCGATATCTATCTGCTCACCGAGCGAGACCTCATTGCGCATTTTTTTCTGACTTCTGAAGAACATAAGTATCTCATTCTGTATGCATCTGGCACCGTAGGTCGCGAACTTGGTTCCGAACTCGCATTTAAAGGTATCTACTGCCTTTATGAGTCCAAGACTTCCTACACTCAACAGCTCGTCGGGCGATTCGTATGCCGAGTAATACTTTTTGATAATATGGGGAACAAGCCTGAGATTGTGCTCAATTATTCTGTCTCTCGCGCCGCGGTCTCCGAGTGCCTTTTTCTTGAACAGCTCGCTTTCCTCTTCGCGCGAAAGCGGCGGCGGAAAGCTCTCGGCATCCTCGATACCGAGTATAAGCCCGATGAATCTTAATATAATACGGAAAAGTGTGTTCATATCTGTCTCCCGATGGTTATTTGACAGCAATGCCGTCACGAGAGATGATATGATTTAAGCTTCATCCATAATGCGTGTCCTTCCCACGTTTTCGCTCGTCTTACTGTGTTCCCGCCTCGCGAGAACATATTTCGTCACCGTAGGTAAAACGTAGATTCGAGTTTTGAAAGCTCGGGGATATCTGATTGTCGCTTAGCGACAACATATTAAGCCTTTAAAGCTAGCTCGCCCTCCCGTGCTTCGCAGATCTTTTCATCGATAGAATATCCCGATATTCCTCCGCGTGTGAGCGGTGATCCGGTCAGCACTCTGAATTTGCGGTTTATTATCGAAATATGAGTTCTGACGCTCGTTTGCTCGGGAGTTCTCGTTGACTTGAATGCGTGAGCGAGTATTTCCTCAGCGGAAACCTGCCTCGGGTAGGAGTGGATGAGATAACGTAATATCATTGTTTCTGTCCTCGTCAGGTCGATAACGCATTCACCCAGCCTCGTCAGCCCGAGGTTGACGGATGCATCTATACCGAACAGTCTGTATATTCCGAGCGGCTGCTTGCCGAGCGAGCGCCTGTGCTCGTTCATCGCCTTCAGTATCCCGGGAGCATAGCTCTCTTTCGGCAGTGTCAGTGCGTAGCCACAGCAATCCTCATCAGAAAGTGCGTAAATATCTGCGAGAGTCATCTCAGAGAGCCGCTCTGCCGTGACTCCCTCGGTGACGGGGTCGAGCACAAGTAAAGCATCCGCGCGGGCAGTGACCGAGAGAGTCAGCTCCGTTGGCGTATATGCCGATGCCAGAACCCCCATATAATAAAACATATCTGCGTGTGTCAGAGCAAGCTCCTTATCAGAGCCGATAATGATAATCATAGTATCTCCTTCCTTGTTGAACGGTTGTATCGACCCGTGCTTGACAATTGTGACGGGTAAGGGTATAATTATAAAGGTATAATAAGAATAAAAGCTTGGAGTAAAGTATGAAACGAGTTCTGATAACAGGCGGCTCGCGCGGTATAGGCAGAGAGCTTGTCAAAAAATTCTCACGCGAGGGCTATGCCGTTGCGTTTACCTATAAAGCATCCCGGGATGCGGCAAACGAGCTTGCCGCCGAATTCGGCGCATATGCGATAAAGGCTGACTCGGAGCTGCCCGAGGAGATAGAGCGCGCAGTCGCTCTGGCACTCGAACACCTCGGGGGTATCGATATCCTTATCAATAATGCGGGTATATCCTCATTCTCTCTCCTTCAGGAGCTTTCCGTTGAGGAGTGGCAGAGAACGCTTGCAGTCAATCTGACTGCCCCCTTCATCTATTCGAAGGCGGTCATTCCGGGTATGGTATCGGAAAAGTGGGGAAGAATAATAAATATCAGCTCGATATGGGGTCTTGTCGGCTCGTCCTGCGAGGCGCATTACTCTGCAAGTAAAGCGGGGCTTATCGGACTTACCAAGGCCCTTAGCAAGGAGCTCGGTCCCTCTGGCATCACCGTTAACGCGATAGCACCGGGTGTTATCAACACCGAGATGAATAAAAGCCTCGGTGAGGATACCGTAAGAGAGCTTTGCGATGAAACACCGCTTATGAGATGCGGAGAGTGCGAGGACGTTGCAGAGGCTGCTCTGTTTCTGGCATCCGAGCGCGCATCCTTTATAACGGGCGATGTGCTGAACGTCAGCGGCGGCTTCGTTATCACCTAGTCTTATGGCATTTTTGCGTTAAATTTTTTCTTATAGGTGCTGTTTTTTGTGAAAAGCACTTGCTTTTCTTTAAATTATTTGTTATAATATTAAGTGTCCGTGTGTCGGACGGAGTCATACCAGCCGGGGCGGTAGCGGTGCCTTGTACCTGAAATCCGCTATAGCAGGGGTTCATTCCCCACCCGAGGATTGCTTTTGTGTAGACTGCACCCTCGCTTACTGTGTTGAAGAATTGGTCTTGCGCAACATGAGGCTGTGAACCATGTCAGGTGGGGAACCAAGCAGCATTAAGCGGTTTATCATGTGTGCCGCGAGGAAGCCTGTTCGGAGCAGTGGCGTCGGTTACCGTATGTAAGAGTATTTTCGACGGTGGGGTGTATGGCTCTTTCCGACACACGGACAATTTTTTCCGCGCGCGTAAGGGCGCAGTATGTGCAACGCCTTTTTTGGGGGTACTATGTCAGAATACAGAGCTTTATACAGAAAGTGGCGACCCACCGACTTCGACGACGTTGTCGGTCAGAGTGCCATAACCGATATACTTAAATACGAGGTAGCCTCGGAGAAGCTCTCGCACGCATATCTTTTCTGCGGCTCGAGAGGAACGGGCAAGACCAGCTGTGCGAAGATACTCGCGAAGGCGGTAAACTGCCTGAATCCGAGAAACGGAAACCCCTGTAACGAGTGCGAGGCGTGCCGCAGCATCAACGCGGGTACTGCCACCGACGTTATCGAGATGGACGCGGCGAGCAATAACGGTGTCGATAACGTAAGAGATATGAAGGATGAAATAGCCTTCACTCCTGCACTCTTAAAGTACAGAGTATACATTATAGACGAGGTTCATATGATGTCAGCCTCGGCATTCAACGCTCTGCTTAAAACGCTTGAAGAGCCGCCGACCTACGTTATATTCATCCTCGCAACCACGGAATTTCATAAGCTGCCGACCACCATCGTCTCTCGCTGCCAGCGCTTTGACTTTAAGCGCATATCGACAGAAAATATCATATTGAGGCTCTCAAAAATCGCGAAGAGCGAGGGAATATCCCTCACCGAGGACGGTGCGAAGGTCATAGCCAGAGTAGCGAGAGGCGGTATGAGAGATGCCGTCAGCCTTCTCGAGCTATGTGCGGGCGCACGCGGCGAGGTCGATGCAGACCTTGTTTTCTCGACCGTTGGTACGGGTAACCGCGACGGTGCATACAGGCTCATCAGAGCCATACTTGATAAGGATTACGAGACCGTCTACGGCACTGTAAACGATATAGTATCCAAGAGCGGAGACATTGCCGTATTCTGGCAGGAGATAATCGATTCCTACCGTGACGTTATGGTCGTGAAGAACACGGATAGGGCAAAGAGCTTCTTAGATCTTACCGACTCGGAGTACGAGTCGCTGTCGGCTCTTGCGCGCGACTTCACACCTGCAAGGCTTGTCTACCATACCTCGATACTCGAGGCGGCAATGGCGGATATGCAGCGTGCATTTAACGCTAAGAGATCCATTGCCGAGATAGCCCTCACCCGTATGTGCGAGGCACGCACGTCTATGACTCCCGAGGCTCTTGCTCTGCGAGTTGACGAGCTCGAGCGCGAGCTTTCGAGATTGAAGCTCGAGGGTGTCTCCATGACATCTGTAAAGCCCGCCGATGCAGCTGCTGAAAAGCCAAAGACAGTTGCCGCACCGAAGGCAAAGGAGAGCGCTCCCGCACCCAACCCCGAGCCCCGCGAGGCACTGAAGAGCGAGGGCGGTGTCTATAAAAGATGGCGCTCGGTCGTATCACGCATTGGAGAAATCAAAAGACCTCTCGAGGTGCAATTCAACAAATCCGCGGCTTATATTAAGGCAGACGGAACGTTTACCGTTGCTATGAATGCATTCTTTGCAAAGATGCTGTCTGCGAGCGAGGCGGATCTTTCGATCCTTCGCGGTGTTATTGCCGAGCTCGAGGGTAAGCCGGTATCCGAGATAAGAGTCGAGATCGAAGCTATGGATTCTGCGCGTCTTGACGATCTGCAGGGCGAGCTTATAGAGAATATCGACAGGTCTTAAAGGCTGTGATATGGGCATCTCGCGATGCCATTCAAACAATATAGATCAGTAATTAAACGATACGAAAGGTGATATAAAATGAAGGTCAGAATTCCACAGGGCGGCGGTGCCGCAAATATGCAGAATATGATAAAGAAGATGCAGGAGGACATGGTCGCTAAGCAGGAGGAGCTCGAGGCTCGCGAGTACGAGGTCTCCGTTGGCGGCGGTGTTGTCAGTGTAAAGATGAACGGTAAGAAGGAGGTCCTCTCTGTAAAGCTTGCAGAGGAGGTAGTCGACCCCGATGATATCGAGACCCTCGAGGATCTCGTGGTAGCTGCCGTGAACGAGGCAATTAAGAAGGTCGAGAGCGACGCAGCGGATGAGATGGGTCAGCTCACGGGCGGTCTTAATATCCCCGGCATGGGCGGGCTTGGCGGTCTTTTCTGATATGGCATCGTACATTGCGCCTATCGAGAGGCTCATCGAGGAGTTCCGTAAGATTCCGGGTGTCGGTGCGAGGACTGCGGCAAGATATGCCTTTGCATGCCTTAATCTCACCGATGATGAGGCTGTCCGCTTTGCCGATGCTATAATCGGTATCAAGCGCGACGTTTATAAATGTCCCGTATGCTTCGGTCTTTCCGCAAGGGAGGGTGAGTGCGAGATATGCTCGTCAGAGAAGCGCGACAGAGGTACTGTCGTAGTTGTCGAGGATGCAAAGGACGTTATGACCATGGAGCGTGTCCGTGGCTATAAGGGTGTCTATCATGTGCTCGGCGGTGCGCTCTCTCCGCTCGACAATATCACGGCGGATGACCTTACAGTAAAGGAGCTCGTCGCTCGTGTTGAAGCGGGCGGAATAAACGAGGTCATCATAGCTACTAACCCAACCCCCAAGGGCGATACGACTGCTGCCTATATAGCGCGCCTGCTCGAGGGCAAGGGCGTTAAGGTTTCGCGCCTCGCGTACGGAATACCCGTCGGAGCAGATATAGAATATGCCGACGAGGTTACTCTTCTTCGCGCCATGGAGGGCAGAAGATTCTTCGGAAATTAAAAATTCATATAACAGGCTGTCTCAGACCGTGATCCGAGACAGCCCTTTTTCTTTTTCGGCTCAGATTTTACTTTATACCGAGCCGAGGCACCCGCGCGTCGGGCATTGCTCTATGCTGTTACACCGTAGTATAACGGTGCTTCAGCCTGAGATTGTCGGCTATCATGGCTATGAATTCGGAATTCGTGGGCTTTCCCCTGGAGTTCTGAATAGTGTAGCCGAAATAGGAGTTGAGGGTATCGATATCGCCTCTGTCCCACGCGACCTCGATTGCATGACGTATCGCGCGCTCGACCCTTGAGGTCGTGGTGCCAAACTTCTTTGCGACGGATGGATACAGCACCTTAGTCACCGAGTTTATTATCTCGGTATCGTCTATAGCCATAAGGATGGCGCATCTGAGATACTGATAGCCCTTGATGTGCGCAGGCACACCGATCTGATGAATAATCTTCGTTACCTGAGCTTCCATATCGGGTGATTCGGAGAGCTGGGGCTTTTTGCCCTGTGCCCGTGCCCACCTAATACGCAATAATGAAGTGATCCTCGAAATTAGTGTCGATGGATCGAAGGGCTTTAGGATGCAGACGTCCGCGCCTGCCTCGGACGCCTCGACGAGCAGAGATTGCTTGTTTATCGGTGAGAGCAGTATGAAGGCGGGCTTCTCCTCACCCACCTGCGCGCCTACCTCGCGGATAATTCCGATACCGTCAATACCCGGTAACCAAAGGTCGCTTATAACGAGATCGAACCCGCCGCCGGCAGCAAGCTCGAGTGCACATTCTCCCGTCTCAGCCTCGGATATGTAACGGTAACCGCTCTTTGTCAGAGCATCGACGAGCAATCGCCTCTCCTCGGCGTTTTCGTCGCAAATCAGTATTTTTGTTAAGGATTCCATGTTTCTTAACTCCTTCCGTGATAAAATTTGGAAAAATATGGAAATTCGCAAGTGTAACTACATTTTACCACAAGAAAGATATCGAAATCAAGAGGGAAAATAGCGAAAAAATTGCCAAAACTGCGACCGATAAAATGTAAAAAATTACCAATTCCAAGCAAATCCCGACATTTTATGACAAAAGCATCATTCAAGCGACCGTTACCGCCTTTTTGAAACGGAGCACCCTTTTCGGGTAGGTGACTTGATTTGATCTCCGATCGATCTTTAGCAGCACCTGAGGGAGCAATTATTGCGTATATTTGAATATCATATTAAATCCGAAAAATATTTATTTAAGCTATTGAAAAGAAAAAAAGCTTATGCTATAATGTAGTTGTGGTAAATTGGCTTTTTTGTAAGCCTTACCGCCTGAACTTGTAATTAATTTATTAAGGAGATAAACCAATGAACACAAATGTAACTAAGAACAAGTTTGTGAACGAGTGGATCGCTGAGATGTGTGAGCTCGTTAATCCTGCTGACATCGTACTTATCGATGGCTCTCTCGAGCAGACCGAGGCTCTTCGTGCCGAGGCTTGTGCGAGCGGCGAGATGATCAAGCTTAACCAGGACGTTCTCCCCGGTTGCTACCTTCACAGAACCGCAATTAACGACGTTGCGAGAGTAGAGGACAGAACCTTCATCTGTACCTCGAAGAAGGAAGACGCGGGCAACATCAACAACTGGATGGATCCCAAGGAGTGCTACGAGAAGCTCTCGAAGCTCTATCGCGGCTCTTACACCGGCAAGACCATGTATGTTATCCCTTATTCCATGTCTGTTGTAGGCTCCGACTTCGCTAAGTACGGCATCGAGCTTACCGACTCCATCTACGTTGTTCTTAACATGCTCATCATGACGAGAGTAGGTCTCAACGTTCTTGATGCACTTGGCGACAGCGCAGATTTCATTAAGGGTCTTCATGCAAAGGCTGAGCTCAGCCAGGAGAAGAGATATATCTGTCATTTCCCCGAGGACAACACCATCTGGTCTGTTAACTCCGGTTACGGTGGAAACGTTCTTCTCGGTAAGAAGTGCTTCGCACTCCGTATTGCATCCTACCTCGGCAGAAAAGAGGGCTGGATGGCAGAGCATATGCTCATCCTCGGTGTTGAGTCGCCCGACGGAGACGTCAAGTACATATCCGCTGCATTCCCCTCCGCTTGCGGTAAGACTAACCTCGCTATGCTCATTCCCCCCAAGGCTTACAGAGAGAAGGGCTATAAGGTATGGTGCGTAGGCGATGATATCGCATGGCTCCGTGTCGGTAAGGATGGCAGACTCTGGGCAGTAAACCCTGAGAACGGCTTCTTCGGCGTTGCTCCCGGTACCAACGAGAACTCCAACCCCAACGCACTTCACACCTCTATGCGTGACTGTATCTTCACCAACGTATGTCACAACCTTGATGACAATACCGTTTGGTGGGAGGGTCTCAATGACAATCCTCCTGCAAACGCTCTTAACTGGAAGGGCGAGAAGTGGGATTACAGACTCTACGACAAGAAGGATAAGGTCAACACCTCCGGTGCACATCCCAACTCCAGATTCACTGCAATGGCAGTTAACTGCCCCTGCATCTCTGATAAGTTCAACGATCCTGCAGGCGTTCCGATCTCCGCTATCGTATTCGGCGGCAGACGCGCAAAGACTGCTCCCCTTGTTTACCAGTCTACCAGCTGGCAGCACGGTACCTTCGTTGGTTCTATCATGGCCTCCGAGACCACTGCGGCTGCAGCAGGCGCTGTCGGCGTAGTTCGTCGCGATCCTATGGCTATGAGACCCTTCGTAGGCTACGATATGGGTGATTATTGGGCACACTGGCTCAACATGGGCAAGGTTATCAAGAACGCTCCCAAGATCTTCCACGTTAACTGGTTCAGAACCGATGACGAGGGTCACTTCATCTGGCCCGGATTCGGTGACAACATGAGAGTTCTTATGTGGATCCTCAACCGTTGCGAGGGCAAGGTTGATGCAGTAGAGACTCCTATCGGTTACGTTCCCAATGCTGAGGACATCGATATCGAGGGTCTTGACATCACCGTTGACACTGTAAGAGATCTTCTTTCCGTAGATAAGGAGCTCTGGCTTGAGGATTGCAAGGCTATCAGAGAGTTCTACAAGCAGGTAGGCGATCGCGTACCCGCTGAGCTCTATGATGAGCTTGCTGCACTTGAGGCTAGACTCAGCAAGTAAAAAACAAAGGAGAGGCAAAGCTATGAAAAAGCTTTTCGCATTACTTCTCGCACTTGTCATGTCGTTTGCACTCTTCTCGTGCACTCCCGAGGAGGAGGGTGGCGATGATACGACTCCCCCTGAGTTTGAGGGAAACTTCGATACTCCGATCACGGATATGCCTCTTAACTGAGCTTGAACGGACGATCCGCTCAGACTTTGTCTGGGGCAAAATATCCACCATCTTATATAAAAGGGCGAACACCTCGCGGTGTTCGTCCTTTTATCATTTTATCACCGCGGGAGCATATAACTCCGCCTCCGGTAAAAAAACGAGCTTACTCAGTTGAATATCAGAGCTCAATAACAAGCATCACCACTCCTGCTACCGCTGCTGCGACCAATCCCTCACATATTTTTATAAGGAAGTATTTTCTCATCGAAAGCTCTGCCTCGGATGAAAAAGCGGATACCTGGAGCATCACCGATATACCGCCGAATCCGAGTGCAAATCCCGCAAGAGCCACGCGTAATGGAAGGGGCAAAGTGCTTTCGGTACACACCTCGGATAACGCCCCCGTTATCTCAAGCGGGAGCATAAGAAGGGTGCGAAAAGCGAGATTTTTGATCCCGTCGCGCACCGCTCCGACCAGTGTGAAAAAGAACGAAATAAATGCAGTCATAGTTAATGCTGATGCTGCGGCGCTTTTTACTGATTCTACAAAACTGTATTTCTGCCGAGTAATAAATCTGTTATATGACATTTTCCTCGATTTATCGCGGAACAACTGCGCAGATAAGAGTGTGCTTATACCGAGCGAGGCGAGAAGGAGCACGCCTAGTCTTATATCACCTAGCAGCGACTCTCCGACCACTCCTATGACGAATGGAAAGGATGGGTTATCCGAGTATGCGAGAAGGCGCTCTGCGCTTTCCTTATCAAGCCTTCCCGAGCGGTATGCATCGGCTGTCATTTTTGCACCGATGGGAAAGCCCGTAAGGTTGCCGATGAGGAAGATGCCGAATGCCGAGCGCGAGATGCCGAATGCCCGTTCAAAGCCTCGGCTTAATATCGGGAGTGAGTCTATGTCAATGAGGTTTACCGCCATACCCGAAAGTATCATGAAGGGCAGAGTGGTAGGTATCACTCTCTCGACCGCCAGTCGCATCCCCTCTCTCGCGTAATCTCCGAGACTGTCCGAAAGAAAGAAGGCAACGCCGATAAGCAAAAGGATCATTCCGACTGACACCGCAGCGCGCAGCGCCTTACCCTTATCTGTATGCTTGTTAATTATCTCGCCCGTCATTTACTCCACCTCTTTGGCATATTCTTTAGTATCTATAAAAGCCTTATGTTAGGGAGAACGAAAAAATGCAAAGAGAGAAAAAAAGCAGCTCGTCACGCGCTCCGGGCGAAATTGCGCCCGCACCGCTTGCGATTGAGATAAGGAAGGGGAACAGAGGGGCGGCGTGTGCCATATCGGGAGTTATCAATATAACCGAGCTCTCACCCGAAAGCGTTACGGTTCTGTCGCACTCGGGCAGAGTAGGAGTTCGCGGCTCAGAGCTGAGGCTCACCGTCTTTTCGGGCAGGACGGTCGAGATATCAGGGAAGATAGTGGGAGTGGAGCTTGGATATGGCAGGGATTGAGCACTATCTTTTTGGTTACCGCCGAGTTTCTGCCGAGGGGGATATGCGACCGCGTCTTGTAAATGCACTGCTCACCCTCGGTATCTCGGCGATAGGTGAGAAAAACGGAGATTTCATCATCCGCGAGAGCGACTATAAAGCGCTCTACGTCTATTCCGGTGGCAGAGTACGGTTTTCTGCGAGTGAGCTTATGGGGCTGCCGGCTTGGCTTATGGGACTGCGCTCTCATCTGGCGGTGCTTATCACCGCTATTATTGTGACAGTAGGCGTTTTGCTTCTCTCTGGACTGGTCTGGGACGTCAGGCTCGACTCGGAGAGCGGCTTCAGCGAGAGTGAGGTCAGGGAAATGCTCGAGGATACGGGCTTCGGCGTCGGCACCGTCTGGGCAGCAGCCGACTTAGAAGAAATAGAAAACAGAGTGTTGTCAAAATATCCCGAGCTTGCATTTGTTCACATTAACAGGCGTGGCACGGTGGCATACGTCTTAGCTCTTGAAAAGGAGGGGTATCGCCTACCCGTGGATACGCCTTATTCCGCCTCGAACATAATCGCTACCCAAGACGGTGTGATAGACGAGATAACCGTCAGCGAGGGGAAAGCTCTTGTAAAGGTTGGTGATACCGTAAGAAAGGGAGATATCCTCATCAGCGGAGTTATAGATACAGAAAATAATAGCTATCTCGTTCGTGCCGAGGGAACGGTAAGGGCGAGGGTGACGGGAAGCATAGAGTCGCGCGTGAGCTCGAGCGAGGATAAAGAGGTGACAGAGATAGGTGAGATGAGCGAGCTTGTAGTAGAGCTTTTTGGCTTTCCTATAAATATTTTTAAAAACTATGGTAATTTGCCTGAAGGTTGTGTTATAATAGAAAATGAGGAAGAATGCCTGCTTTTTGATAAGTACAGGCTGCCCTTTAAGATAAGGCGCGGATATATGGCAAGCGTGAGCACGGTAACGGAGCTGTATGACGAAGCTGAATTGCCGTTTCTCGCAAAGGAGAGGCTCGATACTACCCTCCGTGACGAGCTTGACGGCCGCGATCTTATCAAGCTTGGCACGAGTGGGAAATATACCGATGGTGGCTATACTCTCCGTGCCGACTACGTCTATGTAACGGATATTACTACCGAGGTTGGTATTGATCTCGGATGAATGAGAAGCTAAGGAGAAGGAATGGAAAAGATCGTTCTTACGCAGTCCAACGAGGCTACCTCGGCACTTTTCGGTGCTTTCGATGCAAATATAAGAATGATAGAGCGCGCCTTTGAGGTGCGTATATCCAACAGAAACGGCAATGCCGAGATGGGCGATGCGCTCTCTGTCGTGGGAGAACCCAAGGGAGTTGAATCGGCAGTGCGCGTGCTCGAGTACCTTAAAAGGATCATCGGTGACGGTGAGACGCTTTCCGAGGAGAGTGTCGAGTACGTTATCGGGCTTGTCGGAGACGGGGTAGAGGATAGCGAGGATACGCCCACCGGCTCTATAATTGCCGTCACCAACCGCGGCAAGCCGATAAAGGCAAAGACCATCGGTCAGAAAAAGTACGTTGAGGCCATAAAGAAGAATACTATCGTCTTGGGTCTTGGTCCCGCAGGTACGGGTAAGACCTTCCTCGCCGTAGCTATGGCTGTCGAAGCACTCAGGGAGAAGCAGGTATCGAGGATAATCCTTACCCGTCCCGCGGTCGAGGCTGGAGAGCATCTCGGATTTCTTCCGGGTGACCTCTCAAGTAAGATAGATCCGTACCTCAGACCTTTATACGATGCACTTTTTGAGATGCTCGGCCCCGAGAATTATCAAAGGCACCGTGAAAGAGGAACGATAGAAATTGCACCTCTTGCATATATGCGAGGCAGGACGCTCGACGATTCCTTTATTATTCTCGATGAGGCGCAGAATACGACGCCCGAGCAGATGAAGATGTTCCTGACAAGACTCGGCTTTAACTCTAAGGCAATAGTTACGGGCGACCTCTCGCAGACCGACCTTCCGGAAGGGAAGCGTAGCGGTCTCGCTATTGCCAAGCGCGTTCTTGCAGACATTGACGGCATATCTATATTTGAGTTTACCGAGCGTGACGTAGTAAGACACAGACTCGTGCGTAAAATAATAAGTGCTTATGAGGCATACGAGAGGCAGAGAGCCGAGGCTCGCACGGCAAAAAAGGAGAAGCAGTAATGACAGACTTGTTTATAATTTTCAGAAAGACCGCCGAGCTCCCCGAGGCTGACTACCGCCTCAAGCTCGCTGTAAGAATGGCTATCGATGCCACCCTTGAATATCTTGATTTTCCCGCACCCGTGGAGATATCGCTTACCTTTACCGATAACTCCTACATAAGAGTGCTCAATGCCGAGCACCGCGGGGTGGACAGGCATACCGACGTGCTCTCGTTCCCGATGTACGAGAGAGAGGAGCTTTTCGATACGGGTGATGACCTTCCCGTAGAGCTCGGAGATATCGTTATCTCCCTTGAGCGCGCACGCGAGCAGGCAGAGGAGCTTGGAAACAGCTTTATCCGTGAGGTCGCATTCCTTTCCATCCACTCGACGCTTCATCTTCTCGGCTACGACCACGAGCGCTCACCCGAGGATGACGAGGAGCAGTGCAGACTGCAAAGAGAGATCATAAAGCTTATCGAAGAAGATTTGGAGACACTGTAATGACGAAAAGTGCTTTTATTGCAATAGTGGGCAGACCCAACGTAGGTAAATCGACGCTTCTCAACGCCATCGTAGGAGAGAGGATAGCAATAGTATCGAAGAAGCCGCAGACAACGAGAAACCGTATTACCGGTATCTACACGAAGGACGAGGATCAGTTCGTATTTCTCGATACTCCCGGTATGCATAAGCCGAGGACAAGGCTCGGTGACTATATGGTAAAGACCGCAAGAGAGACGCTCGGCGGAGTAGATGCCGCTATCCTTGTTGTTGAAGCGCGCGAGGCGGTGGGAGATATCGAGGCAGAGCTTATAAAGAGCTTCAAGGCGAACGGTATGAGCGCCATTCTCGTCATAAACAAGATAGATTCCGTAAGAAGCGCCAATATCGCGAGAACCATCAGCGCGTATGCCGAAGCATTCGATTTTGATGCCGTCATACCCGTGAGTGCGAAGAGCGGTAAGGGCGTTGATATCCTCATGGACGAGTGCAAGCAGTATCTTTACGAGAGCGATTGGCTATTCTCCCCCGACATGATCACAGACCAGCCCGAAAGACAGGTCGCGGCAGAAATTATCAGAGAGAAGCTGCTCAGAATACTCGATGAGGAGATACCTCACGGCACCGCCGTTACCATCGAGGAGTGGAGCGAGAAGAAGAACTCTGTCGCTATCCGCGCCGAGATATACTGCGAGAAGCAGTCACACAAGGGAATAATCATAGGTAAGCACGGTGCGACCATTAAAACCGTAGGCGTGAGAGCGCGCGAGGACATCGAGGCTATGCTCGGCACTACCGTCTATCTCGACCTTTACGTTAGAGTAAAGGAGAATTGGCGCGAGAGCGAGTTCAGCATCACTAACTTTGGCTATACGGAAGAGCTTTAATGAAATCAGTTGAGGTAAAGGGGCTCGTTCTCCGCGTAGTTGACGTGGGGGAGAGCGACAGAATGCTCACGCTCTATACCGATAAGCTCGGTCTTATCGGTGCTATGGCAAAGGGCGCGAAAAAGATCACCAACAAGAAGAATACGGGTACGACCGAGTACTGCTACTCTACCTTCATTCTTGTGGAAAGAAATGATAAATACTATGTAAACGATGCCGAGTGCATTGAGCTTTTCTTCGGGCTTCGCTCGTCGATAGACGGTATCGCGCTCGGTGCATATATAATGGAGGTGCTATCGGCTGTCGGTACTACCGACCCCGAGCCTGATCTGCTTCGCCTTTCTCTTAACGCGCTCTATGCGCTATCCGAGGGGGTGAGCACTGCCGAAAAGGTAAAGGCATCCTTCGAGATACGCGTAGCAAGTATTCTCGGCTTTATGCCCGATATCCTCTCCTGTCACGATTGTGACGAGCGCGAGGGTGACTTCTACTTTGACGTCATGGCGGGTGTTGCCGAGTGCAGGGAGTGCTACAGGAAAAAAGAGAGACGTCACGAGACTGTCAGCGAGGAACACGAGAGCCATATTGTGTATATCCTCTCACCCGGTGCGCGCACGGCGTTGAATTACTCCATATATTCTCCTATTGAGAGAATTTTTTCCTATAATCTTGCCGATGAGGATATGCACTTGTTTTCGAGGGCATCCGAGGCATATTTGTTACACCATCTGGAGCGTGGCTTCAGAACGCTTGATTTTTACAACGAGGTAAAGAGATAAATGATTTTCACGGGCAAAACGCTCTCAACTCTTGAATTTGATAAAATAACCGAAATGCTCGTTGAGTGCGCCCACACCGAGGGCGCGAAGGCACGCGCGCGTGCGCTGATGCCGTCAGACGACCTTGATACCGTAAGGGAAAGGCAGAGAAGGACCGACGATGCAAAGAGGTTGATAAATGCCAAGGGCTTTCCGTCCTTCAGCGCACCCGAGGATACTCTTTCCGCATCCGAGCGCGCATATAAGGGCGCGGTGCTCTCTCCGAGAGAGCTTCTCGACATAGCATCTCTTCTTCGCTCGTCGAGGATGATGCTCGATTATATCAATACCGACAAGCTCTTTGATACGTCGCTCGATGAGATCTTTTTGCGCCTTATCCCGAACAGATCCTTAGAGGATACGATAACCCGTTCGATAATATCAGAGGATCTTATCGCAGACGAGGCGAGCACTGAGCTTGCTGACATACGCAGAAAGATACGCGCTACGAACAACCGTATAAAGGATACTCTTCAGAGCTATATCGGCGGTGTAAGGCTTAAGTATTTGCAGGAGAATATTGTCACGATGCGAAACGGCAGATACGTCGTTCCCGTCAAGGCTGAATATAAAAACGAGATGCGAGGCCTCGTTCACGATACCTCATCGACGGGTGCGACGCTCTTTGTCGAGCCTATGGCTGTCGTTGAGGCGAATAACGAGCTTCGCGAGCTTGCCTCTCGCGAGTCGCACGAGATAGAGAGAATACTCTCGGCTCTCTCGGCAGAGGTTGCCGAATTCTCGTCGGCAATATCTCTTAATTACCACAATATTACCGAGCTTGCCTTTGCATTTGCCTGCGGCTCGCTCGCTATGTCGATGCGCGCCGAGATGCCCGAGATAACCTCATCTCAGCTTATAGACTTGAAGCGCGCACGCCATCCCCTCATACCGAGGGATAAGGTAGTTCCGATAGACGTGCAGATCGGCGGTGAATTCAAAACGCTGATCATCACAGGACCCAACACGGGCGGTAAGACCGTAACTCTTAAAACACTCGGACTCTTCGTTCTTATGGCACAGTCCGGGCTTCAGATACCGGCTCTCGCAGAGTCGCGCATCGGAGTATTCAGCGAGGTACTTGTCGATATAGGTGACGAGCAGAGCATCGAGGCATCGCTCTCTACCTTCTCCTCACACATGGTCACCGTTGTCGATATACTCGACAAGGTTACAGACCGTTC
Source organism: Clostridia bacterium (assembly GCA_017508195.1). Classification (GTDB taxonomy): domain Bacteria; phylum Bacillota; class Clostridia; order Oscillospirales; family CAG-272; genus UBA1740. The sequence goes on along the minus strand of JAFVZL010000006.1, from coordinate 56,455 downwards.
TCTCGTTCTCTTTGACGAGCTTGGTGCTGGAACAGACCCCGTAGAGGGTGCCGCACTCGCTATTGCCATACTCGAGCGCACGATGGAAAGAGGCGCGCTTTCCGCCTCGACCACACACTATGCTGAGCTTAAGGTATATGCTCTTGAGACTCCCGGAGTGCAGAACGCATCCTGCGAATTTGACGTTGAAACGCTTCGCCCGACCTACAAGCTTGTTGTCGGCACACCGGGAAAATCCAACGCCTTTGCCATCTCCGAAAAGCTCGGTATAGGTGAGGATATCATACGCCGCGCAGAGAGTCTTATCGAGAAGGATACCAAGAGATTTGAGGATGTTATCGAGAGACTCGATGAGTCGAGAATGGTAATGGAGCGCGAGCGCGACACCGCAGAAAGACTGCGCCGAGAGCTCGAGGAATACAAGGAAAAGTCCGAGCGCGAGCTGAACGCGAAGATAGCGCGTAGCGAGGATGAAATTCAGAAAATGGTACTTAAAGCTAGGCAGATACTCGATAGCGCACGCGCGTCGAGCGAGTTTATCTTCCGTCAGCTTGAGGATATAAAGAAGCAGGAGAACCGCGATAAGCGCGATGAGATGACGCGCCGTGCCCGTGAGGAGGTACAGAGAAGGCTCCGCGAGAGCGGTGCGCTCTTCGAGGGCGTTGACGTGCGGGAGGTGTCGCTTGACGATGGCTACGTGCTCCCAAGACCCTTGAAGGTTGGAGATAAGGTATGCCTCGTTACCATAGGCAAGGAAGGCGTTGTAACCGCCCTTGCCGACAAGAAGGGCGAGATCTCCGTCACAGCGGGAATTCTTAAAACGAAGGTCAGCCCCGATAAGCTCCGACTCATCGAGGACGGTGTGCAGTTCAAGCGCAAGGGCGAGACCGCCCCGAAGGTCTCCGAGGGCAAGGTCAAGCGATCTATCGTATCGACCTTCAAGACCGAGATCGACGTTCGAGGAATGATAGGCGACGATGCATGGTTCGTTGTAGATAAGTATCTCGATGATGCCATACTCGCGAGCATCGGCTTCGTCCGGATAATACACGGAAAGGGAACGGGTGCTCTCCGTGCCGCCCTTTGGAAGTATTTCAAGAGCGATAAGCGCATCAAGTCCTACCGCCACGGTGAGTACGGTGAGGGTGACGCAGGTGTCACCGTCATTGAGCTGAAGCGATAACGCATCATCATGCCAATAAGAACTGTTTTTCGGGTGGAAGCATGATATTCAAGTGCTTCGGCTCTGAGCTCGTCGGTCCACGGAAGCTACTTCAAATACGGGGGTTACAATGATAGTATTCGATAAGCTTTGGAAAACAATGAGGGAAAAGGGCGTATCTACTTATAAGCTTCGCGAGGTGTGTGGTATAGACAGCAAGACGGTGCGCCGTCTTAAAGCTAATGATAATATAGAAACAAAGACACTTGACAAGCTTTGCGCAGCCCTTGATTGTAAAATCGAAGATATAGCAGAGTATAAGCCGTAAGATTTATTTAAAAAAGCTCCAAAGCAGCCAGGTCGCTTTGGAGCTTGTTTTTTATCCCGAGAGCATTACAACTCTTTTTCTATGCAGGACACTCTGTATTTTTTCGGTGTCGTTCCGAATTTTTGGGTGAAAATGCGGTGGAAATAGCTTTTGTTTTCGTATCCGACCGCCTCTGCGACAGACTCGACGGGCATTCGGGTAGTTTTTAGCAGGTAGGCGGCTTGCGAAAGTCGCTTTCTTTGCAGATGCTCGGTATACGTCATACCCGTTCTTTCGTGTATCTCGTGACTCAGCCAGTAAAAATCGTAATGCAAGAGCTGCGCCGCCTCTTTGAGGCTGCCCGAGCGATAGTTTTCCTCTATATATCTGAATATGCCCATGATAGCGGCATCCTCGCGCCTCTCGTAAACGAGCTTATCGGTGTGGTTCAGCAGCTGCATAAATAACAAGCCCATTGTAGTCTGATTGATATTTCTCTTGTTGGGCATCTCGCTCATAAGCGTCCAGATGAGATTTTCGACAAGATTCTGTACGGGCAGCACGTCCTTTACCTTGAAGTGCAGATATCCTCGGTTCTCACCGCCAAGAAGCGACTCGAGGATGAAGTCCTTTATAGGGCTGTCCTCGGCACCGAGCATCTCGAGCGTTTTATTGAAAAAGGAGGGGAGTATTATGAAGTTTACGGCAACGTCATCCTCACCCGCGGGGAGTATCTCCTGGCTCGCGCCCTGACCGAGAAAGAGCAGCTCACCCTCACCGAGGCACAGCTCCTTGCCGTTTATGATATGACTCGTCTTACCCGAGCACATGTATACCGCCTCGACAAAGTCGTGCGTATGCTCGGGGAAGTGTATAAATCTTGTGTGGAGCCTTACGCTTATCTGCTTGGTATCACCGAGGAGCTTCTTCGAGCTGATAACGCTCTTATCCTCGAGTGTGTATATGCTCGTATCCACGGTAGTCCTACCGTCGAGTATAGCGCGCTCCTCATCGGTAACGGGCTTCAGCCTCTCTAATATTTCCTGTTTTATCATATTATACCTCGCGGCAATTATGTTTTTTCCTCTTTATTTCATTATACAATGCTTTTTCATCAAAGTCAACGCAAATAAGGACACTTTTTAAGCAAAATGCGTTATTTTATTTTCCGACCGTATGTGCTATTATTAATATGCAATACTGTGGGAGGTGACTATATGACCTACTATCTCGCAATTGATATCGGTGCCTCGTCGGGCAGACATATCCTCGGACATATCGAGGACGGTCGGCTCGTGCTTGAGGAGATATACAGATTTGAAAACAATATCATAGATATTGACGGCTATAAGGCGTGGGATATCGAGCGCCTCGTCAGTGAGGTGAAGCGCGGTATCAGGCGCGCGGGCGAGCTCGGACACGTACCGAAAAGCGTTGCTATTGATACCTGGGGTGTCGACTACGTTCTTTTGGATAAGGATATGCGCGAGATACTTCCTGCCGTGTCCTATCGTGACCCTAGAGGAGAGCGGTATGCAAAAGAGGTTGCACAAATCATTCCGCAGAGTGAGCTCTACCGTCTGACGGGAATACAGATGCAGCCCTTCAACACGATTTATCAGCTTTACGCGGATAAGCTGACGGGCAGGCTCGATAATGCCGAGCATTTTCTTATGATACCCGACTACCTTGCTTACCGACTTACGGGCGTACTTAAAAACGAGTACACCAACGCCACGACAACGAATCTCGTTTCGCCCATCACGCGCGAATGGGATACCGACATACTCGACACTCTCGGTATACCGAGGAAGCTCTTCCGTGCACTATCTCTTCCCGGGGATACTGTCGGCAGCTTTTCACCCGAGGTCGAGAGAGAGACAGGCTACTCTGCGACCGTCACCCTATCGGCAACACACGACACCGCCTCTGCCGTTGCCGCCTGTCCTATTGACGGAGAGAGCATATACATATCCTCGGGCACCTGGAGCCTTATCGGAACCGAAAATACAGATGCCGTGCTCACGGATGAGGCTCTCGCGGCAAACTTCACTAACGAGGGCGGTATTGAATACCGCTACCGATTCCTTAAAAACATTATGGGAATGTGGCTCTTCCAGAGCATCAGACGCGAGCTTGGCGGCGGCATCAGCTATGACGAAATGATGCATATGGCGATGGAGAGCGACTACCGCGGTCTTATTGACCCGTCCGACCCCGTATTTCTTAATCCCGACAGCATGATAGGTGCAATAAGGAGCTATCTTGGCGATAAGGAGCTTCTTATCAGAGACGTTCTTTCATCGGTCTATCACTCGCTTGCGGCATCATACGCGGCAACGCTTTCGGAGATAGAGAAGATAAGCGGTAAGAAAATATCGAATATACACATTGTCGGCGGCGGAAGTAAGGACAGCTACTTAAATTCGCTGACCGCCCGATACACGGCGCGCCCCGTTCTCATCGGGCTTATGGAAGCGACCGCGACGGGTAACCTTCTCTCGCAGATAATGAGAGATGAGGGAATAACGCTCGGTGAGGCAAGAAAAATCGTAAAAAATACCTTTTCCGTAAAGGAGATCACACAATGACAAGATACGAGGAAGCAAGGAAGATCTACGAAAGCTATGGCGTAGATACCGAAAAAGCACTGAAAAAGCTTAAAGATGCATGCATTTCCGTTCACTGCTGGCAGGGAGATGACGTAATAGGCTTCGATGCTCGCGAGAGTCTGTCGGGCGGCATACAGGCTACGGGCAATTACCCCGGCAGAGCGAGAACACCCGAGGAGCTTATGGCGGATATCGATCTCGCATTCTCGCTTATCCCCGGTAAAAAGAAGCTCAATCTCCACGCATCCTACGCGATAATTCCCGAGGGAGAGACGGTAGGGCGTAACGCGCTGCTGCCTGAGCATTTCAAGCCATGGGTCGAATTTGCAAAGAAGCGCGGCATCGGCATCGATTTTAACCCGACCTTCTTCTCACACCCGATGGTGAAGGACAATCTCACCCTTTCCTCTCCCGACGATAGTGTGAGGCGATATTGGATAGACCACGGCATAGCCTGCCTTAAGATAGCGGAGTACTTCGCGACCGAGACGGGAGTGCCCTGCGTAATGAACATTTGGATACCCGACGGATACAAGGATATCCCCGCGGACAGACTCTCACCGAGAGCAAGATTCAAGGCGAGCCTTGACGAGATACTCGATACACCATACGATAAAAAGAAGGTCTACGTCACCCTCGAATCCAAGGTGTTCGGCATCGGACTCGAGAGCTATACCGTCGGCTCCGCCGAGTTCTGCCTTTCTTATTCTGATAAGCGCGGCATCACACCGCTTATGGATAACGGACATTACCACCCCACCGAGCTTGTCAGTGACAAGATACCCTCGCTTTTACTCTTCAACGAGAAGATAGCGCTCCACGTGACACGAAGTGTCAGATGGGACAGTGACCACGTAGTTATCCTCGATGATGAAACGAAGGAGATAGCAAAAGAAATAGTCAGATGCGATGCGCTCGACCGCGTATTTATCGCAACGGACTATTTTGACGCCTCTATAAACCGCATCTCCGCGTGGGTCACGGGCGTCAGAAGCCTTGAAAAGGCGCTTTTATATGCATTGCTTCAGCCCGAGGAAAAAATGAAGAAGCTCCAGAGCGAGGGCAACTTCACCGAGATAATGTACCTCAGTGAGGAAATGAAGACGGCACCTATCGGTGACGTATGGCAGGAGTATCTTAAGAGAGAGGGAATAGCTCCCGATTATCTTGAAATTATTAAAAAATACGAGAGTGAGGTTTTACTTAACAGATGAAAAATATATTGACTGCTCCCTTTGTTGTGGAGATGATGAAGACTACCGCTAATATGTACCGTCTCGGTTGGGATGAGAGAAACGGCGGTAATATCAGCTATATGCTCGACCCCGCCGAGGTCGGTGAGTACCTCGACACAGAGAAGGTTATAAGAGAGATACCGATAGGCTTTGATGCTCCCTCGCTTGTAGGCAAGATATTCATCGTAACGGGTACTGGTAAGTACTTCAAGAACGTTGAGGATGATCCCGAGAGAAACCTCGGTATTATAAGAATTGCCGAGGATGGCAGAACCGCAGAGCTTCTTTGGGGCTATTCCGACGGCGGCAGATTCACAAGTGAGCTCCCCGCACATCTTATGAGCCATATCGCAAGACTCAGCGTTGATCCCGAGAACCGTGTTGTTATGCATTCTCACCCCACCCATACCCTTGCCATGAACTATGTTCATGAGCTCGATGAAAAGAAGCTCACGCACACCCTTTGGGAGATGTGCACCGAGTGTATCGTTGTTTTCCCCGACGGTGTAGGTGTTCTTCCATGGATGCTCTGCGGAACTAATTCGATAGGTGAGGCAACTGCCGAGAAGATGAAGGAATTCCGCCTTGTGGTATGGGGTATGCACGGTATTTACGGTGCAGGCAGAAATATGGACGAGGCCTTCGGACTTATCGAGACCGTAGAGAAGGCTGCAGAGATCTATATGCTCACCGCCCATCTTCCGAGGATAAATACCATAAAGGATGAAGAAATGGTCGAGCTCGCAGAGTTCTTCGGTGTTAAGTATAGAAAGGACTTTTTAAATCTTTGATTTAAAGTCGAAAATGATGAATAGAAAAAGGACGTTTGGGAGACCAAACGTCCTTTTTGGTGAAGCTGCTGACACAGTGAAGTTGCCGACACGGTGAAGCTGCTGACACAGTGAAGTTGCCGACACGGTGAAGCTGCTGACACGGTGAAGCTATTGCACAGAGAGTAGCTGTCAGCTTTAATCTAAGTGGAATACCGGCGCGAGGTCTATTGAAACGGGGCTCTCGTCGGGATTCGTCTCCATGATATCCGCCATAAAGTGCCACCATTTACGGCATATAGCAGTATCTGCCGACTTAGCCCACAGCTCCTCGCTCTCTATCTCGATATAACCGAAAAGCACGTTCGTCTCACGGTCGAGGAAAATAGAGTAGTTTTTTCCGCCGTACTCGTGTATCATATCGCGCATCTCGGGCCAGAGTGCATTGTGTCTTTTCTCGTACTCCTCCTCCATTCCGGGAAAGAGCTTCATCTTAAAGCCTTTTATCATCGTATACTCCTTATCCATTTACCTCTAAAACAGCTGTGGAGCTTGGCACCAAGCTGCGGGTAATTATTCTATGCTGATGCTGAACCGATTGCAGCCCTCACGTAGAGGGAAGTCGATGAGGTAGCACACACCCGAACTCAGCTCCTCGGTGGAAACTATGGGAAGAGCAACACTCTTATCGAAGGTGATCACGGCATCGGCGATCCTTATCTCACCGTCACCGATAGTCGGCTCATGGAGAGTAATGAAACGCTCGGTGATAGTACCATCTCCCGAGTAGTCGAAGGTATCAGTTAAAGTTACCGAGTTATCGGTAAAGTCGAATCTTCTTATAAGCGAATGAAGCTCCTCCACACCGTAAGCCTCGGCAATATCCATAGAGAGAACACCGTCCTCGAAGCTCATATCCTTTGCCCTGTGGCCGACACCCGGCAGCTGATAGTTACCGTTTATTATAGGCACGCTGTGACTGCGCGAGTGGGCTTGGAAGGTATTGTACCTTTCAGCCGAGAAGTACTGCTTTGTATAAGCACCGGGGCCGAGATCCATAAGCACCTGCTCACCCGATTTTGCATAGATAAAGCTGCCGACGTCGAGGTGATTGTGAGGCTCTCTGTTGTGTCCACCTTTGGCTGCAAAGCCGTACCTCGGGCATCTCTTAATAAACCACTCTGCACCCTCTGCAAAGAAGGTGAACTCCACCGTTTCATCCTCGGGGTTGAGGTAGTAGTCCTCGTTGAACCACATGACCTCTCTGAGCGCAGGTGCAAATCTGGCACATCCGTCACGTCCCGTCCTGAATTCGCTCTTATAAAGAGCGACGTCCTCGGGGAATACCGACTTAAGGTAGTGGAGCATACCGACGTTAAAGCCGGCAGTTCTTCCGCCGTCAGAGAATGAAACGCAGCACGAGCCCGTGAGGAAGGTCTTTTGCATAAAGGTCGCGATATTCTTTACCTTCGGTATAGCAAAAAGATCCTCTTTTCCGTCTGTAAAGTCGCGGAGCATATCAGCGTAATAGGTATAGAAGCCGAAGCCGTAGCCCCAATAGCTCGCACCCTCGAGGCAAACGCCGTCATCGTGGTATCCCGTGAGATAAAGTGCCATAGCGGCATCTATCCTCGGCTTGAATTCGTAAAATCTCTCAGGGAACATAAGCATCAGCGTTCCCGCGACACAGCACGCGCATACGGCGGACCAGTTGTTCGACATGGACTCAAATCCGAACGCCTCGACCTCTGCCATAGCATCGACGATCCTTCGCTCGAGCTCCTCTTTTACGCGCATTTTTATGAAATCGTCGAGTCTGTCCTCAAGGATCGTGTATACCTCGGATAGCGCGAAGGCGGTCTCCGCACAAAAGAGATCTATCTTCCTTATCGGGTTTGTCTCACCGAGCTTGCCGAAGTGAGCGGGGACTACCCAGGTGTACTCGTTAGTTATAGCGAAGAGCTGGTCCTTAACTCGCTTAATGTACTTTTCTTCCTCGGGATATATCAGAGAGAGGAAGGTCGCACACATAAGCTGCTGACGGGCACCGAAGTAATTGCGCTCTATTCGCTTTCCCGACTCGTAAAATTCACACCAGTCGCTGTATCTGATGCCGCTCGGAAGTGTGTCCTCACACTCCTCGGCCCATCTTTCGAGATATTTTTCTCTGAATCTGGCGTAGAGATCGTTTTCTCTTACCCTCTGCCAGAAGAGCGGATCCATAGCTTTTTGTAAATAATTCATATCATTTTCTCACTTTTTCAAGAATAGGCTGTCTCACTTGATATGAGGCAGCCTATCGTATTGTTAGAATAAATGTTGATTACTCAGCAAGCTTATACTCGCAGGTAAACGCCTCGTCAGCGCTGTTCTGAACTCTTAAGAGAATTGCATCACCGGGCGCGAGATCGAGCTCGAGTGCTGTGGTTGCCTCAGCATAAACGCTCTGCTTGCCGTCTGCCTTGCTTACCTCGTAGAGTCTGTAGCTGCCGTTCATGGGGATAGAAGTCTTAAGGGGCTTGAGGTAATCGCGGTTAAGAACCATGATGTACTTGTTTCCGTATGCATCCTTGAACTCACCGACCGAGGTGCGGCTTGGAAGAGTAGAGAAGAGAGTGCTGTCGGAGAGCTTATCGCACCATTCTGCCATGAATTTGTCACCGGGGAGCAGATCCTCGGAGTGATAAACGAGAGTGGACTCGAGAGCCATAAGCGTATTACCGAGAGCGTGGAACTCTGCGTGGATCTTCTTCTGATCCTCGAAGAAGCGTCCCTTTTCACCCTTGGGGTTGCATACCGCGAGGTCGTCTCTGAAGCATGCCTCATAGTGCTGAAGACCCTTTGCACCGTAAAGTGCTCCGCCATACATACAAACTCTAACCATCGGGAAGATGAACATCTCGGGATCCTCGCTCTTGTAGAGCTGGCAGCCCTGGTAGTAGAACCAGAGGGGAAGACCGTTCTCAAGACCCTTCTTGCGGTACGCTGCGAGGTCGAGCCACATGTATGTAGTATCCATCTGCTCGTCGTAATTGTATCTGTGACCGCTCCAGCAGTTGAAGTAGTTGCCTACGGGGTAGTAATCGAAGGAGAGCACGGGAGGATCCATCGTTTTGATGAATCTGTCTATGTAGGGCACGTATTCACCGTTCTCCCAGTTGTATCCCTTCTTTTCGGGACCTGCGTTGTTGTAGTTAGGCAGACCTACCGTAAAGAGAAGCGCCTCGGGATCGAGCTCCTCGAGCATATCCATCTGTCTGCGCGCCTCTGCCATCTGCTCCTCGGAGTGAGGCTCATCCCATACGTAGTATCCGATGGTGTGCTTCATCGGTTTAAGAGTTTCAACGAGCTTCTTCGGAACGTCGAAGGAAACCTTGTTCTCGATGCAGTGATTCTGCATACCGCCCATGATGGTCATATCCTGGAATATAAGATCAAGACCGTACTTTTCGCAAGCCTCTACAGCCGCCCAGGCACCCTCGTGACAAGCCCAACCGAGCTCGGTCATATTAAAGCCCGTTTCCTTAAGGTAACGGATGTTATTGTCAAGCACTTCCTTTGGATCGCCGTCAACGACTCTGCCGATCGCAGCGAAGTTAGAGAGCACGAAGTCCTTCTGACGCCACTTGAAGCGCTTGTTACCGAGAGGGTAACGCTCGTAGATCTGATGTTTCATTGTTTTCTCCTTAAATGAGTTTTTTGACCGATCACTAAAGTGATCTTTCGCTTTCATCCAAATTATAGCAAACACTTTCATGTTTGTCAACCGATTTGAGTAGAAAAAACGAAATAAAAACGAAGCGGAAAAATAAGTAAATGAAAAAGAAAAAAGCACTTGATTTTTCTCTTTGGATATGTTAAAATTAAAAACACGCCGGTATGGTGGAATTGGCAGACGCGTCGGACTCAAAATCCGAAGGTAGCAATACCGTGTCGGTTCGACCCCGACTACCGGCACCATATTTTTGCTGGATATTTCAGCAAGACCCCGAAAAGGCCGCATCGTTCTGATGCGGCTTTTTTTGTATTCAACGGTGTTCCCGGTGAGACTCTGGTATATGGTTAAGAGGATACTTCTTAACGTATCTCTTCGATATTGTAACCGTGTGAAAAAAACTGTTGTATTTTTCGCGCGTATGTAGTATAATGTATGTGTGAAATTATCGATTGGGGGTGAGAGCGTGTCTGACGAATATGGATTTATGCCCGATGAGGCGACGGTGTCTAATCTCGGTCAGCTGAGAATAGACCATTCGAGGATAACCGAACAGAGAGCTTTGGAGCTTCAGGATATCGCGCACGTTCTTGCCGATTTTGTCACTTCTGACGGAATACGCGAGCTCGATGTGGCGGAGATACTATCGATACTCGGTGAGTCGCTTACACTGGGAGAGCTTATCATGCCCGACGACACTCCCGCAGAGCTTAAGCATACTGTGAACGAAGAGCAGAAACTCGCTTCCTACATAGACAGAGCGAGGCTGGCAGAGCTTCTTATAAAGGAGCTTTCGCTTCGGGGGCGCACGCTTCACGAGGGAGATTTCCTTGATGGGGGCACCGAGGGCGAGCGCTTCACATATGTTAAAAATCACCTTTCCGATGAGGCATACGATGTCTTTTCCGAGGATTTTCGCGACCCGAGGGTAAAATACTCCTCGAGCTTTAAGGAATGTGCACAGGCTCTCGCGGACGGTGAGGTTGATTACATACTTCTGCCCCTCGAGGAGCGCGGAGGAGTTAGACTGCCGAGTGTTGCTGAGCTTATATACCGTTACGATTTCAAGATATCGGCGGTAACACCCGTATTCGGCTACGATGCGGGTGCGGATGTCAAATACGCGCTTATCTCGAAGCATTTCAGGCTTCAGCGGCGGCATAAAGGGGATGACGGCTATCTGGAGCTCAGACTCCCTATGAACGAGGAGTGCCGACTTTCGGAGATACTCTCGGTATCCGCCTATTTTGGTATGACCGTCTACCGCGTAAACACCATGACCCTTGATACTGAGGGTGAGAGCACGGGCTTCTTTTCGTTCACCTTGAAGGACGGTGGAAAGGGCTTTACAGAGCTTTTCGTATACGCACTGCTGTTTGCACCCGACCTTATCCCGGTCGGAGTATATAAAAATCTTGAATAAAGGAAAAAATCATATGACGAAGCACGTTGAATACAAGACCTCGGGCACCTGCTCGAGAGGAATTATCGTTGACCTTGAGGACGGAATCATAAAGGAATGTAAGTTCATCGGCGGCTGTGCGGGAAACACGCTGGGTGTCGGTGCGCTCGTTCGCGGCATGACTGCCGAGGAGGCTATCGAGAGGCTCTCCGGCATCAAGTGCGGCTTTAAGAGCACGTCCTGTCCCGATCAGCTTGCAAGAGCACTCAGAGAGGCACTTGCAGAGGAGTAATATCTACTCTGAGGACGCAAATTCCATTCATCCAAATGTGGCACAGCCACCATAATACGCATATCCCCTGTGGCTCTGCCACAACTATTAAACAAAAGGAGATAGGTTATGTCTGACTACAGAATAGAATATGAGAGATGGCTCGCATCCGAGGTGCTTACCGATGCGGAGCGCGAGGAGCTTAAGAGCATAGCGGCTGACGAGGAGGCAAAGGAGCTGCGCTTCGGTGCGCCCATGTCCTTCGGCACGGCAGGTCTGCGCTCGACTATGTATATGGGAATCGGCTGTATGAACCGCTTTACCGTAGCGTGTGCTACCCGAGGAATTGCAGCACTCGTTCTCGGTGAGGGCGGAGAGAGGCGCGGTGTCGCTATTGCATACGACTCGCGCAACAACTCTCGTGAGTTTGCCACCATCAGCGCAAGAGTTCTTGCAGGCAGTGGCATCAAGGTCTATATTTTTGACGATATCAGACCCACACCCGAGCTTTCGTATGCGGTAAGAGAGTGCGGAGCACTCGCAGGTATCAATATCACAGCATCGCATAATCCAAAGGAATATAACGGCTACAAGGCTTATTGGGAGGACGGAGCACAGCTCGCGCCCGAGCATGCCGATATCGTAGCATCCGCTATGGCGAAGTTTGATCCGCTCGACGTGTCGGGTCTTATCGACTTTGACGAGGGCGTAAGGTCGGGCATTATCACCGTGCTCGGTAAGGACTTTGATGAGAAGTATCTTAGTGCGGTAATAAAGACTGCTATCAACCCCTCGCTCATCTCCGAGGTAAAGGATGAGCTTAAGGTAGTATATACGCCTCTTCACGGCGCGGGCAGAGTACTCGTTCCCGAGGTGTTCCGCCGTGTCGGACTCGAGCATCTGTATCTCGTCGAGAGCCAGATGACCGCGGACGGAAACTTCCCGACGGTAAAGAAGCCGAACCCCGAGTACCCCGACGTGTTCAAGGAGGGTATCGAGATCGCAAATAAGGTTGGCTCGGACCTCGTTATCGCGACCGACCCCGACTCTGACAGAGTCGGAGTTATGACCAGGACGGGGGACGGTAGCTTCGCTACCATTACGGGTAACCAGATGGGCGCGCTTCTTCTCGACTACGCAATAGGCGAGCGCCGCAAGCTCGGTAAGCTCGATGGAGCGTTCTGTGTCAAGAGCATAGTATCGACCGATATGGCGTACAAGATAGCAAAGGACAACGGAGCTAAGCTCCACGACGTTCTCACGGGCTTCAAGTTCATCGGTGAGGTCATCAAGAACTATGAGAAGGAAGGCAAGGAGAGCGGCTTCATCCTCGGCTTTGAGGAGAGCTACGGCTATCTTCTCGGCTCTTATGCAAGAGATAAGGATGCAGTCGAGGCTTCGATGATGATCCTCGAGATGACAGCGTTCTATAAAAAGCAGGGAATGACTCTCTCTGATGCACTCGATGCGCTTTACAAAAAGTACGGCTACTACAAAGAGGGCGTTATCGACATTTATATGGAGGGCCTTGACGGTATCGAGAAGCGTAAGAGAATAATGCAGTCGCTCCGCGATAACGCACCCATAGCGCTCGGAGGTGTTAAGGTTGAGACCGTAGGCGACTACAAGGCGGGAACCGTTACCAGCCTTAAGGATGGCAGTGTCAGCTCGACAGGTCAGCCCTCGTCGGACGTACTCTACTACACTCTCGAAAACGAGGATAAGGTCATAGTCCGTCCCTCGGGTACAGAGCCCAAGATCAAAATATACATTCTCGCACACGGTGAGGACGTTGCCTCGCTTACTGAGAAGATCGAAAAATACACGATAGATGCAAAAAGGATAACAGAGGCTTGACCTCGGTATAAACAAAGTGACAGAAAAGCAAAAGCATATCAGAAACTTCTCGATAATTGCACATATCGACCACGGTAAATCGACTCTTGCCGACAGGCTTCTCGAGTTTACCAGCACGGTCGCAACGCGTGATATGGAGGCGCAGATCCTCGATAATATGGATCTCGAAAGAGAGAGAGGTATAACTATCAAGGCAAGAGCCGTAAAGCTTGACTATAAAGCTAAAAACGGTGAGCACTATGAGTTCAACCTCATCGACACCCCCGGTCACGTTGACTTTGGCTACGAGGTATCGCGCTCGCTCCAGGCGTGTGAGGGCGCTATCCTCGTGGTTGATGCCACGCAGGGTGTTGAGGCGCAGACGCTTGCAAACGCATATCTCGCTATTGATAACGATCTCGAGATACTCCCCGTCATCAATAAGATCGATCTCGCGAGTGCGAATATTGAGGGCGCAAGAGCTGAGATAGAGGATATCATCGGCATACCCGCGGAGGACTGCCCGGCAGTAAGCGCAAAGTGCGGTCTTAACATTGAGGACGTTCTTGAAAAGATCGTGACCGATATCCCTGCACCAAAGGGAGATAAGGACAAGCCTCTTAAGGCGCTTATATTTGATTCTCATTACGACTCCTACCTTGGCGTCGTGGTTTACGTCCGCGTATTTGACGGTGAGCTCCGCGCAGGCGACAAGATAAGGCTTATGGCAAAGGGCAGCGAGTTTGAGGTAGTCGAGGTCGGTACTATGGAGCCCTTCGGACTCCAGAAGGCGGATAGCCTCTCGGCAGGCGAGGTTGGATACATAACCGCCTCGATAAAAACTGTCGGAGATACCCGCGTGGGTGATACCGTAACTATGGCAGAGGGCGGTGCAGACGAGCCCTTACCCGGCTTCCGTGACGTGCACCCGATGGTCTACTCAGGTATATATCCCGCAGACGGTGCAAGATACGGAGATCTGAGAGAAGCGCTCGAAAAGCTTCAGCTGAACGATGCCTCACTCGTTTTCGAGCCCGAGACCTCTATTGCGCTCGGCTTCGGATTCAGATGCGGATTCCTCGGGCTTCTTCATATGGAGATCATTGAGGAGAGGCTTGAGAGGGAGTTCAATCTTGACCTTATCACCACAGCTCCCTCGGTTATCTATAAGGTAAAGCTTCGCGGCGGAGATACGGTTCTTATCGACAATCCCTCGAAGTTCCCATCACCGGATGAGATAGAATGCGCCTACGAGCCTATAATGAAGGCTACCGTTATCACTCCTACTGACTATGTCGGCGGTATTATGGATCTGTGCCAGGAGAGGCGTGGCACCTTCGTTGATATGAAGTATCTCGATACGGAGCGCGTAGAGCTCCACTATGAGCTGCCTCTTAACGAGATAATATACGATTTCTTCGATGCGCTAAAGAGCCGCTCGAAGGGATATGCCTCGCTCGATTATGAGCTGAAGGATTATAAGCCCTCAAAGCTTGTAAAGCTCGACTTTATGCTCAACGGTGAGCAGGTCGATGCACTCTCCTTTATCGTCTTTGAGGACAGAGCCTACGGCAGAGCAAGGAAGATCGCAGAGAAGCTGAAGGAAAATATTCCGCGCCAGCTCTTCGAGATTCCGATCCAGGCTGCCATCGGCTCTAAGATCATCGCGAGAGAGACCGTCAAGGCGGTTCGTAAGGATGTACTTGCAAAGTGCTACGGCGGTGATATCACGAGAAAGAAGAAGCTGCTCGAGAAGCAGAAGGAAGGTAAAAAGAAGATGCGTAAGCTCGGTAGCGTCGAGGTCACGCCCGAGGCGTTTATGGCTGTTCTCAGGCTTGACGATGATAACTGATATACGCGGACTTTACGTTCATATTCCGTTCTGTATAAGGAAGTGTAACTACTGCGATTTTGCATCGCTCGGCGGCAGCTTCGACGAGCATATAGATGCCTATATAGACAGGCTCCTGTCAGAGGCAGAGGAGTATCGGGAGAACGAAAAAGTTAAGATAGACACCCTCTATTTTGGCGGCGGAACACCGAGCCTTCTCTCACTGGAAAGGCTCGAAAAAATACTCCTTCCACTCTCGGATATATTTGATTTTTCGTCCGATCTCGAGTTTACCCTAGAGGCAAATCCCGGCACGCTCGACTATGAGAAGGCGGTGGGATATCGCTCGCTCGGTGTAAACAGAATAAGCATGGGATTGCAGTCGATTCACGAAAACGAGCTGAAAATCTTAGGCAGAATACACACATACACTGATTTTTTAGAATGTTACAGCGCACTCAGGCGCGCAGGCTTTGAGAACCTGAACGTTGATCTTATGTACGGTATACCCGAGTGTACCGTCGATTCGTTCGGCAAGACGCTCGATGCCGTGACGGCACTCTCGCCCGAGCACATTTCTGCTTACGGGCTTATCGTTGAGGAGGGCACACCCTTTTACAATATGCGTAAGACTCTCGCGCTCCCCACGGAAGACGAGGAGGCGGATATGTATTATCTTGCCTCGGAAAAGCTTGCACGCGCAGGCTACTCGCACTACGAGATCTCAAACTATGCAAGAGCAGGAAGGGAGTCGCGCCATAACCTAAGGTATTGGCATGACGAGGAATATATCGGCATCGGTGTATCTGCATATTCTTACTATAAAAATAAAAGGTACGGTAACACGCGTTCTCTTAAGGAATACCTCTCTTCTGCGCCTCGCGAGAATTATGAGAAGATAGACGGTGAGGCAGAGCGCTTCGAGTATGCTATGATGCATCTTCGTCTTTCGTCGGGTATTGATCTCACTGTGTATAAGGAGCGCTTCGGTATCCCGTTTGCATACGGCAAAGAGGACAGGATAGCCGAGTATTCTGAGCGTGGACTTGTATCGATTTCGGGGAACAGGCTCTCGCTTACAGAGCAGGGCTTCTACCTCTCGAACATGATACTTTCCGATCTCTTGTAAAGGAGAAAAATATTTCCGCCTCGCAGAGATGCTATTGACAGAGCGGCATATTTAGTGTAGAATAGAATAAAATAACTAAGGAGACATAACAATGGCTGAATTTGATAATAATAACGAAATTATTGATGAGGAGCTTGAGAGCAATATCATCACCCTTACCGACGAGGAGACGGGTGAGGAGGTTGACTTCGAGCTTTACGCGAGAGCAGTTATCGACGATAACCTTTACTTCGCGCTCGTTCCCTGCGATGAGAACGATGATGAGTACGTTATTCTCAGAGCTACCGAGGACGGAGAGGACATTCTCTTCGAGACCATCGAGAGCGACGAGGAGTTTGAGAAGGTTGAGGACTATTTCAACGATCTTCTCTTCAGCGAGGTTGACTACGACGAGAACTGATTCGTCGACTGATACCGATTTTTTCCTGCGTGGTGCGTGATTAGGCTCTACTTGGACCGACGCATTATTCCGGGGAGCTCGGACTTCCTCTGTGGGATGCAGGCCTCCCGTTAGCGAGCTGTTTTTATACCCTTGCTAACGGACGTTGGAAGCGCAAAGCAGCGGAGAGAGCACCCACCTTAAAAAGAGGGTTAAGGATTTTCGAGCCACACGGCCAACGCGGGTTTTTCAAAAAATCAGGATAGAGAAGAGCTCTATCCTGATTTTTTGATTTTATATCCAAATAATAAGACTATTTAAGGCTCTCTATGAGGGAGTTTTTTTGTTTCTCCAAAATATTTTTGGAAGGCTCGTCATATACTCGAACAGTAAGAAATCAATCTACTGAGGGAGAGTATAAATGAAAGGTAAATACAAAGGGCTGACGGACGAAGAAGTCAGGCTGTCGAGAGACAGACACGGAACGAACGAGCTTGCTCGAATAAAGACGGTAGGTTTTTGGGGCAGATTTTTTGAAAACCTATCCGACCCAATAATAAGGATATTACTTATCGCGCTTTTGCTTGAGGTCGTCTTTACGCTCGGAAACTGTAATCTTATTGAGGTGTTCGGCATCGTTCTAGCTATCCTTATCGCGACACTTGTATCGACCGTATCCGAGTGTGGCAGCGAGAGAGCCTTTCGCAGGATAGAGGAGGAGAACAGCTCTTCATATGTAAGGGCAGTAAGGTCAGGTAAAACCGTCAGAATACCATCCCGTGACGTAGTTTTAGGAGATATTATACTTCTTTCGGCAGGTGAGCGCATTGAGGCTGACGGAATACTTCTTGAGGGTAGTATCGAGGTAGATCAATCAGCACTTAACGGTGAGAACCGTGAGGTACATAAAAAGGTCTGTAAGCCAACATCGTGGGAGCTGTCCGAGGAGGGGAGAGTATTCCGCGGCTCTATCGTGGCATCGGGTGAGGCGGTCATGCGAGCTGAGCGCATAGGCGCGGATAGCTATTACGGCATGGTTGCAAGGGACGTTCAGACAGAAACGAGGGTAAGTCCTTTGAAGCTAAGGCTCACTAAGCTAGCCTCACAGATAAGTAAAATCGGTTATATAGTTGCCGCCCTCGTCGGATTTTGCTATCTATTCCGCACTGTTATTGCCGATAACAGCTTCAATACCTCAATCATTCTTGCTTCGCTTGCAGATCCGTCATTTATTTTCCCGACTCTCATCCACGCCCTGACTCTTATGATAACGGTAATAGTAGTAGCCGTTCCCGAAGGGTTGCCGATGATGATTACCGTGGTCTTAAGCTCTAATATGAAAAGGATGCTTAAGGATAATATACTTATCAAAAAGCTTGTTGGAATAGAGACTGCAGGGTCGCTAAATATCCTATTTACGGATAAAACGGGTACGCTTACCGAGGGTAGACTCTCCTTAGACAGGGTAATTACCGAGGATAAGATATTTAACAGCCTTGGTAGGCTGATGGATGCAGGCGCGCAATATGAAGCGCTGGCACTGTCAGCAATTTATAATACGTCAACCGAGTGTTCCTCGGGCGAACTTGTAGGAGGAAATTCAACAGAACGCGCCATAGCTGAGTTTTTCCGCGATGCGAGCACAGAGCGCGTAAGCGTACGCGAGCGCACGCCTTTTACAAGTGAGAGCAAGCTCTCATCAGTGACGCTTTCTGATGGCAGAGTGCTCGTGAAGGGCGCACCGGAGGTAATTCTTTCGAGATGCAGCTTCGCACTTCGTACGGGCGGCGAGGCGGTTGCATCCGATCTTAATTTTGTAAAACGACAGCTTAGCGAAGCGATCACAAGAGGTGAGCGCGTTATCGCGGTAGCCACTACCGATACCACAGGCAAGGCATATACCTTTGTCGCGCTTCTCGTGCTGAAGGATAAAATTCGTGAGGGTGTGCGAGAGGCGGTAAAGGATGCACTTGATGCGGGTATAAGTATAGTCATGGTTACGGGCGATAATCCCGAGACCGCGGTGCATATTGCCGAGGACTGCGGATTTTTCAAAAAAAGCAAGGGGCATATTGCGCTCTCGTCCTCGGAGCTTGCGAAAATGAGTGACGATGAGGTAAAGGCGATCTTACCGAAGCTCCGAGTGCTTGCGCGCGCACTTCCTCAGGATAAAACAAGACTTGTCAGACTTTCGCAGGAGCTTGAACTAGTAGTCGGTATGACGGGAGACGGAGTGAACGATGCACCCTCTTTAAAGCTTGCCGACGTAGGCTTCGCGATGGGAAGCGGAACCGAGATAGCAAAGGCGGCGGGAGACGTTGTAATACTTGACGATAGCTTCAGTGCGGTC
The DNA here is from genome assembly GCA_017508195.1 of Clostridia bacterium. Taxonomy (GTDB): domain Bacteria; phylum Bacillota; class Clostridia; order Oscillospirales; family CAG-272; genus UBA1740. The sequence goes on along the minus strand of JAFVZL010000006.1, from coordinate 37,456 downwards.
ACAAAAACGGTGTTGTACGGAAGAACGATCTTTAAATCAATAAGGAAATTTATAACGTTTCAGTTGATAATGAATCTTGCCGCGTGCTCTGTGACCCTTATCGGTCAGCTTATCGGTATAGAAAATCCGATAACAATAATACAGATGCTCTGGGTAAATATCATTATGGATACACTGGGCGGTCTTGCATTCGCAGCCGAGGCACCGCTTCATTACTATATGAAGGAGCCGCCGAAGCGGCGTGATGAGCCGATACTCTCGGGTGCAGCACTTGCTCACGTTGCCTTAAACGGTATATTCACCCTCGCACTTCTTCTTGTTTTTCTGATGCATCCGTTTTTCAAGGGGCTTTACAGCTTGGATGATGGCGGTCTTTCGCACCTCACGGCTTTCTATGCGCTCTTTATTTTTGCCGGATTGTTCAACTGCTTCAGCGCGCGCTCGGAAAGACTCTCGATATTATCGAATATCGGCAAAAACCGACTCTTTATCGGAATAATGCTCATGATTTCAGTGATACAGATACTTATCGTTTACTTTGGCGGTGAGCTTTTCAGAAGCGTGCCGCTCAGTGCGAGCGGACTTTTGATAGCAATAGGTATGGCATCGCTCGTGCTCGTATTTGACGGTGTGAGAAGGGTGATAACAAGATTGACTTAAAAGAATGTCGAGTGTGGCTTTCACAAAAAATGCAGGAATTCTCAGCGAATTCCTGCATTTATCATCTGTTTTTCATATCGAAAAGGGCATCAGCAAGCTTGACAAAGTCCTCGGTGCTAAGCCTCTCACCTCGTACGTCATCGGGATGTCCCGTCGCTCTTATAGCTGAGAGTATCTCGTCCTTGGTGTAACCGCCGAGCTTTGAGCCGAGCGCGTTGTGGAGTGTCTTGCGCCGCATCTCAAACGCACCTCTTATGCAGTCGCGCATAAGAGCTTCGCTCTTAGGTGTATATTTCGGCTCGCGGTAGAGGTCTATGCGAACTACCGCACTGTCAACCTTCGGCATGGGTGTGAAGCAGCCCTTGGATACCTTGAATAGTCGCCTTGCCTCACCGTAATAGCCGAGCACCGCGGTGATAGCACCGTAATCAGAGCTACCGGGCTTAGCGACGAGCCTCTGCGCAACCTCGTTCTGTATCATTATGGTGATAGACGTGAACTTAACGCCCGACTCGAGAAGCCTCATAAGTATGGGCGTCGTGATATAATAGGGAAGATTTGCACATACCGCAACAGGCATCCCCTCGGAATACTCATCTACGAGAGCCTTAAGATCCACCTTCATGATATCGTTGTTGATAACGGTGACGTTGTCGTATTCCGCCATCGTCTTACCTAGTATGGGAATAAGACCGTTGTCTATCTCCACCGCAACGACCCTTTTAAATCTTACGGCAAGCTCTCCCGTAAGGCATCCGATGCCCGGTCCTATTTCGAGTATCATCGTGTCGGCAGTGTCTGCACAGTTATCGGCAATATCCTCGGGAATTATTCGGTTAATAAGGAAATTCTGTCCGAATTCCTTGCGGAAGCTGATACCTGCGTCAGCCATAAGCTCCCTTATGACCGAAATATTGCATAAATCCATTCGTTTTACTCCAAAAAAAACAAATTACTATTGACAAAATAACAGATAAGTGTTAAAATAGTTAAGCAATGCGTGCTGGTGTGGCTCAGTTGGTAGAGCAGTTGATTCGTAATCAACAGGTCACCGGTTCAAGTCCGGTCACCAGCTCCAAGCAATAATCCGAGAGAGGTTATAGACCTCTCTTTTGTTTTATCGTTGATGAACCGTGACCTCTGATTACAATCAATGTACCGCTGCGCGGTACGGATTCGTAATTTGGCTACGCCTACGCTCCGCCAATGTTTCACCAGACCACCGGTCGGGGTCCGGTCACCAGCTCCAAGCAATAATTCGAGAGAGGTTATAGACCTCTCTTTTGTTTTATCTTTGATGAACCGTGACCTCTGATTACAATCAATGTACCGCTGCGCGGTACGGACTCGTAATTTGGCTACGCCTACGCTCCGCCAATGTTTCACCAGGTCAGGGGTCCGAGTCCCCTCACCAGCTCCATTTGTTATCTTAGAAGAGGGGTAGATCCCCTCTTTTTTTAAAAAAGAGGCAATGGACCCCTAACCTTTGGTTAGAATCAATGTACCGCTACACGGTACGGATTCGTAATTTGGCTGCGCCTGCGCTCCGCCAATGTTTCACCAGACCACCGGTCGGGGTCCGGTCACCAGCTCCAAAAAAACAAGTCTTTGGACTTGCTTTTTTATACATTGCGTTGCAATGATGATATACAAGGCTACGCCTTGATGATATACCGCAAGGGTTTGCGGATGATATACAACGCCACGGCGTTGATGGAGGGGATAAGACCTCTTTTTTTATTTGCTTCGGATAACAAAATTTGCTACCGAGATTATTATAACATAACTGACGTTCAAATACAATAACCAATTAAGTGCCTTTTGATAATAACACGGTTTCTAACATCCTTCAGTCAGTAGTAAAAAAAGAAAGCCCCGCTTTTCCATATCACGATGTGGTAAAGTGGGGAAGAGCAGATTCGTCCACCCTCGAACTTTTCAATATTTCCTACGTAGTGGAGAAATGTTGGAAAGTGCGAAGAAAAATTTAACGCGAAAAACTAACCCTAAAGCTATATTGACAAACGAGAGAAAAAATGCTAAACTAAATACGGTTAAAATAAATAAGCAGGCATGGTTTAGTGGTAGAACTTCAGCTTCCCAAGCTGACTGTGCGGGTTCGATTCCCGTTGCCTGCTCCAAAAGATACGGCAGAGCCCTCGTGGCTCTGCCGTATCTTTTGGAGTGGGCATGTGAGAGCCCGTTTCACAAGCACCGCGTAGTGAAATCGGGGTCGAAAAATTGCGACGTCACTTTCCTGTGGAAAGTATGTAAGACGGAGCAAATTCCCGTTGCCGGAGGCAGAGCCCTCGTGATTCTGCCGTCTTTCTTTGAAGTGGGCATGTGAGAGCCCGTTTCACAAGCACCGCGCAGTGAAATCGGGGTCGAAAAATTGCGACGTCACTTTCCTGTGGAAAGTTTGTAAGACGGAGCAAATTCCCGTTGCCTGAGTCAGAGCCCCTGTGGTTTGATGTTGCTTTTTAGTTATCGTATTATACTTTATATTAATGCGTAGATTATATGTGCTTTACCCTTGATTGCATTTTTGTCCACATTCCGAACAGAAGTTTACTATTAGGTTTGTTTGGCTCTTTATATCATGATAGAGCAATAATGTCAAGTCTCTGATGCAGGAAACGAGATGCAATCAAGAGCATTTCAAGAATACAACGGTTTCCATCATCCTTCAGTCAGTAGTAAAAAAAGAAATCACCGCTTTTCCATAGCCCGATGTGGGAAAGCGGGGAAGAGCAGATTCGACCACCCTCACGCTTTTCAATATTTCCTACGCAGTGGAGAAATGTTGTAAAGTGTGACAGAATCGGTAACGCGACACACGCTCTTTTATTAACAACAAACTACACGAATCTTTACGCACTCCTTTTTCTCATATTTACACTGCGTATGCTCGGTTGATTTCAGTTATATCCCTTGCAAAGTATTTTTGCGTGTGCTATAATTTACTTATCTTATTCTTATTCGACCTTACGATGGATAAAACGAAAAAGGAGAATATGCCTTGAAAAGAATTGTAAACTCTCTTATTTGTCTATCACTTACTATCGTCTTGATACTCCTTGCGACCTCTTGCGGTCCTACTCCCACCGCCACCAATGACGAGTATCTCGAGTACAAGGAGCGTATCACCGAGATCGTGGATGATGCGACTGCTAGCAACACCGCCCCTCGTGCAAGGCAGACGGCGCTTTTTGAATTCATAGGGAGCAACGCTCCGTTTTTAGCACCTGTAACTGATACAAGTGCAGATGATATATTTGATATACTCGCGAGTGCTGACGAAAAGAGAGAAACCACTGTGCAATCGTATTACCAAGAGGTTTTCGATATGGCTACCTACGTTCCTCTCATTCTCGGGGATGCCATTACAGAGAAACACGGAGCAAGCGAGTTTTACGGTGTTACCATAAAGGGTCCCTCCGATCAGTGGTTCAGGACCGATAAGGTCGATAATGTTATATCTACTTACGTCTATTCAAAATTCAGCGTTGACGAGATCTTCATCGTTTTCCACCTTGATTACAAATCGCAGGGGGATTATACCTTCACATGCCTTCAGTTTGATGAAAGCCTCGAAAACATGTTCTATGCATACGGTGAAGCTGATGGCGATTTCATCTTCTACCGTTCCTCGCCACAAAATGACGGTATGAGCTACGTTATCTCTCGTCGCGGGGCAAGCGTCGGATATGTAATCTCCGACGATGAGGCTGTATCCTTATGCGCTGATATAGTTTTTGATTATTTTGAGGGATATAATCCGGCAGAGATCAAGAAACTTGAGAATTCCGCCGAATACACTATAACTCTTGAGGAGTATACCGAGTCGCAGAAAAAGATATTTCCCGAGTCTTTAGAGCCTGACTACGGTCTGCTTTACAGCGAGAATGGTGAGGAAACTGTCTGCTACGGCTACGGTGCAAACGGCGAGGAAAGGATTGTCATCCCCGAGGACGTTGTTTTAGGAGAGGGCTTCGTTGTCTATGATTACAGCGGTACTGTGAAGGAGCTTGTTCTGCCGCAGTCGATGATCTTCGGCTCGGAGGCAAAAACGGTCTGCGACCCGGAAGGGGGAGATTTTTCACCTCTTCTTGAGAGAGTATACGGTAACGGTGAGATCGTCGATGCCGTGTTCGAAAGGATTACCGTCCCCGCTTCTAATCCATACTTTAAAAGTGTGGACGGTAGCCTCTATACCAAGGATGGCGAGGTTTTGATGTACCTCTCCGACGTCCCGGGCGCGACCGAGCTTAAGCTCGATTTCAGCCGTGTTCCGAAGAACGGAATCGGGGGCCTTGCCGCCAGAGACTATTTCAATTCATTAAAAAATATAGAGTATCCTCTCGTGCTTAAAGCGGAGAATGATGGCTTCAGTGTTTATGACGTGTTCGAGAGGGTGCTTCACGGAATGGCGGGCGGTACGCTCACTCCTACTGTAAACATAATCGATCTTAACGTGGATTTCACTGATGTTATAGAGGGCGGTATGACTGCTCGCTACGACATTCCGAATATGATATCAAGTCTTTCCCACATCGGAAAGCTCGTTCTCGTCGGTGACTTCGAAAGCGTATTGATAGTTGATGAATACGGAGCTGTATATGACGTAGAGCTCCGATCCGGCGTCAGCGGTGCAGAGATAGACAAGCATTCGATCCTTCCGAATATCATCATTCCAATCGAGCTATATATAACCGAAGATTACCAGAGCGTAAGCGTCGCCGACTTCGAGTCCGTGACAAAGCTTACGATCGAGCACGGAGTAGAGCACTTCAATGCCGCTTTTCAGTTAAGACCCGAGGCGGAAATAGATATATATATTCCGGATTCGCTGATAAGCTTCAGCCTGCCCACTATAAAAATGGAGCAGCCTACTGATAAAGATAACGCGCAGGGCATTCTCGGTAACTACCGTCTTCATCTCCCCTGTAACGAGTCGGAATTTGATGAGTACCGCGCGAGCCATCCTTCGGTAACTATTGGCATCCCCTTTATAAACGTTTTCCGTGATACCAACGAGGAGGCGCTTGCCGAATTTCACAAGAATTTCCCCGAGAAATACATCTATCAAGAGGGAATAAAGCTTGTCAATTACTATGGAGAGGACAGAACTGTCAGAATACCCGAGAGTCTTTACGGTCTTCCTATCGTAGCCATGGAATTCAGTGATAAGTGCATAGACGGTAGGACTCACGTCACGGGACTTATAGATGAGCTTTTCATACCCGCAACACTCGACGAGCTTATTCTCCGCGACGGTAATATGACGGAAAAGTACCACTTTGCAAGCATAATCTACGACGGTACTTACGGAGAGTATACGTATCTCGGCATCGACAATGACGAATATGACCCTGACGTGTCGATTTCCGATATGTTCAAGCGTCGCTTCGATATCCTGAAATGCACCGACAAGACCGTTTCTCCGCTCGATAAGGTATTTAATTTCATTACAAATTACGTCGGGGAGATATACACGCTTACCGATTTCTACGTTACGTACACGCACGCCGATGAAAGCTACGTAGCCGAGGGAGCGCTCAACCTCGGAGGCTACGGTGATAAGCTCGTCAGGCTTGGTGCATTTTCGGGCGAGTTTACGGATATGCTGTTCACCGCGCAAATAAGCACAACGAGCGGTGTCTACACCCTGAAAATTGAGATAGACGATGAGCACTATGAGGCGATAATCGACAAGTACGTCTACTGCTTCACCGTATCCGTCACCGATCCCTCGGGAGCTACACACACCGAGGAAAATGTATGGGCGTGATGCATTATATATTTAAAAAAGAGGAACAGCCGTTTCGGTCTGTTCCTCTTTGTCCTTGATAGCGGTGTAGATCTTAAATCTTAATAAAACTAAGCGAAATCCGCCCAATCGAGTGAACGCTCTACCGCCTTATGCCATCTTGATATATGCGCTTCACGCCACTCCTCGCTCTCCGTAGGAGAGATGATGCTGTCGGGCTTATCGTTTTTGCGTAGCTCGTCGAGGGAAGAATAAATGCCGAGGGCAAGGCCGCACAGATATGCTGCACCAAGTGCCGTTGTTTCGACACACTCGGGTCTTTCGATATTCACACCGAGCATATTTGCCTGGAATCCGAGCAGAAGATTGTTTGCGGAAGCACCGCCGTCTACCTTAAGACGGGGTATTTTCATATCTACCGAGCTCTCCATAAGCCTTACAACGTCAGCAGTCTGATAAGCAAGCGACTCGAGTGTCGCTCTTATGATATGATACTTGTTAGTCGCACGGCTGACACCGATAATTACTCCGCGTGCGTAAGGATCCCACCAGGGCGCACCAAGTCCCGTAAATGCGGGCACGACCATAACGCCACCCGAATCGGGCACCTTTTTCGCGTAGTATTCGCTGTCCTGAGCAGACTCGATAACTCTAAGTCCGTCGCGTAGCCACTGAATAGCCGCACCGCAGGTGAATACCGAGCCCTCGAGCGCGTATGATACCTTATCTCCAATCTGCCATGCCACGGTGGTCACAAGACCGTTATCGGTGGTATAGGGAGCATCTCCCGTGTTCATAAGAAGGAACGCACCCGTGCCGTAGGTATTCTTTATATCACCCTTGTTGAAGCAGTACTGACCGAAAAGCGCTGACTGCTGGTCACCCGCTACACCGCCGATAGCCACCTCACCACCGAGCACGCGCTTGTCGGTGTATCCGAAGATGCCCGATGATGGCATAACGGTGGGGAGCATCGACTCGGGAATACCGAATAGCGAGAGCAGCTCCTTGTCCCAATCCATAGTGTGGATGTTATATAGCATCGTTCTCGATGCATTTGAGGGGTCCGTCGCGTGTACCTTACCGCCGGTAAGATTGAATATCAGCCAGCTGTCAATAGTACCAAAGCAAAGCTCGCCGCGCTCTGCACGCTCACGCACACCGTCTACGTTGTCGAGTATCCACTTCAGCTTGGTAGCAGAGAAGTAGGGGTCAATGAGAAGACCCGTCTTAGACTTGATAAGCTCGGAGTATCCCTCGTCAGCAAGCTTACGGCAGTATTCTGCCGTTCTGCGGCACTGCCACACTATCGCGTTATAAACGGGCGCGCCTGTTTCTCTGTCCCATACCACAACTGTCTCGCGCTGGTTGGTGATACCTATTCCGTATACCTCATCCCAGCTTCCGCCGATCTTCAGCAGTGCCTCGGTAGCCACAGCTATCTGAGTAGACCATATCGTCATAGGATCGTGCTCGACCCAACCCTCCTTAGGGAATATCTGCGCGAACTCCTTCTGTGCTGAGCTTACGAGCTTGCCGTTCTTTTCAAAGAGAATACATCTGGAGCTTGTCGTACCCTGATCTAAAGCCATAATATATTTTTTCATAAGGAATACCCCCATACTTCTTTCTGCTTTTATTATAACAAAAATATATTATTATTGTCAAGGTGCGTGTATTTTTCGTAAGCTGCTCGATCCATAATACGCAGAAAAAAACAGCAGAGCTACGCAAAAAACATAGCTCTGCCGCGGAATAAACACATATTATTGAGAAAAAAATCAAATCATCGTATTCGATGTTATCTATTATATTCTGGCGACTCCGCTTTCCCTTGCCGCCTTCATAACAGCTTCGGCAACTGCGGGTACAACACTCTTATCGAGAGGATTCGGGATGATGTTTTCCTCGTTAAGCTCGTCTTCCTTAATGAGAGAAGCAAGTGCGTAAGAGGTGGCAACCTGCATCTCCTTGTTGATCTCGGAGGCGCGGCAATCGAGCGCACCGCGGAAAATGCCGGGGAATGCAAGCACGTTGTTGATCTGGTTAGGGAAGTCCGAGCGACCCGTGCCGACTATCCTTGCACCCGCCTCGAGCGCGAGGTTCGGCATGATCTCGGGGGAGGGGTTAGCCATAGCGAACACGATTGCATCCTTTGCCATCGCCTTTACCATCTCGGGCTTCAGAACGTCAGCAGCGGAAACACCGATGAATACGTCCCTGCCGACTATAACTTCACCGAGAGTGCCCTTGATGAGCTCTGCGTTCGTCTTCATAGCAAGCTCACGGTGAGCAGGTGAGAGAGTCTCATCATCACGGGAGATAGCACCGAAGCGGTCTACCATGATGATATCCTTGACACCGAGCGCGATAAGATGCTCAGCTATAGCAGTACCTGCCGAGCCCGCACCGTTGATAACGACCTTGACCTGACCGATCTCCTTTTTAACAACCTTAAGTGCGTTGATAAGTGCTGCTGCTACAACGATGGCGGTACCGTGCTGATCATCGTGAAATACGGGGATATCGCATATTTCCTTGAGCTTTCTTTCTATCTCGAAGCAGCGAGGTGCGGAAATATCCTCGAGATTGATTCCGCCAAATGAGCCGCTTATATTATAAACCGTGCGTACGATCTCGTCTACGTCTTTTGAACGGATGCAGATAGGGAAGGCGTCAACGTCGGCAAATGACTTGAATAGCGCACATTTACCCTCCATAACGGGCATACCCGCCTCGGGTCCGATATCACCGAGACCGAGCACGGCGGTTCCGTCGGTAATAACTGCTACGAGATTGCTTCTGCGAGTAAGCTCATAGGACTTGGTGATATCCTTTTCTATTACAAGGCAGGGCTCTGCAACACCGGGAGTATACGCGAGGGAGAGGTCTTCTTTGTCCTCTATCTTGCAGCGGGTCACGACCTCGATCTTGCCTCCCCACTCATAGTGCTTTTCAAGCGATTTTTCTCTGATGTTCATTTGTCATCCCTCCGTAACGTTTTATTATCACATACATTATATAACATATTCTCCCATCTTTCAATAGCTAAGGAGAAAATAGAATTTCTATTTTCCGTATAACTATAATAACTCGTTCGTTATGGGTGATTGCGTAACCGAAGGCGTCAGATCGATAACGTAAAAACCGAAAAGCGATGCAAAACGCATCGCTTTTCGACTTGTCTTATTTAATTTCAACAGTAACGTGCTTTCCGCAGGTGTTAGCAGCAGCCTTCATGACCTGGCGGATCGCCTTAGCAATTCTGCCGTGGCGGCCGATAACCATGCCTGTATCGCTCTCTGCAACAGTGAGAATAAGCTCAACGTCGTTGCCGTCGATGTTCTGCTCTACGGAAACCTCGTCGGGATTGTCGACGATAGCACGCGCTATATTTGCGAGTACCTGTCCAAGATCCATGTTAAACCTTACCAATCTCGAGATTACTTAAGGATCTCGGTCTTCTTGAGAAGAGTTCTTACGGTCTCGGTGGGCTGAGCGCCGTTATCAAGCCACTTGGTAGCCTTCTCAGCATCGATCTTGATGTCTGCGGGATCGGTGAGGGGGTTGTAGTAACCGATCTCCTCGATGAACTTACCGTCGCGGGGCGATCTCTCGTCTGCAACTACTACGCGATAGAAGGGGTTCTTCTTGGAACCGATTCTCTTAAGTCTGATTTTTACTGCCATTTTTGTTTTCCTCCAAAATGATTGTTTAATTTATTTTTTTGTTTTTATCAGCGATTAAAAGGGAAATTTCATGCCGAAGGGCATCTTGCGCTTGCCCATGCCGGACAGCTGCTTCATCATCTTCTTCATCTGCTCAAATTGCTTAAGCAATTTGTTTACGTCCTCGACCGACGTACCCGAGCCGTTTGCGATACGCTTTCTTCTCGAGCCGTTGATGATCTCGGGGTGCAGACGCTCTTTCTTCGTCATTGAAAGGATGATAGCCTCGGTGCGTGTCATCTGATTTTCGTCGAGCTGAGCATTCTTAAGTGCGCCCATGTTTGCACCGGGGAGCATACCGATGATCTGCTCGAGGTTACCCATCTTCTTGAGCTGGCGCATCTGCATAAGGAAGTCCTCAAGCGAGAAGGTCTGCTCACGCATTTTTTTCTCGAGCTCAATAGCCTGCTTCTCATCGTAAGCCATCTCCGCCTTTTCTATAAGCGAGAGAACGTCGCCCATTCCGAGTATTCTCGACGCCATTCTGTCGGGGTGGAATACCTCGAGAGCATCGAGCTTTTCGCCCGTACCCACGAACTTGATGGGCTTGCCTGTTACGTGTCTTATGGAAAGTGCCGCACCGCCTCGGGTGTCACCGTCCATCTTGGTAAGGATAACGCCCGTGATATCGAGCAGATCGTTGAACGATGTCGCAACGTTAACTGCATCCTGACCGAGCATCGCGTCTACGACGAGCAGTATCTCGGTGGGATTGACCGCCGCCTTGATTCCTGCGAGCTCTCTCATGAGCTCCTCGTCAACGTGAAGTCTACCGGCGGTATCGATAAATACCGTATCAAAACCGTTCTTACGAGCATGCTCAACGCCCGCCTTGGCGATCTCTACGGGTGATATCTTCGTGCCGAGAGAGAATACGGGTACTCCCGCAGACTCACCGACTATCTTTAACTGATCTACTGCTGCGGGCCTGTATACGTCACAGGCAACGAGCAGAGGGTGCTTACCCTTTGATTTGAGGTGCATAGCGAGCTTTGCCGTATGTGTCGTCTTACCTGCACCCTGAAGACCGACCATCATAATGACTGTCGGGGGCTTAGGACTTACGTTCAGCTTCGCTGCCTCGGAGCCCATGAGCTTGATAAGCTCCTCGTGAACGATCTTAATGACCTGCTGAGCAGGCATAAGGCTCTCGAGCACCTGCTGACCGACGGCTCTTTCACTGACCGTCTTAATGAATTCCTTAACTACCTTGAAGTTAACGTCTGCCTCGAGAAGTGCGAGCTTAACCTCGCGCATACCCTCCTTGACGTCAGCCTCAATGAGCTTTCCTTTACTTCTGAAACGCTTGAAAGCGTTTGCTAATTTCTCGGCGAGAGTGCCGAACATTCCAGCCATGATGCCTCCCGTCTCACCTTACGGTGCTTGCTTTAGTTATTTTCCTCGATAACCGTCGCGAGTTCGAGTATCTTGTCCTTTGCCTCACCGACAGAGGAGGGAAGAGCCTCGGCTATCATGCGCAGCTTCGCAAGAGCCTCGTCGATATTCTCGTGTCCCTTGGCAAGACCGAGTCTTTCCTCGAGAAACTCGAGCTGTTCCTCACCGCGCTTAATGACGTGCCTCACGCCCTGGCGCGATATTCCGACCCCGGCTGCAACCTCGGAGAGCGACAGATCATCGTCGTAATACGCCTTCATAACCGCCTCGGTATGCTCATCGAGAACCGAGCCGTAAAAGTCGAGAAGATATGCAAATCGAAGATTTTTTTCAAACATAGGCACACTCTCCACCCTGCTGTAAAGCGAATTACTTTACAAGTATAACACATATTTTCTGCCTTGTCAATATATATTGAACAAAAAATACGAAAGTTTTTTGTGAATTTCGAAAAAAAGTTTTAAAAAACTATTGCAATTTTACTTTCCGAATGGTATAATATAGTGCTGTATGGAACTAATTTGTGATCAGGGCAGCTAGCGGACGGGGACGGACCCTCTCAGCCGAACGCGCTCTGCGAGATGCGGATCACTTTGAAATTTTAAAGGAGATAAAAAATGGCTAACATTAAGTCCGCAAAGAAGCGTATACTCGTTAACCGTGCAAAGGCGCTTAGAAACCAGATGGTTAAGAGCCAGCTCAAGACAGTGATCAAGAAGTTCAACGCTGCTGTTGAGTCCGGTGATAAGACTGCTGCTCTCGAGCTTCTCAGACTTGTGTGCAAGAAGGTTGACCAGGCAGTTGCTCACGGCATTCTTCACAAGAACAATGCTGCTCACAAGAAGTCTGAGTTCACTCTCAAGTACAACAATATGTAATTTCAAAGGACCTGCATTAACCCGGCAGGTCCTTTTTCTTTTCACTTTTCTTCTTGCATTAGCGAAGAGTGTATAAGCGTCGGGCGGTCACTCCGTTCTGCCGCTTTGCATCCTGCACCGCGCAAAATCAGCGCATCCTCTGTGACTTAGTCACACAGCGCGCCAACAATTCTTGACAAACATTATTATATATGATAAAATGAAGAAAAAAGGAGGTAATGATATGGCTGTTTATGAGCAACTTTCAAGAGAGCTTACCGAGCGTATCAGACAGGATATAGAGAATAACACCCGTCCGAGCTTCGCCGCCCGTAGCAGCGATGCCGTGCGCCGTGATCCTACGTCGGACGCGGAGAGTGTATGGCGCCCCGCCTTTTCGCGTGACGTTGACAAGATAATGCATCACCCGTATTATAACCGATATACAGATAAAACGCAGGTATTCTCATTCTATAAAAACGATGATATAACGCGCCGCGCGCTCCATGTGCAGCTTGTTTCTCGTATTGCGCGCTCGATAGGCGCAGCACTTAATCTGAATCTTGACCTCATTGAGGCTATCGCACTCGGTCACGACATAGGACACACGCCTTTTGGCCATGCGGGCGAGAGATATCTCTCGGAGGTCTACCACGCAGAAACAGGAAGATACTTCAACCATAACGTGCATAGCGTGCGCGTGCTCGACTCCATCTTTCCGATGAACCTTACGCTTGATACCCTTGACGGTATCATAGCTCACAACGGCGAGTACGAGATGAACGAATACCGCCCGAGCGTGATGCCCGATTTTGCAACATTTGACGAGATGGTAGAGGGCTGCTACGTAGACGAGAGAAATATTTTGAAGATACTCCCGTCTACCCTCGAGGGCTGCGTTGTTCGCGTTTGCGACATCATCGCTTACCTCGGCAGAGACCGACTCGATGCAATACACGCGAAGCTCTATCCCGCGGGCGAGCATCCCGAGGATCTCGGCTCCCGTACCATCAATGCCGAGATTATAAATAATCTCGAGGTCAATATAATCGAGCACAGCTACGGCAAGCCATACATTATGCTCGATGCAGATCACTACGCGATGATGAGCGAGGCGAAGCGCGATAATTATCAGCTTATATACAAGACCGATAAGGTCTCCCGTGCCCTTGACGATCAGGTGAAGCCGATAATGCAGAGAATGTATTACAGACTTCTCGCAGATCTGAAGGACGGTATAAAGTCCTCTCCGATCTACCGCCATCACATCGACTTCGTGATGAATAACCACTACGCAGGCAAAATACCCTATATCGAGAACGAGCCTAACCAGATCGTAGTAGACTACATCGCATCTATGACAGATGACTATTGCGTGGAGCTTTACGATTATCTGTTCCCGGGCGATAAGGTAGATTTGAAGTATCACGGCTATTTTGAGGATCTCCCTCGCCTATATTAAAATGACAGAGGCTGTCTCTTTTTGTGACAGTCTCTCTTTATTTTGAAAAAACTATGGACTTTCCCGATTGAATGGTGTACAATGGGTGTGGAATGACAAGTTAAATAAGAAAGGAGAGAAAAATGCCGACCGTTCAACTACCGTACGTAAATATTGCGCTCGATGCGTTCGCGCTCGTTGTAGTTCTTTTAGTATTTGTTTCGTGCATATATGAATATTCTGAAAAGAAATCAGGCTCGGTATATTTCCCGGTTTTGCTAATATCGGTTATCGTTGCATTGATTTGTGATATCGTCGGATGGCTTGGCGAAGGTAACCCGTCCTTGTCAGTTATGACCGTTGTCGCAAATACGTTGGCGTCCTGTGCCTGTCAGATCGTTGTTTTCAGCTATATGGCGTATCTGATCGCCGCTCTTTACGCCAACTGCCGTGCCGCTATATATATCCGGATGATATTTCGTGTAATGTGCGTTCTCTCTCTTTGCATGTGCATCGGAAACGCCTTCTTCGGATATGCTTATGCGGTAAACGCAGAAGGGCATTGGGTGCGCGTCGGTAACGTATGGACGAGCTTCGCGTATCTGCTTTTCCCGATCCTATCCTTCCTCGCGATAATTCTCCTTACCTTCTTTGCTAAAAAGTCTGCCAAACTGAATAGAGCCGCCTTCGTAGTTTACGCCCTGTTTCCCATGGCGGGCGTGATCCTAGATTACATCTTTCACGGCATATCCCTGACCTACATCGGCTTTACCGTAAGTATTCTTGTTATCTATATGAGCATTTATCTTACGAGAAGAAAGCAGCTGGAGTCTCAGAAAAATGCGTTGATGCTCTCTCAGATCAACCCCCATTTCGTATATAATACACTCTCGACGATAGCATCGATGTGTGATACGTCACCGAAGCAGGCGAAGCAGCTTACCATTGACTTTGCGCGCTTCCTTCGCGAGAATATCAGCACCCTCACGAGCGAGGAGCTGATTCCGTTTGACCGCGAGATGGATCACGTGGCGTGCTATCTTAAAATAGAGAAGGCGAGATTCAGAGAGCGTCTGAATCTGATCTACTCCATTCAGTGTAAGGATTTCAGCATACCCCCTCTGACCGTTCAGCCCTTGGTGGAAAACGCGGTAAAGCACGGTATTACGAAAAAAGCGAGCGGCGGAACGATAAAGATATCCACCTATGAGGAGGATTCAAATTATGTTGTTGAAATTATCGATGACGGTATCGGCTTTGATTCGGAAAACTCCGAGATGCACGTAGGAATCGAAAACGTAAGGAGCAGACTCGCCGCAATGTGTAAGGGCGACGTAACCGTTAAAAGCACCGTGGGTGTAGGTACCAGAGTAAGTATAATAATTCCTAAAAAGAAAGGTAAACGGCAATGAATATCTTAGCTTTGGATGATGAATTTTACGCGCTCGAGCTGCTGAAGAATGCTCTCGAAGAGGTCGCAGGCGGTTCTACCGTGTATCTGTGCCGCGATGTCGGCAGTGCGCTTAAGACTGCGTCTGAGGTGAAGATCGACGTTGCATTTCTTGATATACATATGCCCGAGAAGAGCGGTGTAGAGCTTGCCCGAGATCTGAAGCAGATAAATCCGCGTGTGAACATCGTATTCGTTACGGGATTTTCCGAATATATGAAGGAGGGCATAGACCTTCGTATAAGCGGTTACATAATGAAGCCCGTAACGCCCGAGGCGGTAAAGGTGGAGCTTGAAAATCTTCGCAATCCGATAGTGTGGAATCAGGAAAAGAGAATCAAGATACTTACATTTGGAAACTTTGACGTTTTCGTTGACGGTGCACCGTTGAAATTTGAGCGAAAGCAGGCAAAGGAGATACTCGCGTATCTCGTTGATAAGCACGGAACCTCGACAACCTATTCGGAGCTCGCAGCGGTGCTCTGGGAGGACGAGGATTATGACCGCACCAAGCAAAAGAACCTTCAGGTATACATCGCGAGCCTTGTAAAAACGCTTCATTCCGTAAACGTCATGGACCTGATCCTGAAAAACAGGCAGGGAATTTTGTTGAATACGAAAATCGTTGACTGCGATTATTATCGCTTCCTCGAGGGTGACACGCGTGCTATAAATTCCTACACAGGGCAGTATATGAACGCGTACTCCTGGGCGGAATTCACAGCGGGTTATCTCGACAACCGAGTTCAGAAGATATACTGAAAAATTGAATATTTTTCCCGTGACACCCTTTCGTTTTTTTGATTGGGTGTCATATTTTTTTCATTGTGTAGTCATTTTGTAGTCATCGCGTGTTAGAATGGTGATCACAAAGCTCAAAATGGCGAGCTATTGTAAAAAAAAGAGCGGTTAGGGAACGCTCGAAAATCATTAATTTTTCTATAAAGGAGAAAAAATCATGAAAAAAAGAAGAACACTAATTATCTCCCTGCTGCTCGTAGCAGCTCTCACTCTCGGCATCGGTTATGCAGCACTTACCGACGTCCTTGACATTAACGGTACTGCAGACGTCACGCACTTAGGTGCTCAGACCTCGTTCGATGAAAATATTTACTTCGAGTCTGCAACTGCAACTAATGCAGGAGATCATGCGTCGGTTGTAGTAGACGACCCCGACATGGCATCCTTCACCGCTAACTCCCTTCAGGGCGCAGGCGATACCGCAACCTTCACCTTCGTTATCAAAAATAATAGTGACCTTGACGCACTTGTAACTCCCTCTCTCGCAGCTGACGGAAATACCAACTCTACGTACTTCGATATCGTCAGCGACTGGAATGCACAGCCCAGAACGATCGATGCAGGTGCTACTGCAAACTACGTCGTTACCGTCACTCTCAAACAGACTCCCACTGATGCTATCCACGGTGCATTCCACATCGAGCTTACCGCAACTGCGGATGAGGTTGTTAATCCTTAATTTATCGCCAACCTTAACACTTATTGAATTCTAAGAGAAAGGAGACCGCGTATGTCTAAGGATAAAAAGGTCTTATACGCCACGTCTTTTATAATATTCGCGGTCTTCTTTGCTGCTCTGTTTGTGGATATGGGAAGCAGTAAGATCGTTGCGGCGATACTTCTTCTTCCCATAACACCCGCCGTTTGGTTTCTGATAAGGAAGCGCTCCTCGCTTTCCATTTATAAAAGAGAGGTACTGCTTCTGTCTATCGTAATACCTGCGATATATACGGTATTACTTCACGTATCGGGCTTATTCTTCGGCTATTACAAAAATCCCTATTTTGTAAATGCAGATATAATCCTTAAGTACGTACTCCCGCTTGCCGTTATAATTGTCGGAAGCGAGATCATCAGATACGTCCTTCTCGCGCAAAGGAGCAAGCTTGCTGCTGTCATGTCCTTCCTCATATGCATCGTGCTTGAGGTTCTGATGCTTTCGAGCATACCGGGCATACGCACCTTCAATAAGTTTATGGACCTTGTGGGAATGACGCTTTTCCCAGCATTAAGCGCCAACGTTTACTATCACTACGTATCCAAAAATTTCGGAGCACTGCCGAATATAGCGTTCAGAATGATCACGACGCTCTATATTTACTTTGTTCCCACCGCGGCGGCTATGCCGGATGCATTGTCCGCTTGCATCAAGATACTTTTACCGATCCTGCTTCTTGCTTTTATTTCCGCACTTTATTCCAAGGAAAAGAAAAAGGCAGTACGGAAGGGCAATAAGCTGGGTATCATAGCGACGGTATTGACTGTTATAGTTCTGATAGCGTCAGCTATGCTGATCTCCTGCCAGTTCCGCTTCGGCGCACTTGTAATAGCGACGGAGAGCATGACGGGAGAGATCAACAAGGGAGATATCATTATCTATGAAAGGTATGACTCCCAGCATATAGTAGAAGGACAAGTGATTGTCTTTAAAGAAAACAAATCGAAAATTGTTCATAGAGTCGTAGATATACAAAATATTGGTGGAGAGATCAGATACTACACTAAAGGAGATGCCAACGAGGATTGGGATAGCGGTTACAGAACCCGGGAGGATATTCTGGGTACCACCGACATTAAGATCTCATATGCAGGCTATCCCACCCTATGGCTCAGAGCTCTGCTGAAAGGCAGAAACTAAATTCAGAAGAAAGGAGGTTTACTGACGTGTCGGAAAAAGAGAAGAAAAAACGTGCGTTTTATCGGAAAAACCGTGAGAAGTGGATTTTTACGGAAACGGTAGTGGCGGTCGTGCTTGCACTCGCCATTCTGATATCCTCTATCGTGGCTTATCAGCTCAACAAGACCTATTACATAGGTTACCGAGAGAGCGGCTCGATCGAGTATAACGTCTTTTTAAAGGACAACGAGTTCTTCGAGGAAGACCATCTTGGTAAGGATCAATCCTACGTTGCGTCCCTGATCGACAAGATCATTGCGGATTACAGCTATGAGATCGATATGGATACCGATGACGTAAATTACAAATATTCCTATACGATAAAGTCACGCTTGGAGATCATAGATGATACCTCCAAGGTTGCGATCTTTAACCCGGAGAGGGAATTGGTCAATGTGCAGAACAAGTCGCAGAGCAGCTCGAACCGCTTGCGTATAAACGAGATCGTTGTTATCAATTACGACGAATATAACGATCTTGCGAGCAGGTTCCTCGGCACCTACGATCTGACTCACACGACGAGCAATATCGTTATAACCCTTGAGGTCGACGTCCTCAGCGACTGTAACGCGTTTTCCGGTAGCAGCGTTGATACTTACAAGTCCGAGCTTCGTATTCCTCTGACGACCAAAACGGTCAACATACAAATGACGTCTGCAGTACCGGACGCGGAAGCCAAGATGATTGCATGCCAGAGAGGCGCAGGATTTGAGGCGTTCAAGACCACCGCTATCGTGCTTGGCGTTGCCGAGATACTTTGGATACTGTTCATGATCGCGTTTATTCGCCTGACAAGAACAGAAGATATCACTTACACCTCGCGTGTCAAGAAGATAGTATCGCAGTATAAGTCCTATATCCAGAAGATCAACAATATGTTTGATACCCACGGATATCAGAGGATCCTTGTGGATACTTTCGATGAGATGCTCGAGATAAGAGATACCATTCAGGCACCCATCCTCATGTATGAAAACGAGGATAAGACCTGCTCGAAGTTCATCATTCCTACGGACAGCAAGCTCTTGTATCTGTATGAAATCAAGATAGAAGGCTATGCCGAGCCCGAGCCCGAGCATGATCCCGATCCCACTCCCACCACCGTCGTAAGACCCAACATCACCAACGTGGTTCGTCCGGTTGTAAAGGTTGTGGTCAATCAGCCCAAAAAGTGCGACGCCGACGAAGCCGAGGCAGACATCAGTACTGTTGTCGAGGATGCCGAGGTTGAGGTTACAGCAGACGAGGGCGAGCTTCCCGACGTGTACACGAGCGTTGAGGAGTGCGAGGATCTTCCCCTCGAAGAAGATGATGAAGTCTCTTCCGAGGCGGTTGAGCCGGAAGTCGGGGAAACCGATGAGCTCACTGTCGTAGAAACCGACGAGCCCACGGAAGTAGAAGCCGATGAGCCTACACCCGAGGAAAACGATGATTCTACACTCATAGATGCTGATGAGCCGGCACCCGATGGAGCCGTTGAGCTTACCCCCGAGGAGGCTGTGCAGGTGATTGCGATTGCCGAGGAGCTTGAGGGTGACAACTATGAGGATGAAGATCTTACCACCGTCATCGACGGAAAGGTAGTGAAGTTCCGTTACAGAAAGTCCTTCGCATCCAGACTTATTCAGGCTGACGACAGGATCAAGGAGTACTACACTGCGGTAAAGAATAAGCTTCTCTCTTACAAGGGCGTTAAGGCAAGAACAAGCTGGAGCTTCGAGTCCTGCAACAAGGGCAGAATTCAGTGCGCTAAGCTTAACATCCGCGGAAAGGCGCTGCTCGTTTACCTCAATCTTAATACAGAAAACTACAATGTAAAGAAGTATCACTTCAAGAATGTAAGTGATAAGGCGAAGTACGAGGATGTTCCGATGCTCCTCAGAGTCAGAAGCGACAGAGGTCTGAAATATGCCCTCGAGCTGATCGGCGAGATGATGGGCGTGCTTGGAATTCCCGAAGGGAAAATCCATAGCGAGGACTACCATATCCCGTACAGAACCACGGAGCAGCTGGTCGATGAAGGACTGATAAAGCTGATTATTCCGAACGAGGATGCGGATGACGGTGAGGCAGAGGATGTCACTCCCGAGGTCGAGTCGATCCTTGCATCCATTCCGAACGCTGACGATGCGCACGGACATTCCGGTATGGTTGATGCTGTCGACGTATATCTTGGAAAAGACAGTACCGCAACGTATAATCCGGATGGCAATAGCTTAGAGCGCGGTGACGTAGTACTCGTTCCCACCAGAGATGAGGTGAATGATAAGGACGTTATTCGCGAGGCTGCGATATCTCGCGGAAACTACAAGGTAGATCCCGAGACACTCGACCGTCCTCTACAAAAGATCATCGGAGTCGTAAAGCGTAAGGCGGCGCAGATATTCACCGCTATGATTACTCCGGTGGACGAAAATGAGGATTAATTAAACTCACTCAGAAAGGAGAGTGGTATTCAATGAACACATGGACAAAAACCTTACTTGCTATATCACTCTCTTTGATGTGTGTATTCAGCAATCTGGGATTTGCCGCACTGTCGGACACCATGGGAATTCGCGGTACGGCAAAGGCCGACATTCCTTCGGGATTGTTTATTACCAGCATATCGACCGACAGCGCCTCGAACGTTGATAAAAATAACGTCAGCTATTTACCGTACTCTACTACCGTTGATTCTACGATCAGCAGGAGCAGAAACACGGGCTCCGTTACCTACAACGTTACCGTGCTTAACAACACGTCGCTGACGTACTCCTACAGAGGAATCTACTATCAGACGAATCTCACGGGATATAACGGAAATAACTACGTGCAGACATCGAACAACAGATCGAGAATAGGTGTGGTTTGCTCATTGGCGAACGCCTCTGCGGAGGACAAGAAGGTCGCTCCGGGAGAAACGCTTGACTTTACCGTCACCTATACGGTCGGCAGTAGCTTGAATGCGAACACCGATTGGAAGACCTTGATAAACTTCCAGTTCGGTATTAACGTAGACGGTGAAAGAGATGCACTCGAGGTCGTTGAAAGCAAGTTCCTCAATATACTGAACACCCAGTCAACCTACGAGCAGCTTATCGATGCACTTGATAATAAGTTCGACGGCCGTCAGGAATGGACATCGAACTATATCGGAAACGTTAACGGATCCTCGAGTGCGGATTCGGTAGCTGTAAATACGTTGTTTGCAGGTCAGCTTCAGATAACGGTTGGAAAAGAAAACATGGATGCAACCGTTATGATAAAGCACGAAAACCTTGACGGTGACACATCCACAGGTGACGATTATACCGCAGTAAATTCGAGCAACGGCGGTGTATTCAGAGGATATGGATGTGAAATGACGTTATATCTGACGGTCGACCCATTGGAAGATGCGGGAGAATACGTTCCTGTGTACGTGGTTGTATATACCTGTGACAGAGATGCTGACGGAAACAGAATCGGTGATTGGTACAGAATAGGTGATACCTATTCAGGAACCGCAAACGTAGTTACGTACGATGGAGGCACCGGAACCGGATCCTTCGTTACCGATAACTGGATAGCCGACGCATCATCGTATAAGCTGGTTGACGGATATTCCTTCAACATAGGCGGAGAAGAGTATATTCTTGACGAATATTACCATACCGTCGCAAGTAACGTCAGCATAAAGAATATCGTTACACAAAAAGACGTGAATGCGGTCAATACCCTGCAAACGCTTATCAACGATGCAAAACGAATTGTTGATAATAAGAGCTACGCGGGCACGGGTATTGATATTGTTGAGGAAGCTCTGCGTGCAACATTGATGAAGTTCTCCGGCAACTACACGATTGACGAGAACGGTGGCTATGTATTCGATCCCGATCTGACGATAGCAAAGATCACTCCTGCGATATCGGATCTTTATAACGCTGTCAACGAAGCTTTGACCAAGATAGACGCGCTGCTCGGTTAATAAAGTCGGCAGCAGCGGATTGTAAATGGTATCGCATCCGATTTAGGAAATAATTGATTTTGATCAGAGCATTTTACACGTTTCTCAAACGAAAAACTTCTTTTAAATAACTACTTGGCAAAAGGTGTCTTGAACGCAGATATGCATTTAAGACACCTTTAATTATTCAACTCAATTAATATAACTCTCGAAACGTATCGCACTCAGTTTTCACAAACTTTTTCGGTGTCACTAAATATTGCATCCGCTTATAGCGTATTTCATCCAAAACAAAAAAAACAATCCAACGGGTACAGCCTCAGTCGGCAAGCCCGTTGGGTTTTGTTTAGTTATTTTAATGTAGTGGCTACTTTACCTCTTGCTCAAGATCGATAAACAATTCGCAATTGAAAAAATCAATGATTGTAATATCAAGTCCGTCGCAAACCTTTTTCAGGGTAGAAACAGTGACACTGTTATTTCTGCCGCTTATGACGTTGTTTAGTGTCGATTGGGTTATACCCGATATTATCGCAAGCTTGTTGAGCGTGATACCTCTATCTTTGCACAATTCAAGTATTCTTTTTCTGGTTGCTTCGCCAATAGTCATACTCTTACGCCAAAACCGTTCTTTCGAGCATTTTGGCTTGATCCTCTTCCTCGAGGATCTTGAATATCTCCTCAACTGCGAGCTTGACCTTACCGACGACCTCTTTTTGCTCCTTGGGGAATGCAAAATAGAGCGCACGGCTATCGCCGAGACCTATGACGTCATCTATCTGATACCAATACGGAGTCGCCTCGCAGGTGTACATCGATCTCGAGCTCTGACGGTAGTCGAGCTTGCCGTTGCAGCCCGTGAGGTGGAAGCCATCCTCCATACTGTGAGAAAGCCAGCCCGTTCCAACCTTGTAAAGTGCCTTCGTGTCGACGAGCATCATGATGTCACAGGGAACTGTAAAGCCGTAATTGCCGTCGAGCACCTCACGTCTTACGCACTCTCGCTCCCACTTGTACCAATCGGGAATATGATCAAAGTAGGTCTCACCCTCGGTGGCACGGAGATAACCGAGCTCGGTGAGCTCCCATGTCTTACCGCACGCGCTGCACGAGAGATGCGTGCCCTCGCTCTGCATTTTTCCTTCCTTCTTACAGTGCGGACACTTATAGAGAATAGTGTGAAGGCCTTCGGCACGGAAGGGCTCGTCTATAACGATATTGTTATCCTTTTGCCAACGGAACTCGTCATACGAAAATTCGCGCTCGAGCACATCCGCGATCTCCTTGGGGCTCATCTCCTTTATTTCTTCGGGAGAGAGGACGTAGCGAAGCTCCGCGTGCATAGGCACGTCACGGTCCTTAAGATAACTGTATGCCGGATTATGGAGATATACTCCGTTCGTCTTAAGTATGCAAAGCGGAACACCCAACATTTTAATGAATCTCGGGAGTGTGGAGGGGAGTGTCACGGTAGTGCCGTCTAAGGTGTAAACTGCCTCGGGATACATAAGCACCGAGCTTTTGTTTTTTTCAAGGCAATGCTTGATATCACGGATAAGCTGCAGATCGGTGATGTACTTTCTCGTTGCGAAGCATCCGATAGCCTTCATCAGCCACTCGAGACCCATAAAGGTTTCAAGCGCGGCAACGGTATTGAACTTTCTCGGATAGAGCATAGAATACGCGATTTCAAAATCAGTGAAGCCCGAGTGGTTCATCAATATGAGCGCGGGCTCGTTTTTACCGAGCCTTTCCATACCTACCTCGGTGTGAGTAAAGCGCTTTCGGGGAAGGAGGATCTTGGAGATAACCTTGGTGAGAGTTTGCCAGAAAATGTTGGTCTTTTTCGGCTTGTAATGCTTCGCAGGCTTTATAGCCATTACCTCGTCATAGCTTTTGTCCAGGGTTTTGATCTTCATCTTTTTTACCTTTCTGGGTATAAGAATCACACTTGCCAAAGCTATTGTAACATTTTTTCCATACTTTTGCAATATATTTTACACAATTCGTTAAATTGTGTGTATAAAAATACATTTTGTGTATGTGAAAAGCACATCCGCTTAAATTGGCATCACGTTCTGTATTCTTTTGAGTTGATTCGCCTGAATTCGGTAGGGGTCACACCGTAGTGGCGATGAAAGACGTTTGTAAAATAGTATGGGCTTGAGTAGCCGCACATCTCAGATATTTCGGTAATGCTGTAGCTTTCGTTTATTAAGAGATCCTTTGCGTTACGCAAACGAAGGAGCTTAAGATATTCGGACGGGGTAGTATCCAGCTCCTGTTTGAATTTCCAAATAAGACCGTTGTGACTGAGATAAACTTTCTCGGCAAGCTCATCTATATCAATTTTTCTGTGAAGATTCTGACGCATATATGCGACAGCCATCATGACCTCGTCGCTAAACGGCTTGAAGCTCGCGCCCTCGCCCTGACAGAAAAGATAATTCTCGACGAGAATATGCTCTGCGATGTGCTCAAGCAGCTTACTGTTGTGAGGGAGTATCGATATGCGACTCATAGCAGCAATGATAGCATCCATTTGCTCCCGCGGCAGTACTATTTTGCCGATGGTTGCAGCGAGATAGAACGGATGCTCGGTATCGGTTGTGAAAAACGAGATGTTATAGCCGGTAAACGGTGATACGACCTTATGGGTAAACTCGATGCCAAATGGGATAAAAACGATCTCGCCTTTTTCTGCCGTGACTGTTTTTTTTAGCTTCGGAAAGGTCACCGAATACACTCCACCGATTACCAGCATCAAAGTATTGCTCCTTGATATAAATGTAGAACGGTTTAAAGCGAGAGTATCCTCGTGATGCTTAAAAAAAGTCAGTTTAATATTCATAACCCACCAAAATCACTGTGAAAAATTATATTCATATTATAAATTAATGTATGGTTTTTGTCAATAAATAATGGTATAATTTTTAAAAAAAGGAGTTTTTATATGAAAATTGCTGCTTTAAAATGCACTGAAACTATAGAATATGCTCTTTGTGAGTTTGTAAAATATTTTAAACAAGTCGATGATACTATTGAGATTGAAATAGTGTCACGGGACGCTGATATTACCTTTGGACTGCTATCTGAGCTTGGGCTTCCCGAGGATGATGTTACAGACCCTATGTACGACGACGTCGTTGATGTGAAAATTGATAGCATGAGAGGTTATATTGCCGGCAGCAACGAGCGCAGCGTGCTTTTTGGCGTATATAACTTCTTCAAGAGCCTCGGCTGTATGTGGGTGCGCCCCGGTAAAGAGGGAGAGTATATACCAAAACGCCGTCTTGCAGGCTACTCCTTCAGGATGAGGAAAAAGGCGGATAAGCCCTTCCGCGGTCAGTGCATCGAGGGCGCTGACAGCTACGAGAATCTATGCGACACGATTGAGTGGCTGCCGAAGGTTAACGCCAATCTCTTTATGATGGAGCAGGTAGTACCCTATAATTATATAAGCAGGTGGTATAAGCACGAGGTAAGCACGAGAAAGCAGGATGAGAACGTAAGCTTTGAGGAGATTGAGCAGCAAGTAATCAGGATTGAAAAGCTTATACGTAAGTGCGGACTTCAGCTGCACAGTCTGGGTCACGGCTATCTTTTTGAGCCTTACGGCGTGCATTATAAGACCACAAACGATAAATACGAGCTTCCATGTGAGGCAAGAGAGGACGTCGCACTTGTCGGCGGAAAGCGCGAGTTCTTCCGGGGCTCTCCAAACTTCACGCAGCTCTGCTTCTCAAAGGATAAGGCGAGACTCGGCCTTGTAAAATTTCTTGTTGAGTATCTTGAAAAGAAGCCTTATATTGATTTCCTTCACGTGTGGCTCTCGGATGCTCTCGGTAATCAGTGCGAGTGCGAAAATTGCACAAAGAAAATACCTACCGATTTTTACGTGCAGCTACTGAACGAGCTTGACGCAGAGCTTACAAAAAAGGGCGTTGACACAAAAATCGTATTTATAATGTATAATGATACGCATTGGCCACCCGAGATTACGAGGTTTGTTAATCCCGATAGGTTTATCCTTACGACTGCGGCACAGGGACGCAATCATTCTACAGCTTACGAGCCTGTGCGCTTTGAGGGAGAGCTGCCCAAATACGTCAGAAATCGCGATGCGGTAAAGAGAAATATGCCGCTGATACTACGCTTTGCCGATGAGTGGAAGCCTATCTTCGACGGCCCGAAATTTCTCTTTGAGTACCATATGTATCTCGATCATTATCTTGATCCCGGTTACATGAGTATCGGCAGAGAGGTTCTTGAGGATTGTAAGCACGTTGGTGATATCGGCTTTGACGGCATTATGTGTAACCAGACGCAGAGGTGCTATTTCCCTACGGCTCTTCCTTGTGCCATAATGGGCGAGGGCCTCTTTGATACGGGGCTTGATTTTGACGATTATGCAGATAAGTATTTCAAGGCGGCTTACGGTGAGGAGTGGAAGGACGTCAGGAATTATCTTGAAGCAATAACCGCCACCTTTGACCCAAGTAGTCTCAGAGTAGACGAGGACGTCGTCGTATTAGATACCGCAACAGGCAAGGACGTTATCAGAAATTCTGTGAAGAATAATCCCGATACCGCAAGACGCCTTAGCAACGTTTTTGATATCGTTGATGACTTCATGCCCTCGATTGAAAGGAATATGAACACTCTTTCCGGCTGCCACAAGGAATCGTATAGAATTCTTTACTATCACGCAGAGTACTGTAAGCGCGTTGCCGAGGTAATGATCACGCTTGCAAGGGGTGACGTGACAGGCGCAAACGCCCTCTTTGATGGTATGATAGATTATCTGTCCGAAATCGAGGACGAGATACAGCCTTACTTTGACCTTTATCTCATACACAGACGCTTCAGACGCATATTGGATAAGTAATGCAATCGGACGGATATCAGAGGCACAAGGGCGAGTGGCGTCATTTACAAGCTGTGAGAAAATAATATTGATAGGAGTTGCTATGGTTAAAGGTATATCATTTTTGAACCCGGTGCGCGTTGAGGAAGAATATTTGAAAAAATGCGCTGAATATGCAATCACGCACGGTATAAAGCATTTTGAGCTTATAGGACCGACCCATGATCCTGTAAGAGGCAACGTTGACGGCATGACACTGTATCGCAAGTATGCCGAGCTCAACGATGGTAAGGACGTAGAATACATAAAGTATTGCGAGAGGGTCGTAAACGAGGCTCTTGATATGATAGAGCCGTACGGCATCAAGAGCTATTATTGGCACCACGAGCTTGAGGTTCCGCAGAAGTTTGACGAGCTTCACCCTGAGATTCTTAACGTGGACGGTGACGTTGAGGTTACACACCCGATGATTAAGGATTTTCTTGTTAACAAGATCGAGGACTTTTTTGCAACCTATCCGAAAATGACGGGTATAGTTCTTACTCTCCACGAAACGAGAATTCCTCTTTTGAAGCTGAAAAATCAGAAGCTTGGCAAAATTGAGCGCGTGAAGTACGTTACGGGGATACTCTATGACACATGTAAAAGACTTGGTAAGGAGCTTATAGTTCGTCCCTTTGCCAGCCTCGCCGAGGATTACGACGATCTTATGGACGCATACGAGCAAATCTCACAGGAACTTAAGGTTTGTGACAAGTGGACGAAGTATGATTGGTCGCTCGTATCCCCTCATAACGCTTTCCTCAAAAGGATAAAGAATCCACTCGTGGTCGAAACCGATATATTCGGAGAGTACTTTGGCAAGGGACTTTTGCCCATTATGCTAAAGGACCATATTAAGGCTAAGGTCGAATACTGCAACAGCCTTAATATTCTCGGCTACGTATCAAGAATTGATAGAGACGGATTTATTCCGTTTGGCACTCCGAATGAGGTGAATCTTGAGATAATGGATGCGGCGCAGGACGGCAGAGACGTCGTTGAGGCTATCGACGCGTTCTTCAGTCGCGAATACGGTGAATACGCCGATATCGTCAAGGGCGTTATGGAGGAAACCGAGTATCTTCAGGTAAAGGCAATTATGGCCGACAAGAGAAATCTTACGTGGTTAAGTTTGTTCCCGCCTCTGTTCGTTATGAAAAGAGCGTATCAGTTCCTGCGCGATGATTTTGTGATTCCGCAGCGCTTGATAGATGCCGGTATCTACGGTTACAGCTATGACGCGGCAAAGGCAGAGCATAAGGAAGTAATTGAAGAGATTGGAAAGAGACTCGCAATAGTGGAATCGCTTAAGGGTAAGCTTGATGATGATAAATATTATCAGCTATGGATGCGTTTCAAAAACTTCCACATCTTTGCAAAAATTATTGATGAGCTTACTACGCTTTATCGCTCTATCGCAAGATACTTTGAGCATCGTGATGAGTCCGTGGTTGAAACGATACACGAGTGTATACGCACTATGAAGGAGCTTGACCGCGAAGGATTTGAAATTCTCGGAAACGACTTCTATTGCGAGGCGCTTTCGCTTGAAAAGAACTCGCCCTTCAGAACCTACGGTCTAACCTCGGACAGTACAGACCCACGAAACAGTCACGTATATTTGCTTGATAAGACGCTATTACCTGCAATTGATATGGAGATGGCTGCTGACCGTGCTCTTCGTTCTGAAAATCCGACCGACTACGTTATCTGTGGTGGCTTCTCCGAGGAGCATAATCTGAAGAGTGAGGGCAATTTCTCTGCGCCTATAACCTTTGAGGACGGAAACTGCCGTACTGCAGGAAGCCAGAGGGGAAAGGTGTGGTCAACCGTTAAGACGCACGGATGGTTTTCCTACGATATGAAGGTCAAGGGCGGCGAGGAAAATACTATAACTATAATAGGTAAAGGTGAGGGCGGAGTATTAAGCATCGATCTGAGCATTGACGGTGTTACCACAAAGCACAGTGTAAGTAAAGACGGCAAGGCGGCAATAAAGCATAGCTTCGTTGCTGAACCGGGTGTTGATAAGGTCACTGTTAAAATCGAGAGAAACTCGGAATATATGCCTTTCATTTACAGCGTTGTTATGAACTGAATGATCTGATTAAACATCCTGAATTCTGTATGCTCGCACGAGAGATAATCGGAAAAACACTGTAGTTTTTAATACGGGTGACTATCTTAACAACGAATTGTAAATAATAATATACATTTTAGGAGGAATTGCTTATGAGAGCAGCTTTTTATGAATGTGACGTGACCCCACCTCTTGGTGGATTATTTGTCGGTAAGTCTTCGCCAACGCCGGCTATGGACGTTTTAGACAGGCTTTACGTCAAGGCGGTAGTTTTTGAGGAGGATGGCGAGCTTGCCGCTATGGTTAGTATGGATTGCTGTCTGGTACACGAAGATCTGCCCGATTTCGTTGCAAAGAGGGTTTTTGAGTACACCGGTATACCGGCTGAAAAAATCACCCTGACTGCAACTCACACCCACACCGGTGCGCCTATTTCGTCTCGAGCATTAGATACTACCTGCGATGATGATGCGTACCAAGTCGTGTTCTTTAAGCTGGTTGCGGACTCCGTAATACTCGCATATAAGCGTCTTGGTGAGGCGACGGCAAAATTCGGCACGTCGATCGTTGACGACGTTTCGTTCGTACGTAATTACGAGGTGGCAGACGGCAAGTATATCACACACGGACGCGGAAGAGATGATATCGTGCGTCCTATTGGTAAGATTGACCCGACCGTTTCCGTACTTATGGTTGAAAGGGAAGGCACCCCTATTGGCGCTATCGTAAATTTTGCAAGTCATCAGGACTCTGTGGGCAGAGGCGGATATAGCGGCGACTACTCATCGATAATCAGCAAGGAGCTGAAGAAGGTGTACGGCCCCGACTTTGTCACCCTGTTCCTCGTTGGTCCATGCGGCAATATAAATCACGTCAATCCTGACGCGAGCGCCGAGCTCAATTGTTATACCGTGATTGGTAAAAAGCTTGCAGTGGGCGCACTTTCGGCAATAGCTGATGCAAAGCCCGTCGGTGACGGTGTCAAAATGATAAAAAATACGGTTACGCTCACGAGAAGAAAGCTTGATAACGAGGCGCTTAAGGCAGAATCAATGAGATTACTCTCCTATCTTCCAAATGCTTTCAGGGTACAAAGGATGCTGAACTACAACAGCTCGGTCACGAGTGATACCGCGGAGGTTAGCGTCAGTGGCGTGAAGATTGGTAACACCTGTATTTATCTGCTTCCCGGCGAGATATTCTCAAGCTACACCTTCGATCTTAAGGAGAGATCTCCGTTTGATAACAATATCGTTGTTGAAAATACGGATCAAAGTATAATGTATATTCCGTCGGAGGAGCTGTTCGTGGAAAACAGCTATATGTATGAAACGACTCTTGGCACGAATTGCTATGAAAAGGGTGCGGGCAGAAAGCTCGTTGAAAGAGCAGCTGAAATAGGATCGCTTCTTCTCGGTTGATTAAGTAAGGCAAATCGCGCGGTTAAAGCTGTGGTTCTTTTGTGTTGTGATATCGCATTTATGTCATGTATAAAGCAAGACCGAACAGGCTTGAAATCCATAGTATAAGGGGGATCCGATGAAAGAAATATATATTGAATTGATGGAAAAAGCTCTTATGGCATACACTGACGAGCATATTTTGCGTTATTTGGATGACGTCAAAACGAACGGACTTACCGAGCACGGATTTCCAAGACTTACCGCTAATATAGGTATCCTTCTGGCTCACGAAAGGCGAATTGATCTTTTGCCGATCTTCATAGAAATGATGGACGTCTGCTGCGACACGTTTTTGCGCCCCGGCGTCCACGCAGCAAACGAATTTTCGGTAAGGGAGATCGTATGCTGCATTATAGAGGTGGAGAGTGCGAAGGTTATTGAATATGAGACTATCTCGCGATGGAAAAAGAAGATTTCCGAGATAATTGCCGAGGAATGCTACGATAGGATCGTTAAGAGTGAAACCGACTGCATAACGAACTGGGCTCTGTTCGGTGCGGCAAGCGAGTACGCGAGGATCCATTTCGGACTTGGAGGAAATCCCGAGTTCGTGGATCGCCAGATTTCCTGTCAGTTAAAGTGGTTTGATGAGAACGGAATGTATTGTGACCATTATCAGGAACCGATTCATCAGCCCATTGTGTACGACTTCTGTTCCCGCGGGCTGTTAGCGTTGATGCTTCACCTTGGTTATCGCGGAAAATATTATCAACAGATTGATAATCTGCTGAAGCGATCGGGAATTTTGACCTTGAAGATGCAATCCTCGACCGGAGAAATACCTTTCGGTGGCAGAAGCAACCAGTTTTTGCACAACGAAGCGTGGATGATGCTTTTATTTGAATACGAGGCACAACGATATGCAAGGGAGGGGAACAACAATCTCGCGATGACCTTCAAGGCTGCCGTTATCCGAGCGTTAGATGTCACTGAATCCTGGCTAGACAAGCGGCCCATCCGACATATCAAAAACAGATTCCCGACTGAAACGAAATACGGATGTGAGGATTATGCATACTTCGACAAATACATGATCACAGCGGCTTCCAATCTCTATGTAGCCTACCTTGTTTGCGATGATTCTATACCGGCTTCGCTTACTTCGACTTGTGATCTCGTGGCGTTTCAGACTTCCGCTTCTTTTCACAAGCTTTTCTTAAGGAGTTGCGGTTACGCCTTGGAATTTGATCTTGACGCAGACCCGCACTACGACGCAAACGGACTAGGCAGAGTTCAAAGAGAGGGTGCACCTTCCGCATTATGCCTGTCCTCTCCATGCCCCGCAGATCCGAAATATTTTGTGGATATAAAAACACCCGTTCCACTTTCCCTTTGCTCCGCTATCTGTGTGAACGGCGAATGGTTGCTCGGCGCGGAGAATCGCTACGAAATATCCGTATGCGATGTAACAAAAACAAGAGCTTCCGCGACCCTCGTTTGCCATTTCCCCAACGAAAAAACGGTAAAAGAGATGTACGCGCTTGACGAGAACGGTGTAAAGGTTAACGTCGAAGGGGAAGGCATACTTGGGTTTGCCTTGCCGGTCTTTGCGTTTGACGGTGAAAAGAATACAGAGATTTCTGTTGACCGGCATTCGCTGACGGTTGCATATGATCAATGGATTTGTAAATATACCTCAAACGGAACCATCACGAATTTGAATCGGCTTGCCGCTAATCGTAACGGGTACTATCACACGTATCTTGCGGAAAACCGAAACGATCTTACCGTCACAATTGAATTATTTATGATATAATCGTACAGAGAAATGAATCGAAAACTGTCGGTATATTCATACCGGGATGAATTTCATTGCTCGAAAGCTGTTTTGCAGATCTCTTGCCGGTGGGTAGAGCATGAGAGAGGCGGTATTGAATGGAGTTGTCCCGAATATTAAAGCAGCGAGCGAGGGAAAAGGGCGGTCGGGCTATATATTGGTCGCAGAAAAACACTTTGCTTATGGAGGTTAAATCGTATATACAAAGGACAGAGGAGAGGGAAGATGGTAGCTAGGCGCTACATAAGTAAAAGAAAAAAGCACTCCGCAGAAGCAGAGTGCTTTAATTTTGTTAAGCCGTTTCCCTCGGTAAAGTAAAGGCTGTAAGCTTTCGCCCTCTTCCTACCTAAAAATAGTAAACATCTCTAAAAGCGCTTTACTTTGCCGGAAATAAGTAGTATAATATATACGCAAAACACCTTCGGGTAGCGAAGAGAGCGCGCTTTTAGCGCTCACCGCTTTTACAAAAATGGTTTGTTGCTTAACAGGGCGAAGAAACCGATATAATATTACTCTGCAATAATATAAGGAGAAGCAGTATGCTTGACGTGTATCAGCACAATAATTTAAAATATTTGTTCTATCTTCCCGAGAACTTTGAGGAGGGCAAGAAATATCCTCTTGTAATCAATCTCCACGGAGCAGGAACGCTAGGAATGGATATAGATGTTTTAAGGCGCAACCCCTGCACAGTGAGGATCAGAGCGCATCAGTACAAGGGCTACGTCTTCGCAGTCCCTCTTTGCCACGGACGCGACTGGAACGAGATCATGGAGTCGGTTATCGATTGGCTATCCGAGCTCCGCTCTCGCCCCTATATAGACACCGATAGAGTTTATCTCACCGGAGTCAGCATGGGCGGCTACGGCACGTGGGAGCTTGCGATGCTCAGGCCCGAGTGGTTCGCCGCCATTATGCCTATCTGCGGCGGCGGCATTCCCGCGTTTACCAAAAGGCTTAAGAACGTGCCCGTTCGCACCTTCCACGGTCTTCTCGACGACGTTGTTGATCCCATCGAGAGCCTCGAGATGGTTAAAGCGCTTAACCGCTTTGGCGGTCACGCAGAGCTTATCCTCTATCCCGATCTTAAGCACAGCTGCTGGATGACCGTTTATGCCACCGAGGAGCACTACGATTGGCTTCTTAGCCACACTCTTCATCACGAAGAAAACAAAGATGATGGATATTCCGGAGAAAATTACGGATAAGCACGAATTTAATATAGGGCGAGGAGCCTTACAAAAAACCTCCTGCGGTAGATATTTCTATTCTACCACAAGAGGTCTTTTTTATTTCAATGTCCGTTTTTAGGGGTTCAGTTCAAGCGATTTCTCCTTTTTTCTTTTATTTAACAGTCATCTTGAATTCCTTCTCACCGTTCGAAAGATCGAAGTTTATCAGATAGCAGGTGGCTTTTGAGAGCTGCTCTTCGACTATATAGGGCGTGAAAGCTGTCTTGTCATAATAGATTACGGCTGTGCCGACGTCGATCTCGCCGTCTCTTATTACAGGCTCATAGAGAGTGGCGAATCTCTCCGTCACCGTACCCCCGCCCTCATAATCCACGGTATCTGAAAGCTCAATACCGTCGTTAAGAATGGTGAACCTTCTCACAAGGGATTTGAGCTCGGGCACGTTATAAGCCCCTGCAATATCCATTGTGAATACGGTTCCGTCAAAGGATACGTCTTTCGCCTTGAAGGTCGGACCGTTGGTCTGATAAATTCCGTTGATGATCGGTACGCTATGACTTCTCGAGCACGCCTGGAATGTCTTATATCTCTCGCCGCTGAAATACTGCTTTGTATATGCGCCGGGACCGAGATCCACGAGCATCTGCTCGCCGTCTTTTGCAAAGATGAAGGAGCCTATGTCGTTATGATTGTGAGGCTCTTTGTTGTTTCCGCCCTTCGCCGCAAAGCCGAAGAGGGGAAGACGCCTTATCAGCCATTCGGATTCGGGCGCATAGTATGTGAGATCTACGCTTGCATCCTCGGGATTGTAGTACATCTGTTCGTCAAAGTTCATAATGGTGAGTACCGACTTTGCCATGCTTGCCGTACCCTCGCGAGTGGTCGAAAATTCGGATTTTAAGAGGATAATATCATCGGGATACTTCTTTTTGAGGAAATGAAGAAATCCGACGTTGAAGCTGCCCGTCCTTCCCGCATCCGAGAAGCTGACACAAGCCTTACCCGAAAGGAATGTTTTTTGCATGAAGGTGGCTATGTTTTTGACCTTCGCTCTTTCAAAGTATTCGCATTTTTTGCCGTAGAACTTTTCGAGCATATCTGCGTAAATACAGAAGAAGCCGAAGCCATATACCCAATACGTAGCTCCCTCAAGGCATACGCCGTCATCACGGTAGCCGGAGAGGAACACTTCCATAGCCTTGTCAATTCTCGGCTTGAATTCCTCGAATCTTTCGGGGAACATAAGCATTATCGCTCCTGCAACAGAAGCTCCGCAAACGCTCGACCAGTTGTTCGACATATCCTCAAAGATGAATTTCGGGGTAGCCGCCATAGAGTTGACTATTCTTCGTTCGATCTCTTCTCTGACTCTCATCTTTATAAAGTCATCGAGTCTGTCCTCTAGCATAGTATAGACCTCAGCGAGCCCAATACCCGTCTCGGCTGCGAAAAGATCAATATTGAGTCGGTTTCCCTCGGTAGGCTTACCGTAGTGAGCAGGCAGACACCAGCTGAATTCGTTTGTGATAACGAAAAGCTGGTTATGTACTCTGTCAATATATTTCTGTTCTTCTGGATATATCAGAGATAAGAAGGTAGAAGCGAGTAGCTGCTGCCTTGCCTGGAAATAGTTGAATTCTATTCGCTTTCCCGTTCTCCAGAATTCAAGCCAGTCGGTATAACGCAAGGTGTTTGGAGGCGTATTCTCGCATTCCTCCTCCCATCTTTGAATATATTTGTCACGGAAATTCTTGTAGCAATCCTTTTCTCTGACCTCTTGCCAGAAGGCGGGGTCTGTTAATTTTCCAAGTAAATTCATAAAGCACCTCTGAAAAACGCCGCTTTGAAATTCAAAACGGCGTTGAGTTATCTAGTGCGCCAAGCGCCGGGTTTGTTTAATTATTCTGCAAGCTTGTATTCGCAGGTGAATGCCTCGTCATCGGAATTCTGTACACGGAGGAGAACAGCATCACCGGGAGCGAGCTTAATAGGAAGGGTAGTGGTTGCGTCGTGGATTACGTTCTGATGTCCGTCAACACGGCTCACCTCATATACTCTGAAGCTACGCTGAAGCTCAAGAACACAGTCGAGCTCCTTCTCGTAGTCACGGTTGAGAACCATGATATACTTGTTACCGTAAGCATCGGCAAACTCGCCGACGGAGGTTCTCTTGGGGAGATCGGTGAAGATTGTGGAATCCTTGATGCTGTCGCACCACTCGGCCATGAGCTTGTCGCCGGGGAGAAGATCGGAGGAGTGGTAAACAAGCTTGGATTCGAGAGCCATAAGAGTGTTGCCGAGCGCCGCGAACTCCTTATGTATAGCCTTCTGATCCTCGAAGAAGCGTCCGCGCTCACCCTTAGGGTTAACTACCGAAATGTCGTCGCGATCGCAGGCCTGATAGTGCTGAAGACCCTTTGCGCCATAGAGAGCGCCTGCGTACATACATACGCGCACCATCGGGAAGATGAACTTATCCACGTCTTCGCTCCTATAGAGCTGACAGCCTTGATAGTAGAACCAGAGGGGAAGACCTGCCTCAAGACCCTTTCTTCTGTAAAGGGCGAGGTCGAGCCACATATAGGTGTCGTCCATCTGGTTTTCGTAATTATATCGGCGATCGCCCCAGGCGTTGAAATAATTTCCTACGGGATAGTAGTCGAAGGAAAGAACGGGGGGATCCATCTCACGGATAAAATCGTCAACGAACGTGGCGAAATTTCCTTTATCCCAGGTCAGTCCCTTACGGTCTTCGCCTCCGCTGTTGTAATGCGGGAGTCCAACCGTGAACAAAAGAGACTCCGGGGAGAGCTCCTCGAGCATATCCATCTGACGGCGAGCCTCGGTAAACTGCTCCATTGTGTTGGGCTCGTCCCATACGTAGTAGCCAATGGTGTGCTTTTTGTCCTTAAGCTTACCGACGAGATCCTTCACGACCTCGAACGATACCTTGTTTTCAATGCAATTATGCTGCATGCCGCCCATAATGCTCATATCCTGGAATATGAGATCGAGACCGTGCTTTTCGCACGCCTCAACGGCAGCCCATGCTCCCTCGTGACATGCCCAACCGAGCTCTGTCATGGTGAATCCCGCCTCCTTTAAGGAGGCGATGTTTTTGTCGAGAACCTCGGTGGGATCTCCCAAAACGACAGAGCCGATAGCTGCGAAGTTCGAGAGCACGTAGTTCTGCTGGCGCCACTTAAAGCGCTTGTTTCCGAGCGGATAGCGGTTGTAAATTAAATGCTTCATTGTTTATCTCCTTTTCCTGAGAAAAGATGCGTAGTTTTATTTTTGTTTTTCGGTATATCATTCCGGCGTGGAGCCGCTAACGTGAACGCGCGAAGATGAGAATTTTTTCGCGTTGCGCCTTTAATAGCACTCGACGAGCGTGGCGTTTCCAGAGACGGAATATTTACCCATAGCCGAATACGGCATAAAGAAGTAGTCGCCGCGGCGAAGAGATCTCTCGTAGCCCTCTCCTGTCAGAGTAGCACAGCCATCGGTTACGATATATACGGCGTAGCTGTCATCGACCGAAAGGGTATAGCTTGCTCCGTCGAGCAGTATGCGGTTTATCTCAAAGCACGGAGT
Organism: Clostridia bacterium; assembly: GCA_017508195.1. Taxonomy (GTDB): domain Bacteria; phylum Bacillota; class Clostridia; order Oscillospirales; family CAG-272; genus UBA1740. The sequence goes on along the minus strand of JAFVZL010000006.1, from coordinate 513 downwards.
GTGCTTTTTGCCGATAAGGCTCTCCTTCCTGAGTCCGCTATCGCTTGCTACGACCGCAGGCTCGATACGCGGCGATGACGACGTTCCAAGCTTAAAGCAATCCACCGCATCGTCGAGGCTGAGTCCTAAGTACATCTGCTCGTCGCTCAAGCGGTAGTCGCCGCACCAGCGCTCGGGCTGAATCGTAAAGTCGGTAGGCTCCTGAACCTCCAGGATCAGGCAACCTGCACCTATGGCGTGTATCGTCTTGGCTGGAACAAGGTAGACGTCGCCTACCTTCGGGGTGATAACCTCCATAAGCTCCTGCATCGCTTCCTTGTCATGCTCGCTTGCCGCTATGGCGGCGCGGAAATCCTCCTCGCTTACTCCGTCCTTGAAGCCGAAGTAGAGCTTTGCGCCCTCGCGTACGCCGAGAATTACCCAGCTTTCGGTCTTGCCGTATTCGGAATTAAAGTGTTTTCTCGAAAATTCTCTGTCAGGATGAGCCTGTGCGGGTAATCTTATTGCGCTGTC
>JAFVZL010000042.1 GCA_017508195.1 Clostridia bacterium | reverse complement strand
CCTAAAACACTTTTGCGGAATCTGGCATTGATCAATGCCAGACCCCGCAAATGCTTAAATTATATTTCTGCTCAGGATTCTTGGAACTTGGAATTGCAAAATCTTTCTTAAAAGTGTTGCACTTCTATTGACAATTCACTACGTTCTCCCCCTTCCCGCCTTTTACAATCCGGCGTCTTTCGGGGCTGTGCGGATCTTACCAGGTCAGATGCACCCGTTTTTGTAGAAAATATATAAAAAAATAACTAAAAATTTGTCACCCACGCGTATCTAAACGCGCGTGCCGCTATTGACAAATAATAAAATAAAAGGTATAATTAGTATGTATAATTATTAAACCGATGCATCACACCTCAGGAAAGGTTATGATACTATGAAAAAAATTATTAGTCTGATACTCGTAGCGGTGCTCGCACTCAGCATGGTGCTCGCGCTCGGATCCTGCGCTGAAAAGCAAAAGTCGGTCTACGAGATAACCAATAGCTCCTCGGCAACGTCTATCACCGCTAACGTGCGTTACGTTGCTACCAACGGAGACGAATTCTACGGATGGTACGTTATCAAGCGCGCCGGCAACGACATGATCGTTGACTACGAGTTCAACAGATACACCACGGTGGAGGAGAGCGTTGCTGCGGGCACCGCTGAACGCTTCACTGAGGAGAAGGGTAAGATTTACTACTACGGCGGTAAGTACTACAACTCCGGTGACATATCAAAGACCCCGTGGGTCGACTCTCCGCTTGATATCGACTTCAAGTTTAGTGTGGCAAGAGAAAAGTTTGCGACCGCTATGACCACAGCCGATAAGCTTACGGTATATGCGACCGCGACCCCCGAAAACTTCAGCGAGATGTTCGGCTTCAGCTGCAATGCAGACGGCTCTGTAAGCATCATGCTTACCACCAACGGTGTACAGCTTACCGAGACCGAGATCACCTATACGAACAAGAGCGGCGGAACTACCGCTATCACTACCACCTATTCCTATTCCGAGAACGTGCTCGACTTTACAGAGATCACGGGCGAGGTTGAGGAAGAGGTTGAAGCAGAATAAAGAATTGACGGGAAAGGAAATAATATGAAAAGAATTATTGCACTTATTCTTGTTGCGCTCCTGTCGCTGTCGTTCCTTGTTTCCTGCGGCACAAGCGTACAAAACATAGATGCGGTTCTTGAGTGCTACTCGAGAAGCTATCCGCATAAGATCACGATAGAGTCCTCTCAGCAGTTCGGCAGCCAGACTCTTTTGAACACCACAGTTTACATAAGAGGTGCCGTAGGCAGTGATTTCGCTGCTAAGAAAATCGTTACGGGCGAAGCGATGAGAAGCATCGAGGATGGCTCGGGCAAAAAGGTTTACGGTCCTATTGAGGAGTTTGACGAGGAGCTCTGGTACAGAAACAGCAAGGGCCTCAGCGATAACAAGGGCAAGTCCTGGGATGAGAACGGCACTAACTTCTTCCCCACGCAGGGATCCTTTGCTCTTAATCTCGAGCCTGCGCTTCTTTCCAATTCCGCATACACCGGCGATTCCGCCAACGGTAAGCTTACCTTCGTTGTAAGGAGCGCAAATACCGAGAGATTCTTCGGTGAGGGCGGACACGTTGACACTGACGTAAGCGTAAGCATCACCACTGCGGGCGGTATGGTATCCGAGGTCGTTATCTCGTGGGTAATTCCCGCTAACCTTGTTACCGGAGTTGACACGCTTACCGTTAACATAAAGAGCGTTTACGAGTATGACCAGCAGCGTATATCCTTTGATTGATGGGGAGGGGTAGAGAATGAAAAAGATTTGGATACTTCTTCTTGCTATCATCAACCTGGTAGCGATTATCGCGATCATGCTCCTCGGACTTAACGGCTGCTCGGGCGGCAATTCGTCTATCTCTGACGGAAGTGCCACCATCGCGGATTATTCCGATGCCATTTCGGCAAGCAATCCCAAGAGCGCAACTGTTTCCATTACCTACGATGACACCGCTCTTGGCGTTACTCTCAAGGGAGAGTATGTGATTACCTACAACGTAGACGGTACTGCCACGGTAGTATACTCTTACGATAAGCTCAACGGCATTGGCTCAGAGGAGATGATCTCTACGATTACCGGAACCGTTGAGATCTCCGCGGGCGGAGCGCTTTCCGGTTCTCTCGACAGCACGGTTACCGCCGCTGCTACGAAAAAGATCAACCTCGATGCCTCTAAGATGAGCTACGTTATCGCAATGGGTACGATCGATGCGTCTGTCAAGGCTGCTGATACGGCTGCCGTGTTCGGCACCGCTCTCGGCTCGGATGCCAAGCTCCTTATGCGTATGACCAGTGACGGCACGATAGGCTCCTACTCGGTGACCTACAACACCGCTTCGGGTCCTGCGAGTGTAGTTTGTATATACGGTTATTAAGCTTTATGATTTTTGAGGCACCCGCGTTGCGGGTGCCTCGTCGTTTATTTCAGACTTATAGCTTGCTTGTGTCCGCGCGGCGGTTATGCGGGGAAGCTCGCGCGTGTCGCGCGTAAATTAATAATTTGGAGACAGATATGTTCAGAATACTTGTTGCAGACGATGACAGAAACACAAGATTGCTCTTCGAGACCGTGCTGAAGCGCGCAGGCTACACAGTTCTCCTTGCGAAGGACGGAGTAGAGGCGCTCGAGGTTATGGATAAGGAGCACGTGGATCTTGTCGTTCTTGATATAATGATGCCGAGGATGGACGGCTACGAGCTGACTCGCGAGCTGCGCGAGTTTAACCCGACTCTGCCCATTCTCATGGTGTCGGCAAGGCAGATGCCCGAGGACAAGCATATGGGCTTTATGGCGGGAACAGATGACTATATGACCAAGCCTATAGACGGTGAGGAGATGCTCTTCCGTATAAAGGCTCTTCTCAGACGCGCGCAGATAGCTAACGAGAAGAAGATCGTCATAGGAGACGTCGTGCTCGATTACGATGCTCTTACGGTAACGCGCGGGGACGAGGTTCAGGAGCTGCCGCAAAAGGAGTTCGCGCTTATATATAAGCTGCTCTCGTATCCCGGTAAGATATTCACACGTATTCAGCTTATGGACGAGATATGGGGTGCGGAAAGCGAGACGGGATGGGAGACCGTTACGGTGCATATCGCGAGGCTGCGTAAAAGATTTGAGGGCTGGAGCGAGTTTGAGATAGAGTCGGTCAGAGGCCTTGGATATAAGGCGGTGAAGAAGGTATGAGCAAAAAGAAAAAGGATGAGCTCACCGAGCAGAAAAAGCGCTCGAGGGTATCCATGGCGTTCGTGTTCTCGGCCGCTGTGTTCGGAATACTGCTTATAGCTCTCGTTCTTGCTGCCGGAGTGGTAATGCTTATACAGGCGCTTTACGGCATGGACTTCGTTATCGACACGTGGCTGTTGCTCCTTATTATGGTCGGCATCAGTGCCGTGATGGGCTATGGCTTCTCGCTTTTGCTTGGCAGCACCGTTCTCTTAAAGCCGATAAACACTCTCGTCGACGGGATGAACAAGCTTGCGGAGGGTGATTTTTCTGCAAGGCTAAACCTTAAGGGAATACTTTTGGACATCACGACATTCCGTGAGATAACCACGAGCTTCAACCGAATGGCTGAGGAGCTTGGAAATACCGAAATGCTGAGAACCGACTTCGTAAATAATTTCTCTCACGAATTCAAGACGCCTATCGTGTCGATAGCAGGCTTTGCCGAGCTTCTCCGCTCGGAGAATCTTTCGGATGAGGAGAGAGAGCATTACCTTGGAATCATATCCGAGGAGTCGAGGCGGCTGGCATCGCTTGCAACGAATATTCTTAATCTTACAAAAATTGAGAACCAGAGCATACTGACGGACGTATCCACCTACAATTTATCAGAGCAGATTCGCTCGGTCGTTCTGCTGCTTGAGAGCAAGTGGGCGACCAAGGGCGTCGTTCCGGTTCTCGAATTTGACGAGTTTGACATCAGAGCTAACGAGCAGCTGATGAAGGAGGTCTGGCTCAATCTTCTCGACAATGCTATAAAATACTCACCCGAGTGCTCTGAAATTGAGGTTCGTATCCGAAGAAAAGGAAGGCTTACGGAGGTCGATATCTCCAACACAGGCGGTGAGATACCCGAGGAGCTTCACGAGAAGATATTCATGAAGTTTTACCAGGCTGACGAATCCCATTCGGGAGAGGGAAGCGGAGTAGGTCTTGCGGTAGTAAAGCGCGTAGTAGAGCTTCACTCAGGAAAGGTTTCGGTCGTATCCCGTGACGGAAAAACCACGTTTACGGTATCCATTCCGTAAGAAAAAACGCGGCATCATCTATCGCTTCTGATAGGCGCTTGTCGGATTTACTCTGAAATAATCAAATAAAATACGGTGCGCAGACGTTTTGAGATGGCTGCGCACTCTTTTACTTTCGGCGTCGAGAAATGTCGTATTCTGTTTATTTTCGCTTAATAATCGGGTGATAATGTAAATTTGAGGCAGTGTCGGTTGCGGCTTGTCTGATAAAACGAAATGAAGGATATGACTATGAAGCACGTTTTTTATAACATCAAGGCCGGAGACGGACACGGAAAAGAGTGTGCAGAGGCCCTTAGCTCGATATACGGGGAGGATATGACGCTCGTCGATATCGTTGCTCTCGGAGATAAGCTTTCCGAATATGCGTTGAGTCTGTCAGCGGATGATGCGATCGTAATATGCGGCGGAGACGGAACCATCAACAGGTTTGTAAATTCTATTGATACCGATTCCATTTCCTGCAGTGTTCTTTATCTTCCTGCGGGTACGGGAAACGATTTTGCCTTTGATATAGGAATGAAGGAGGCGAAGGAGCCCTTCGATATCACGGATTACATAAAAGGTCTTCCCACCGTTACGGTAAACGGCAAGAGCTATAAATTTATAAACGGAATAGGATACGGCATAGACGGATACTGCTGTGAGGTCGGTGATAAGAAAAAGGCTGCGGGTAAGGAGCCGAATTATACGTCCATCGCGATTACCGGACTCCTCTTTCACTTCAAGGCAAGGGAGGCAACGGTTATCGTAGACGGTGAGGAGCATAGCTTTAAGAAGGTCTGGATAGCTCCTACCATGTATGGCAGATGCTACGGCGGAGGAATGATAGCGGCACCCGATCAGAAGCGAGATTCAGGAGAGCTTACTCTCATGGTGTTCGGCGGCGGCGGAAGACTTCCGACTCTTATGGCGTTCCCGGGCATTTTCAAGGGTGAGCACGTTAAGAGCAAATACGTGAAGCTCTTTACGGGAAAGAAAATCACGGTAAGATTTTCTCAGCCGACACCTCTCCAGATAGACGGTGAGACTATACTCGGTGTCACCGAATACACGGCATATGCTCCCGGAGTTAAAGCAGAATAAATGCTGAAACCTTACACGGGTGGCGGTTTAATTGATTATAAAACAGAGGGGCGAGCACAATCAATGTTCGCCTCTTTGATTTTCAGTGCGAGGAAATAACCTCCATTCCCATAAAAATACTTGTATAATCGGCAAGCTCGTGGTATAATTAAGTAAAATACATTACGGAGGTTCTTATGGGAAAACCGATAATCACACTTAACGAAGATAAAGAGGTAGTAGCTACCATTAAGGCGGGACTTAAAGCTAAGGGCGGATATTGTCCCTGTCGCCTTGAGATAAACGAGGAAAACAAATGTATGTGCAAGGAGTTCCGTGATCAGATAGCCGATCCCGAATTTGAGGGATATTGCCACTGCATGCTTTATTATAAAAAGAACGCATAAAATTAACACGGGTAGCACATAGGAGGTAAAAATGGCTGTATTAACAATAACTTCCGATAACTACAAGGAGCTTGTTGAGTCTGCCCCGGGCAAGGTGCTTCTCGACCTGTATGCCGATTGGTGCGGTCCTTGTAAGATGCTCGCGCCCATTATCAGGCAGATTGCAGAGGAGCATCCCGAGTACACGGTAGGCAAAATCAACGTTGATAACGAGCCCGAGCTCGCGCGAAGGTTCCGCGTGATGAGTATTCCGATGATTGCCGTGCTCGAGGATGGTGACGTTCTTGACGTCGCGGTTGGGTACAGAACCAAGGATGATATCCTCGATATGCTCGCGGAGTAGCTATGAAGAGAATAATGTTCGTTTGCCACGGTAATATCTGCCGCTCCCCTATGGCAGAGTTTATAATGAAAAGGATCGTGGATGAAAGAGGTCTTTCGGACAGATATTATATCGCTTCGAGTGCCACGAGCACGGAGGAGATCGGTAATCCCGTCTATCCGCCTGCCATGGCAGAGCTTATGAAGCACGGCATCCGATGCACGGGTAAGCGCTCGGTTCAGCTGCAGAGATCGGATGCCGACAGGTACGATCTGTTCATTGGAATGGACGATGCAAATATCCGTAATATGCGCCGTATTCTTGGAGAGGCTGCCTATGGCAAAATACACAAGATGATGAGCTTTACAGGCTCGGATAACGATGTATCAGACCCGTGGTATTTTGGCGGATTCGATAAAACATATGAGGATTGTTATGCTGCCTGCTCGGCCCTCTTCGACTTGCTCGAAGGCGGTAAAATATAACTAACATTTACATTTAGAGGTCTTTTTGATGAAAATTTCGCGTTCTGTCAGCTTCGTTGCGGTATCTGTTATATACATTCTGGCATCGGCTGTCGGCATAGTGTCATATATGCTGATCCCCGGTGATATGTGGCTGAAGCTTCTGCTTGCCGACGTTATTGCGACCGTATTCACATTTATATTCAGCGTAATATTCGGTAATGCATCGGTCTACGACCCCTATTGGAGTGTTCAACCGATAGTTATCCTTTATGCTATGCTTGCTCTTGGCAGCTTCACTCTCCCGAAGCTTTTGCTTCTCATTGCCGTTTCTCTTTGGGGCATCAGGCTGACCGCAAATTGGGCTTACACCTTTATGGGCCTCGGCCACCAGGATTGGCGATATACGATGCTTAAGGAAAAGTGCGGTATCTTTTATCCGATCATTAACTTTATAGGTATACATATGGTACCGACGCTCGTTGTGTATGCGGCAACGCTCCCTGCAGCATTCGTTATGGACTCTGATGCCGGTTTTTCACCGCTTTCTCTTATCGGCTTTACCGTTTCTGTATTTGCGGTCTTGCTTCAGGGTGTCGCTGATATCGAGATGCATAAATACCGAAAAAACAGAACCACAACCTTTATCGAAAGCGGCTTATGGAAATATTCAAGACATCCGAATTATCTTGCCGAGATACTGATGTGGTGGGGAATCGCGCTGTTTTGCGTCGCTACCCTCGGTTTTGATCCGGTATACCTTATCGGAGCTGTTCTGAACACACTTTTATTCTTGTTCGTATCTATTCCGCTTGCCGACGGCAGACAGTCAAGAAAGCCCGGCTTCGAGGAGTATAAAAGGCGCACGAGAATGCTTTTGCCATTCAAGAAATAATGACGCAAAAAGTTTGATCCGCAAAAGGTCAGCTATTACCGATCGCACCTGAAAGCAGACGAATAACGCGCCCTTTAGGAGTACGTTTGTTTTAACCGCTTTATGTGTGCTTCATTGACGTGCGACTTCATAGTCGTTGTTTCGCTTAAGTCTTAAAAATGTAAATAAAACAGTACAAAAGGAGCTAAAAAATGTCGCAAAAGAAGAAAAATTCAAATTATGTCACGGAAAAAACGGTTAAGGCTAAGGAGGAGCGCAGAGAGGCGGATGCGGCTACGAGAAAGCAGAAAATGACAAGGATCATCGTTATTGCCTCTGTGTCTGTAGTGCTCGCCGCTCTGCTTATTGTCGGCATATGCTGGATTAGCGGTGCGTTCGATTATCACCCGGTTGCAACCGCACACGTTACGATTGAAATAGAGGGCTACGGCTCGCTCCACGTTGAGTTGTATGGAAACGATGCTCCTGAAACTGTGAAGAAGTTTACCTCTCTTGCTAATAGCGGTAAGTTTAACGGCATGGAATTCCATACCTTCTATGAGGGACTGCTCTACGGTGGCTCTACGATCGCCGACGGAGGCACTAACGGCATCAAGGGTGAGTTCTCAGAGAACGGTGTAGTAAACAAAATATCCCACAAGCGCGGTATCATCTCACTTTCAAGAGGTGAGAAATTTAACACGGGGTACGACCAATTCTTCATTGTTACCGAGGATTCTCCTATGCTTGACGGTAAATACGCGGCGTTTGGCATGGTGACGTCCGGTATGGATGTAATCGATAAGATAATCGAGGATTCGGAAATCGGTGAGAACGGTTATATTCCGTACGGAAAGCGCCCCGTTATAACGTCGATAAGCTCACACGAAGCGCATCACTGATAAAGATTTCACTTATATTTGACCCCCTCCCTTATGGAGGGGTTTTTTATTATGCTTCTGAGCGAAGCCTCATTATCCGGTATTTACGAGCTGATAATTCATTGATAGAGCAGTTTTTTCGACTTAAATTGTCGTTATCGGTAAAATTTTGAATTATTTATGAAAAAAATTTGTCCTAACTATTGATTTGAGTTCTAAAATATGTTATAAATAATTTATATTATATATAGCCGTAGTTCGGCGAGGGCGGTCTTGGATCGCGGAAGGAGGAAAATATGCCCGGATTTGACGAAGCGGTTGCGTTTACGAGCTTTGGAAACAGAACGGTCGGAATGGTCGTTATTAATATTGACAGTGTGCCGCATTACAGTCTTATGTCTGACGTTGATATAGAGGCGGTAACGGGTGTTAAGCTTGCGTTTACCTCTATCCTCAACGAGTTCAGCCGTCACAGAACCGATAATACCATATCACTTGAGATGCTTTGGCATCTCACGCCCGCGACAAATCAGTCGTTCCTTTCCAACATCAACCTTTTGGTTGTTTTAAGGAACGTTGGTGAGAGCATCGACAGATGCCGCGGAGAGCTCCGCATTATGGCAAACGATCTTGTAAGCGAGCTCAACGGTCTTAAAATAGTATCGTCATACGGCACGGTAAGCGATTATCTTAACATAATTAACGAGAACTCAACGGAGCAGCTTCGCGCCATCAGAAGAAGCGATGATATGGTGCAGTTTAACATCCCTCAGTTCCCTTACTGCTATAAATACGATGCTATCCAGCCCTTCGAGATCGATCTCGACTCTGTTGTCGGCACTATGATAAACGAGCGCCGCTCAATGCTCGTTATTCAGCTTATCTCTACCTGCTTCACAGATCAGGAGAAGATGTATATTCAGGGCTGTCTTAACAGCTTAAGCCAGCTCTCGAACGGAATACATATGCCGAGAGTCGGCTTCTACCGCGACCCCAGAGCAGAGCTGCCGCTTAAGACCTATAAGAAGTACTACGATGAGATGAATTCACCTATGCTTCTTATGAATATTCTCGTTACGGGCAGCGAGTTTGCGACGTCGAATCTCTCGTCCAAGGTCATCAGCCTGCTCGGAGACGGAGAGCACGAGGCGAGAGTCAAGAGCGAGGTCGTGAATATCACGGACAGCATGGATAAGCTCCGCTCGGTAGGTGTGTCCCCCTGGCTTATTTCGGATATCGTTATGATGGGTATGAGAGACAGAAGCGTGCTCACCCCCGCGACGTACAGACTTGCTCACGTTTATTCTCCCGCAGAAGCATCCCAGATCTTCCGCGCACCGATAGGCACGCGCAGGGTGACGGCGGGCGTGAATATCCATGAGGTAGAGAAAAGAAACAAGGAGTTCGCTCCCGGTATCATAAACGTGTCTGATCTTTCGGTAGGAAAGCTTCAGAACGTTATCGGCGGTGAAAACTCGCTTATCGGTATAAAGCTTAAGGACCTCACGAAGCATATGCTCGTGGTAGGCACGCCCGGCTCGGGTAAGTCCACCTTCCTCGTCGGTCTTATGGACCGCCTCTGGAAGGATCATAAGATACCGTTTATCGTTATCGAGCCCGCGAAGAATGAGTACAGATCGCTCATTGATTCGATACCCGAGCTTCAGGTGTTCTCACCGGGCAAGAATGACGTTGCTCCGTATATCATTAACCCATTCGTGCCGCCCAAGGGCGTTACGGTGGAAAAATATAAGTCCATAGTCAAGGCGGCGTTCTCCGCGGCGTTTGAGATGTGGACACCGCTCGATCAGCTCTTTGATGAAACGCTCAACATCTGTTACAGCGAGCAGGGCTGGCTCGACAGCTATACCGTCGATGAGAATGCGGGAGACTGCTTCTCGCTTATCGACTTCATCGAGACCTATAAGGAGGTCGTCGGCTCCAAGGGCTACTCGGGAGAATACAAGAAGCAGATAGAGGCTGCGGGTGTTCTCAGACTTAACGGTCTTCTCGAGCAGAACCCCAGCATCTTTGATACAAGACACTCCGTGCCGATCGGTGATATACTCAACACCCCGACGGTCATAGAGCTCGCAAATATCAAGGATATCAAGCAGAAATCCTTCATCATAGCAATGATACTCAATAACATCTACGCATACGTTGAGGCTAACCACCCGAACGACGGTCAGCTTAAGAACGTGATACTTCTCGAGGAGGCTCACGCTCTCATTTCCGCTGATGCTGGCGGCTCTGAGGATGCCTCGAATGCGAATGCCGCGGCAGTCAAGCTTATCAAGGATATGCTTGCCGAGATACGCTCGCGCGGCGTGGGCATCGTTATTGCCGATCAGTCGCCGAAGAAGGTGACCTCGGAGGTCATTGCAAACACCAACGTAAAGGTAATGTTCAGAATAGTAGAGTCCGACGATAAGGAAATACTCAGACGCTCTACGGGTATGAACGATAATCAGCAGGAGAGATTCGCGAAGCTCAGATGCGGTCAGGCGCTCTTCTACTTTGACAGACTTGACGAGGTAGAGGAAATATCGATGGACGACTACCGTCTTAACAACGGCATCTCCACCGACACGACCGATGAGGGCATCAGAAGGAGAATGACCTATTGGCAGGGCAGAGAAAAGCTGCTCATGCCTTACCCCGATTGCGATTACATACCTCACTGCGAGGGCGGCTGCAACGGCAAGACCCGTGAGAGCGCGAAGATAATCGCAGAGCGCATATTCAGAAAGAGCTATCCTGCAAGGTTCAAGGATATCGCATCCTTCAAGGAATTCTACCGCGGTATCAACAGCCTTATTGCGAACGAGATACTCACCATTTTCAAGGATGCGGAGCTTTATCACAAGATAGCTCACTGTGTTAAGGTTCAGCTCCTCAGAAAGATACATTACAATACCGATATAGATCTCAGCCTTATGAGGCGCATCCCTGCGTATAAGGCTATGAAGACCTGATAGGAGATAGATATGTGTGATGAGATAGGCGGCGAGGTATACGACGACGTATCCCCCGAGGTTACGGAAACATACGACGAGCCCGTAGAGACCTACGAGCCCGAGGAAATATTTGAGCCGGAAGAAACCTTCGAGCCCGAAGAAACATTCGAGCCCGAGCCTCCGGAGCTTGAGGAAACATTTGAGCCCGAGCCTCCGGAGCTTGAGGAAACATTTGAGCCTGAGCCTCCGGAGCTTGAGGAAACATTCGAGCCCGAGCCTCCGGAGCTTGAGGAAACATTTGAGCCCGAGCCTCCGGAGCTTGAGGAAACATTTGAGCCCGAGCTTCCCGACTCTGAGCTGCCCGAGACCCCCGATGTCGATTTGGAGGAGCCGGAGTCCGACCTTTTCACAGAGGAGCAGGGCATCGGTAATGACATCGGTGACGATTTCGATGATGATGACGATGATGATGGTG
>JAFVZL010000041.1 GCA_017508195.1 Clostridia bacterium | reverse complement strand
CGGTCAGCAGTATTTTTCCATTGTCTACATAGACGGACTTCGTCATCAATGGCTGTTCTATGCCGATTATATTGTGAAAAAGAAGGACGGCACGATTTGGATTATCGAAACCAAAGGCGGAGAAAGCAAAGGCAAGAATAAGAATATCGACGACCAGATCGAAAACAAATTTAACGCCTTCAAGGACTATGCTGCACAGCAAGGCATCCAATGGGGATTTGTACGTGATAAGGATAATCAATTGTATATCAATAACACGGTATTTTCTATGAATATGTCCGACGACGCTTGGCAACCGCTTGAAGTTATGTTTTGAAACTTGCTTTTGTCAAAGAAACTACAAACAACAAAGGAGAAATATGGATAATATATCACATAAAGCGCTACGTTTATTACAAAATATATTTTCTTTGAAAGAAATCAATAGCCTTATTCTTCCGCTAAATAATGAGTACAAGCCAAATGAAGAATATAGTTATTTTTCAACAGAAGATTATTATCCAATAATTTACGAAGAATCAGTTTCATTGATTATTGAGATAGCCGTTTTAATGCGCAGAGAAGCTGAACAATTAGATAAATATAAAGAAAGTCTTAATGCAAAAGTAAAATATTCAAATGTAAGCAAAGATGTTGCAAACAATATCGATATATCTTTTTTGAATACACTTTCCAAAATAGTTCACTCTCACGATATTTTGCTTGAAGTAAAAGATGGGCATGGGAACATAGGTTGTGGTTACGAGTTGGACAGAGATTGCTATTTTACGGGCTTTGCTTTATGTAGGGGAACAGACAAAAACAATGCTCCGCAAACAATAAGAATTGATATTAAACGCTTTTGTATCAATGTGTTTATGTTTAAGGCAGATAGATGCGATATTATGTGAAGGAGAAATAAATGCCTTTTAGTGAAAAAATAAAAGAAGATGCAATGATAGCATGCGGGCGACACTGCTGCATCTGTCATAAGTTTTGTGGTAATAAAATGGAAGTCCATCATATAATTCCACAAAAAAACGGTGGTGAAGACACGTTTGAAAACGCTATCCCTCTTTGCTTTGAATGCCACGCAGAAGTGGGAGCTTATAATACAAGTCACCCTAAGGGCGTTAGATTCTCTAAAACTGAATTAAAACGTCATCGCGATAATTGGTATGATTGTGTTAAAAGAGGTAATATGGCAGGCAATACAATTCCACCACTAAAATTGTTGCGCGAAGAAGGATTTGAAAACACCCCACTCGTTCGCATAACATCTGGAATACAATTACTAAATGCTTTGAGTGGGTGTTGTGGAGCGCAACATAACTACGAAGAACCCAAAACAAGAGAAGAAGCATCTATTATCAGTGAATTTCAAAAAGAAATCGAATATTTATCGGATGCTGATTCTCTTATGGAAGAAAGTGAAAGAGTGCTAGTGGGGTTTGATTTAAATGAATTAATAACTAAAATGGAAGAAAAGGGATTTTGGATTTTTACAGGAAGAGAAAATGTGTTTTTAATGGGCGGTGCAATCAAAACTCCTGAAGATTTTCCGTTATTACATATCTATATTCTAAGAAAAGATAATCTACAAACGAATAGCTAATAAAATATTTACTAAAGTAGTCAGGTGTGCAAAAAACATGTACGCCTGACTATTGATTTTAAATAAACTAAAATTGGCATAGTTTTGGTATAGTTTTTGGTATTAAAGTTGGTATTAGAATTGAAAATTACTTGACGAAACGAACAAAAAGCCTTAAATTAGACGTATTTTAAGGCATAAAACGCACGAAATCAAGAAAAATCGCATTTTTAACGCCACTTTTACGGTAAAAAAGCACTCCTAAGGGTTAGTTACAGGTTCGATTCCTGTTGCGGGTGCCATAACAAAAGAGCCTACCCTCGCGGTAGGCTCTTTTGTTATTCCATCCTCGCGGTCGACCTGCTCTGCGAGTGAAGCGAAGCAGAATCAGGTTCGAAGCATTGCTCCGTCCTTCCCCGTGGGAAGCTTGTAAGACGGAGCAAATTCCTGTTGCCTACCCTCGCGGTAGGCTCTTTTGTTATTCTATCCTCACAGTCGACCTGCTCTGCGAGTGAAGCGAAGCAGAATCAGCTGTTGCCACTCGCACGATCTCTGCACAACATGTTCCGCTCGTATGTTATATAACTTTAATCTGCTCGTTTGGCAATATTCACCGCAAGGGTGAATGCGAAGAACAGCCTTGCCGCTTCCCCGTGGGAAGCCTTGTCGGGCGAGGATGATTCCTGTTGCGGCTCTTTCTTTGATCAACAGATACTGTTTTATACTCCATACAATTCTATATCCCTGCTCCCCGCTTTCGAGTTTACCACATTACAACACTTCGTTTGAAATATGGAAAACTCGAAGGGTATTTTTCGATATTCCACGCAATTTATAACATTCAGAGAATATTGAAAATTGCTACATTTCTTTATTGCTACTAACTGAAAAGATAATGAGCTAACAAAGAAAAGATTAAAAAACCGAAACAAAAAGAGGAAGCAAAACAACGTACTAAACAGAAGAATAAAAAACAGATATAATCGACCTGCTCTGCAATCATAAAAAGAAGTTGCAAAAGTGATGGGTAAAAGAATTCAACCGTGTAAATTGTTCGCTAGATTTTTATTAGATTTTTTACTCATTTCAGGGCTTGACTTTGCTCTTTGCGCGTGCTACAATTGAGGCGGTCGGGATTTTTCCTTAAACTATTCCGCAAAATGAAAAATAATAATACATATAAGAGGTGCTATTATGGCAAATGATCTTAAGGTAGGCTATGCTCGCGTAAACATTACCCCTCCGCTCGGCTCAAATATCTCGGGCTATTATCAGGTCAGGATTGCTGACGGTGTGCTCGACGAGCTCGAAGCATGTGCAGTTGCGATAAGCAACGGTGACAAGCGCGCAGTGCTTGTTTCGCTCGACAACCTCGGTATGTCGAGAGATTTTCTTGATCCTTGGAGAGAGGAGATCGCTAAGACCACCGGTCTCGATCTCGCATCGATCTACATTCATTCGACCCACACTCACACGGGTCCAACGGTAGCTATCAACCATGCTAACCCGCTCACCGCTGAGTACGCTACGTTCCTCGGACACAAGGTTGTTGACGTAGTAGTTCTCGCGCTTCAGGACCTCAAGCCTGCGAAGATGGGTATCGGTGTAGGTGAGGCTAAGAACGTTGCCTTCATCAGAAGATACCGTATGAAGGACGGCTCGGCTAAGACTAACCCCGGTGTAAACAACCCCGATATCGTAGCTCCCATCGGTGAGACCGACGAGAGAGTAAACGTAGTCCGCTTCGACAGAGAGGGCGCGGAGACCGTAGTAATCGCAAACTTCGGTAACCATCCCGACGTCGTCGGCGGTACCAAGTTCTCCGCAGACTGGCCCGGTCTGACGCGCCGTATCGTTGAGCAGGCTATCGATAACACCAAGTGTGTCTTCTTCAACGGCGCGCAGGGTGACGTAAACCACGTTAACGTTCATCCCAAGGCAGGTGACTTCAACGATATGTTCAACGACTTTGACGGCTGCTCCCGTGGCTACGGTCACGCAAGACATATCGCAAGGGTCGTTACGGGTGCTATACTGTCCGTCTACGATAAGGTAGAATGGCTCGAGAATACCGAGATAAAGTACACTCAGAAGATCGTCGAGATCGCATCCAACAAGGCTGATCCTAAGGATCTTCCTCTCGCTCATAAGTACGTTGATCTCCACAACGCAGGCAGAGATGATGAGATCCCCTACAAGGCAATGATGCTCACCACCGTCGTTGCTGCCGCTAACAGAATGGTAAGACTCGAGAACGGTCCCGACACCTTCCCGCTTCTCTTCACCGCTATCTCTATCGGTGACGTTGCATTCTTCGGTCTGCCCGGAGAGCCCTTCACGGGCATCGGCAGAGGCATCAAGCAGGCAGAGGGCTACAAAATGGTGCTCCCCACCTGTACGACCAACTCCTACTCGGGTTACTTCCCCATGAAGGACTCCTATGACGAGGGCGGCTACGAGGCAGGCACCTCGAACTTCAAGGCAGGCACTGCCGAGAGGATCATCGAGGAGGGTCTCAAGATCCTCGCGGAGCTTAAGGAGAGCTGATAAAGCCGCGAAGCGCTTTCTCAGAGAATCCTACATTTCTCATAACGAAAGTTAAAGGACAGAGGCACGCCTCTGTCCTTTTTGTTATTGTCGCTTATTCATGTTTTCCCATCCTTCAAGCAAACGGATCTGTCGGATAAAAGCGGGCAATATTTCCTTAAATTTCCCTTCTCTATTGACTTTTGTGCGCGTGCGTGATACAATTTTAGCGAAAAGAAAAATATTACATAAGAGGTATTTTATTATGGCAAACAATCTTAAGGTAGGTTATGCACGGGTTAATATTACCCCGCCTCTCGGCGTTAATATCGCAGGATATTACAAGGAGAGAATTGCAGACGGTGTGCTCGACGAGCTCGAGGCTTGTGCTGTTGCTGTCGAGGCAGGCGGTAAGACCGTTATACTTATGACGGTAGACCACTGCGGTCTCAATAAGGTATTCCTCACTCCCTGGAGAGAGGAGATCGCTGCTAAGACCGGTGTCGATGCCGAGGCTATATTCATCCATTCAACTCATACCCACCAGGGTCCCGCTCTTTTCGCGAACCATCCCAACCCGCTCAACGCAGAGTATGGGGTTTTCCTCAACCACAGAGTAGTAGACGTTGCCGTGCTCGCGCTCCAGGATCTCAAGCCCGCAAAGATGGGTATCGGAGTCGGTGAGGCTAAAAACGTTGCCTTCATCAGAAGATACCGCATGAAGGACGGAAGCGCTAAGACCAACCCCGGTGTAAACAACCCCGATATCGTATCCTCCATAGGTGATACCGACGAGAGAGTAAACGTTATCCGCTTCGACAGAGAGGGTGCAGAGACCGTCGTTATCGGCAACTTTGCTAACCATCCCGACGTTGTCGGCGGTACCAAGATCTCCGCAGACTGGCCCGGTATGACACGCCGTATCGTTGAGCAGGCTATCGAGAACACCAAGTGTATCTTCTTCAACGGTGCGCAGGGTGACGTAAACCACGTTAACGTACATCCCAAGGCGGGTGACTTCAACGATATGTTCAACGACTTTGACGGCTGCTCCCGCGGCTACGGTCACGCAAGACATATCGCAAGGGTCGTTACGGCTGCTATTATGACAGTCTACGACAAGGTCGAGTGGCTCGAGGTCGACTCTCTGAAATATACCCAGAGGATCGTCGACGTTGAGGCTAACAAGGCAGATCCCAAGGATCTCCCCCTTGCTCATAAATACGTCGATCTCCACAACGCAGGCAGAGATGATGAGATCCCCTACAAGGCGATGATGCTCACCACTGTCGTTGCTGCCGCTAACAGAATGGTAAGACTCGAGAACGGTCCCGACACCTTCCCCATGCTCTTCAGTGCCGTTGCTATCGGTGACGTTGCGTTCTTCGGTATCCCCGGTGAGCCCTTCACGGGTGTTGGCCGCGGTGTCAAGGAGGCTGAGGGCTGGAAGATGATTCTTCCCTGCTGCAACACCAACTCCAAGGAAGGATACTTCCCCATGAAGGACTCCTATGACGAGGGCGGCTACGAGGCAGGAACCTCGAGCTTCAAGGCAGGCACCGCAGAGAAAATTATCGAGGAGAGCCATAAGATCCTCGGTGAGCTTAGATAATTTAAGACTGCTTAAATAAAAAGATAAGAGAAAAGGCACGGAGCCGTGGCATACGTTTTTTGCCGTGACTCGCAGTGCCTTTATTCTATGGAGAAAAAATGAGAATACTTATTATAAGACACGGTGACCCGAACTACGAGATCGACGGGCTCACCGAGCGCGGAAAAAACGAGGCGGATGCGCTTGCCTTGCGAATGAAAAATGAGAAGGTCGATGCGCTTTACTGCTCTACTCTCGGCCGTGCAAGACTGACCGCAGAGCCGACGCTCAAAGCACTCGGTATGAGTGCAGAATACTGCGAGTGGCTGAGAGAGTTCGGATACGCAAAAGTCAAGCTCCCCTATGAGGATGACACCACTATCGCGTGGGATCTTTTGCCCGAGTTCGTCAATAGCTGCGAGGGTATTTATTCACCTTCAGGATGGCGCGAGCTCGACTTTATTAAAGCCTCAGACCTCCTAACGCATTACGATGCCGTCTGTCGCGAGCTTGATGCGGTGCTCAAAAGACACGGCTACGAGCGTGGCGGATATAACTACAAGGCAATACGTCCGAATCACGATACCATCGTACTCGTCTGCCACTACGGCATCACGGCAGTGCTGCTATCTCACCTTATGAACTGCTCTCCCTACACCTTCTGGCAGAACGCAGTGACACTCACAACATCGGTAACGACGGTATACACGGAGGAGCGCGAGGAAGGAATAGCTTCGATGAGAGTAGCGTCGATAGGCGATCTGTCGCACCTGTATGCGGCAGGACTCGAGCCATCGTTCTCGGCGCGCTTCTGCGAGTGCTTCACCGATGACACAAGACACGGCGGCGATCCTAATAAAAAGTAATTTTTCGCAAAAAATCGCTTTTATACGCGATTTTGACAATATTTATTTGCATTTATTCACAAAAAAGAGAGATTCAATGAAGAATCTCTCTTTTTTTGATGTTGTTTTGTCACACGAGAATAACCCCAAAGGTACGGTAATCCTTTTGTTTTTTTATTAGTCTGTAATGCCGTCGACGTACTCGACGAGCGCATCAAAATCACCCGAGGGATACACCGATATATCCTTATTATTTTTGTTGATAAGGTCGCGCGGAATAAGGAACACCTTCATACCGAGCTCAGAGGCGATCATATCCTCACCCACGTCGTTTCCTACCATCAGACATTCCTCGGGAGAAAGCCCCGTCTTTTCAAGTATCTCACGGTAGTAACCCGGATTCGGCTTACAGAAGCTCGAATTCTCATAGGTCGTTATAAGCTCAAAATCATCGGTATCAAGCCCAGCCCAAGCTACTCTCTTATAGGTTGCTATGCTCGGGAAGATGGGGTTAGTCGCTAAGATAAGTCTGTATCCGCGCTCCTTGAGTGCCGCTACCGCACGCGGTGCGCCCTCGTCAAAGCCA
Organism: Clostridia bacterium; assembly: GCA_017508195.1. GTDB lineage: Bacteria > Bacillota > Clostridia > Oscillospirales > CAG-272 > UBA1740. The sequence goes on along the minus strand of JAFVZL010000041.1, from coordinate 6,114 downwards.
CAGGATGCACGGACAAGATCAAACTTCTCGATATAGAAGCGCTCGAACTCGGACTCCTTAGCCATGACCTCCTCACCGTAAACCTCGGCAAAGCTCTGCCAGAAGCGCGCCTCGTTCGTTGCACCGCCGTCGTTCGCAACCATAGCGCCCGTGCCCTGCCAGATGGTCTTGATAAGCTTTTCGGGCTCGAAGCCGTGGGGTACAAGATGCTTTGCGAGTCTGCCGAAGTAATCCTTAACGAAAACGTCGAGATTCATCGGCAAAAGTGTACCGTCGAGGTCAAAGAGTATCGCTTTAATGCTCATTTTTACTCCGCTACGAAGATATAAGGATATATTGCCTGACCGCCGTAGGTGAAGTAGACCTCGGCATCGGGATGGAGCGCGTTTATCTTCTCCTCAACTGCTGCCTGCTCCTCCTCGGTTACGTCCTCACCGACAAAGGCGGTGAGCATAAACGTGCCTTCCTTTGAAAGAAGCGCATCAGCAAGTGCAACTGCCGCGGTGATCTGCTTATCAACAGCAACGACTATCTCCTTGCCTATAATACCCATTATATCGCCGTCCTTGATATTTACGCCCTCTATCTGGGTATCGCGGATCGCAGGGGAAACGTAGCCCGCAGTGACTCTCGCCATCGCATCCTCCATCGCCGCCTTAACCTCATCAGGCTCTGCGGTAATATCGGTCGCAGCGAGTGCAGCGTAGCCTATGCCGACGTTCTTCGACGGAAGAACGATAACGTTAGCCTCGGTGTACAGATCCCTTGCCTGCTCAGCAGCCATAAGAATATTACCGTTGTTTGGGAATACAAATATGTTTTCTGCGTGCAAAGTGCCGAATGCCTCAATGAAATCGTTGGTAGAGGGGTTCTGAGTCTGTCCGCCGCGGATTATATAGTCGCATCCGAGATCGCGGTATATCCCCTCGATACCGTCGCCCATGCATACTGCAACGATGGCATTCTTTTTCTTTGGAGCTTCGGTCTTTGCAGCCTCTGCCTTAGCATCGGGTGCCTTGCCCTCTGCCTCGAGCTCAGTGTGCTGCAGAGACATATTCTCTATCTTCACGTTGATAAATTCACCGTGCTTAAGCATATAGCCGAGCACCTTATCGGGGGTGAGTGTATGAACGTGCACCTTTACGATAGTATCGCTCTTGATGGCAACTATCGAGTCGCCGAGCTCCTTTAGGAACGCCTTGAGCGCGTCAACGTCGAACTTGTCGGGGTCGCCCTTACGCTTTGTGAGCTGAACGAGCACCTCGGTGCAATAGGCGTAAGCCATATCGCAATCAGCATCAAAATTGACTGCCGCCGCAGAGGACACAGGTTTTGTCGAGCCTATCTCGGGCGCCTCTATCTGCTCACCGCCGAGAACGCGGTTGAAGCCGTCCATAATGTAGAGAAGTCCGGCTGCTCCCGAGTCAACGACTCCCGCATCCTTAAGTGCGGGGAGAAGCTCGGGCGTCCTCTCGAGAGATGCATTCATCTCCTTAACGAGGTCGTTAAAGAGCGATTTGATGGTGCTGTTCTTGTTCAGACGCGAGGTCGCGTACTCAACCGCCTCACGCATAACGGTAAGAATGGTTCCCTCAGTGGGGGTCATAACCGATGCGTAAGCCTTCTCAACGCCGAGCTGAAGAGCCTTGCCGAAGGTCTTGGCATCCGCCTTCTCAACCTCGCAAAGGCCGCTAGATATACCTGCGAAGAACTGCGAAAGAATAACTCCCGAGTTTCCTCTTGCTCCGAGAAGCATACCTCTCGAAAGAGCCTCGGATACCTCTGCGATATCGTCACTTTCGATATTCTCAATAGCAGCAACACCGCTATCGATGGTCATAGACATATTGTCACCGGTGTCACCGTCCGGAACGGGGAACACGTTTAGCTGGTTGATCTCCTCGGCATTCGAGCGAAGCTCGCCTGCGCCGCCCGTAGCCATCTTCTTAAAGAATAGACCGGTTATGAACTTTATGCTGTCAGTAAAGAAGTTGCCCTTCTTCTCCTGCTCTTTTTCCCTTTTCGGAGCAGCCTTTTTAGTGGGCTGCTTAGTCTTCTTGGGACTCTCCTTCTTAGGAGACGCCTTCTTCGGTGTCTCGGTATTTGGAGTCTCGTTTTCCTTAGTCTTTTTCTCTGCCATAGTATTATCTCCTTATGCGAGAGTATTTTGTGCTGCCGAGGTCCGAATTATCTTTCCTTACCGAGGAAGAAGAACGCGAGGGTTCCGGGACCGGCGTGAGAGCCGATAACAGGGCCGATATCCGATACGAGCTCTACCTTGGCACCGTATCTCTTCTCTACCTCAGCACAAACGTAATCTACGTCTGCCTGGCACTGTGCGTGCGAAATGAATATTACGGAATTCTTGGGATCGAGTGCGGTCTCACCGAACTTATCGATAATAGCATTCAGTGCGGTCCTTCTGCCGCGAACCTTCTGCATAGCGATAAGGTGACCCTCGTCGTCAACGTGGAGCACCGGCTTGATGCCGAGAAGATTACCGAAGAACGCGGATGCAGCGCTTACTCTGCCGCCTCTTTTGAGGTATACAAGATCGTCAACGGTGAACCAGTGCGAAAGATTGGGCCTGATGCTCTCAACGTACTCTGCTACCTCATCAATGGAAGCACCCTCGGCAACCTTTTTCGACGCGAGATATACGAGAAGTCCCTGACCGCTCGATGCGCAAAGCGTATCTACAACGACCACCTTGTTCGGATACTTTTCGTTAAGCTCCTTTGCGGTCATAAACGCCGAGCTGCACGTCGAGCTGAGACCCGAGGAAAAGGCAAGGTAGAGCACGTCGGTTCCCGCCTTAAGATACTCCTCAAATGTGACCCTGAAGGTCTCGGAGTTGATAGCAGCGGTCTTTGCAACCCGTCCCGACTTCATCGCATTATAGAAATCGACGATATCCATGTCGTCGAAATGCTCTACGTCATCATCGGTAAATCTGTAACACATATTAAGAAGCTCAACGCCCCAGCCGGCAAGCATCTCTCTAGAAACGTCGCAAGCAGAATCGGTAATTAATTTGTATGCCATAAAAAAATCTCCTTAGAACAGTTCTATCTTTACAAACCATATTCTCGACAAAAGCGAGAATGCATATTCTTATTGATCGATCTCCTCGAGCACGCCTCGGAGATTAGCTCCTATACGCTCGAGCACACTGTACATGGTCTCGATCTCACCATCGCTTATTCCTTCGGTGGCAAGCGTCACCATATCAGAAACACACTTGGAGATATAGCTGCCTATCTCGGCACCGCTCTCGGAAAGCCTCATTTTCACGCGTGCGCGTGGCGAAGTGCGCACCTCCTTTACAACGTAGCCCTCATCCTCGAGAGCCTTAAGGGTGCGCGAAATATTTGCTTTATCCTCATCGCAGAGCTTACACAGCTTCGTTGCGGACAGTGGGCCGTGCTTCTGCAAAAAATAGATACAGGGCACGAAGGACCGCTTTATCCCAAAGCGCGAGATCGCCTCAGCGGTAATTCGCCTGATGTCTCTGGTTATGCCTGCAATAACACCGGTGAACCTGATATATCTGTCAGCCATTTCAATCCTACCAAGTTGTATTTACAACACAATTATAACATATAAGGAAAAACTTGTCAACCCCCTGTCTTTTATAGAGGCTTCGCCTTTGGCGAAGAATTTTAAAAAACGGGGCGAAAAGCAACAAAAACGAGGCGGAGAGCATCTGCCCTCCGCCTGAAAAGTTAAAAATTATTTACAATAGCGCACATTTCTCACTCTGTTCTTTTGCACCCATAATGGTACAAAATATGACAAAACAAAGTATTTTCAGCAATTACCCATGAAATTCCGGATGTCCTCTCCGCTTGGGATCGCGGGGATAACAAAGCGCTTTGACACCTCAAGAGCCGCTGCTGCATTCGCCGCTTTACAGGCATCGGCAATATCCGCACCGCGCGCAAGCATAACTGCAAGCACACCGTTGAAGGTATCGCCCGCACCTGTGGTATCTACTACGCGCTCGGGCTTGAATGGCGGGACTATCAGATCGCGTTCCTTGATATAGCACCCCTCAGCGCCGAGAGTAATTACGAGCGGGAGCCCCTCGGGCAGACTCCTTGCCTCAAACTCATTAGGAGTCAACAGATCGCAAGCCTCGTAAAGATAAGACGAGCTCTCTCTTGCAGGGGCGGGGTTATATATTACCAGCCTTCCCGATTCCTTGGCGATCTCTACCGCCCTGATGTTTACGCACTCGGGCACCTCGTTGCTGATAAGCAGAACATCGCAGTTCTCTATCTCCTTACGGAATTTCTCAACATCACTCACAGAAAGCACCGCACCGCCGTATACGGTAACGCGGTTCGCGCCCTCGGAATCGGTGGTTATCACTCCGTATGCGCTCGGTATATCCTTTGCCGAGAGGAACGGCGTTATGCCGTTTTCCCGTGCATCAATCTCAACGCGAGCAACATCCTCGCCGCCGACCGCACCGAGGAAGGACACCTCTGCACCGAACCTAGCCGCCGCAACTGCCTGATTGTAACCCTTTCCGCCCCATTCGCGGTGGATAGAGCTTGCATGCGCGGTCTCGCCTACCGCCTGATGTCGCTCGAGCCCGAGAAACACCGACTCGCCGACAAGGCCGATAACTGCAATTTTACTCATAGATGCTTCACCCTTCCGAGATACATCTGCTCGAGCCTTATATTAAATTCCTTGCCCCCATCGATATTTCCGCTTAAGAATACGGGCGGCTCCTTGCCCTCGGAGAGTGCGAGCTTTGCGCCCTCGATAAGGCAGGTATTGAGAATAAAGCAAGCCGCAGAGGTCGAAAGCGCACCCATTCTCGCCTCGCCTACGTCGATCGATGCATCACCGTAGGGAACCTTGCAGTCGATCGCAATATCACCGATCGTATGCATCACTCCGCCGTGCTCGTAATAAGCGGATGAGCTGACGGTGACGGTGGGGACACCGAGTGCCACGGCACTCTTCGCCATCTCTACGGGCACTGCATTCTTGCCCGATGCCGAGAAAACGAAAAGCATATCACGCTCGGTGAGGCAGTACCTGCGCAGCACCTCGGGTGCAATGCCCGACATCTTCTCCATTCTCGAGGATTTTGCAGCACCGTTGTGGAGCATAAGATCGGTATCGAGGATCGGAGAAACGTTTGCAAGACCGCCCGCACGGTAAAAGGCATCAAGACCGGGCAGGTGCGAATGGCCGCAGCCGAAAGTATAGATAAGACCGTCGTTCTTTATTACGTCGGCAACGAGTCTTGTAGCACGCGCGATAGCATCGCGCTCTTCCCTCTCGATAGCCGTGAGATTATCAATAATGTTTGATAGATATTCGCTCATAATACACCTCTATATTTGATACGTTTATTTTACACCAGAGAAAGGCTTTTGTCAACAAGCGTAAACACTGCGGCAGATATTTCGTATCTGAAACCTCTAAAAAATTCGACCCAAACGGCAAAATTGGCACAGATATACAATTTTTCTCCATTCACCGCATTTTATTTATAAATATTGTATCAGTGTTTTTTCTCGGTTTGGTATTGCTTTTTTCTTCTTCTTGTGTTATAATATCTTGATGCCGACTGTCGGCAAATTGTTTTGGTTATTAATACTTTTTATAAATGGAGGAAAGAAAAATGAGCAAGAAGTATGTTTACCTGTTTTCTGAGGGAAACAAGGACATGCGTAATCTCCTCGGCGGTAAGGGTGCTAACCTCGCTGAGATGACCCACATCGGTCTCCCCGTTCCCCAGGGCTTCACTATCACTACCGAGGCCTGCACTCAGTACTATGAGGACGGCAGACAGATCAACGCCGAGATCATGGCTGAGATCAATGAGTACATCGTAAAGATGGAAGAGGTTACCAAGAAAAAGTTTGGTGACAAGAAGAATCCCCTTCTCGTATCCGTTCGTTCGGGCGCGAGAGCATCTATGCCCGGTATGATGGATACCATCCTTAACCTTGGTATCAACGAGGACGTAGTTGAGTATATGGCAGAGAGCTCGGGCAACCCCAGATGGGCTTGGGACTGCTACAGAAGATTTATCCAGATGTACTCCGACGTCGTTATGGAGGTCGGTAAGAAGTACTTCGAGGAGCT
>JAFVZL010000040.1 GCA_017508195.1 Clostridia bacterium | reverse complement strand
TGAAAAACAATAATTCTTTTAAGCGAATCAATAATTGAATGATCCCCATAAATAGAACGAAAGGGTATAAAGTGAACGATTTACTTTTTATGGCTAAAAATAAAAAAAGTTTGAAGATTTAATCACTTTCCCAGAAAGTGTATATCATCAGGCACGAAGTGGCTGGATATCATCAATGCGGAGCATTGTATATCATCATTACGGAGTTTCAATACACGCTAAAGCGTGATGATATACAGCCCAAAAGGGCTGATGATATACACCACACTTCGTGCGGTGATGATATACCATTACTCCGTAATGGATAAAAAATGACTGCAATTTTGTATCAAAATTACAGTCATTTTTTGGTCGGAATGTAAGGAGCGAAGCGACGGAATAGCGAGCCCGCGAGCGTCCGGGATTCGATTCTCGGCGAACTACGCCTGCGGTCATTCGCGGCTCTGACAGTCCGCAGGACTGTCATTCACTACCGCTCCTACTTCGAATCCCGTCACCTATAAAACAAAAGCAACAGAGCCATTAGGACTCTGTTGCTTTCGCTTGGTCGGAATGACAGGATTCGATTCTCGGCGAACTACGCCTCTGGCATCGTGGCTTCGCCCCTCCACCTTCGCATAGTCGTCGCGCGTCGGTCGACCGGCTTCCTCCTTCGACTCCTTGCTCTGGGTGGTTTCGCTTCGTCAAAAACAACATTTTGAGGTTGTTTTTTGACTTGCTACCCAAAGCACGCGGCGCCTGCTTTGCTCGCAGGTTATCGCAGGTGCAAAGTCTATCACCCAAAGCAAAAAACACGGAAACCGAAAGGTCTCCGTGTTTTTTGGTCGGAATGACAGGATTCGAACCTGCGACATCGTGCTCCCAAAGCACGCGCGCTACCAACTGCGCTACATCCCGAAAAATTAGGGACTGATCTCTCAGTCCCCTTGGTGCTCCTGCGGGAACTCGAATCCCGGACACCCTGATTAAAAGTCAGGTGCTCTACCGACTGAGCTACAGGGGCATAGTTTTAAGCCATAATATGATACCATATAACACGGGTGTTTGTCAAGGGCTTTTCAGAAAAAAGTACACTCTAGGTCTCAGAATAGAGCTCTTTGCCTTTTCAACTGCTTCAGGACGTGTTTGTGAATAAAATGAAAAATCTAGGGAAAATATTGACATTTTGAATATTTCTGCTATAATGGGGTACAGTAAAAGGGAGTAGCTAGATGCTTTGCATTTCCGAATAACCGTCATCTCGGCATCACGCCTGGTTATTTGGGTCTATTGATAGCAAGACTTTTGCGGCAATGTGCTGCAAGAGTCTATTTTTTTTGCATTGTTTATATTATGTAATATAACCTAAGGGAGGACAAATGAAGCATTATTTATCTGATGCCGACGAAGTAATAAAGAGCGTTGGTAGTGGTGCTGATGGCTTAAGCTCGGATACAGCATCTCAAAGGCTTGGCGAAAACGGCAAAAACAAGCTGGTAGAGGCAAAAAAGGAGTCTATGCTCCACAGATTCTTCAAGCAACTGTGCGAGCCCATGACTATTATTCTGCTCGTTGCGGCAGCGATATCTGCAGGTGTTGAGATCTACAACGGTTTACAGCACGGGTTTGAGTTCCCGGCAGACGTTGTGATCATTCTTGCCGTAGTTATTATTAACGCCGTACTCGGCGTGCTTCAGGAAAGCAAGGCTGAAAAGGCAATAGAAGCATTGCAGGAAATGTCAAAGGCTCAAAGTAAGGTCATCCGCGACGGTAAGCAGATTCTGGTTCCGAGCGAGGACCTTGTAGTGGGCGATATAATCGTACTCGAGGCGGGAGATGCCGTACCCGCGGATGCCCGTATCATAGAGTGTGCCTCTATGAAGATAGAGGAGGCGGCATTGACGGGCGAGTCGGTGCCCGTCGACAAGAGAGTGGATGCATTAACGCCTGATGCTAACGGTGACGTTGCACTCGGTGACCGTAAAAACATGGTATTTATGGGCTCAACGGTGGTCTACGGCAGAGGAAAAGCCGTCGTTACCGGTACGGGCATGGATACCGAAATGGGTAAAATAGCCGATGCGCTCGCTAAAGCAGAGGAGGGAAGAACTCCCTTGCAGATAAAGCTGGCGGGTCTATCCAAGATACTGACCTACCTGGTTATCGGAATATGCGTTGTGATATTTGCCGTTCAGCTTATCAGGGACGGTATCGGCTTCGAGCCTATTCTCAACTCCTTTATGGTAGCGATATCACTTGCCGTTGCAGCTATTCCCGAGGGACTCGCGACCGTCGTTACTATCGTTCTTTCAATCGGCGTCACCAACATGTCTAAGCGCAACGCCATTATCCGTAAGCTTACAGCGGTAGAAACGCTCGGCTGCACAGAGATCATATGCTCGGATAAGACGGGCACGCTCACCCAGAACAAAATGACCGTAGTAGAGCATTACGGTGACGATGAGGCACTTTTAGCGAACGCTATGTCCTTATGCTCGGATGCCGAGTTCGATTCGGAAATAGGCACGGCGGTAGGAGAGCCTACCGAGTGCGCTCTCGTAAACTATGCGGAAAGCCTGGGATGCCCGAAGAACGTAGAGAAGACAAAGCTCGTGAGAGTGGGTGAGGTACCCTTCGACTCGGGCAGAAAGATGATGAGCACCGTCCATAAAGCAAGTGACGGCAGCTTGATTCAGTTTACTAAGGGCGCTCCCGATGAGCTTCTCAAAAGATGCACGAGGGCGCTTGTAGGCGGCGCAGCCGTTGATATGACGGATGAGATCCGCGAGAGCATACTCGCTGCAAACAAAGGCATGGCAGACCGCGCGCTTCGTGTTCTTGCGGCGGCAAAGAAGGAGCTTTCCTCCGAGCCTCCGGTATATGAATCCGGTTCAGTTGATTGCGAGCTGTGCTTTATCGGTCTTGTCGGTATGATCGACCCCGTTCGTCCCGAGGTAAAGCCCGCCATAGACGAGTGCCGCAGCGCGGGAATACGTCCCATAATGATCACGGGCGACCACAAGGATACCGCGGTGGCTATCGCTATGCAGCTCGGTATTCTTAACGATGCATCCGAGGCTATCACGGGCGCCGATCTTGACGAGATCTCGGACGAGGAATTCGAGAGCAGTGTGGAAAAATATTCCGTCTACGCGCGCGTTCAGCCCGAGCACAAAACAAGGATCGTCAACGCATGGAGGAAAAAAGGTAAGGTTACCGCAATGACGGGAGACGGAGTAAACGACGCTCCCTCGATAAAAAATGCAGATATCGGCGTAGGCATGGGCATCACCGGTACCGACGTTACAAAGAACGTTGCTGATATGATACTTGCCGATGATAACTTCGCTACCATCGTTTCGGCAGTAGGAGAGGGAAGAAGGATATACGACAATATTAGAAAGGCGATACAGTTCCTTCTTGCATCCAATCTCTCCGAGGTTCTCACTATCTTCTTTGCAACACTTTCGGGCTTTACCATCTTTGCGCCCGTACACCTGTTATGGATAAATCTTATTACTGACTGCTTTCCCGCGCTAGCGCTCGGAATGGAGAAGCCCGAGGCAAGTATAATGAAGCGCAAGCCTCGCGACAGTAAAGAGGGCATTTTCGCAGGCGGTCTCGGAGCCGCTGTTGGATACCAGGGTGCTCTCGTTACCGTAATTACCATGGCGTCGTATCTGATCGGCAGATTCTGGCTTGCCGATATGTATCACGCCGAAGCTATCGCTATGGGCACCTATTCCGCAGAGATGCTCGGTACCTCTATGGCATTCCTGACGTTATCGTTGTGTGAGATATGCCATGCGTTTAATATGAGATCTCTTCACGGCTCGATCTTCACTATGAAGGGTCAGAACCTATGGCTCTGGGGCGCTGCGGCTCTTTCGTTCCTGCTCACGACTTTGGTTGTCGAGGTCGACTTCCTTGCAAACGCATTTGAGCTAGCGCACCTCGATTTCATGGAATACGCAATAGCCTTCGGCCTTGCGATACTCATTATTCCCATCGTCGAGATCGTCAAGCTCATTCAAAGAGCAATAGAGCGAAGGAAAAAAGCATAATTTAATATCCGTTTTATAAAAACCGCCTTTCCTGCATGAATGTTATCCTTAACGGAGAGAACGCTAATGGGAAGGCGTTTTTTCTTTGAAAAATCAGCCTGGTACACGAAAAATAGCAAATAATTCGGCAAAAGCACCAAAATATCCGGAATAGTATAGCAATTCTTGCGCACATGTGCTATAATTGGCTTAGTAAGCTTATAATGAAGTCGCCCTCGGGCGTTACTAAAAAGAAAAGGAGAGGCAAACAATGAAGAAGCTTTGTCGATATCTGCTGTTGCTGGCGGCTCTGACGTTATCGCTGACCCTGCTTGTCGGATGCTTTCTTGGCGGTGGGTCGGATGTAACGGAGCCCGAAGAGAACGACCCCGCCTTTGCCGATTTTGAATACGAAAAGGACGGAGAGAAGATCACCGTCACCGGACTGAAAAATACATCCCTTAAAACGGTCGTAATACCCAAGGGAACCACACATATCGGTATGAGTGCCTTTGGAAACCTTGATATCACCGAGGTTGTCCTGCCCGATGGGCTGGTGAGTATAGGCAGATATGCATTTTCCGATTGCAAGAGCATCACTTCGCTCACAATTCCCGATAGCGTTACCGCGATAGAGCATGCCGCATTTGCGGGAATGTCGTCCTTAAGCAGTGTGAAGCTGCCGAGCGATCTTGGCGAGCTTTCGGGCATGATGTTTTACGGTTGCTCCTCGCTCGAGCATATAGATATACCGAGCACCGTTAACAAAATAGGCGAATCGGCATTTGCGTTCTGCAGCGCGTTAAAATCGATAGAGCTACCGGATGGTCTCACCGTTCTCGGGAGCGCGGCATTTTCAAGCTGCACTTCGCTGAAGTCGCTCGATATTCCGAGCGGAGTCACGGTTCTCAATTCCAACCTTGTTGTCGGCAGCCCGATAGAGGTGCTCTACGTGCCGAAGAGCATAACTCTTGTAAAGGGATACGCCTTTACGGCTAACGAGGGAACTACCGTCTGCTTCGAGGAGTCTGCCCCCACCGCAATAACCTTTGAGGATGATTGGAACCGCTTCGGCTGTCCCATAGTTTTCGGCGCTACCGAGGACGATATTGTGACCGAGGGCGGTGTAGAGTACCTGTTGAATAACGGTACTGCCACCGTTGTCGGCTATACCTATGGCGCTGAGGAGCTATCCGTGTCGGATAAGATAACCGTCTCGGGTATCGGCTACGATGTCACCGCCGTCATAGACGGAGCCTTTATTTCCTCAACCACACTAAAAAAGGTAACTCTTCCCGACACTATAACCGCACTCGGCGAAAGAGTGTTCGCGGGCTCTACCGCCCTCACATCTGTCACGGGCTGCGATAAAATCACCTCGCTCGGCATCCGCGTCTTTGACGGATGCGAGAGCCTCACCGCTATTCCCCGTACCTCGTCAGTCAGGAGCATCGGAGACTATGCCTTCCGCTCGTGTAAGCAGCTTGGAGCGGCTGATATCAGCTCCGCAACCTCTATCGGCGTGTCCGCCTTTGAGGGGTGTGCTGCTCTTTGCGCGGTAGAGCTTGCCGATGGACTCGAGACTGTACCCGCGGCGGCATTCAGGGGATGCGAGAAGCTTACTTCTGTCGCTATTCCTGAGAGCCTCAGGATAATATCAGAGGAGTCGTTCTCGGGCTGCGTTGAGCTTGCCGATATCGAGCTTAACGAGGGACTTAAATCAATAGAGATCCGCGCATTTTCTAAGTGTAAATCTATCGAGCGCGTTATACTCCCCACAACCCTCGAGCAGATCTCTGCCGTCGCTTACACATTCTGCGAATCTCTAACCGAGGTAAGTGTCCCCGCGACTCTTTCTGAAATGCCTTACCGCACTTTTGCTGAGTGCGAAAATATAACAAAGCTCACTTCTCCCATAAAGCACCTTAAGGTGTTCGATCTTAAGGGCATGACCGAGATAATACTGAACGGCGGTGAGGAGATCCCGAAGGAAGCTTTTAAGGATTGCACCGCGCTTGAAAAAATAACTCTCCCCGACTCGCTCACAGTTATAGGAGAGCGTGCGCTCGAGAATTGCTCGGCACTTAAGGAGCTCGCCATTGTGGACGGTCTTACCACACTCGGAAAGAATGCGCTTCGCGGATGCTCCGGGCTTACCGAGCTGTATCTGCCGATCAGCATCACCGAAATAGGTGAGGGGTCGCTTAACGGATGCTCGGGGCTAGTCAGCCTTACCGTGCCGTTTGTCGGAGACTCGAGAAAGGATGCAGGTAAAAAGTATCAGTATCCGTTTGGCTACATATTCGGCCATAACGAGTACGAGGGCTCTCTGCTCACCTATTCCCGGTACAGAAGCTCCTCGTTTATAAGTGTTGATAGTTATACCTCTTATATCCCCAAGGCGCTTAAGACCGTTACCGTTCTTGACGGTGAGATACTCCTCGGTGCATTCTCGGGATGCGCGGGCATCAGGACGGTAACCTGTCCCGAAGGTATTACCGAAATCGCTGAGCAGGCATTCATTGACTGCTCGTCGCTCGAGCGTGTTAATCTTCCCGCAAGTATAACCGTTATAAGAGATTACGCCTTCTCGAAGTGCGTGAGCTTGACCGACGTTACTCTTCCCACAGATCTGACCGAGATATGCACAAGTGCGTTTTACAGATGTAAAGCACTCGCCTCGCTCGTTATTCCGAACAAAGTTACAACCATACGCGATGAGGCGTTCTGTGCCTGTGGATTCGTTGATTTTACGATTCCCGATTCCGTTACGCTTATAGGGGAGGGAATATTAAACGTTTGCAACTCGCTGAAGACGCTGACTATACCCTATATTGGTAAGAGCCTCGGCGATACGAGCAGTACACCGCAGTATCCCTTAGGATATATTTTCGGTAAATCGTCAATCGGAATACCGCAGACCTATAAGGTATCCTATAACAGCACGGTAACGGAATATTACGGCGTGCCTAAGTCGTTGAGAAGGGTCACCGTTACGGGCGGAGAAGTAGTCGGCGGCGCATTTGAAGGCTGCTCGATGCTCGAAGAGGTAATTCTTCCTGCTACGGCAACTGTTATATCAGGACGCGCCTTTTCGGGCTGCTCGGGTCTTGATGCGATATCTATTCCCGAGGGTGTTAATGAACTGGGTGCCGTCGCATTCAAGGGCTGCACGGGAATCAGTGCAATATCGCTTCCGTCAGGCATTATCTCTTTGCCCGAGGGCGTATTCGAGGACTGTACTGCTCTTACGGATATAAGCATCCGGGGTGCAATCATAAGCATAGGAGACCGTGCCTTTAAGAACACTGCAATAACCTCACTTGACATCGGCGATGCACTCGAGAGAATCGGCGCATCGGTGTTAGATGGAACTTCCGTTTCTACCATCACTCTCCCCGCGACGCTAAATGAGGTGAGCAGTACTGCCTTCCTCGGCGCCGATAATCTCACAGCGGTTAATCTTAGGAGCAATAGCGGTACGTATACCAGCGCCGACGGTGTTCTCTTTAAGGGGACGACTATCCTCGTTTACTATCCCGCATCTAAGGCGGATGCATCATATATGGTACCCGACGGTGTAACCGAAATAGCCGCCAATGCATTCCGCGGTAATAAGCTTCTTTCCGAAATTATTTTAGGAAACAATGTTGCTCGGATAAGTGTATATGCTTTTAAAAACGCCGAGAGCCTCGCCTCGGTGCGTTGCGGAACTGCGCTTAAAACCATCTCTGACGAGGCGTTTTACGAATGCACACGGCTTGAGGAATTCTACCTTAATTCAAGCAACTGCTTCGTTGTGACGGGCGGTGTTAACGTTTACGATAACAACGTATTCTGCCGTGCAGGTACGGCATCTGACGGCATCAGGGTAGTATTTGGCCCCGAAGTGAATCACGTTCCCGCCAATATGTTCGGTGTTTCGGCGGAATACGCCGCCAATGCCGCGAAGCTCAAGAGCATTGCGTTCGAGGCGGGAAGCACTTGTACCCAAATTGAGGATAGCGCCTTCATGGGCTCGCTTGGCATCGAGAGCGCGGTTTTTCCCAAGAGCATGAATGAGATCAGCTACTACGCCTTCCAAAACTGTGCGGATCTTAAGAGCGTAGTATTTGAAAATGGCGCGACCTACATAAGAAAGAACGCCTTCTCGGGCTGCACCTCGCTTGAAACCCTCGAGATAAACGGAAGATTCAAGTATATAGAGGAATACGCCCTTTACGGCTGCTCTAGCTTAAAGTCGGTAGATATCAAGGTCGAGGGTGCCGATATAGGCGAGTATGCACTTTACGGCTGCACTTCGCTCGAGAGCTTCTCCATGGCGGGCGAGCTCGAGAATATCGGTCAGCACGCCTTTGACGGTTGCATATCGCTTAAGAGCTTTACATCGGGAAGCAGCTATCTTATGCCCGACTACCCCGCTATCTCGGAATATGCCTTCTACGGCTGTGAGAAGCTCGAGACTGTGGAAATAGGAAACGCGGTGCACGTTGTCGGTGCGTATGCCTTTTCGGGCTGTAAATCTGCAACAAAACTTGACATAATCGGTATCAGAAACATCTCCGAGCACGCATTTGAGGGCTGCTCCTCGCTGGAGAGCTTCGATATAGGTGGACAGATACTTACTATCGGTGACGGTGCCTTTAAAAACTGCTCCTCTCTTTATGAGCTCACAATAGGTGATAAGCTTGAAACCGTCGGCAAGAGCATTCTTGAGGGATGCACCTCGCTTCACACCCTCACTCTGCCGTTCATCGCCTCGAACTATGAGGTTGAAAGATCGGATGCAACGACTCTTCTCGGGTATTACTTCGGTACCGATTCCGGATGGGGCGGAGTAGCTACAACACAGACATACGGCTACGGAGATACCGTCACATACTACGTTCCCGGCTCTCTTAAGGAGATCTTTGTGACGACAGACGCTCTGTTTTTAAACACCTTTGAAAACTGCATAAGCCTTGAAAAGGTATCGATTCCTTCTCTGACGTCGATACCGACAGGACTGTTCTTAGGCTGCACTAACCTTTCTCATGTCGAATTAAACGATGCTCTTACAACGATAGGATCCCGAGCCTTTAAGGGTACGGCACTATCCGAGCTATACTTCCCGAAAGAGCTTGAAACCATAGGTGATGAAGCCTTCTCGGACAGTAAAATATCGCGGGTAACGGTCAATGCCGAAAATACAAAATTTTCCGACTTGGACGGAGTTTTATTCAATAAGCTTGGAAGCAGGCTTATCTGGTATCCCACGGGAAGGACGGATAGCTCCTACCTTCTGCCATCTGCTATTTCCTCACTTGGAGAGAAGTCTTTCCTTGGGCATAGGTATCTTGAAAAGGTCAATCTTTCGGCAGGTGTTGAAAGAATTGATTCGAGTGCCTTTAAGGAATGTTCGGTGCTTTCTGAGGTCATACTTCCCGAAGGAATTACTGACGTCGGCTCGTCAGCCTTCTATAACTGCGTAAGCCTCACTACTGTAAACCTACCCGACAGCATAACCGAGATATACAATTACGCCTTTTACGGATGTAGGGGGCTAACCGAGATCGATCTTCCGACTTCGCTCACGGTTATAGGCGATGATGCCTTCTATAGCTGTAAGGGACTTACCGAGGTGATTCTGCCTTCGGGCCTCGAGAGACTCGGCTCCTACGCCTTCCGCGGCTGCACGGGACTTACCGAAATGGTGATACCGGCTTCGGTAACTAAGCTTGATAAGCCGTTCCACGGATGTATGAGTCTTGTGAATATAGAGGTAGAAGAGGGAAACGTCAACTACTTCTCTAAGGACGGTATACTTTACGACAGAGAAGAATCTATGCTCTTATGCTACCCGTCTGCAAGGACTGCGACCACCTACGTAATTGAGGACTTCGTCAAGAGCATTGATTGGTATGCCTTTAACTACGTTGAGTCACTCGAAAAAGTAGAGTGCGGTAATAATCTCGAAAATATCTACGGCTCGGCATTCCGAGGATGTGAGAATCTGACGAGCATCCATATCGGCAAGGGAATAAAGTATATCGGCTACGGCGCCTTTGATGGCACCGCGCTTACGACCATATACTACGCCGGATCGAGAACCGATTTAGAGAACGTCAGGAGCGAGGATCCGACACTGTTCTATGACGTTGAAGTAAAATATTATAGCTAACGAGTGACAAAAGTCGGTATAAAAAACGAAAAAAGGGCTGTCTTTGATTTTCAAGACAGCCCTTGACTATATATTATAGGAAAATATGCTTTAATAAAATTGTTTTTTGGGATCATTCAAAGTATCTGCATAAATCTACCTGTCCATCGTTTTATAATCTAACACAGGCCAATCGGCGGGCGGATCGCCGAGGTCGGGTACGTCGAGAGGGATACTGCCCTGAAGTGCCGACTGATGAGCTACAAGACCTGGGATATTGAATCTTGCCACCGCCCAGATGTTCGTAGGCGAAAGCTTTCCCGTCTCAAAGGCTCGGCAGAAATCGTCTATCAGGAAGTGGTGCGTTCCGTTATGCCTGTTTGGCAGTCCGTCAAACTCCTTCGGTATACGCTCGGTAGGCTGGATAGGTGAGGTTTCTGTAAAGCCGAATGAGTCGGCTATTGCTTGTATCGCGGCACCGTAATCCTTTTTCATAAGATCGTAAACCGACTCGGGCTGAAGCTGCTCCGATACGTCCTTCATCACGACACTCTTAGGATCATCCTTATCCCAAACGGCTAAATGGTGATGTGCGACAGAAAACTCGTATCCGCCCTCCGAGCCGTAAAACTGAGTGATGTAGGTCTCGGGAGACTTCCACCCGATGCATCTGTTTTCGCTGATTCTCGCTATGCCGCCATTCGAGAGCTGCATAAGCATTGATTCGGATGAAAACGGGTTGTTATATAAGTTCTGTCCGTCGGTACCATATATATCTGTGCGCGGACTGCCCGAGAAGCCGAGGGCGGTAACCTTAGTGGCGTACACACCGGGCATCGCAGAAAGGATCATCGCGGTTGAGTGAGATGGATAGAAGAATGGCGGTATACCCGCATAGCTGCGCCAATCGTCAACGCCCGAGCTTCTGAAACTATCCTCCATATTTCTTATATCGTGGTTGTACTGTGCCTCTCCGTATACGAACTTACCGAACGTCCCCTTGTTGAATTCCTCGCGGCAGAATATTGCGGGCGCCCTGTAGAAGCCCGTCTCTCCCATCGAGTATGTAAGTCTCGTTTCTCGTATCAGCTTTTCGATCTCAACGATCTCGTCAACGGAAATCGCACAGGGCACGGATGAATAGACGTGCTTGCCGGCTTTAAGAGCCTCAATTACCATGGGACCGTGCTTGAATCTTTGTGTGAAGATAGCGACCGCATTGACCTCGGGAGATCTCAGCGCATCCTCGAAGCTTGAAAATCTGTCAACTCCGAATCGGCGCGCATAATCCTCCTCTCTGTCCTTTTTCAGATCGCAGACCCATACCTTTTCGACAACGGGGTGCGCCTTGAACAAGGGCACGAAGGACTGGGCGAACCTGCCGCAGCCGACAACTACTATTCTTAGCTTACAAGACATAACACTACGCTCCTTTGAGTTATTTACGGCACCGTGGTAGCCTGATTAAATTATAACTGCTTCGGAAGCGATATAATATAGAAATATCAAACAAAAAACATAATAAATCAAACATTTTGCTTGAAATGTTTTTTGGGGGATGATATAATAAAAACGATTATGGAAGGAGGGAAGTATGAATCTTGATAATCTGAACCCATACGTGCGTTACGCAAATCTCCATAGGTGCTATATACCCCCGCGAACGAATAACGTTTGCTACGACTGCCGCCTGTTTTATATTCTCTTTGGCGAGGGTATGCTCGTTGCCGACGGATGTGAGTATACGGTATCGGCAGATACTCTTATATTTTTACCACCCGAAACACACTATCACTTTTCATTCGTTGATTCCGATGCGGTAAATATATATACTATCGACTTTGATCTTGTAGATAAGTTCAGTATGCTTGACAATTCGCTCAAAACCGCGACAGAGGAGAATTTTTGTAAAGAAAAGATTCGAAAATACATAGTTCCCGAATGTTTTTCTTCTCCTATCGTGATACATGGAGCTTGTGTACGCAGTTATATCGAGAACTCCGTCAACGGATTTGTACACGTGGATCAGTATTACCGCGAGACAGCATCGGCAAACGTGAAGCTCGCGCTCTTATACATGCTGAGCGAAAAAAAGAGCTTCGGTAAGGAATCTGCACTTGCGCGAAAAATCGTAGAGCATATCAGAGAAAACGCAAGCTCGGTATATTTAAGCAACAATACGATAGCACGGGACCTTTGTTATCACCCCTACCACCTCAGCCGAGTTATGAAGGCATATTCGGGAATGACACTTAAGGAATATATCACAGAGCATAGGATGCAGCTAGCGAAAAACTATCTTATTACAACATCGATGAGCGTAACACAAATAGCAGAAGCGTGCGGCTACGCATCGTATACTTATTTTATTAAGTCCTTCAGGGAAAGGTATGGAGTATCTCCAAAAAAATACAGAACGGTGAATAGGAGAATAGGTCTATAAAAAAACGAGGCTTTCCGCCTCGTTTTTTCACATTCTTTATGCGTTTTCTTTTGCACTCTCGTCCTGTTCATCTTCTTTTCTTTTGGCGCTCTTGAAGCCTAAGAACATAGGAATAAGGCAGAGAAGCATAACCACTCCAACGATACCGACTATAATACCGTAAAGCAGCATATCGAACTTCATAATCATACTCATACCGAGACCGAGCACGAGCGATGCGATAATGGCATAGCTGATCTTTCCGATAAGCTTCCAGTTGAGGGGCTTTGCGTTCTTACGGTTTTTGATAAGAGCAATAATTCCGAAAACAAGAAGCATCACGCCGCCGATGGCGGTCATAACTACACCCGGGGTAAATGCGTTCCACTCAGGAAGCAGGCACATGCACATACCAAGTGCGAAGATCATTCCCGCTACGGTACAAAAGATAAGTGTTGCGAACTGTTTTTTAGTCATTTTAATTATCTCCTTCAGATTATTAATTTAGGCGCCTCTGCTTTAACCGAGAACGCTTAAATTTTATCACCCCAATGTTATCGATTGTTTTAGGAAATGTTAAGGTTTTGTTTTTGTGTTTTTTAAAAACGTTCTTCATCTGTTAGATCTCTCGGAGTATTAGTATTTATATCGTGATATATCCTAGTAGCAGTCAAGTGTATAGGTTTTGAAATAGAAAAGGCGAGGCGCAGAGCACCTCACCTTTAATCACGAAAAAATTATTTCTTACCCTCGAGCGTTCCGTCAAACTGCGGATAGCCGTGTATGTACTTAAGTCCCGTGTGCAGTGCCTCGTAGTGCGCCTCGCACTCCATGTAGTGGAAGATGCTCTTTCCGCGCTCCATTATGAATTCTTCATCTACGGGATGACCTACCATGTGCTGAACGTATCTGCCCGGGAGCATTTTAGCCGCAAATTCCGCGTAGCGAAGCTCGGTAGCACGCTCGTCCTTTATCTCCTCAGAACGGGCATAGAAGCCTTCGAGCAGGGATGGATCGTCGGAGAGCTTAACACCCTTATCCGTCGCATCGAAGGGAACGTAATCGTACTTGACGCCCTCGTCGGTGATATCCATAACGACGAGGAGTCCCGTGAACCAGTGAGGGAAGGGGTTGGGATCGCCCCAGACCTTATTGAATACGAAGTTGCCCTGACCGTATATGATATTTCCACCGTGGTAGTCCTCTCTTGCACCAATACAGTGCGTATGCTGGCAGATTACAAGATCGGCACCCTTGTCAACTATTTTGCGGCATACCTTGCGAAGTCTCGGCGATGGATAGAGATAATGCTCTTTACCGCCGTGATAGAGAACTACAACATAGTCGCACTGCTTTTTTAACTCAGCGATCTCGTCGGGTGTATCAAGGGGCTCGAAGCCGTTAGCACCGTAGCCGTAATCCGTTGCCCAAGAGAACTCGTGCTCACAGCAGGCGTAGAAGCCGATTTTCTTTCCTTCAGCCTCAATGATATGGGGCTTGCACGCTTCCTCCTGGCTGAATCCGCCGCCAACGTGAGCGATCCCTGCCTCATCGAGCACCTTGATCGTGGAGGTCATGCCCTCCTTGCCCTGATCGAGCATATGGTTGTTCGCAAGAGTGAGAAGATCTATACCGAGAGCCTTGTATCCTTTTATCGTGGAGGTGGGAGCGATAAGCGGGGGACCGGCCTTTCTTATGGGTGTTTCCACGTCAGTGAGGGGGACCTCGAGATTAAAGACTCTGTAATCGGCAGAGCGAAGCACCGAAAGAAGCTCCTCTCCGACAAGCGCTACGGCATCACCCTCGGAAAACTCCTTATAGTTAGCCGGGGTGGGAACACAGTCGGCTCCAAAAATGATTTTCATATTATATCCTCCGTTTAAACTAGCCGCACGGCAGCTATGGCAGTGCGGCTATATATCATTTTGTTTTCGGGTGGTGGAAAAGAAACGCAAGTGCCGCAAAGGCGAGTGCCGCAATAAAGAGTGCGATGCACATCACCCACTCGAGTATGATCTCGTCAATATATGGTGAGACCGCGAGATACGTTCCTGTAACAGTCATTAAAAGTGCAATTATCATTGCCGCAAGCTCACGCCTCGGCTTTTTATACGCCATTGCCGAGATGTAGAGAGTCAGCGCCATGACAACGCCTCGCAAAAGTAAAACTACACCGACGAACTGGCACACCGTGGCAATGTGCAGGGCAGAGAATTGCTGAATGATCAGCATCAGCACCTGTAAGGATAGGAATCCGAATTCCACTGCGGTCAGAGCAAACGCTGTGCCTCGCGTTCTCTTAAGCTTATCAAATAAGAAAAGCACGAGATAGGCAACGAGCGCGAGTGCGATAAGAAGATCTATGCACACGGCACTTATGCCGAATACGGGGAGCATTACAACTCCGAGTGCGAGCGCAACGAGAGCGACGATGATATCGAATATGTAATTTTTATATAGCTTTCCCATACACCTTACCTCCTTATGCTGACACACTAATTTTAGCACCTTAAGGTACGAAAAGCAATAGATAAAAATGAAATTTTAAAAAAGATGCGCAAACTCGATGGAGCTTTCGCACTCTCACGGGGCTTGCGCATGAACTATCAGCCGAGTATGAACTTCGAGAAGCTCTTTTTGCCTCTCTTGACGAGGATACCCGAGCGCAGCTGATCCTCGGTAACGGTTGCCTTCACGTCGGTGATCTTCTCACCGTCAACGGATACACCGCCCTGCTCGATGGCGCGTCTGCCCTCGGACTTCGAGGGAACCATCTTACCGAGCACGAGAAGCGAGTTAAGATCGATCTTGCCGTCAACTAAGGAAGCGGGATCAACGCTTACAGAGGGAGTAAGCTCCGAGCTGCCACCTACGAAGAGAGCCTTGGAAGCAGCTCTTGCGCGCTCTGCCTCCTCCTCACCGTGAACGAGCTTGGTGAGCTCGTATGCGAGGATGTCCTTAGCCTCGTTGAGCTGCGAGCCCTCCCACGCATCCATCTTGTCGATCTCCTCGAGGGGAAGGAATGTAAGCATTCTGATGCACTTGAGAACGTCCTTGTCGCCGACGTTTCTCCAATACTGGTAGAAGTCGTAGGGAGAGGTCTTCTTGGGGTCGAGCCATACCGCACCGCTTGCGGTCTTACCCATCTTTTTACCCTCGGAGTTGAGAAGAAGGGTTATAGTCATGGCGTAAGCGTCCTTGCCGAGCTTTCTTCTGATAAGCTCGGTACCGCCGAGCATATTGCTCCACTGATCGTCGCCGCCGAACTGCATGTTACAGCCGTAGTGCTGGAAGAGGTGGTAGAAGTCGTAGGACTGCATGATCATGTAGTTGAACTCGAGGAAGGAAAGACCCTTTTCCATTCTCTGCTTGTAGCACTCTGCCGTGAGCATACGGTTGACGGAGAAGCACGCACCGACCTCGCGGAGAAGATCAACGTAGTTGAGCTTTAAAAGCCAGTCCTCGTTGTTGACCATTATTGCCTTGTCCTCACCGAACTCGATGAATCTCTCCATCTGGTGCTTGAAGCACTCGCAGTTGTGTCTGATGGTCTCGGTAGTCATCATAGAACGCATATCCGTTCTTCCCGAGGGGTCACCAATATGGCCCGTACCGCCGCCGATAAGCACGATGGGCTTGTTACCCGCCATCTGGAGTCTTTTCATAAGGCACAGAGCCATGAAGTGACCTACGTGCAGGCTGTCTGCCGTGGGGTCGAAGCCGATGTAGAACACCGCCTTACCCTCGTTGATAAGCTCCTTGATTTCAGCCTCGTCGGTCACCTGCGCGATAAGACCGCGCGCGACGAGCTCGTCGTAAATTTTCATTTTTTCTTCCTCCGTATATATCGAAATTTTAATAAATCAAAATAAAAAAGTCCTTGGGCAAACACCCAAGGACGAAAAAGCTTTCGTGGTACCACCTTGATTCACACGGCATAGCCGTGCCTCATTCGCTGTAACGGGCTTACCCGTCGTAGCCTACGCACCCCGGAGGGCTTCGGTACGCGCTCGGAGACGTATTCACGGATATGCCTCACGCGCCTCTCATCACCCGGCAGCTTTCTGTCTTTGGCAAACACCGCTACTTCTTCTCGTCATAGCTTTAGTTCTCATTTATTTTAACATATCGCACGAGCGTTGTCAAGTGTCGAAAACTATTTTAAGCCTATTTTGAGCTTGCAATAAACAACAAATCAGCAAAAGGGCACAAAGTGAATTGTCAATAGAAGTGCAACACTTTTAAGAAAGATTTTGCAATTCCAAGTTCCAAGAATCCTGAGCAGAAATATAATTTAAGCATTTGCGGGGTCTGGCATTGATCAATGCCAGATTCCGCAAAAGTGTTTTAGG
>JAFVZL010000039.1 GCA_017508195.1 Clostridia bacterium | reverse complement strand
CTAAAACACTTTTGCGGAATCTGGCATTGATCAATGCCAGACCCCGCAAATGCTTAAATTATATTTCTGCTCAGGATTCTTGGAACTTGGAATTGCAAAATCTTTCTTAAAAGTGTTGCACTTCTATTGACAATTCACTATATTTTTATATTCCGTGTGGGTGCGGGTCGGGTAATTGGATTTTGGGATACTATCCCCACTGCGCGGCGAAAATTCCGTGTCAAACGTGCGTGCTGTCCCACTGTAAGGGATAAACCTCTTGAAATGAAATATTTCGGCTCCACTTTTGGTAAATTCAAACGTTTTGTGGGTATAACGCCCCACTTTAGCTTTGAATATTGTACTTTTGGGGTCTTTATTCACCACAAACATTCAAAAAACAGACGGAAACTATTATGTTGTGGGGAATTCTTTGAATTCAATAGCACAATAAGAGTGTTTTCACGGGTGCTTAACGGCAATGATTTGGATTATGTGGGGATTTGTACTCGTTTGTTTGTTCGCGATGTCGGATAATTTGCGTAAACCTCTCTTAAAGTGGGGAATATATGTCGATTGCTTGCGCGTATCGTGCTTGATGTGGGGATTGTGTGCTTTTTTCTCGGGAAAATCTCTGTGCATTTACCGATACGACGGTGTAAGTGCGGTTGATGTCGAGACGGTAAAAGATTTTAATAGCATTTAGTAATTTTAAACAAAAATACACGCTTTTTTTCTCTCTCGCGTGCATATTTTTTACGCGCTCGGGTGTTGTAATTATTAATAATTATGTGGTAAAATGTAGTTGAGATAACAATTTCATTCTTTAAGAAAGGATAATTTTATGAGAAGAAGTTCTAAAATTGCTATTGTTCTTCTGCTTGTCTCGGCAATGCTGTTAACGGGACTCTCCGTTTTCCTCTTTACAGCGACTGCGGCAGATGCGAATGAAGCATCTCTTAAGACCGTTACTATTACATACGGTACCGATGAAGACAAGGAGAGCTTCGGCTATGAGGTCGGTACGAAACAGGTCGGCAGCACCGTTACCGGTACGTTTGCCGAGGTTGTTGCCAACCTCTCAAATCTCGCTCCCGAGGTCGACACGCGCTACGTGCTCACTCTCTCGAGCGATATCACCGTGGATGCTCCCATAACCATAACGGGTAACGAGCATACCGAGATATGGATCGATCTTGCAGGTCATAAGATCACTAGCACCGTTGACGGTCCTATGGTCACGGCAAACGGAACCGGTGCTAAGATCAGATTCTGGGGTGAGTTCAACGAGGACGGCAGCTACGGCTCCTTTACGACCACGGCTCCCAACGCATCCTTCGTAAAGATCGCTGAAGGCTCGACCGACAGAGTTGACGTAAAGTACATCGATATGAGCTTTAACGGTAATGCCGAGGGTACCTCTCTCTTCATTGCCGAGGGCGGCAGACTTATCGTTCAACATTCCTCGGTTACTCACACCTCGGGTAACAAAATATCGATGGTCGATGCGAAAGGTGCTTCCGTAGATCTTAAGTACACCGAGTTCTGGGGTGATAAGAGCGGCACTCTCGTTTCCGCCTCGAGCTCCGAGGTGTATATCGAGGGCGGCGAGATGATAGGCGCTGATATAGTTGTCAGTGATAACACTCCCTCGAGTATAATCGTTACAGGCTTCTCCTGCGAGGTAGATACCGCATTCAGACAGGGATCGGCCGAGACGACCACGTATATCCTCGGCTCGGCCATGGAGATATACACGGCGATCGCCTCCGGCTCGGCTACCAGAGACAATCTCGTATTCTACTACGGTGACGGTAATATGTACGTTATCGGTCAGGATCCCTCGGAGTATGGCGTTGCGAATTCCGAGTACAGCAGCTTCTCGGAAAACGGCGGTGTCTGGACTATGGAGTTCACCTCGACCGCTAAGGCGCTCACAACGGTTGCCGTTATGGGTAAGGTACCCGAGACGGGTCTTTACGCCACTCCCAACGAGGCTCTCACGGCAACTCTTAACGACGTAGGCATCGATATGAGAGCGGTTGAAGGTACGGTCGTTCGTATCACCACCCTCCTTAATGATTATTCCTCCGGAAAGACCGGATGCACCGCCGTAACCTACAAGGGTAACGAGGACGTATCCGTTATAGTTGACTTCAACGGTCACAATATCGACTATACCTCGAGCGATGTAGCGGGAAACTGCCCATTCACCGTATCCTTTGATATGCATTTCACGCTCGACGGTGCCGACGTTTTCGGAAAGGTAGGCTCGTATAGCACTGCTTGCAGATATGCAAAGGTCGTATATGCAAGACAGTCCTCTAACAGCGGACAGATAAATTACCACCTCGTATGTAACATCAAGAATTTCAACGTCGTTGCAAGTTCGCTTTATCACACCAGCGCGTCGGGTAGCCCTCTTTTCTGGCTCACCGCAGGATATCACTTCATTGATAACGTGAATATCACATACACCGGCACGACGACCGCGGAATTTGCAGCGACCTCGCTCCCGATGGTCACCTTCGGACACACTCCCTTTAAGAAGGGCGTTGCGTTCGTGAACGGTCTGAGCATCAATTCCACATCCACTCTCCCCGTTCCCGTTTACGGAATGAAGGCTATGGAGAGCTGGAGAATCTTCGCAAATAACTATAAGACGGACGGCATTGAGCTCGCAGTCACCGCAAACGATGCGGGCTCCCGTTTCCGCCTTGAGAACAGTACCATCAAATCGGATGACATAGTCTTCTCGGGTGCGGGCAAGATAGACGTTTACGACTGTTCCATCACCACCGCTACCGGCGTGCTTACTACGGGCAGCGTCGTTCCCACCTTCCACTACGGAACGGGTAAGACTGTGATTTATACCAACGGAAATATCCTCACGGGTAACACCAGCGCTACCGGTGAATACAGCATCGGAGAGGTTTCCGAGGGCGTGTATAAGCTCGTCAGTGACTCGGATGCACATTCGCTCTCGTTGCCTGTGGTATTCTCGAGCGGTATGATGCTCCAAAGAAACAAAGTAATCAACATATACGGATACTGTCAGGATATCGGTGCAACAGTAAGAGTTACGATAGGTGACGCCGTATCCGAGGCAACCGTTGACGAAAACGGAAAATGGAGCGCATCCTTCGAGCCCTTAGACGCCGCTCGAGGTGTTACTGTCACCATCAAGCAGCTTGGCAAGGGTGATGAGAATACTCCTGACATCGTATATAACGACGTTAATATCGGTGAGATATGGGTGACCTCGGGTCAGTCTAACGCGTCTCTTTACTCCGGTCATCTTGAGGATATAGATGAGATGGCTCTTCTTTCCGAGACCCTCGGCATCAGAGAATTTACCTCTAAGGGCTATTGCGCGACCCCCGATGCGTACGGAAACGGATCCTGGAAGAACGTTACCGCGTCCGTCGTAAGGGAAGCGACCGATTACGCAATGTCTGCGGTTGGATACGCTACGGTAGCGAAGCTCGCTGCAGAGCTCGGCTATGACGTGCCTGTGGGACTTATAACGATAGCACAGGGCTCGACCAAGATATCCACCTGGATGGATTACGAGCATATAGCAGAGCTATCTCCGTTCCTTGCGCAGTACTATCTTGATGAAACGGCAGATGACGTTCTTCCCAGCAAGGCTCACGGAACCAACGTTGTTCCCACCGTTCTTTATAACCGCCACGTTTATCCTCTCGAGGGCTTCACCACTGCGGGTGTGCTCTGGTATCAGGGCTGCGGCGATATTCCCGGTAAATATTACGCTAAGGAATACTTCTACAATCTCGGATACGGTGATGAATACGAGACCCTTAACGTACCATTCTTCGGTCCTGAGGGATCTACCTATACCGAGTACTTCACCGCGCTCGAGGAGATCTTCCGCCGCGCATTCGGTAACGGCTCCGAGGATCTGCCCTTCTACGTAATGCAGCTCGCTCCCTACTCGCGTTCGGGTGACGGCCCTGCGAGCGGAATTCACGTATATACCTTCAAGTACGAGCAGTTCGACTTCTGCTCCAAGCTCGAAAACACTTATCTTGTTCCCACCTTCGTTGACGGCATGGCTTTCACGAGTCAGGATATCGAGGCGAGTGCGTTCATCCACCCTGCGAGAAAGTCTCCCGTAGGCTACAGAACCGCGGATATGATACTCGCTAACGAGTACGCTATAAGGGCGCGTGAGGTATATTCCTATCCTCAGCCTCTTTCGGCTGTAAGAAATTCCGACGGAACGGTAACTATCACGTTTGATACAGAGCTTAAATACTTCTACGGCGATAAGGCGGAGGGCTTCGAGCTTACCGCAGACGGCACCACCTGGGTCAAGGCTACGGGCGTTATCAACGGTAAAACTCTTACCCTTGCAGCCAGCGGAGTTTCCGCGGCTATCGGTGTAAGATACGGTGCGGGAAGGACTCAGGTCGAACTCCGTGACGGCACCGTCATTGAGGTAGCTCACGCGAAGGACCAGTACACGCTTATGAGTGATGAGAACGGCAAGTACTACCAGGTTATCGATGCTCTCACCAAGAAGGAATACATCATCAGAGTTGACAGCACTGACTGCATCAGAACGATGAATACGGGAAATATAACAAACGAATCGGGCATTCCGCTCGTACTCTTCTCGATGGACGTTGAAGAGGGATAAGAAAGGAGACTAATCGATGAAAAGAAGAATTTTATACGGCATCCTTGGTGTGATGCTTCTCGTGACTCTCGTTTTCTCGCTTGCCTCTTGTGACGTTATAAACGGACTGATCGGCGGAGGCGAGCCCGACAAGGTAGACCTGTCGGGAATTACCCTCCCTGAGAAGACCGTTACTTATGACGGAACAGAGCAGAGCCTCGAAATCGTGGGCACTCTCCCCGAGGGCGTTACCGTCGAGTATGAAAACAACGCTCAGGTAAACGCAGGTAAGTATACCGTAATCGCTAAGTTCTATAAAGACGGCGAGATTATCGAGGGCGCGGATATCTCCGGCATCCTCAGGATCAACAAGGCGTCTTACGCGGACGCTATGTCGGCTATCAGCTTCAAAAACGGCAGCTTCGAGTATGACGGCGAGGCGCACAGCATTGAGATCACGGGCACTCTCCCCGAGGGCGTTACCGTCAGCTATGAGGGCAACGGCAAGACCGAGGTCGGTGTATATCCCGTTACCGCAAAGTTCGCGGTAGATACCGCTAACTACTACCCCATAAATAATATGAGTGCTATCCTTACTATTAAGGAAGCGGCAGTCGTTGTACCCGATGTCGATCTTTCGGGCATCGGCTTCGAGGATAAGACCGTTACATATGACGGCGAGGCGCACAGCGTTGAGATCACGGGCACTCTCCCCGAGGGTGTTACCGTAAGCTACGTCAACAACGCCAAGACCGAAGCAGGCACCTATATCGTAGAGGCTCAGTTCTCCCTTAACGGCGAGCTTCTCGAGGGCAAGAGCCTGAGAGCTGCACTCGTAATTGAGAAGGCTGTCATTGATATGTCGTGCATCAGCTTTGACGGTGCGGTATTTGCATACGATCAAAAGATCCACAGCCTCGCTATCTCGGGCAATCTTCCCGTTGGCGTTGAGGTAAGCTATCTCGGCAACGATCAGGTCGCACCCGGCACCTATACCGTAACCGCTAAGTTTACCGCCAGCAGAAACTACAAGGATATCCCCGATATGACAGCACCCCTCACCATTCTCAGCGCAGATGCAGACTTCGATCTTATCCGCTTTGAGGATATGGAGTTCCTTTACGACGAGGCGGCTCACAGCATCACCGTAGCAGGTCAGATGCCCGAGGGCGTTACCGTAGAGTATATCGGAAACGGTAAGACTGAGGTAGGAACCTACACCGTAACCGCTAAGTTCTACTATAACGGATACTACATTGAGGGTCAGGATAAGACTGCGAAGCTCATTATTGCCGCTCTTGGCGGAGAGCTTGATCACATTATCTTCGATAACAAATCATTCGTTTATGACGGAACCGCAAAGAGCATAGAGATCGAGGGCGAGCTTCCCACTAACTTCTCGGTTTATGAGTACGTTGGAAACGGACAGGTAAACGTCGGCGAGTATATCGTCACTGTTAAGTTTGCGATCAACGGCGAGTACAAGGATTCTTATGACAGAACCGCTACAATCACCATCACACCCGCATCTCTTCCCGAGATCAACGTCAGCGACGTTACCGTTGAGTTTGACGGCAAGGCACATATGATAGAGTGCCCCGCAGTCGAGCTTCCCGAGGGAGTTAAGATCGTATCTGTCGGTACCGCGGGTACTCTTCCCGGCACCTACTCGTTCAGCTTCGGATACGAGCTCGACGAGAGCATTAAGAATAATTACGTTGTTGGAGCGAACGTTACCGTGAAGCTTACTATCAAGGATTACGCAAGCGACTTTGCTACCGCAGGCATCGTATACGAGAAGGTTACGGGCGGCTATGCCGTTGTCGGATATACCGGCGATGCAGCCGTAGTTATCATCCCCTCTACCTACGAGGGTGCTGCTGTTAATTCAATAACCGCTACCGCATTCAGAAACAATAAGACCGTTAAGAACGTCGTTATCCCGACCAGCGTTACCGCTATCGGTCAGGGTGCATTCGGGGGCACCGAGCTCGAGCAGATCACCGTCCCCTTCATCGGTGGAAGCAAGGTTACCTCTAACCCCTACTTCGGTTACATCTTCGGTGCATCGGGTTACGTTGCGAACGAGGTTTACGTTCCCGTCAGCCTTAAGCGCGTGGTCATCGCAGAGTCCTGCACCTATATCCCTGCATACTCCTTCCGCGGATGCATCTCCCTTGAAGAGGTAGTTATCGGCTCGGGTGTTACAGAGATCGGTATCTCGGCATTCGAGAAGTGTACCTCGCTTAAGTCGATCTACATTCCCGCGACCGTTACCGAGATCCCCGCAGCTGCAAACTACTACAACTCTCCCTTCTTCGATTGCGTAGATGACTTCGTCATTTACCTCGAGGCAGAGAGTGTTCCCACCACCGGCTACGGTGCTCAGTGGAACGTTCTTGCAGACGGCAAGACCGCTACCGTTGTTACGGGTATCAGCTACGAGCAGTATCTCGCAGAAAAGGATATTTAAGCAATGAAATCGGGCGGGTCCGCGTAAGGCGCGGATCCGCCACTCAAATTAACCTTGGAGAATATGATGAATAAAAAGAATTCTCTTTTGATACTATTGATTTTGATTCTATCGGCGGTGATAATTCTCTCATCCTGTGATATTATCGATTCGATTTTCGGAAATGAGCCGGAAGAACCGCCGAGTAATATTACCGATCCGCCCGCTGAAGATGACCCAGAGCCGGATGATCCCGAGGACCCAAGTGATCCCGAGGAGCCCTCTGTTCCGAGGCTCGACTTTTCCTCGGTAAGCTTCCCCGATAAGACCGTTACCTATAACGGAAAGGCGCACAGCATCTCTATCGTGGGCTCGGTCAACAACACTTACGTCAGCGTGAAATACGAGGGCAACGGCGTTGTTGATGCAGGCGAGTATACCGTAGTCGCGAAGTTCTATTTCAAGGATATATACATCGAGGGCAAGGACATGAGTGCCACCATCAAGGTGGAAAAGGCTTCGTATGACACCTACGGTATCTACTTCGATAAGAGCACTGTGATATATGACGGCAAGCCTCACAGCGTTGCGGTAAGCGGAAACATCCCCGAGGGTGTTACCGTAAGCTACAGTGGAAACGATGCGACCGAGATCGGCGAGCACACCGTTGTAGCAAGCTTCACGGGCGATGCGAAAAACTATAACGATATCCCGAATATGGAAACAAAGCTTTGCATTATCGACGGTCCTACTGCCCTTGGCGGCGTGTCGTTCAAGGATGGAAGCTTCGAGTATGACGGAAAGGATCACGCGCTCGAGGTCGATCTCGGCACTCTTACGGGAGCCAGCGTGACATACAGCGATACGGCAAAGCGCGATGCGGGTGAGTATCCCGTGACTGCAACGATCGCGTATCTGGGCACAGAGTATGCTCTTAATGCAACTCTCAGGATACAGCCGAGAAAGATCGACGTTGGCGCGAACGATCTCTCTGTCAGATACAACGGCCGTAATCAGTCTATCGTTCTTTCCTGGGGTAAGGGTGATAAGCTCGGCGGTATCAGGTATGACGCGTTCGGCAATAATACTGCCGCGATAGGCACTCACGAGGTGCGCTTCCGCTTCAGCATCAAGGACGAGCTCAAGGGCAATATCTGCTACATCCCCGACGTAGTTGCTACGCTTACTATTCTGCCGCCTCAGACTGCCCCCGTTACTGACGGTCTCAGATTTGAGAGCAACGGAATGGGCGGATTCCTCGTATCCGGATACACGGGCAGCGATACGGCTGTATACGTGCCCGAGAAGCACACCAACTCTCTCGGCTCGACAGGTAACGTTGTAGGCATCAAGGCATCGGCATTTGAGGGTAACACCTCTATCACGACGGTAATTCTTCCCGATACCGTTAAGACTATCGGCAACAGAGCATTTAAGGGATGCACAATGCTCGAGAGCATCGGCTTCGGCAATCAGCTTACCTCTATAGGCTCGCTTGCATTTGCAAATTCGGGACTTAAAAACGTTGTGATACCCGATACCGTTCAGGCTATCGGAAACGCTGCATTCCGCGATATGACGGCTTTGGAGAGCATTACGCTCCCCTTCATCGGAGGCAGCCGCACGACCTCTAACCCCTATATCGGTTACATTTTCGGTGCTATTTCCTACGCGGCAAACGAGAGCTATCTTCCGATAACCCTGAAGAGAGTTATTCTCTCTGACAGCTGCACGCTTGTTCCTGCGTACTCCTTCTTCGGTGCCAAGAATCTCGAAGAGGTTGTTATCGGCTCGGGAGTCAAGGAAATAGGCATCTCGGCATTCCAGGATTGCACCTCGCTCATCGGTCTTTATATACCGAAGAACGTCACCGAAATACCTGCCAGCGCGCATTACTACAACTCTATCGTATTCGGATGTCCCTCGGGCTTCACTGTTGCGACAGATTTTGAATCTGCTCCGCACGGATGGATGAGCAAGGCTGATATGCTCACCGAGGAAGAGAGAGCGGTCAGAGTGTACGGTGTGTCGTATGAGGAGTATCTTGATCTGGTACTCGCTCCTATGTTTGAAAAGAATTAAATTATACCCGTGATGCTATATTTTAATTAAATCCGCTCTGTGGATTTAATTAACCGAGGCGCAAGCCTCGACATCATCGGACTTCATCACGAAGTGATTTCATCCTGCGGCAGAAATGCCGCAGGATTTCGTTTTATAGAAGCAATGTTTCTCTGATCATAGCCTTTTCGTTATATTGTCGCGGCTCTTATAGATATGGTTTTCGGGAACGTATCCGCGCACAGAGGAGAGCGGATATATGCTAGCTCCCCTGCCTATTACCGTACCGGGATTAAGAACAGAGCCGCAGCCGATCTCGGCGCCGTCACCTATGATGGCACCGAATTTTTTTAGTCCCGTATCGATAAAGTCGGCACCCGTGTTGACTCTTACGGGCGTTTTGTCGGATTTTAGGTTTGAGATTATAACTCCCGCACCGAGGTGAGCACCCTCACCGAGAATACTGTCACCGACATAGTTGAAATGCGGTGCCTTTGCTCCGTCGAAGAGTATCGAGTTCTTTATCTCGGTGCTGTTTCCGACAACGCAACAGCGCCCGATAAGCGCGTCTGAGCGCAGATATGCGGAGTGCCGTATCTCGGCACCCGACATTACAATGCAACCCTCCCCTATATACGCGCTGTCTTGGACGCTTGCCTCGCGCGATATCATAGACCCTCGCTCGGTAATTATATATTCGGCAGGGTCAAGCTCAACGATAAGGCTTTTTATTATTTCCCTGATAAATGGTATTGCTCCCCACGGATGGGGGAAGGGAAGTATGCTTTCGTACGCTATGCTCGCTCCCGAGGGGAATAGCGTCTTTGGTGAAAGGTCGATGTAGTTATCCATAAAAATTAACACGGGGTAGGGTGTTTTGTATATTTACTCCCGCTTTTTCTCCTTTCGGGTGCTTTTGTGCTGTTAATGGTGTATGGCGTGTCGGTGCGGTGCTGCGTGTGCTTGGTGCTTTATAGGGCATCCTCTTTCGCTTCTATTACCGACCTTAACCCGTTTGCAATTTTCTCGCACACCTCTTGGCTTTTTGCCTCCACGGTTATTCTGATAAGGGGCTCGGTACCGCTTGCGCGCACCGTGACTCTGCCTTCTCCCCTCAAGCTTTTCTCGGCATCTTCTCTTGCCGCCAGCACCTCGGCTGATGTAGCTTTTGCCTTGTTCCGTGTCGGAAGGTTCAGTGTCAGTTGCGGAAGCTTTACTACGGGAGCATGGAGCGCGGAGAGTGGCTTTTCCGATTCTATTATCCGCTCCGTCAGCTTTATTGCGGTGAGGATTCCGTCACCTGTGGTGGCATATTTACTGATTATTATATGCCCCGATGCCTCACCGCCGAGGGAATATCCGCACTCCTTCATCCGCTCCCAGACGTATTTGTCACCTACGGACACCTCGGTGTGAGCGATACCTGTTTTTTCAAGGGCGGTATACAGACCTGTGTTCGACATGAGGGTCGTTACAACGGTTTCACCGTGCAGCTCGCCCGACTCCTTCATTCCCTTTGCGAGGATGTAGAGAATATCATCTCCGTCAACTATGCTGCCTCGCTCATCTGCGGCAATGCATCTGTCGGCATCTCCGTCAAAGGCAAATCCAAAGTCCAGTTTCTCTTTTCTGATGAGCTCCGAGAGCTTTTCGGGGTGTGTCGATCCGACACCGTCGTTGATGTTTGTTCCGCTTGGCTCGCAGCCTATCGCGTGTACCTCTGCACCGAGTGCTGCGAATACCGATGCAGCAACCGAGAAGGCGGCTCCGTTGGCACAGTCGAGCCCGATGCGGCATCCCTTGAAGCTGTGCCTCGAGAGTGAAATAAGATAGCCGATATAGCGGTTTCTGCCCGAGTAGTGATCTACTATTCTGCCGATCTCCTCACCCTCTGCCATAGGCAGGTCGTCTCTTTCCATAAGCTCCTCTAAGAGATCGGTCGCCAGGTCCGTGAGCTTCTCACCGCCGCTGCCTATCACCTTTATACCGTTGTCGTAAAAGGGGTTGTGGCTCGCGGATATCATTATACCTGCGTCGAAGCTCTCGCTCGCGGTGACGTATGACACGCACGGGGTAGTGCAGACGTGCAGAATATATGCATCGGCACCCGATGCGCTGAGTCCTGCGGCTATTGCGTATTCGAGCATATAGCTGGATCTTCTCGTGTCCTTGCCTATGACAGCGCGCACCTTATCTTTATCATCCCTTCGCATCTGCTTACAGTATGTGCCGATTGCGAGTCCCATTCTGAAGGCGTGATATGCCGTCAGCTCTCTGCCCGCTACACCGCGGAAACCGTCCGTGCCAAAGTATTTTCCCATCAGATATCTCCTCTATATTTGTTATTATTAACGGATTTTTTTGGTGAAATTCACCCTTTGAAATTTTATGAAATATGTTGACAGCCGCGTCCGTGTATGCTACAATGAGGGCAGAAACACCCTCGCGGTGGCGTACGCGCAAAATAATGCGCACGCGTCAGCGCGCGCGTGAAGGAGGAAATTATGCTTATTACAGAGAAACAATTTTACACCGAGGAGCTCGACACCTCGATACCCGAGCTTGCAAAGGCGAAGGAGCTTTTCCTTGAGGGTAAGACCGCGGAAGCAGAGCACGCATTTGCGGAGTATTTCAAGAGCGCTCTCGATACCGAAAAATTCTTCGCCTACGTCAATAAGGAGATCCATATGGGCGGCAGTATCACGGATGCCTCCTGCTCGCTTATTGAAAACGCTGACCGCATCTGCCGCGGTATGGTGCGATCCTGCTCGTATACCCACGATTTCGGCGGTGAGATAGATTGGAACTTTAACGGAACTCCCGACGGATACCGCGAGTGGCTCTGGCAGCTCAACCGTCATCATATATTCAAGATCATTGCATACGCGTATCTCGAGACGGGTGACGAGAAGTATGCCGATGCCTTTAACAGGCATATAACGGGTTGGTTCGAGCAGGCACCCTGTCCCGGTTGGCCCGTGCCTAACAGATGCTCGAAGTACCCCACCTGGCGTACTATCACCGCAGGTATCAGACAGAGTGGAAACTGGCCCTACGCCATCCACGCCTTCCTCGGCTCAAGGAGTATACCCGATTCGACGTGGGTAAAGATAGGTATGTCTATCTGGGAGCACGCGGAGTTCCTTATGAACAGCCCCTCCTCGCTTAACTGGCTCGATATCGAGATGTCGGGTCTTAACGCGATAGGTACGATCTACCGATTCTATAAGAAGAGTGACGAGTGGCGTAATTTCGCTGTAAATATGGCGGCATCCGAGCTTAAAACACAGGTTTACGAGGACGGATTCCAGTGCGAGCTTACGACGGGCTATCAGTCGGTAGTCATTACCACCAATCTCTCTATATATAATCTCGCGCGCCATTACGGTCTCTCTATCCCCGAGGACTTCTCAAATAACATCCGTCTTCTTTATACGATGTACCCGAAGCTTATGCGCCCGGACGGAAAGACTCCTTGCACCAACGACGGCGGTCAGCCCGATGTTGCCGAGAGAATGGCACACGCTCTTAAGCATTTCCCGGACGATCCTCTCTTCACCGCGGTGCTCGAGGGCAGAGTGTCTGAGGTTTATCCGAGAGATATCGTTATGCCTTATTCGGGTATGATCACGATGCGTACGGGCTGGGGTCCCGAGGATATCTGGCTCTTCTTCGAGTCTGCGCCCTTCGGTGCTGGACATCAGCACGACGATAAGCTCAATATCAACCTTTCGGCTTACGGTAAGAACCTGCTTAACGTTATCGGTAACTTCGCATACGACGGCTCGGCTATGAGAAAGCTCTGCGTAATCACGAGAGGCCACAATACCGCGCTCGTTGACGGCAAGGGACAAAACGCAAGACCCACTCACACGCCCTGGTCGCCTGAGAAGGTAAATATCAAGTCCGACCTCGAGGTCAATATAAACGAGGCAACCGTAGTCGCATACGGCAAGTATGATAGGGGCTACGGCGGAGATCTTATACCCGTGACCCACGAGAGGAAGGTAGTATTCTTCCGCGAGGGTATCGACGGCTCTAAGCCCTTCTTCGTTCTCCTTGACGATTTCACCTCTAACGATGAGAACAAGCATAAGTACGAGCTCAACTTCATTCCGCCCACAGCGCCCGTAAGCGTATGCGGCAGACACGCGACTGTAAACGCGGGCGACGGTGTCACCCTTGAGATCGTGACTCACGCAGGACTTGGCGTTACCGTCGGTGCGACCGCACCCGAGTATATGGGCTTCCGTCCTTCGAAGGACAGACTCGCATCCGAGCACACTCCGTCTCCCTTCATCACCGTTCACGATTACGGTGAGTGCGCACATCTGGCGACGGTTCTCTATCCTACTCCCGACGGCATATCACCCGAGATAGGCGTCAGCTGCGATGCGGAGAGCTTCACTATCGTGCTCGACGGTAAGGAGCATAAGTTCCAAAGAGACGAGGAGTTCCTTGTAACAAAGCCTGTATAATGACAACAATGGTTGTCAAAACTGTGTGATTTGATATAAAAAGGGCTGTCCCGATTGTAATTTGGGACAGCCTTGTTTTTTGTTTCTTTGTTTTTGCGCTTGATCCTTGGACTTATTGCGGCTCCTTGGCGACAGATTTCTGTGGGGTGACGGGGGCATCGGACACTTCCGCAGCCTCGCTTTCTTCGGATGCTGCTTCATCAGCGGCCTCGCTGCTGCCATCGGCTGAGCCTTTGGAGAATTTGTTTTTGAAGAAGGCGATAACGTCCTTTATGTTGAGTAACAGATAGTAAACCGCGATTATCGGGAATACTGCGAGCATATAGAAATACTCGTAGGGGATCAGACTCCAGAAGAATTCGAGTGCGGGATTACCCTGGGGGGATATCGAGAACATATAGTTGACCTGGATCAGCTCACCGAAGCCGTCAACGATGTTATTTGCCGAGCAGACGGTGTTGATCCATACGTTGATGAAATGTACTACGGTATACAAGCCGAACAGGGTAGTAAGTGAGGGGAGAATGTACTTGGGTCTGATCTTTATCAGCCCGAGCTTTGCCATAAGGAAGGGAATAGCGCATCCCATAGCGTGTGATGAATAGTAGAGAATGAATACCACGCTGAATATTGAATACTCAGCCTGGATGGTGTTGAATATTACCGCAAGACCCGAGCCGACGCTGAATAAGGGCGTCAGGTTGCCGATGAATTCGTTCTTGGTGCATACGAGTATGGGAGTAAGGATCGCATTTATTGAACAGAGGTGGATCGGGAGATAGACAAGGATCGACTGCATCGGTGCGTAGCATACGATCTCGTTGATCATGGTGATGGGGCCGAGCAGCGAGAAGAGGAAGAGTACGATCTTCTGAACCCTTTCGCTTTTGTGCTTCAAAATGAAATATAGTACGATCGGAAAGACAATAGCTAAAATAATTGTGGCTATATGAGTGGGAGAGAAAAAGCCCCACTTCCATTCAAGGAGCGCTTCCATTTTTTGTCCTTTCCGCTGTCGGTGCTTTACGGCACGGGCAGCGATTGCATTCACCTCGTTATTATTGCACACATTCGATTTTTAATCAAGTGAAATTAGGTTATTTAACAATATTTAAGAGTTTTGCCCTGCTTCCTCCGATTCTGAATTCGGCTCGGTCGCCGATGACGTGCCTTGCTGCATGGCGGGGCGCAGCGAGACTCCCGTAAGGACGTCGTTATAGCAGTCGTACGGATCAGCGACATCTATGCGTATGCCCTCGATTTTTAAAAAGCGGGAGTAGTCGTAGCTGTAGCTCGAAAGCGGTCTTCTGTAAGCGTTATCGGTCTGTGCCGCGACAAGCGGATCGTCTCCGTCAAATCCGACGATTAGGAGCGTGTGGTAAAATCCGTCTTCGTTGCGGCCGAGCTGTATCACGTCTCCGACCTCGCTCATGTCGGGCGATATCTCGCGAGCAAACGGCCCGACGCCCTGATTTGTTGTCATGAAATTGTAGAAGTAGTCAACTCCCGTCCATGAGGGGGAGCGATCGTCTAAGGATACGTAATACCATCCGAACGTCGGCGTGTAATTCATTGTGCAGCCTGCGGCATATAACGCCTGACTGACGAAGTTGGTGCAATTGCCGCCTATGCCCTGAAAATTACTGAATAGCGGGTTCTGGGAAAAGGCGTAGCGCTCTGCGTATGCTACTGCCCGTTCCCTTAAATAAGGTTTTACTACCAGCATTGAATAGCCCTCCTCGTGATATGCTATCCTAATTCTATGAAAGAGTTAAAAAAATGTGAAAAAAGTATCTTGAAAGTCCATTGACTATGTAGTATAATTATTTCATTAAAAAATATATGGAGGAATTGAGATGAATCCCAACAAAAGACCCGATGATATGAAGCGCATTACCACGCGCGAGCTTGCCAACGCCTTTATCGACGAGCAGATCAAGGCGGTGAGAGAGCAGGTAGGCAGCAAAAAAGTCCTTCTCGCGCTCTCGGGCGGAGTAGACTCATCCGTTGTCGCAGCTCTGCTTATCAAGGCTATCGGAAAGCAGCTCGTATGCGTACACGTCAACCACGGCCTTATGCGTAAGGGCGAAAGCGAGCAGGTTATTGACGTCTTTGAAAAGGGTCTTGGTGCTAACCTCGTTTATATCGATGCTACCGACAGATATCTCTCGAAGCTCGAGGGCGTAAGCTCTCCCGAGGAGAAAAGAAAGATAATCGGCGCTGAGTTCATCAGAATATTCGAGGAGGAGGCAAGAGGCCTCGAGGGCATCGAATTTCTCGCTCAGGGTACTATATACCCCGATATCATAGAGTCCGACGGTGTCAAGGCGCACCACAACGTAGGCGGTCTGCCCGAGGATCTTCAGTTCGAGCTCGTAGAGCCCGTAAAGCTCCTTTATAAGGATGAGGTACGCGAGGTAGGCCGTGCGCTCGGTCTGCCCTCGTCCATGGTAGACAGACAGCCCTTCCCGGGTCCCGGTCTCGGCGTGCGCTGCCTCGGCGCAATTACGCGCGACAGACTTGAGGCTCTGCGCGAGGCGGATGCGATACTCCGCGAGGAGTTCGAGAATAGCGGACTTTCAAAGACGGTATGGCAGTACTTCATTGCCGTTCCTGACGTTAAGTCGGTGGGTGTGAAGGACGGAAAGAGATACGAGGGATGGCCCGCGATCATCCGCGCCGTTAACACGACCGATGCCATGACCGCAACTATCGAGGAGATCCCCTATGCGCTGCTTCACCGCATCACCGACCGTATCACCAAAGAGGTCGAGGGAATCAACAGAGTTTGCTATGATCTGACACCGAAGCCGGTTGGAACGATCGAATGGGAATGAGGAAAACACCGATGGTGTTTTCAATTAAATCCACCTGATGGTGGAATAAATCTGCTACGCAGAAGAAATCCTCGCTGAAGCTCGGAAGAAATCGCTGCGGCGGTGGGTGGATTTAATTCTAACCGAAAACAAAGTTTTCGACTTATTCCGCTGAAGGCGGATTTCTTCTGAACGCAGTGAAGATTTCTTCGCGCGACTGAAGGTCGCGGGATTTCATTATTTGGAGAGCTTTCATGAAAGAGAATAGGTTAGCTGACTTATCTATGGATTTTTCCGTGAAAATTTTAAATCTATGTGACCAAATTCAAGGGCATTATTCTCTCAAAAACCAACTCGAACGCGCTGCTACAAGTATAGGTGCAAATATAAGAGAAGCAAAATATGCTCAAAGTAAAGCGGATCTCACCTCGAAATTACAAATCGCACTCAAGGAGCGTTATGAAACGGAGTATTGGTTGGAGTTAATGCAAAGAGCATCCATTATACCGGAAGAAGCATTAAAAAAAGCACTTCACGATTGCGGCAGTATCCGCCGTATGCTTGTCTCGTCTGTTACGACTTTGAAAAACCAGTGATTTAAGGCAAATCAATGAACAAGCGAGATCATGAATATGAACAAAATCCTACAAAGATTACTTCTTTTTGAAAAATTCGAAATAAAAACTAAATTGTCAAAGCAGCAAATACTGGACAGAGTTAAATCGTTTGCAGATCCTGGATATACGGACTATTACGGCAGCATTTCGGAATCCGGATTTTTTATTGGCGAAAAGCCTTTAAAGCATTCTACATTCGTACATACCAAAAATTCTTTTGCTCCCGTGGTAAAAGCAAAAATTGTTGAAAAGGATGGCATAAGCACCGTATCAATTGTTGTAAGAATGCACTTGCTTGTTCTGATTCTTTTTATCCCTATGTACGTTGCGTCATTGTTTACCATAGTTATGTTCCCGCTCGTGCTGCTTTTTTTGCATTTCACTTTCGTAAAACCGGCTGAAAGATTAAAACGAGAGGTTGAAAATTTGTTAAATGGCAACTAAATCCAAACGCCACGCCGACCAATAACACCGACTAATAAATAGCTCCGGGCATCGCAGCTTATGCGGTGCCCTTCATGCTTGCTTGGGGCTCGAATCGAGCTCGCTGAATGACGAAATCGCCATAATTCCACCCACATATTGACAAACGGGCGCGCGTGGTGTACAATTAAAATGGTAAAATATTTAAATAGGAGAAATATACGGATGAAAAGATTAATAGCTTTCGTGAGCGTGATCGCGCTCATCGTATGTTGTCTTGCGTCCTGCGATGCGTTCGGCATCGGTGGGGGTCCTGCCGATAAGATAGAGGCGGCTGAGGCTTCGCTCGAGGGCGGAAAGTATACGACCATAGTTACAACAACAATAACTACAGATAACGAGGAGCTTAAGGCGGCACTCGAGGGCGTTGAATCGAGCAGTACAAAGGTCATCTATGACGGTGAGAGCTCTAAGGTGCTGGCAGAGATAAGCCTCGACGGACTCGAGCTTACTAATGAGTACGTTCTTATTGACGGTGTTCTTTACCGCACTACCACCGCGAACAGCGGCACTGCAAGTGCTACGGTCAAGGAGAAGGCTGCGATAGGTGAAAATGATATTGCCGATCTTACCGAGAGGCTTGGATCGGGACTCGATATCGGTGCTGATGACTTCGAGAGCTTCTCCGAGGAGGATGGCGGTGCTAAGACCGTTATCACCTGCTCGAAGATAAAGGACGAGCCCTTCGCGGCTCTTACCGAGGCTCTTACGTCTCGCTTTGAGTCGATAGGCGGAGAGGCGGTTATGGTAAAGAGCAGCGTATACTACACGGTAGAGCTTCTCGGCGGTGAGCTTTTCAAGACCGTTCTCGGTTGCTACTATGCGGTTGCCGTAGGTGACGCAAGTTACCCCGTTACCGTTGAGATCGAGACCTTCTACGATTACTCGAGCGAGGTATCCGTGACTGCTCCCGCTGATGCGACAGGTTATGAGAGTGTAACGCTCGATACGATCGTGAAATAATCAATATTGTTAACAATTGTTTGAAATTTGTGGATATTATTGATTTATAGGAGAAGAAAATGAAAAGAAATATAAAATCTATCGTAGCTTTACTGCTGCTTTTCTCAGTGCTTCTTTCGGTGCTGGTGCTGCCTGTATCGGCGTTGCCGAAGTCGGAGCTTGTTTCGAGCTTAAGTGGTTATTATAACTCGGGAAACCGTGATACCGAATGTACCTCACTCAGCACGCAGGCGAATAATTATTACACGGGTGAGTATTCTTATTCAAACCTTTCGGGACTTAAGAACGATGCCCTTTTGCAGAAGCTGAGAACGCT
Organism: Clostridia bacterium; assembly: GCA_017508195.1. Lineage (GTDB taxonomy): Bacteria > Bacillota > Clostridia > Oscillospirales > CAG-272 > UBA1740. Next base: position 78,923 of record JAFVZL010000039.1, on the reverse strand, counting down.
TACTACAAGCACGCATCACAAAAACTCGAGCTACAACGATTGCAGAGACTTTGGCTCTAACACCGACTGCAGTGACGGAAAGGGTAACGTCGTTCTGCTCTACACAAACGGAACGTCTACTCAGAGCGGACACGGCGGCTCGTGGAATAAGGAGCACGTATGGCCGAAGTCGCTCGGCGGTTATGAGACCTCGGGCCCCGGTGCCGATCTTCACCATATCCGTCCCTCGGATAACAGAGTCAACTCCATTCGCGGCAACGACAAATTTGGTGAGGGCGGAACCAAGGAGGCTATCGGCGGAAATGCTGCAAGCGGAATGCTCGGCGGCTATACCGGCAACAGTTACTTCGAGCCTCTGGACTTCGCCAAGGGTGACGTTGCGAGAATATGTCTTTATATGTACGTAAGATACGGCGGTATGTCGCAGTACACATGTGACAAGATCACCAACGTATTTGAAAGCGTTGACGTTCTTCTTAAGTGGTGTGCGCTCGACCCTGTTGACACCTGGGAGATGAGCAGAAACGATATCGTTGAAAAGTATCAGGGTAACAGAAACGTATTTATCGACTACCCAGAGCTTGCGTGGAATCTCTTTGGCAAGACTGCCCCCTCGGATATGACCACCCCCTCTGGCGGCTCGGGCTCGGGCGGCTCGGGTGATACTACCTGCCGTCACTCCTCTACCGAGATCAGAAACAAGGTTAGTGCTACCTGCGGTGAATCGGGTTATACCGGTGATACATACTGCACCGCGTGCGGTGAGAAGATCGCCACCGGAACGGCAATTTCAGCCACCGGCAGACACACCTGGGGTGAGCTTGTAGTCGTTACTCCCGCTACCGAGACCACGACGGGTGTCGGTAAAAAGACCTGCACCGTGTGCGATGCGACTACTACCGAGACGATACCCGTTATCGTGCCTCCCTGTGAGCACGAGAATACCGAGATCAGAAATAAGGTTGCCGCAACCTGCGGTGCTATGGGCTACACCGGTGACACGTATTGCGTTGACTGCAATGAGAAGCTTTCATCGGGAAGCTCGGTGCTTGCTACGGGACAGCACGCATTTGGCGGACTCGAGGTGATCACACCCCCTACCGTTAACTCTACGGGTACGGGCAAGATGACCTGTGCGGTCTGCGGAGCTACCAAGACCGAGTCTATACCCGCTATCGATCCCGATTGCAATCATACTAATACAGAATATAGAAACGTGACTGAGGCGACCTGCCATACTCCCGGCTATACGGGTGACGTTTACTGTTCCGATTGCGGATACTTTATAGAGGCAGGCGAGAGTGTTCCTGCGACGGGTGATCATAAGTGGGGTGAGCCCGTAAGGGTCGAGCCTACCGAGGATAAGGCGGGCTCGGAGAAGAAGACCTGTACCGTCTGCGGTGAGGAGAGTGTAACTACCATACCGAAGATAGAGAAGACCGAGCGCGAGAAGCTCAACGAGCTTATTGCGAGCCTCGGCGGTGAGGAGCAGGTGATTATCCTCATTCACCTCGGAATTATTGATAAGTCGCTTTATGAGCTTATTCTCGGGTGACTTTACTAAGACGATTTCCTTTATTTAACTTAAGGGGCTACCTCTCGTTTAAAGAGCTTGAGGCAGCCCCCAAATAATAACGAGGTATAATATGTCCGGTGTTGTTAAGGAAGAGAAGCGCGGTCTGTTTGCCGAGATATTCTCGAGAAAGAATCTTTTTTCACTCATTCTGATATCGGTTGCCGGCGTAATGATAACCGTGCTCGGTATTCTGACGAGTCAGGAGGTACTAAGAATTGTGCCTCTTTACGTTTCGCTCGTCATCGGTATGCTACAGGCGGGTGCTAACAGATACGCAAACCTGCTCGGCGGTCTTAACTCGATACTGTATGCGGTAGTGTATTTTTCCTTCGGGCTTTACGCTATGACGACCTATTGCGTGCTCGTCTCCTTCCCCGTGCAGATCATCACATTTATCAGATGGAGCAGGAGCGCATATAAAAGCTCGACAATGTTCAAGCGTCTGACACCCGCGCAGCTCGTCATTCTGCTGATCGCTTTCGCTCTTTGCTATATAGCGATAAACTTTATACTGACGAATACGGATGCAAAATATCCGCTTCTCGATAATGCTTCTACACTTGTCGGCATCGTAACGATGCTGCTCTCAATGCTTTCGTTCAGGGAGTATTCCTGGTTTATGCTTGCGGGCTCGTTTATCAGCATTGCGCTTGATATTTCGATGATGCAGGATCATCCTGCTCAGATAACCTATCTCGTGTTCTCGATCTACTCGCTCATATGCGTTATGAGACAGTTCTTTTCGGTGAGAAGGCTTTACCGTGAGCAGACAGAGGAGCGCTGCGTCAATGCAGATGTCACAGTTGTGTCGGGAGATGAGAACGGAAATAGCCGGTGCTCCGTGGCGGAGGGGTCGCAGGATAGCGCGGGAGAACGGTAATCTCCGGTTTTAGAATCCGACGTTATTAAATATCCGAAGATTCTTTTCTTCGGAAAGTATGTTATAATTATCTCAAAAATGAAAAGGTGGGTGTTTACCATGGGAATGAAAAAAACGCTCTATGACGAGGCAAGGCTCGTTATATCCGAAATAGCCGATGCAGCGAGCTTGAAAAAAGGACAGATACTTGTCATCGGCTGCTCTACCAGTGAGATCATAGGAGAGAAAATCGGAACCAACTCTGCTCCCGAGGTGGCGCAAGAGGTGTTCGGTGCCTTCTATGAGTATGCGAGGGAGAAGGGAATATACCTTGCCGTTCAGTGCTGTGAGCATCTTAACCGTGCGATCGTTACAGAGCGTGAGGCGCTCCCGTATGCAGAGACGGTAAACGTTGTACCGCAGCCGAAGGCGGGCGGATCGATGGCAACTGCGGCATACGCCATGATGAGTGATGCTATCGTTGTTGAGGAAATACGCGCAGATGCGGGTATTGATATCGGTCTTACTCTTATCGGTATGCATCTGAAAAGGGTTGCCGTTCCCGTGCGGCTCACTAACAACCGCATCGGTGAGGCGATCGTCGTCGCTGCCAGAACAAGACCTAAGTTTATCGGCGGTGTGCGTGCCGTATATGACGAAAGCAAGCTCTGAAATTGGTAATTCGACAATAATTATTTGCAATAAAGCCGCTATTTGCGGTATTTATATGCTCAAAGCCTCTTAAATTTTGGAGATTTTCAGAGCTGACAAAAAGAAAAAAGAAGTCCTGCGCTACGCGTTATCCTTTTGTGATAGCACGCCGCCGGGACTTCTTTTTTTAGTATAGAGATCAATTTATTTGATTCGGGACTCTGATCATTTTATTGCTGTGATTCCGCTTTTAAGAATGATGCTTCTTAAGAGGGGAGAGGTCAGTATTTTCATTTTCGGTATTTTAAGCGAGAGCTTGGATATCAGCTTTCTTACCTTTTTGCGGTAGAGAAAGGTTACTTTTTCTGTCGATGCTCCTTCAGCGATGGCATCCGCTAAGAGCATACCCGAGAGCATTGCCGAGCTTATGCCCTCAAAGGAGCTCGCACTGATGAAGCCTGCCGCCTCACCTACGAGATATACACCGTCTTTACCGGTAAGGAAGTCACTGCGCCTTCTCGGGGATGCAACGAGGCAGGCCTCGGTCCTTACAGGCTCTCCGAGCTTTACACCGAGGTAATCCTCGAGGCGCGATTTCTGCTCCTCGAATGCCTTACGGCATCCGTTTTTCGGGAATGCTCCGCCAAAGATGTAGTAATCTCCTTTTGTTATTGTCCAAGAGCAGCTGTCGCTGGTCTTTTTATCAAAGATACAGGAGTAGTAGGGGAGCTTCGGGTCTGTTATTCTGAACCACTGCTGTATGGATACGTAGCGGTAGAGCTTATCCTTGAAAAAGGTCCTTCTTACTATCGATGACGCACCGTCAGCACCGACGAGATATTTTGTATTGACGAGTGCCACACCCGAGTCGGTTTTCAGGGTCAGGGCGTGACCCGTGTCGGTTTTTTCGAGCTTTATGCAGCGTCCGACGGTGATATCCACGCTCTTTCCGATAAGGGAGATCAGCCATCTGTCGAAGGCGGCACGGTCCATATTGAGATAGTGGCGCACATAGCTGCGCCCAAAGCCGAGGGTAAGGTCGATTGTATCTACCGAGAATATCTGCGGATCCTCGAGCACGTCCTTTGGTAAGACAAGGTTCATTTTTGCGAGCAGCTCTTGCGCGTCCTCCGAGAGAAGTCCGCCGCAGACCTTTCTTATTCCGCCCGTCTCACCGTCTAGAAGAAGTATTTTCTTGTCGGGGCATTTCTGTCCGAGCACTCTCGCGAGCGTTGCGCCCGCAGGGCCGGCACCGATTATCGCGATATCGTATTGCACCATCTCACCGCCTTTCCTTAAGCAAGTTTATTATACAACAGCCGCTCCTGTTTGTCAACGCACTGCTTTATTCGGGACTTGCTATTGCATCCTCCCCCTAACTTTGGTATAATATAATCGTAAAAGGCGTATTCAGTGGGGGTGGGGAAATGTACCTGTTTGAGATAGTAACTGCGGCAATAGTGATACTGTCGGTCATAAATTTTGTGCTCTACGGTGTCGACAAGGCGCGCGCGGTGCGCGGAGAGTGGAGAATATCCGAGAAGACGCTGCTTCTGCTATCGCTCTTCGGCGGCGGTATCGGCGGACTTTTCGCGATGATCTTATTCAGGCATAAGACGAAGCACGCATCCTTCATGCTCGTTAATGCGCTTGGCGTTATCTGGCAGAGCGCGCTTATCGTTTTTCTTGCGCTTAAGGGGTGAAACTGTGATAATTGCACTAAAATATTTTATTTAATTGTTGAAAACGGCATAAAAACGGGGGTAAGATTTAAAAATGCCCCCTTTTTTTATTGACACGGGAATAATTTTTTGTTTATAATTATTTTAGTATATTATACAAGCGCACGCGCTACTTTACACATTGTCCGGGAGGAAAATAAAATGAAGAAAAGCACAAGATCAATTTTACTTTTGATATTGGTGCTCGCTATCGCGGTCACAACCATGACGGTATTCACCTTTATTGCGAATGCCGAGAGCGATTACGAGGCGGTGCTCATCACCGAGACGTTCTCCTATCTCGATACGGGCTATGAGGGTGAGCCCAAGGAAGTTTCGAGAGAGGGCGGCACGTACGCCGAGCTTCTCAAAAAGCTCGATAATCTCGACCCTACCGTGTCGACGAGATACATACTCTCGCTCAATAAGGACGTCAATCATACCGAGACTGTAACTATCTCCGCGGGTGCTCTCGCAGAGGTATATATCAACCTGAACGGTCATACCATCACCAGCACCGCGTCGGAAGCTGCTTTCATTTCGACCGCCGAGTATGAGTTCAGAATCAACGGCGGCTACAACGCACTCGGTGAGCGCGGAGCCTTCGTGCTGACGAATGAAAACGGCTCTCTCGTTACCGCCGCACCCGGTGCGGGTCTTGTTGACGTGAAGAACCTTGATATCACCTACTCGGGTACGAATCTTGCTACCGCTGAGGACGGTACCGTAACTATCCGCGAGTCCTCGGTAACGAGTACCTCTTCGGATGCAGCGACGGTTATCACCGCGTTTGCGGGAGCTAAGGCAAACCTCAAGTACGTGGATATTACGGGCGGCGACAAGCTCCTCGTTCTTGATCTCTACGGTGCTAACGGCTATATTGAGGGCGGAGATATCTTCGCAGGAAAGATACTTAACCTGAGTGAGACGGACGGCACGGCTGCCAACGCGCTCCTTGCATCCGTTGATTTCGAGGCTGTTATAGCCTTCAACTCCACCTCGGAGAATAATACGCTCTATATTCTCGGCGGTAATCTCTTCGTAAGCTCGGAACTCTTCGATAACTCGAAGCTCAACACGTCGGCGCCCCTCTATTACTATGGTGACGGTGAAATGACGGTTGCGGGTGGTGATGCACCTAACGGAGGCAGCTTCGCGCAGACAGGCTGCGAGTTCGTGCTCGTCGGTGAGACCTACGTGCTTAAGTATACCGGTACCCTGAGCTCCAGGGTAGCTATGGCTACCACCGCTTCGGTAGGCGAGGCTCCCGTTGTTACCTACCACTCATCCTACGTTAAGGGTATGGGTGCCGACGGCATCAAGCGTGCGATCACCGGCTCTGCTACCGAGGCTACCGTCGGTATATGCACTCTTTTACAGAATGCCGAAATCGCATCGAACTACTCCTTCGCGGGTAACGATAACACCTCTGTAATAGTTGATTTCAACGGCTACGATCTCACTTGGAAGGAAACCGGCTCAAAGTCCTTCGCCTATGTGGGCGATATGCACTACTCGCTTGACGGTGCCGACGTTGACGGCAAGCGCGGCACGATGCTCTCAAATTCGGGTAGCTTTATGTTCCTCTATCCCCGTCAGTCGAGCTCTACGGGTATCAACAACCGTGAGACTGTGACGAGAGTGACGAATATCAACTTCGTTGCAACCAATATGGGCGTTGCGGGCTCTAACGCGTTTATCAACTTCAACTCGGGCTCGGCTTACCTCGAGAACGTGGATCTTACTTACACGGGTGAGATGCTTAGCGAGACTGCTACCAATACCTACGTTTACCTTTGCGGCTTCGACCACTCGTTCGGTCCCGAGGTCGTTGCACACCTTAAGAACGTAAAGGCGTACGATACATCCTCCTCGGGTCTTAAGGTATACCCCTTCAATTTAAGTGCTGAGGCTGTGGTCTATGCGGATAACCTCACAGTTAACGGCTGCTATGCGGCAATGTCGACCGGTGCGGATGCAACGGCAACCGTGATGAACTCCACGCTTAACGTAACCGGCACCGTATTTACGGGCGGTGTTTCGCATATCTACGATACAAAAATTACCGTTGATTCGGGCGTTCTCGCTACAAGCGGTACGGTCAACATTCACGAGACGGAGAAGTGCCTTACGGTAGTTGATACCAAGGGTAATACTCTCAGCGGCATTTACATTACAAACGAGGGCTACGCAATGGTTCCTACAAGCTCGGGTCAGTATCAGCTCACAAGCGGTGTCAGTGCTCCCAAGCCTATCACCTTCCCCGCCGTATTCGCAAACGGAATGGTATTCCAGAGGGGAAAGACTATAAACGTATTCGGATACTGCGATGATACCGAGGCGGAGCTTAAGGTAACGCTCGGTGATATCTCGGGTACTACCGAGGTCGATGAAAACGGCAAATTCTATATTGAGCTTCCCGCTATCGCGGAGGCAAAATGGAATCTTACTCTTACCGTTGAGCAGACGAACGCGTCCATTCCCAACATAGTTGAATTCACCGACGTATGCGTCGGCGAGGTCTGGGTAATGTCGGGACAGAGTAACGCTCAGCTCCAGGCGGGATACATGGAGGACGTTGAGGAGTTCGCTACCCTTGCGGATGCATACGGCAATATCCGCCTTTATAAGTCATCGGCTTCGTTCGTTGCCAATCCTTCAAAGTACGGCTCCGCTTCATGGTCTAAGGTTGACGGCAAGAGCGTTCGCTCCACCTCTCTTATGTCGGCGGCAGGCTACGCCGCAGTCGCTAAGCTCGCAGACGAGCTCGGCCCCGACGTTCCGATCGCACTGATGCACGTTGCAAGAGGTGCAAGTAAGATCAAGGCGTGGGTAGACTACGAGGCTCTCCTTACGCTCTCTCCCACAGAGGCAGCTAAGATAAAGGAATATATGGATGACAGCAGTCTGACGCTTCCTACTAAGGGTCATACGACTCTCGGTACGGTTTGTTACAATCACCAGATCGCTCCCCTCGAGGGCTTCGAGGTCGCGGGTGTAATGTGGTATCAGGGTTGCGGTGATGTAAGCAAGACCTCTCTCGGCGTTGAGGGTACTACCTATACCGAGTACTTCACTGCGCTTGAGAAGGTATACAGACGCGTATTCGGTAACGATTCTGAGCTCCCCTTCTACGTAATGGAGCTCGCTCCCTTCGTAAGCAGCTCGTACGATTCTGCGGATCTTGCCGATTTCAAGGCAGAGCAGTACGATTTCTGCGAGGCTCTCGATAATACCTATCTCGTAACGAACATGCTCGACGGAGCTGTTCACGGCTTCACTCTCTTTGATCAGGGATATATCCATCCCGGAAGAAAGTCCACCATCGGACAGAGAGCTGCAATGATGATACTCGCCAACGAGTACGATTTCACCTTCGCTAACGAGTATACCAACCCCGAGCTTATCTCGGCTACCGTTTCGGGCTCTACCGTAACTCTTACCTTTGACTCTGATATCAAGCTCCTTCTCGGAGATAAGCCTATCGGCTTCGAGCTTCTGGTTAACGGCACGTGGGTCGATGCCTCGGGTGCGGTTGACGGTAATAAGATCATCCTTACCGCTACGGGCGGCACTGCTACGAGAGTAAGATACGCTTACGGTGAGTGCTTTGCCGAGCTTGGTGACGGTACGGTCGTTGAGTTTAACACATCATCGGTAAAGACCGATGCTACCGCAAAGACTATCACCATCACCGCGAAGAACGGTGTGGTATATACTCTAAATGATGCGACCGAGTATTTAAGAACCATTGACTACGGTAATATCACGAATGCTTCGGGTCTCCCGATGCCCGTGTTTAATGTTGCTCTTACGGCAGAATAAACAACTTATACGGGTTCTCTCGCCTTTATCTGTGGGAGAACCCTTGCATTTAATCGCAAACAGACTATAAAATGAGCGCTAATAAAAAACGCCTGATATACCTTATCGTATATCTTGCGTACACATCTATCTATATCTCGAGAGTAAATCTTTCGGTTGCCGAGCCCTCGCTCGAGGCTATGTCGCTCTTTGACGCGGCGGGCTACGGCGTTATCGGCGGACTCTTTTCCACCGTATATTCGATAGGCAGACTCGTGAACGGCACTATCGGTGACAAGGCACCGCCCTGGCTTATGCTGAGCATCGGTCTCGGTGTCGCGGGCGCGGCAAATATCGCTATCGGATTTCTTCCGCCATATATCGGAATATTGCTTCTGTGGAGCATAAACGCTTATGCACAGTCGATGCTCTGGTCGAGCGTTCTGTGCGTTGTATCCTCTATCTACAAGGGACCGTATCTTAAGCGTATGACCTCGCTTATGGTAACGGCGGTTGCAAGCGGAAATATAATTGCTATACTTCTTGGCGGATGGCTTATACTCGCCTTTGGCGTGGAGTTTGCATTTATCATCCCCGGTGCTCTCAATATCCTGCTCGGTGGCGGAGTATTTCTAGCTACGAGGAAGATATCTCCTGCCGATGAGGTAGAGGACAAGCGCTCGCACAGCTCGATATTCGGTCTTCTGAAAAACCGCGATATTCTTCTTATGTGCATCCCGTCGGTCTTTCACGGTGTTATGAAGGAGAACGTAACGGTGTGGATGGTGGCTTATACCGCTTTTGCCTTTGGCGTTGACCTCGGTGAGTCGGCATATTACGTTCTGCTTATCCCCGTGATAGGTCTTATCGGAAGGCTGATATACCCCTTCTTCCTAAAGCTGTTTCGTGAGAGGGAGAACTCGGTCGCGCTCTTCGGCTTTGCCGTTTGTCTTGCGGCATCGGTCGTTCTTTTGTTTTCCGGGCTTGGACTCGCGGTCGCGGTGGTAGCACTGGGCGTAGTCTACGCATCGACCTCGATGATAAACACCTCAATTACCTCGATATATCCGATGAGCTATCTCGAGTCGGGTAATGTATCCTCGGTTTCGGGACTTCTCGACTTCGCATCCTATCTCGGAGCGGGCGTCTCCAGCGCGATATACGGCATCGTTATCAAGAGCTTCGGCTATGTGCCGATGTTCATTTCATGGATATTGATATCCGTCATATCGGTAGGCGTTATCATTCTGATAAACAAGCTGAGGTCAGGCTCGGTGAAGCCTTCAAAGGCGAAAACTGAACCGAACAATACGTAAAATGATAACAAAAATTTACATAAAGGAGTGATTATATGAAGAAAAGGCTATACTTATTGGCGACTCTCTTACTGATCGTTGTGTCACTATTCCTCTTCTCATCGTGCGAGGTGCTAGGTGTTGAAAGGCTTATTACCGACGTTACGGTGAATGATGACGGTGAGCTTTTGCTCATATATAGCGACGGCACCGAGAAGATAGTCGGAAAGGTCGCCTGCGATGCCGGCAAGGACGGCGTTGACGGAAAAGACGGCGTGGACGGTAAAGACGGTGTGGACGGTAAAGACGGTCACACGCCTGTCATTGAGATAAGTGAGGATGGCTATTGGGTAATCGACGGTGTAAAGACCGACGTTAAGGCTGAGGTTGGTGATGATGATAACCCTCAGGGACTCGATTTTTACCTCAAGGACGACGGTACTTATATGGTTGCTGCCGGAAATTCGGGCTTTTTAACAAAAGTTACTATTCCGCCGAGCTACAAAGGAAGGTCGGTTACCGAGATAGCGCCTAACGGTTTCGATCATACTAAGGCAAGGCGCAACGGCGCGCTTACCGAGATAGTAATGCCGGATACCATCACCACCATTGGCGAGGGAGCGTTTGCGTATAGCGGAATGAGCAGCGTTACTATTCCCTCGGGCGTTACCGAGATAAAGGACGGCGCGTTTAGCGAGTGTCTAGGCCTTGTCGAGGTTATCAATCACTCGCTGCTCGATGTAGTAGCAGGTGGCACCAAGCACGGCGGTGTAGCACAGTATGCCATCGACGTCAGAGATGACGAAAGCCAAGTTACGAACGTTGACGGATTTTTATTCTACAGTTACAAAGGTGAAAATTATCTCGTTAATTACGTTGGCTCCGAAACGGATATAGCTTTACCCGATGATTTCATGGGTGAAAAATATTCTATCTTTAGCATTAGCTTCACGGTTAATAATAGTATAAGGTCCGTGAGGGTTGGAGATGGTGTAGAGAATCTTGGCAGCTTTTCATTCTGGCGTTGCTCCAGACTTGAATACGTGGTAATAAGCTCCGAGCTTAGCGGTATCGAATACGGAACGTTTGTTGTACTACCGGCAAATGCCGTTATATACTATAATGGTACTGCTGATAGCTGGGCGGAGATAGCTCCCAGCGAAATTCAGCAGACGGTGCTCTATTATTCGGCGGTTGATCCTGATGCCGAAGGATATTGGCGTTACGTGGACGGTATCCCTACCGAGTGGTGCTACCCTCACGCTGATCAGAACAGCGATAGAGAATGCGATGTTTGCGGTGCGGAGATAATCGGCAATAACAAGCCCGCTGCGGGCGTTAACGGTGAGAGTCTTCCGGCGGTAACCTGGCCAACAAAGACACAGCTTTTGTTCCAGATGACCGATAACACCAACAACGATGAGCTTTCATCGGGATCGAGAAGATTTCTCTCCGGTGAGTCCGACTATACCGGCTTCGTTGAGCAGAACGCAAAGAATAGAAACTCTCTTGCTTGCGAGTACGCAAACGTTGACGTTCAATATGTCTACTATCCCAACTCCTCGGGATACGGATGGGGCGGAGGTATCGAGAAGATGCTTGCAGCAGCGACCTCCGACACCGTGACGGGCAGACCGGACATGTTCTGTAACTTTGTTTACGACATGGTATCGACATCGCTTCTCGGTGCGTTCAATAACCTTTACACCAACAAGGTTTCATCCGAGGGTGTTAAGACGGGTGAGCTTCAGAACTACTTCTCGTTCGCCAAGGACGGAAAGTATAACTCTGATTATGTGGACACGGGTGACGGATATATGATCGAGTATATGCAGTCGCTCAGCCTCTCTCAGCGTAAGATATACATTCTGGCATCCGATTACTTTATCGATACTATTCGCGCAGCATACGTGGTTCCCGTTAACATCTCCCTTATTGAGGATGGTATCGGCTCTAACGTCAGCACTACCAAGGGTGATTGGAACTATGACTACAACGAGAACGGTAGATACGAGCTCTACGACTTCTACAGACTCGTTGCTGACGGTCTTTGGAACTACGATGCAGTAAAGGGCTTCTCCAACTCTATATACATAGCTCCCAACGATACCTCCGACGTTCTTAACCCCGACGGTAAGGGCGTTTACGGCTTCGCGGTAGCCTCGAACAGCCTTAGCGCTGCAGGTATGCTTTATTCGACGTCGGTTGAGATAATTGACAGAGAAGTAGAGATGAAGACGGATTGGACGTATGGACCCGATGATCCCCTTTATTATCAGGATTATACCTTCAGCTATCCGGATTCCGAGAAGGATGCAAACGCTTCCAAGCCCCTCGAGGAGTTTGCGGGCAACCTTAAGGCACTCTTCGAGTCCACCGGTGTTGTTTGTATCAACAAGGATGCAGGCACCTCCAACACCAAGTCTACCGAGTCTACTGAGACCGTTGCTCGCTATGCCTTTGCAAATAATCAGGTGCTCTTCGGCGGAATAGTTCTGCTCGGTCATCTTGAGGATAGCGCTTACGGTGGTATGGTTGCAGAGGAAGGCGGCGGATTCGGCGCTGTTCCCGTGCCGCTTTACAGAACGAGCTACGTCGACGTCGACGGAGCGGTGAGGGTGGATAATTATAAAACCTCAATACACAATCTCGCACGCGTGGGAGCAATTGGCGTAAAGACCACTAAGTTTGCTCAGTGCACAGCGTTCCTGAATTATCAGTCGCTGAATTCTGCCGATGTTCTGGAAGATTACTACGATATGATACTTAGGACTGATGTAGTAAGCTCTCCGGAGAGCAATGAAATGCTCAATTACATTCGTAAAAATATTCGCTCCGACTTTGATAAGGTGTACGAGGACGCAATTATGCGGCACTACATGAAGAGCGGTGATACCCAGATGAACGGTGAGAAGTGGCACAACCAGATCCTCGCTGCTAAGTTCCAGATGGAAGCTTCTGCAATTTCCGAGGAGTATGCTCGTCTCAGAACCAAGAAGCAGATCAGCCTTGAGGCTCTTGAGCAGTCTTACGCAAACCTTCCTTCATGAAGCAATTAATACGCTGCGGTGAAAATATGCGTGGCGAAATAACTAAAAAAGGAGCGGAGGCACCGTTTTGGTGCCTCCGCTTTTCGTATTAAGGTAAGGATTTATCTGAAAATTCTGTGGTCGTTGCCCTTGAAGGCGAGGACCTTGTAGTCGCATCCGACGATGCGCGAGTATATCCTGCCCTCGTATTTGCCCGAGAGCTCCTCGGGTGGGAGATTGGTGGATATTATCGTGGACTTGCCGCGGTTCTGCCTTGTGTTGATGAGGTTGTAAAGACAGGACACCGTAAACTGATTTACGAACTCGGTGCCGAGGTCGTCGAGGATGAGAAGGTCACACTCCATGTACTTCTCGGATTCGCTCTCGCTCTCTCCGTAGCCCGAGTGGAAGCGGTCGTGCTCGAAGGCGGCAACGATGTTCTGTGCCGAGTCGTAGAGAACGTCGTATCCGCGGTGGATGACCTCGCGCGCTATCGCGGTCGAAAGGTGGGTCTTACCCGTACCCGTGTCGCCTATCATGAGTAGATTCTGACACTTTTTGCCGAACTGCTCGGCAAATTTTTTTGCCGTGGCAAGGTTCCTTGACATAAGCTCGTATGCATTCGAGTCGCTTTTATACCATTCAAGGTCGAAGTTGTCAAAGCTCTGCTTCTCGATGAGGTGACCCATGCCCGAGGATTTGATATTCATCGTGACAACGAGCTCTCTTAGGCAGGAGCACATTCTCGTGTCGATAAAGCCCGAATCCGAGCACTTGGGGCAGTAGTATTTGAGCTCGGTGTAGTCCTCGGGCAGACCCATCCTGACGAGCTCCTTTTTTCTTTTTGCAACGAGCTCGAGATTTCTCTTTTTGATAGGCTCGATGTCTCCGCCCGCACACGCGGTCTTGAAGAGAAGCAGACCTGTGCCTGTGAGCTCCTTGTCGATCTCGGCAATTACCGACGACCTCTCTCTGACCTCCTCATCTCTCATCTCCGCTCTTGCGATGGAGCTTAGTCTTCGATTCTCTATTATTTCCTTAGCCTTCTGATAATTTGAATATCCGGACATAGTTTTTCTCCCTTGAATTAGTTGTCGTCATCTCTGTAGCTTCTCTCGAGCGCACGCTTGAGAGCATCCTCGGAGTTGAAGGATGAGTATGCGGGTACCTCTGCGGTCTTCTTTTTCGAGCGCGGTGCGACCTGTGCGGATGCGGTTTCTGTTCTTACGGGCTTATTCTTGGCGATATATTCGTCTGCCTCGGCAGCGGTCTTTACTCCCGCCTTGTACCAAGCCTCGATCACCTTATCCATATACGGCATAGAGCGCTCACCGCGGTTGTGGATGTTGACGTCATATGCCTTATTAATGATGCCGATGCCGTATCCGTAGGTGAGAGTCCATCTGTCGATACACTCACGCTCCTCCTCGGAGAGGTTTCTGTTCCATATGCCGAGTATTCTGCGTACCTCGTAGTAGGTTCCCGACTGCTTGTCGTTTGCCGATATGAACGCCTCGAGAGCCTCGACCGTGTCGGTTCCCGTCTTTACAAGCCTCTCTGCCTTTGATGCGAGGCGGTAGGGTGAGAGGGTCGAGGATGCCGCCATATGCGCGGCAAGCGTAAGGATATATTCGGGGGTGAGCTTCAGCTGAGTGTGCATCACTGCGATGCGTTTTATCTCGGGGGTCGAGAGCATCGGCTTACCCATCATTTTCGCTATTTCATCGTATAGCTCCTTTAAGGACTCATCCCTGAGTGAGTCTGCGACCTCGACGGAGCTTTCCTCGTAGATACTGCCCGTGTCCTCGCGCTCCTCAAATTCGTATCTTACCGTAGGTGTGGTATCGTCAGACGAATGGCTTGCCGCGCTTCTTGAAGCATCCTCTTTTATTACGATGCCTGCCTCGCGCCACAGAGCGAGTGCGGATTTCACTCTTGCCGTGCTGAGTGACGTGCTCTCGGCAATATCTTTATCCGAAAAGCCGTCGGGATCTGTCATAAGGAAGGTCAGAACGCGCAGCTCGTCGAGACTCGCGCCCTGCCAGATATCGAGGGGAAGAACTACCCCCGTGTCGAGTTTATATATGTATTTAGGCATTAGCGTCACCGTTTTGAGAGCTATTTTTGATTGCGTAGCAAAGCGTCATAAGGGAGTCACCCATATGAACGTTCTCTACGATGATGTCGGGATTATCAAACTTCAACTCCATATTAGCGAAGTTCCAGAAGCCCTTTACTCCCGCGCGTATCATTTTGTCTGCGACCTCGTAAGCCGCCTCCTTCGGTACGGTGAGAACACCGATGTCCACCGCGTTCTCGCGCGAGAAGCTTTCAAGCTCGTCGATGGAGTGTACGGGCAGACCGCAGATGCTCGTGCCGATAAGCTCGGGGTTGTTGTCGAAGAGCGCGAGCCTCGTGACTCCTCTGCGCTCGAACATATGCGTTGCGGCAAGCGCTCTGCCGAGATTACCCGCACCGATAATGACCGCACGGTATCCGTCGGTGACACCGAGCAGCTCGCTGATCTTTGCATGCAGATATTTGACGTTGTATCCGTATCCCTGCTGACCAAAGCCGCCGAAGCAGTTGAGATCCTGCCTTATCTGTGATGCGGTGACCTCCATGATCTCGGAGAGCTCCTTCGAGGATATTCTCATTCTTCCGTCGCGGATAAGGTCTGTGAGGCATCTGTGATAGCGAGGCAGTCTTTTGATAACCGCCGTGGGTACGTTCGCCTTGCTTTCGTTTATTCTTTTTTCAAAGGTACCGGGAAGCTTGTCGATACTTTCCATTTATGTACTCCTTTTGTAAACTACTATTGTCAAAGCATGTCCATCGCGCTGGCGTTGAGCGATGAATCTGCGAGATTACCTATTTTGAATTCGTGATATGCTTGCGCGGCAATCATAGCCGCGTTATCTCCGCATAGCGAAAGGGATGGCAGATAAAGTGAGCGTCCCCTCTCCTTAGCCAGAGTCCCGAGCCTTTTTCTTAAGTGGGAGTTTGCGGCAACGCCGCCCGAGATAACGAGGTCGTAGCCCTCATATCTGTCGAGTGCCATGCCGAGCTTCTTTGCGACCGCCTCGACCGCCTCAAAGGTGTATCTCGCCGCGAATGCCGCACGGGGCAGCTCCAGCCCGCGCTGCTCGTAGCGATGTATGAGATTTATTGCAGCGGTCTTAAGACCGGAGAAGGAGAAGTCGAGAGAATCGTCCTTCACGGCTGGGGAGGGAAGTGCGAGCTCGGGAGACTTATATTCTGCTGATTTTTTGTATTTTTCAAGGTAATCCTCGGTGTCACCAACCGCCATGGCAAAGCCCTCGGCGGAAAGCGCGTCAAAGCCTGCGCCGGCAGGGTAGGGTATGCCTATTATCCTACCTATTTTATCAAAGGATTCACCTATCGCATCATCGCGCGTCGTGCCTATTACCGACACGTCGGTGAAGCTCTTCACCTCGTAGATGGCGGTGTGGCCGCCCGATGCCGCAAGAGCGATAAACGGGGGCTTCGGCATAGGATCGTGCTCGAGATATACCGCGGCAATATGACCCTTTATGTGGTCGACGGGGATGAGCGGCTTGTTATTAGCTACCGCAAGAGCTTTGGCAAAATTCACAGCGACAAGAAGCGCACCGATAAGACCTGGGTTTCTCGTGACTGCAACGGCATCTATATCGTCGAGCGTGACTTTGGCTTTTGATAATGCCTCGTAGGTTATCGAGGATATCGCTTCTATGTGCGCTCTGCTCGCTATCTCGGGTACGACTCCTCCGTAAAGACGGTGTGTTTCTACCTGAGAGGCAATTATATTTGATTTTACACTGAAGCCTGCATCGGAGCATTCAACGACCGCAGCCGAGGTCTCATCGCAGGATGACTCAAAGGCGAGTATAAGCATCTGTTCTTCCGTTTCTGTGTTATGTAGGAGATGATTTCTTAAAAATTCACACGGGGCGGCACTTTCATCCGTCTTTCCAAGCAAAAGTGCTTTAATCCATAAGATCCGCGCGGCTTGCCTTAAGCATGACTATCGCATCGTCCGTAGGATCTCGGTAATAGTTCTTCCGCACTCCGATCTCGCGGAAGCCGTATGCGCGGTATAGATTTATTGCGGGGTAGTTCTTCGAGCGCACCTCGAGAAAGAGGCTCTCGAGCCCTTTTCCCCGGGATGTCTTTACCGCGTAGTCGATCAGGCGGTAAGCGATACCTCGCTGCCTGTATTTTTCGTCAACCGCGACGCGGTATATCTCACCCTCGGGTGCTATAAGCCTGCCTATTACGTAGGCTATGACTCTGCCGCCCTCCTTGGCGGTAAAGCACATAGCACCCTCGGTTGTGATGAGGTCGACCACCGAGCGGTAGCTCCAGGGGTCGGGAAATATCTTTTCTTCAAGCTGTGCGATGCCTGTGGCATCGTCGGGTACCGAGCGTGCGAAGTCCATCAGAGCGTTTTTGCGAGCTCGATAAGGTACTCGCGGAATTCCTTCGCGCACTCGGGGTGCTCGAGACCCTTTGTAACGTTTGCCTTGAGGAAACCGAGCTTCGAGCCCATATCGTATCTGTCACCGATGAAATCAAGTGCGTAGACACCCTCGGTGTTAGCGAGCTTCTTCATCGCGTCGGTGAGCTGATACTCTCCGCCCGCACCCGGCTCGAGGTTATCGAGTATATCAAATATCTCGGGGGTAAGGAGCACTCTGCCGAGAATGGAGAGATTGGAAAATTCTTCGCCGGGCTTCGGCTTTTCTATCATATCGGTGCAATAGGTGACTCTGTCCTCGCCCTCGATAGCCTCTACCTTAAGCGAAGAATATTTCTGTACCTGCTCGATCGGAACGGGCTTTACACCTACTACCGCCTTGCCGTATTTCTCATACACCTCGATCATCTGACGGCATACGGGATCCTCGGAGAAGATAACGTCATCGCCGTAGAGAACGAGGAAGGGCTCGTCTCCGACGAAGCTGCGCGCTCTGCCTACCGCGTGTCCGAGACCCTTGGTCTCCTTCTGACGAAGGAAGAATACGTTAGCCATATTTGCGATCTCGTAAAGGCGTTCTGCCTCCTTGATCTTACCCTTTGCGGTAAGTGCCTGTCCGTACTCGACAGACAGATCGAAGAAGTCCTCCATCGCGTCCTTGTCTCTGTTCGTTATGATGAGTATATCGGTTATTCCTGCGCGAGCCGCCTCCTCGACGAGGTAATATACCGCGGGAAGGTCAACAATTGGAAGCATTTCTTTACATACTGCGTGGGAAATGGGGAGCATTCTCGTGCCGAGACCTGCTGCGGGGATAATTGCCTTGGTGATCTTTTTCATTTTTCTGTCCTCTTTTCTTAGTTGTCGCCCTCGGGGCGCTCGTCCTTTTTGATTTCTTCAAGAATTCTTGCGATCCTTGCTCCGTGCTCTATTGAGCCGTCCTTGACGAAGTGGAGCTCGGGCGTCACTCTCAGATTGAGCGTAACTGCGAGATGGTGTCTGAGCATTCCCGTGCATTTTTTCAGCCCCTCTGCCGCCTCGTCAAAGTCGCCGATAGCGGAGAAGTAGACGGTCGCATATTTAAGATCGGGAGCGACCTCTGCACGGGTGATGCTGACAAAGTTGTTTGTGACCTTAGGCTCTCTGACACCGCCGAGAGCTATTGCGAGCTCCTCTCTCACGGCATCGTTTATTCTGCCTCTTCTGTATTTTCCCATTTGAGTTTATCCTTTCTTTTATATCCTGAGAAGCCGTCCCTCGCCCGAAAGGTCGCACACGGGCGAGGAAAATATCTCTCCCGCTGCTGCCTCCGACGAGTCTACGGTAATTATTTGCTTATTTAAAATGTCGTATAATGCTTTTTCTATTTCCCCTCTCAGCCTTACAAAGTGTGTGCATCCGAGTACAAGCGTATCGGTGTCGGTATTCCCGAGCGGAGAGAGGATGGTGTACAGGTAATTCTTTAATTCGGAGTCGATATTGCCGTCCGAGGCTCCCGCCTCTATCTCGTCGACGAGCCTGCTTGCGGCTATCTCGATAGTGCATCCCGAGCCGAGTGCTCTCCTGAACGCGTGAGAGCGCACGGTGGCATCGGTCGCTATAACGGCAATTTTTCCGTTACCCGTCGCACTCAGCGCATCGCGTGCGGTAGGAGCGATTATCGGTATCGATAAATCGGCAAGCTCCCGTCTTATCAAGGGGTGTACGGTGCTCGCCGTGCAGCAAGCTATCAGAATTTTTTTGCAGCCCGCGCTGACGAGCCTTTCTATCGACGACTCGGTAAGCCTGATAAGCTCGCTCTCGGATTTCGTGCCGTATGGTGCGTTGGCGCGGTCGGCAAAAAAGACTAAGTCGGCGGCATCCGAGCGTGACCTGATAGCCCTGATAACGTTCTCGCCGCCGAGCCCACTGTCAAAGACGCCTATCATATCGCGTCCCCGATAAGCTCTGTGATAAGATCGGGCGTGGTTATCCCACACGCGTTTATCATCATCGGGTAAAGGCTACCCTCCGTGAAGCCGGGCATGGTGTTTATTTCGTTCAGATAAAGCTCGCCGTTTTTTAAGAAGAAGTCTATCCTCGAGAGCTGACGGATGCCTATGGCATCTACGAGCAGCTTTGAGTATCGCTTTACGCGAGCTTTCGTTGAGCTATCAAGCTCGGCACGGACGGATAGACGAACGGTACTGTTATCACCGTACTTGGCATTGTAGGTGTAGACACCGCGCTTTAATATCTCACCGGGGTCGGTGAAAATCTCTCCACGGGTGCGTGTTTTTAAGTATGCGCACTCAACCTCGCGCGCTCCGTCGAGATATTCCTCTATGAGCACCCTTGCGCCACACTCCCGTGCAAGTGAAAGAGCGTCATCAAACCCATCCCTTTCCGTGACGAGCGAGCAGCCGAGCGAGCTGCCGAGCCCCGAGGGCTTGATAAACATCGGATAGCCTATTTCCGCTTCGGCAATCTCTCTTGCCTCGGGTAGGCTCTCGGTTCCCGTCAGCGACACCGACGGAACTGTGGGGATACCGAGCGAGTCGGCGATACGCTTTGTAAGAATTTTGTCAGCAGCTACAGCCCCTGCCGTAACACTGCATCCGACGTAGGGGAGCCCGAGCGCGTCGAGCGCGCCCTGTATCCGTCCGTCCTCTCCGTAGTCACCGTGAAGAATGGGGAATGCTGCGTCGATCTCCGTACTTCCGTACCTGTCGCGTATGACGGTCTTGCCGTTTGCTTTGGCGAGATGAACGCGCCTGCCGTTGTAATTGGTATGACGCCATATTCCCGCCTTGTCAATTAACACGGGGTAGGGGTCAAGCCTTGTTCTGTCGATGCTATTGAGTATGTTCTTCGCGCTCGCGCACGAGATCTCATGCTCACCGCCCTCGCCGCCGTATATTATTGCAACGCTAAGCTTTTTCAATTTTCATCACCTCGCACACAGTATATGCGGCAGGTGATTTTTGGTTTAGCCGTTCTTGCTTGCCCTTCTGAACCGAAGGACTGCGACTCGGTCATTACCCGAATAGTCGCGGATGATCTCGATATCCATATCCTCTCTCTCGGAGAGGGAGCATAAGAGCTCTCTTTGATCGTAGCCTATCTCGAAGGCTATAAAGCCCTCGGGCTTGACAATGTTCTTTGCCATAGGAATAAGCGCGCGGTAAAAATCACCGCCGTCCTCTCCTCCCACGAATGCTATCCTCGGCTCCTTATATATTTCGGGCTCGAGCGAGGCATATGCCTCGTGGCTTACATATGGTGGATTTGATAGCAGCGCGTAGAATTTTTCGCCGCCCGTATATGGGCTTTTGAGTATATCGCGCTCGAGCAGAGTTATTCTGTCGGATACACCGTTAAGCTCCGCGTTTTTCTTCGCGACGGAAAGTGCATCGCGGGATATATCTACTGCCGTTGCGGTCGTATCAGCGGTGTTCTTCAGAGTCGATACGGCTATGCAGCCGCTGCCCGTGCATACGTCGAGAAAGCACTCACCGCGGGGGATATGCTTGACCGCGTATTCGACGAGGTGCTCGGTATCGGGGCGCGGTATGAGAACGGCATCGGTGACGAGATATTCCTCGCGATAGAAGCCTACCCGTCCTATGATGTACTGAAGCGGCTCTCTTTCTTGGCGTCTTTTCACCGCGTTGACAAGAGCATCCGAGGTGCAGTCGGTATCCTTCGGGATATATCCCTCGTTGTTGCCGAGAAAGTGCCTGAACAGTGCGCGCGCATCGTGCTCAGCGGAGTCTATGCCCGCCTCGGTGAGTGTGGCTATCGCCTCGCGCAGTGTCATTCTGCCTTACCGTCTTCTTTTTCGGGCTTCGGACTGTCGGCTCCCGTATCGGCATCGCCGCCCTCGGGGGATATACCGTTATCTGTGTCCGTGCCGCCGTTTGCGTCGATATTTAAGTTAGCCTCGGCACCCGTGTCGGGTTTTTCGGGGTTTTCCGTATCCGGGGACTCTATGGCATCTTGGACGGTGTCCTCGGGCTTTTCTGCGTTAGCACCATTTTTCTTTTTCTCGGATACGATTATGGTCTCACCGCCGTCAGCCTCCCAGGGGCGCGCATCAAAGTACTCCTTGAACTCGGGGAAATCGTCGCGCAGAGCGCATTTGATGGATACTATCGCGACCTCAAGCATCTCGGGGGTGGGCTCCTTCGTGGTAAGGCGCTGTACCCACATACCTGGTGCGGCAATGATGCGAGTGACGATGTTATCGTGCTTGCCCATGATCATGAGCAGCTCGAATCCGATACCCATAACGAGAGGAAGTATAAGAAGTCTGATGCCCGTATATGCAAACGGTGAAAGACCCGGGATGAGATTTCTTACGAACATACCCGCAACTATGCCGAGCGCTATCATAAGGAACATGAAGCTCGTTCCGCAACGGGGGTGGAATCTTCTGTGCTTCATCGCATTCTCGGGCGTGAGCTCCTCGCCTGCCTCAAAGCAAGCTATGGATTTATGCTCTGCACCGTGGTACATAAAGGTGCGCTTTATGTCGGGAATGAGAGAGACGAGCGCGAGATAGGAGAGGAAGATGCATATCTTCAGCACTCCCTCGATCGTGGCGATGAGGTATTCGTTGATCGGCAGTGTGGCGTTGGCAAGTGTCATATGGAGGTAGTTTACGCCCTCTGCCGCCCAGGTGGGAAGGAACATAAAGAGAAACAGTGCGAGTGCAACTCCGAGCACGACACCGATGAACATGATCACGTCCGTGACGCCTATACCGAGGTGCTTCTTCATCCATTTCTCAAATTTACCCTCTTCCTCCTCGATGCCCATAGCCTCGGCGGATGCGTTAAGCGTCTTTACGCTGAGCGCCATCATTTCAACAAAGTTGACAACGCCTCTGAGGATCGGAATGTCTAGTATCTTGAATTTCTTTCTTACTGATACGAAGCTGTCATCGTTTACGACGAGCGTGCCGTTCTCCCTTCTGCAGGTGGTTACGGTGTGCGTTCCCGCCTTCATCATTACGCCCTCGAGCACTGCCTGACCGCCGACGCGGTTGAGTCTGCAGTTCGCGGGAGCCTTTTCTTTTTTAGCCATAATATATTTCTCCTTCAGTGCGCGGCGCAAGAGCGCGCGCTATGAATATGCGTAGCAAATATCATTATAACATACGCGCGTGAGAAAATAAAGAGTTTTTGTGAAATTTAACAATGTTCACAAAATTGCAACAAATTTCGATGCAGGCTCAAAATGCCGCAGTAGCACGGTTCTGCGTGGCGGGAACGATAAAAAAAGAGCACCGCTTAGCTCTTGTTTGTAATTGATTTGCGCCGTTTCCGCACCCTCGCGGACTCGGTGTCTTTGCCGTTCTCGCACAGCATAACGGGCGTATTTCCGATTGCAAAAGCAGAAGCCGTACAGACGTCTTACTCTTTCACTTTTTTGCGAAAAGCCGTTTATATGTACATAATTATTTACTTTATGCTTGGATTATCATGAAAAAACGGGAGCCGCGATACGGCTCCCGAATTAAAAAGTGCGGCAAATCAGTTGCCGTCATCGAAGTAAGCAGAGTCCATTTCCTCGTTGAACTTGCCTGCCTTCTTTGCGTTGAGGTAATAAGAATCTCCTGCCTGAGATATGAAGGAATATTCCTCGTCATCGACGTCAAAGAGTCTGCCGCTTATGTCGAGCGCCTTGCCCGCCATACAGAACACGTCGAGAAACTCATCGGTGTCGAACTCATCTATCTCGATGCCCCAGTCGTCGTTGGAGAAGGTGAATCCCGTGACCTCGGAATCGTCCTGGTCCTCGTATCCGTCCTTATAATCGATGTAATCGGGCTCCACCTCGAAGAACTCGTCAAGCTCTCCCGATTTTATGAATTTTACAAATTTTCTAACTTCTGATTTAATACCGCTTACGGTAATCTCAAAATACAGCTCTTCACAAAGCGTCATACGATCTCCTTGCCTTATAATCGGCTTTAAACTGTTATACTAAGGTGGTGGTGCCATCTTCAATTCGAGTATAGCACAGCACAATATGCTTGTCAACAGGCATTTACAGATTTTTTTATGGCTTTTTTTCTATTGTATTCCCGCATCCGTGCCTATGTTCTTAAACGGTATTGACTTAAAGGTAAAAAAGTGGTAAAATAGCACTATCGGAGGTGAACGCTATGGCTAAACCGGATTATCTAGAACAGCAGCTCGACGTTGCTCCTGACGAAAGCTATGACAATGAAGAGCTCGATATAACAGAAAGCGATGACGATACGGCGGATGGGGAAATACTATCCGATACTCCTATACAAGAGGGAGAGGCGGATAATGCCGATACAGACGGTGCCGATAAGTCGGATGCGGAAAAGAGCGAGAGCGAGGAGAATGACGAGGGGGAGAGTGAAGCACCCGTAAAGAGCTTTGCATCCGCGCTCGGATTTGCTATCGCTTCGGGCGTTTTCATCATACTGAACGTTGTGTTCATATGCTTTGCATTCAAGGCATCCTCAGATCTTTCTGTCGCTTTTTCGATGCTTATGGCAGGCGGCGAAAACGCTGTTATGGCGGGTATAAGCATGGCGACGTCGGTAATGCTTCTTATGGCGTACGGTATATGTTCCCTCATTATTTCTATTATCGTGCTCGTGCTCGCGCGCTATTCGAGAAAGCATTCGGAGGGCATACTCAGTATAGTATCGCTCTGTGAGATGATTGCATCGGGAGTGCTTGCTGTGTTCCCATTGGTTGTAGCTATATCTGCGGTGTTGTCAATCGGTAGCTATTAATTTCGCGGCAAGCACCCGATCGCTCCCAAGCTCGCAATAGGTCACTATTGCTTCGGGTCGCGCCTGACACTATCCATCGAAATTAATTAGCTACCGCGTAATCAGCTACCGCGGCAAGCACCGATCGCTCCCAAGCTCGCAATAGGTCACTATTGCTTCGGGTCGCGTCAGACACTATCCATCGGAATTAATCAGCTACCGCGTAATCAGCTACCGCGGCAAGCACCCGATCGCTCCCAAGCTCGCAATAGGTCACTATTGCTTCGGGTCGCGTCTGACACTATCCATCAAAATTAATTAGCTACCGAACTTAACGGTGAGCTTGGCTCATAACTATAAATTGAATATGAAGGCGGAGTTTTTGTGCTCCGCCTTTTTCTTTGTGATGCTTCAAATGAATCAGGGTTGCAACAACTTATTTTCCTTATAAGGCAGTGATGGATTGTAAGGTGCGAGAACGTGAGGGGGAGAAGCTATAAATGAAATCCTGCTCCAGAGGATGAAGCCCGGGTATGCTTCGCTTGTGCGAAGCGCGATATGTCACCGGGAGGTGACGCGATATTCCGCCTGTGGCGGAGCGATATGCTTTCCGAGGGAAAGCGCGATATGTTCTCGCGGTGCGAGAACGTGAGGGAACGAGGAGAAGGGCTGCCACGGGTAGCAGTTATGAGCGACTATGTCGCGTTATGAGTGCTTCGCTTGTGCGAAGCGCGATATGTCACCGAGAGGTGACGCGATATTCCGCCTGTGGCGGAGCGATATGCTTTCCGAGGGAAAGCGCGATATGTTCTCGCGGTGCGAGAACGTGAGGGAAACGAGGAGAATAGGTTGCATTTCCCGAGTCGACACCGCTGAAAACGGCTTGTCGGCGTAGTTTTCTTACGTTTTTTATGCTGCATTTTGCTCTCTTTTGAAATTTCGTTAAAAAGGGAGAAAATATTTGTAAAAAATATTCAAAGCTTTATGCTTAGTGGGGTATAAGCCCCTCTTTTTTTTGTGAAGAGTGTCAATTTACACGGTACGTTCGTTATGCTAAAATATTTATACTCTTAAATACTTCGCGCGATGGGCGCGACTACCTATGAGAAAATCTATAAAGGAGAAAAAAATGAAAAGAAGGATTGGAATTATCTCTGTCATTCTCGTTCTTGCGCTTCTGTTGTCTGTGAGCCTCGTGCTCTTGACTTCGGCAGAGGGCACGAACGAGGCACAGCTTATCCTGTCCCCCGCGAGTGGCGATGCTACCACGGTGACGGGTACGTTTGATGCGATGGCAGAGGAGCTCAGTGAAAAGGTTGGCACACTCGGTGCCGGTACTGCTACACTTAAGCTGCTCTCGGATGCTGCGGCAACCAAGCGGGTAGCGCTCGGCGGTACGGGTGTCGAGAGCGTGTACGTTGATCTTGGCGGTTACACGCTCGATTTCTCGGGTATAACTGCTACCGAGGGCGGATCGGTTATTTCTGCTAAGGATCTCGCGGTACTTGAGATTGACGGCGGATATAACTATGACGCCGAGGTCGGCGGCATACTTGTGGCTGATCAGTATAACGGTGTTATCGCGCTCGACTCCGTTGCTTATGCAGAGATCTACGATATCGATATCACTTATTCTGCTGACGTTATCGACGTATACGGTGTTTGTGCCAAGGGTACGGCGGGTGAGCTCATCCTCAGAAATGCAGACGTCACCCACAATGCTCTAGAAACGGGTGCGAGCCCGGTGCTCGTAGCGGCTGATACCGTTGACCTTACGGTTATCGGCTCTGAGATTACCGCGTCAACCGATGCATCGATAGGTGTCTACGCAAAGGGCTCTACCGTAAGACTTGAACGCTCCAAGATCGCCGCAGGTACCGCATACCGTATGGCGGCGGGCAGCTGGTGTACGGCTGTTGACACCTCGTTTGTGGCTTCTCAGGCTATCTTCGGCGGTGCGTCCGACGTGAACGGTGACGTATTCCACGGTGCGGGCGTTTCCTTCAGCGGTGTTTCCATTCTCGGTGCAGGTGCGACCAAGGATATGATCAAGCTCTGGTACGGCACGGGTAGCACGCTTATCGACGTGCCTACCGCGAACGTTTCGGAGTCCCTCACCGTTGCTACCGCTCATGCAGAGCTTGCCGAGCTCGAGAGCGGAAAGTGGACTCTCGTTGATAAGAGCGGCGCGAGCTACGTTACCACCGTAACGATCATTCCCGACAGAGGAGAGGTAAGCGAGACGCTTTACAATAATATACTCTCGGGTGCCGGAGCTCTTGGTGCGGCATTCGATGTAAAAACTGTTGCTACCGCAGCGGTCACTAAGGTTGTTGCTGAGCGTAATAACCTTGCGACGAGTCTTACTGGCAGCGGCAACGGCAACGGCTCCTTATTCCTCGACTTTAACGGATTTGACGTTGGAAACAAAAGAGCGGCTCATTTCTTCAGCGGTGGCGGACTGTTCCGTCTTTCTATTGACGGCGCGGATGCCGAGGGCAACGTATGCACTGTCAAGCTCAGAGGATATGCGGGCGGTCTGATCTACGTCAATAATGCTGACCCCGAGTCTGTCGTAAGCTTCACTAATATAGACTTCGTTGAAACGAACCTTTCGGGTAGGATCCGTACTGAGATCGCAAACGGTAAGGTAACCAACGGATCGGCTAATATGATCCAGCTTCAGGACTGCCGTTTCTATATGGATAACGTTGATTTTACCTACACTGGTGAGGATTACGGATGCGATCTTACTCTCGGTCCCGATGCCAACAATAGGTATTCATATGATTACTACTATAAATCGTCGCTTTCATTCCCGATGATCTA
This sequence comes from Clostridia bacterium, assembly GCA_017508195.1. Lineage (GTDB taxonomy): Bacteria > Bacillota > Clostridia > Oscillospirales > CAG-272 > UBA1740. Next base: position 51,940 of record JAFVZL010000039.1, on the reverse strand, counting down.
TCTTCAGTCCACGGCATTTATGACTGCCGAGAACTGTAATTTCAAGGTTGCCATTTCGGGTGTAGCTGCCGAGAAGGGACTCGTTAATTCGATTCCCGTTGTTAGCCATTCCACGGACTCCAGCATTTATTTCAAGAACTGCGAGTTCGACGGTGTAAGCAGAGTCGGTACGACCGCGGCAGGCTCTACGAATAAAATGTGGCTCAAGGACTGCAAGGTAAATACGGTTAATACTCCCTTTATCGGAAACGGTACGGCTTATCCCATCGTAATAAGCGACTGTGATATTACACTCGGTGACGTTCCCCTCGCTTCGGGTAACGTTATGCTCCGAGAGGGTGACGGCAATACCGTTATCCGTGCCGAGAACGGTGTTTCGGGTACGCATACCTTTGACGGTGAGTGCACGCTCGTATTTGATACCGTATCGGGAACATACATACTTATGAGTGGAGATAACGTGACTAAGCTTCAGATAAATAACAAGCTGTTCGCAAACGGCATGGTATTCCAGGCAGGTAAGCCTATAAACGTATGGGGAAGCTGCTCCACGAACGGCTCGGTTATCACCGTAACTCTCGGTGATGTCAGTGTGACCGCTACCGTCGCTGACGGAAAGTGGAATGCCACTCTTCCCGCTATGGATTATGCCAAGGGACTCACCCTCGACGTTAAGGAGGAGGGCAAGTTCGGCGGTGCGACCTATACCGATATCGATATCGGTGAGGTATGGGTAATGGCAGGTCAGAGTAACGCTAACTTCGGCGCTTACAAGATGGAGGACTTCGCTGAGTATAAGGCTCTTGCGGATAACTACGATAACATCCGTTGCTTCAGCATCGGTGCGAGCCTCTCTGAGAGCGTGCTCGATGACTTTGGCAGAGCGTCCTGGTTCGACGTAAACAGCAAGACTCTTTCAAGAGACGACAGCACCGAGGGTATTTCCGCGGTAGGCTACGTAATGGCTACAAGACTTGCGGTCGAGCTTGAGGGCAACCCCACCATAGCAATAATTGACCTTAACTATAACGGTAAGGCAATATCCAACTTTATTTCTAACGCCTACGATCCTATGGCTTCGAGCTCCGCTGCCGAGCACCAGATCTACAATGCCATGATAGCTCCCCTTCAGGGATACAATATCAAGGGCATGGGCTGGTATCAGGGCGAAGCTACAGCGGATGCGAGTGAGTGTGACGAGTTCGGTGACGGATATTACGGCCTCAACATCGATCAGCTCTACGCTACCTTCACCGATACCTGCAACGTAGGCGAGGCTAACGATCCACTCGAGCTCTTTATAGTTCAGCTTCCCGCGCACATGGGTGCTCCCTCCTTCTTCCGTGCATATCAGGAGAGCATCGCGAGCGGTAACGACCACTATCATCTCGTTGGCGCGAACTGGGTAGGCTCGACTCTTTCCAAGGGCGACTTCAAGTATGATGCCGGAGACGGCTTCCAGTACGGACACGTCCACGCAGTAAGAAAGTCTCCCATCGGTCTTGCGATGGCAGACAGTATTCTTGAGAACGTATACTTCAAGGATGATAACGTAGTTATCGCTAACCCCGAGGTCGAGGAGGTAGTGACCGAGGGTGCCGAGGTTAAGGTAACTCTCGACCGTGACTTCGTTCTTCTTTACGGTGATGAGATCGAGGGCTTCGAGATCGCGGGTGAGGATAAGGTATTCGTGCCCGCCAAGGCTACCGCCGAGGGCAGAACCATCACTCTAACAGCCGACGGCATCACCGAGGCTAAATACGTAAGATACGGCTTCGGAATATCTCTTCTCGAGCTCGAGAACGGAGATGTAATCAGATTCGTCAAGGACGGATACACTTACGACAAGTCAAGCGGTACCGTAACTATCGTTGCAAGCAACGGCAAGACCTATTATATAAGCGTAGACGATCCCGAGGTAATTCGTTCGAGAGTTCCCGGTAACGTAGTCGGTGTGACAGGCCACAGTCTGCACACATTCTCGACGGCAGTCGATTCGTCCTCTGCCGACGAAAACTAAAGGAGGAGTAAATGATGAAAAACTTAAAATTCAAGCATATTCTTCTCCTCGCTCTGGCATTTGCGCTCGTTCTTGCAATGTCATCCTGCGATATTATTAATTCGCTTCTTCCCGGCGGTGACGATACCTGTGTCCACGAGGATGCCAACGGTGATAAGATCTGCGACAAGTGCGAAGAGAAGCTCGAGGGTGGCGATCCCACCCCCGGCCCCGGCGTTGAGACAGAAGCTCCCGACCTCAAGGGCGTTGTATTTAACGATAAGACCGTCACCTATGACGGCACCTATCACGATCTGTCTATTGACAAGGCTACCGTGCCCGAGGGCATAACGGTGCTTTATTCCACCAACAGATATATGAATGCAGGTACCTACACGGTAACTGCGGACTTCTACTTTAAGGGTGTTAAGCTCGAGGGTGAGTCCAAGACCGCTACCCTTACGATAAATAAGGCTACCTACGACGTTTCGGGTGTTACTCTTGTCGGAGCGACCAAGATCTATGACGGTGTAGCGGTGACAGGTGAGATCCAGGGCAGACTTCCCGCAGGCGTTTCCGCAACATACGTTTATAAGGACAAGGACGGAAATACCGTCGATGAGATCGTAAACGTCGGTGAATATACCGTGTGGGCTACTCTCGTCGGTGATTCCGTAAACTATAATGATATGGAGCCCCTCAGCGCGACCGTGGAGATCAGACGCGCGACCGTGACGGGTATATCCATGAGGGATGCCGCATTCCTTTACGACGGTACTCCCAAATCCATCCTCGCAATCGGCGTTCCCGAGGACGTTGAGGTAAGCTACGTTGGAAACAGACAGACCGACGTCGGCACCTATACCGTTACCGCGAGCTTTACGGTCAGCGATAACTACGAGCCCATCGGGAATATGAGTGCGACCATGTCCATTTACAAGCTGACTCACGATATGTCGGGAATTCACCTTCTCGGCTCGGTCGAGACCTATGACGGCACCTCGAAGATGCCCGCGATCACGGGTGAGCTTCCCTCGGGACTCGGTGTCACTTATACCGCAGTCGATGAAAGCGGTAATGAGGTAGACGATATCGTTAACGTAGGAGTTTACACCGTAACCGCGACCTTCTCGTCCTCGATATCCTATGAGCCCGTTGCTCCCATGGTTGCTACCGTCGTAGTCAACAAGGCAGCGTTCTCGGCATCTATCAAGGATACTCAGTTCATCTATGACGGAAAGGAAAAATCCATCGAGCTTATCGGTGATATTCCCGCTGACGTTAAGGTAAGCTTTACCGGCAACGCAAAGACGATGCCCGGCAGATACATCGTTACCGTAAGCTTTGAGGCAAACGATAACTACGTTTACGTTTCTCCCATGAGCGCGGTTATGAATATCGTTCTTTCTGACCCAACAGCGAGTGTTAACCCCGAGCTGACCTACGAGGCAGTGGACGGCGGATATGCCGTAACGGGCATCACAGGCGAGCCCTCTATGGTTGTTATTCCTTCTACCTACAACGGTGAGAAGGTTGTATCCATCAAGTCTAACGCTTTCCGCGCAATGACATCTATCAAGTACGTTTACATTCCCGAGACCGTAACGAACATCGGTAACGCGGCATTCTACGGCTGTACCTCTCTTACGGGCGTTCACTTCGCTGACTTCTCCGTAAGTGTAAACGCTAATGGTGAGCTTGTTACCACCGGTGCCAGCGAGCTTAAGACCATCGGTCAGAAGGCGTTTGCCGATACTGCACTCGCAGTGGTCGATCTTCCCGACAGCCTTGTTGCTATCGGCTTCGGTATCTTCGAGGGCTGTGACAAGCTCGAGAAGCTCACCGTTCCGTTTATCGGCGGCAGTGTGAACTCCTCTCATCCGTTCCTTGCATACTTCTTCGGCTCTGATGCAGCTGCAGCGGGTGCAAGCTTCGTTCCCGCGTCTCTTTCCACCGTTATTATTTCTGACAGCTGTCTTGAGATCCCAGCATACGCATTTATGAACCTTTCTTCCATCAAGAGCATCCATATCGGTGCATCGGTTGCCAAGATCGGTATAAATGCATTCAGCGGCTGCACCTCACTTCGAGATATCTACGTTCCGAGTAGCGTTATCTCGATCCCTGCATCTGCTTCCGCTAAGGTATCTCCCTTCTATGGCTGTGACGACGACCTTCTTATCGTAGTCGAGAGCTTCGAGTCGGTTGCGGCATGGGGTGAGTATTATAGAAGCATCTCCGACACCAAGTCGGCAGTAGTAGTATTTAATAAGACCTATGAGGATTACTGTATGAACAAGGAGAGCTACAGAGTAGCCGATCCCTCCGATTCCTCGGCTCTCGCTATAGGAGTTGGCGGTGCGTTCATCCCCGGCTTCAAGTCGGATGTTTACGATTACACCGTTGATGCGGATATAAACACCGGTTTCGGTGAGATCTCGGTTATTCCTAACTCCACTCTCGCAAGATATGAGATAGGCGAGCTCGAGGACGGCAAGGTAAAGGTTAAGGTTACCTCGGCTGACGGACTCTCGATCTCCACCTACACCATCAAGCTCAACGTTACGGGTGAGCTCGATGCAGATTCGACCGTAGTAAATAAGAACGGTGCTGATGCTACCGTATCCTTCGTTATTGACGACGGATTTATCGGTACGGGCAGATTTGCCAAGGATATGCTTCTTAAGTATCCGAAGCTCGCTCTTTCCTTCGGTATTTATCCGAGCAAGTTCGGTACTCTTATTACCGAGGACCTTGACGGTGACGGAATCCTTGAGTACGTAATGGACGAGAACGGTAATTACACCTACACAATCGATAAGTACGTTGACGGTGACGAGAGCCAGGGTCTTGTCGTTGACTTCTGGCGCGACATTCTCTCGGCAACTCCCGGCAGAAGCGAGATAATCGCTCACTCCTACAGTCATAAGTTCTGGGGTGTTAACGACGAGGGCGGATCTATGTTCGCTATCGGAAACTCCAGCGATACTATCAGCAAGACTCCTACCACCTTTGCCAAGGGCAGCACCAGCGCGGAGATGTTCGGTGCTCAGCAGATGATAAAGGATCTCTTCGGAGATCTTGGCTCAAGAGCCATCACCTTCATCACTCCCGGAATTGCTGTGACAGGCTCGACAAAGGCTACTGAAACCGACGTTAATGTAACACTCAACGGAAGCGTTGTAAGACTCGTGTCGGATACGGCGGTAGCCGTTCAGAACGGTGTTCTTATCGTTGCAGAGGATGCGGTGATAGACCTTATTTCCAACAAGATCACTATCCCCTCGGGAACCGCGATCACTACGAATGCAGAATACACCAACAGCGTTATTCCCGCGGGCACCGTTATCAAGGTAGTCAATTATTCGACCACCATTCCCAAGGGCACCCAGATCATCGGACACGGTACCTATTGGGCAGAGATCTATGATAAGGCGTACGAGGAGGGCGTGACGATCGGCTGCCGTAACACGGCTGGCGGCGGATACCACACCAAGGACTACTTCACCTCTGTAAACAACAGACAGAAGACTCTCTCCTTCAGCGCGTCTACCACAAGTGAGGCAAATATAGAAAGCGATCTCGAAAAGTGGATCGGCTATATTGACACCGCGGTATCCAAGCAGGCATGGGTATCCTACTGTATCCACGCTATAACCGACACTCTTGATGAAGAGGGCTCGGGCGGTCACAAGATCACCAAGGTTCAGGGCGAGGCACTCTTCAAGCACGCAGTTGATTACGGAGATAAGGTATGGATCGCAAACTATACCGATGCAGCTCTCTACTATCACGAGTGGTCGAGTGCAAAGACCACCTCGAGCTACAACGCCGAGACGGGTGAGCTTACCGTAAGCCTTACCGACAACGAGCGCGACGATATCTACGATATGCCTCTCACCGTTAAGGCGTACGTTCCCGCAACGTGGGCTGAGGCTGAGTGCGGTGACCTCACTCTTAAGGTCAATACCGAGGCTAGCGGCAGAAGATACGTTCTTGTTGACGTGGCTCCCGAGACCAGCGTAACGATCACTGAAAAGTAATTTTCAGAAGAATGTTTGGCGGTAGTGCCGTTATAAAGGCTTGACACTATCACCGAATGTAAAATAATCAGCAAGGCTGCCCGATGCTATGCACGGGCAGCCTTTTCTCTCATCCGGGCTTTTTCGGGGGCTATATCCCGCATATCTATACCGTTCTTCTGCTCCGTCATGCTTGAATGGATCTTTTTTTCCGCTGCGTGTTGACAAAAAGGGGCTGCGGTGCTATAATTCTTCATGAATTTTCGTAAGACAAGAAGGGCGTAGAAATGAATAATTCGGATCAAAGGAAGCGCTTCGATTACAAATGGGTCATTATCGGACTTTGCTTCCTGATGGTTCTTGTGGCGCTCGGCTTTTGCTCGTCGCCTAAGAGCTTATATATCGTTCCTATAAGCAACGCGCTCGGAATCGACCGAAGCGTGTATTCGATCACCGACAGCTGCAGATACGTATCTACTGCTATAATAAACGTGTTCTTTGGCTTCCTCGTTGCAAAATTCGGACCGAAGAAGCTTATCGTAGCAGGCTTCGGCTCGCTTATCATATCGACACTTCTGTATGCGTTCGCACCTAACGTGTGGCTTATTTACCTCGCGGGTGTGTTCCTCGGCATCGGTCTTTCATGGACCACGACCACGATGGTCGGATACGTTGTAACGCGCCTTTGTAAGGAAAATAAAGGTACGATCATGGGTGCGGTGCTCGCCTCTAACGGTATCGGCGGAGCGATAGCGATACAGATCATTTCTCCGATCATCGAATCGGGCGCGGAGGGATACAGAACCGCTTATATCGTCGTTGCCTGTGTGCTTGCAGTAGTTGGCGTTCTTCTTCTCATATTCTTTAAGGACCCCAAGCGTGAGCCGATAGATGCCGTGCCGGCAAAATCGGGCGCAAAGAAAAAGCGCGGTACGGATTGGGTCGGTATCAGCTTCAAGGAGGCACTTCACAAGAAGTATTTCTGGGGAATTCTCGTATGCATTTTTATCTCAGGCTTTATTCTTCAGGGACTGTCGGGTGTAACTGCCGCGCATTACCGTGACGTGAATATCGATGCGGATACGATATCTCTTATACTCAGCTTCCATTCGTTGGTGCTCGCAGCCGCGAAGTTTTTAACGGGCGTTATTTACGATAAGGCAGGACTCAGAGCCACCACATCATGGTGTATCGGTGTCTCAATTATATCGTCGCTGATACTCGTATTTATCGACCCATCACCCTTAGGTATTGCACTTGCATTTGTATACTCTGCGATTTCATCCTTCGCACTTCCGCTTGAAACGATCATGCTGCCGATATACGCATCCGATCTGTTCGGTGCAAAATCCTTTGACAAGGTTCTCGGTATCTTCGTTTCGGTGAACACCGCGGGCTATGCCCTCGGCTCCCCTGCGTTCAATCTTTGCTACGATATCACAAAAAGCTACAACGTCGGCTTCATTGCCGCCGCAGTCGCGATGGTGGCAGTTATCGTTATCGTGCAATTCGTCATTTCTTCGGCTCGCAAAACCCAAATAGAGGTGCTCGCACGCGAGAGCGCAAAATCGACAGAAAATGATGCCGTAGAAGCGGATATTGCAAACTAAGATTTACAAAAATGCAAAAATACAATAAAAAACCACGGCTGAGAAGAAAAACTCAGCCGTGGTTTTTTGCGCTTCGACCTGCGAAGCAGCGCTGCCGCGGGCAGCAGTTATGATGCTTCGCTTGCGCGAAGCGCGATATGTCACCGGGGGTGACGCGATATTCCGCCTGTGGCGGAGCGATATGTTTCGCGGCGCGAAACGCGATATGTTCCCCGTTGGGGAACGTGAAAGAGAGAGGTGTGGTTGAGAGGATTTTGAGGAGAAATTTTCGTTTCGCGCGCCGAAGCTGTACGATGGTACAGCGAGAGTAAGCGAACGGAAATAATAAATGGAGAATAATAAAAATGGAAAACGGAGTTTTCCGCCCTTAGCCACGAAAAAAGAAGGAGCAAGAAGCAAATGCCCCTTACTCCTAAAATTCTCCATTTACGGTTATGCCAAAATGCACCAACCACAAAGAGAGGATAGAGAGGAGTGGTTGAGGGGATTTTGAGGAGAAATTTTCGTTGTTCCGACTGAGAGCGGTACAAAGGTACCGCGAAGGAGGAAAACGGAAATAGTAAATGGAATTAAAATGAAATTGAGGAAAACGCAGTTTTCCAACCCTATTGATATGGTAAGTAGAAAGAAAAAAGCGAGGCACATAAGTGCCCCGCAATAAATATTCCATTTACGGTTATACCAAAATGCGCCAACCACTCAAAGTTTGGAGTAACCGAAGCCATTAACCAGCGCATCAATGCGCTCTCCCGCCTTACACCACGGACACTCGTGAGCAGGATACGTAACGTATCCGTCAAGGTCTGCGGTATCGAAAGCGGAATGTACGGGATATCCGCCGCACTCGTCAACCGTCGAGAATATCGAAGCGATTCCTGCAACGTGACCGCCGTAGTAGTTGATAGCCTCGATAGCCGAGCCTGTGGTGTAGCCTGTTGTAACAGATGCCGCGAGAATGAGCACGTGTTTACCCTCTATCATCTGGCGCGTGCTGTCACGGAAAATGATCTGGCTGCCCGAGGTGCGCTCCGGTGTTACTACGTATATGGTCTGATGCGCGTTAAGGTTCATGAAGCTGCCCTTGGTAAGCTCGTTTGCGATACAGGTTCCTATAACCTCCATACCGTCGAGGCATAGAATGGCGTCGATGATCGTATTTGTATTGTAGTAGGATACGAGCTCCTCGGCAACCGCCTGTGCCTCGGACAGACGCATCTTCTGCGTAGTTACGTCGATGTAATAATTGATGTGGCTGTGGTTGGTTGCAAAGTGCCCCTTCGATACTCTGAGTAAGAGGTTTGCTCTCTTTGTTCTGATTTTGTAAGAATTCTGGGTAGGCATAATGTACTCCTTCCTTTTTTGCACTTAAGTGCCTGAAATTTGACACGGGGGTGCTTTTGTACTGTTAAAAATGCTGTTGCCGCCGGGTGTACAGCGGGCGGATGACGGGATCTTCATAAAAGATCATCCGTATTTGACACCGTCGTCATATTGAAGTGCCTTTGTCTCGGTACTGCTGCGTTTTTTCGACAGAAGCCATTCGAATACCTCTCTGCTTCTGTAAACGGGAATCCAGGATGCGTGCAGGATATCGGGGTAGACCGTAAATCTGACGTCGCACCCCGCCTTTTTTGCTGCCTCGACCATCTTTTCGCTCTCGTTTAAGGGAACGACGTCGTCAAGTGCACCGTGATGCGCCCAGATGGGAATGTTTTTGTATCTTGCGATGTTCCAGCTCATTCCACCGCCGCAGATGGGGACCATTGCGGCAAAGTATTCGGGATAGCACATGGCGAGTATCCAGGTGCCGTACCCGCCCATACTGCAGCCCATAATGTAAATTCTGTCGTTATCGACGTATGGAAGCTCGGATAGAGTCCTGAGCAGCTCGTGAAGCTCTCCCATAAGATTGAACCAGGTGTCCTCGGAGCAGATAGGCGAGACTGTGATGATCCCTAGATCGTTTACGTGCTCGGCGGTGTTCGTAAAGAAGGCGCTCCTCTCGAGCTTTTCTCTTGACGAATATCTGAATCCTGCACCGTGTAGGTGGAGAAGTGTCGGGTATTGCTTGGTGCTGTCATAATTATCCGGGAAGCGAATAACCACTTCCATCGAGTTGATTTTAATTGATTCTGTAAACATAACTTTTCAAAAATTCTCAAATATCGCTCATTCCCATACGGGAAAGTGCGGGGAAGGGGGGCTTGGTCAATACCCTTACTGCCAGCCTCGCTATCTCGCTCGCCGGCTCTTTAAAACCTTCTCGGTACCATTCTATCACTATGGATATAAGCCCTCCTATGGCGAAGCGATAGATCTTGTCGCGCATAGCAGGCTCCTCATCGGGCAGTATTCTCTCTATGCTTACGAAGGTCTCGACCGGGAAGCTGAGGCAACACTCCATAACGATGGATATCTTACCGTTTCTGTCGAGCACCTCGAGAAGCTCGTGCCGCTTTTTCCAGAACTCGAAGAAGCCCATAAGCTCGTTTCGCAGCACTCTTTGTCCCGCTATCGGTGTCTGCTCTTTCGCGTATTCGGGCAGGGTATGTACTATGAGACCCTGAAGGGCACAGTCCTTGCTGTCGAAGTATCTGTAAAACGCCTTTCTCGGCATCTTCAGCTCCTCGCACAGGTCGGTGACGGTGATATCGTCATAGCTTCGGCGCTTCATCATATCGAACAGAGTGTTTTCTATAAGTCGCTGCCTCTTGGCAGATCTTTCGGTTTTACATTCCTTGAACATAAAAAACTCCCATTAGTGTTTTGTTCTTACATTATACACTACTGTTACGAGTGTGTCAATAGTGCCTTATCTATTTTCTACATTGAAATTGGTGTTTTTTGCGCGTCCCTTGGTAATGTTTAACAAATAGGCATGTGAAAATTCTAACACATGTGTCACACTTGTTTCATTTTGTGGGCTTGAAATGTGCTCGTGTATGTGATACTATATAGTTGTGTATTCACAAAATAATATTTTTATAAAGAAAGGTGAACTAAAAATGGCTAAAGAAATTCAGCTTGATGAGAATGGCAAACGCAAGTTTGGTATACTCGACAGTATTTCTTATGCTGCAGGCGACTTCGGCTGTAACATGAGCTTTGCTCTCAAGTCAACTCTCATCATTTTCTGGACTCAGTTCATGAAAATGGACTCCATTCTCTACGCGCTTCTCCTTATTATCGTTCAGGTATGGGATGCAATTAACGATCCCCTTATCGGCTCGATAATAGATGCGGATAAGCGAAAGTATAAGCGCAACAAGTTCCTTACATACATCTGGTTCGGCTCTATCGGACTTCTTGTAGCGGGTGCGCTATGCTTCCTTCCTATTCCCAACGCATACGACTGGGCGAAGATCATTATCTTCATCGCCGGCTACGTTGTCTGGGATGCGTTCTACACTATCGCTAACGTTCCTTACGGATCGCTCCTGTCCCTTATCTCGAATGATACCGCTGACAGAGCGTCTCTCTCCGCATGGCGTTCCATCGGCTCGATCTTAGGTAACATGGTTCCCATGGTTATCCTTCCTATGATCATTTACGATCAGAACAACAACATCGTTGGTATGAACGTATTCCTTGCAGCTCTTATCATGGGCGTGCTCGGCTTCATCTCCTTCCAGTTCATGATCCGTACCACCGAGATCAGAGTTGAGGAGGACCTCAAGGTAAGCGAGGAGGCTCCTAAGGTAAACATTCTCGTTGCCTTCAAGAACTTCATGCTTAACCGTCCCGCAGTAGGCGCAACTCTCGCCGCTATGGGTATGTTCATCGGTATGCAGGGTGCTGCTACCGCCGTTACCGTTCTCTTCCAGTCTTACTTCAAGAACGTACAGGTCTCGGGTATTATCCAGCTCTTCTCGATGATCCCGATCGTAATATTCACTCCTCTTGCGCGTAAGATGGTTACCAAGTACGGTAAGAAGGAGCTCTCGACCGTAGGTGCTATCTGCAGCGTTGTTGCAGGTGTGCTTATGCTCATCCTTCCTATTACTCCTACCGTTCTCGGTATGGTTCTTTACGTTGTCTGCCAGCTCATCTACTCTCTCGGTCTCGGCATCTACTCCACCGTATCGTGGGCTCTTATGGGTGACGCTATCGACTACAACGAGTGGAAGACAGGTACCCGTGAGGAGGGCGTTGTATATTCGCTTCACTCCTTCTTCAGAAAGCTCGCACAGGGCGCAGGCCCCTCTATCGTTCTCGTAATTATGGCTGCTCTCGGTTATTCCGAGTACCACGGCGGTAATCAGACCTTCCTCGTAGCGCTCAACATGCGTTATCTCGTTGCGGCTCTTTACCTCCTTGCGGCAGTTATGCAGTTCGTAGGACTTGCACTTATCTACAACCTCGATAAGAAGACTCTCGCCCAGATGAACAAGGATCTTGGACGTGACGAGAACGGTAACGAGGCAGCAGCAGAGGCTGTCGAGGCAGCTGAGGCAGCTCCCGCGCTCGAGACCGTTTCCGAGGAAGCATAAATAAAGGAGGAGAAAACTGATATGAAAAAGATTCTTGCACTTGTATTGGTAGTTGCTCTTGCACTTACCGCAATGGTTTCCTGCTCCATTAACGATAAAGAGGTTGCCGTTATCTGGGCTAAGCAGACCGACGACTTCTCCGCTACTATGGCAGACGCTCTTGACAGAGCACTTTATATCGAGAACATCAAGTATAAGCACTACGATGCAAACGGTGATTCCGATGCTCAGAAGAAGCTTGTCGACGATGCTATCGCAGGCGGCGCTCCCGCGCTTGTCCTTAATCCCTGTAACGATGTTGTTGCTCTCCATGCCCTTAAGGCTGCCAAGGAGGCAAACATTCCGCTTATCTTCATGTGCGCTACGGGTATTCTTGACACCGTTCTGAATCTCGTTCAGTACGACAAGGTATACTCGATCGACGTAGACGCAGCATCTCTCACCCAAAAGCTTGGCGAGCGCATCGCTAAGGACCTTATCGAGAATGCAAACGACAAGGATAAGAAGAACGACTACGACCGTAACGGTGACGGTAAGATCTCCTATGCTTTTACGGACGTTGTCAGCCTTGAGGCTATCGGAAATTCGCTTCTTGTACAGGCTATTGAGAAGTACATCTCCGAGTCCAATGCTGCTGTAAAGCCTGTTCTCGAGGCAGCAATATTCGCACCTAAGCTTACCGCAGGTGAGAACGTTACCTCTATCTTCGAGGGCTTCACCGGTGCTGAGGGCAACGATAAGGTTGCTACAAACGCGGAGCTCCTTCTCTCTATGGAGGACGGCGATATCGACGATATCCTTCTCGCTATGCGCGCATACCAGCTTAACTATAACAAGCTCGTAACACACTTCATTCCTCTTTACACCGTAGGTGTATCCGCTAACGCAGGCTCTCTTCTTGCAGAGACTGCAAAGGACGAGGAGAAGGCTGCATACTCCGTAATGAACACGATCGATTCCGGCTACGTTTCCGCAGCTGCTCTCGAGGATGACGACGCTATGGCTACCGCTGCGGCAGTTATTCTCCGCAACTTCATCAAGGGCAATGAGCCTCTCAAGGATGTTGTAGCAGACTACGTTGACGGTAAAAAGATCAGCGTTCCTTATACTATTTACGGTTAATTTTGGGGCTTTTCAACCGATTTATCGGTAATAAAGCACCCCGAGTGATTTTTGATGTCCCGACGGTGCATAATAGTACCGTCGGGCATTTCCCCATTAAAGGAGAGTAAAATGAGAAATATTTTAAACATAAACGAGGGCTGGAGATTCATTAAGAATTGCTCCGACCCCATGGCAACCGAGGGCGCGGTAACCGTTAACCTTCCTCACACATGGAATGCCGAGGACGGTCACGACGGTGGAAACGATTACTTCCGCGGCCCCTGCCTCTATGCAAAGAAGGTAGTAAGATCCGAGCTCCCTCTAGCTGACCGTTACTTCCTCGAGATCAAGGGCGCAAACTCATCTGCTAAGGTATACGCAGGTGAAAAGGAGCTCGCAAGCCACGACGGCGGATACTCCACCTGGCGCGTCGACGTTACAGAGTACGTTGGCGACACCCTCGACCTTTCGATTATCGTTGACAACAGCGCGAACGAGACTGTATATCCGCAGATGGCTGACTTTACCTTCTACGGCGGTCTTTACCGTGACGTGAATATAGTTTGTGTCAGTGAGACACACTTCGACCTCGAGTACTACGGCGGCAGAGGCGTTGTTATCACTCCTAAGAAAGGTGAGAGCGGCTGGGACGTTGAGATCGAGACCTACGTTACCGCACTTAAGGACGGAGATGTTGTATCCTACACCGTCTTTGATAAGGAGGGTGCCGAGGTAGCATCCGCAACCTCGTCCGAGACCCGTGCGACTCTCGCTATCGGTGAGGCTCATCTCTGGCACGGCCGCCGCGATCCTTACCTCTACACCGCTAAGGTGGCTATCGTAAGAGACGGTGAGGAGATCGATGCGGTATCCTCGAGATTCGGCTGCCGTACCTTCGAGATCAACCCCGACCGCGGCTTTATCCTCAACGGTGAGGAGTACCCCCTCCGCGGTGTATCCCGTCACCAGGACAGACTCGGCATCGGTAACGCACTTCTTCCCGAGCATCATAAGGAGGATATGGAGCTCATCTGCGAGATGGGCGCCAACACAATCCGCCTTGCTCACTATCAGCACGATGAGTACTTCTACGATCTTTGTGACGAGTACGGTCAGGTCATCTGGGCGGAGATTCCCTATATCTCTCGCCATATGCCCGGCGGCCGCGAGAACACCGTCAACCAGATGAAGGAGCTTGTAATTCAGAATTACAATCACCCCTCTATCGTAGTATGGGGTCTTTCCAACGAGATCACCATCAGCGGTTCGACTCCCGACCTTCTCGAGAATCACAACATTCTTAACGATCTCGTTCACGAGCTCGATAAGACCCGTCTTACTACCATCGCTTGCGTTTCTATGTGCTCGATGGATGATCCCTACGTACAGATCCCCGACGTAGTATCGTATAACCACTACTTCGGCTGGTACGGCGGAGATACTTCTATGAACGGTCCTTGGTTCGACGAGTTCCATAAGAAGCATCCCGAAATTCCGATCGGCTGCTCCGAGTACGGCTGCGAGGCGCTTAACTGGCATACCTCCGATCCCGTTCAGGGCGATTATACCGAGGAATATCAGGCATACTACCACGAGGAGCTTATCAAGCAGATAAAGGCACGCCCCTACCTTTGGGCTACCCACGTATGGAATATGTTCGACTTCGGCGCAGATGCGAGAGCAGAGGGCGGCGAGAACGGACAGAACCATAAGGGTCTTATCACCATGGACAGAAAGTATAAGAAGGATTCCTTCTATGCTTACAAGGCATGGCTCTCCGACGATCCCTTCGTACACATTTGCGGCAAGAGATACGTAGACCGCGTTGAGGACGTTACAAAGGTTACCGTTTACTCGAACCTTCCCGAGGTCGAGCTCTTCCTCAACGGTGAGTCCATCGGAAAGAAGCAGGCTCCCGATCACTTCTTCTACTTTGACGTACCGAACGTCGGCGAGAGCCGGCTCGTTGCTATCGCGGGCGAGTACCGTGACGAGAGCACCATCCGCAAGGTAGAAGAGAGAAATATGGATTACGTTCTTAAGGAGACCGGCGCCGTTCTTAACTGGTTCGACGTCGACGCTCCCGAGGGAAGATTCTCCCTTAACGATAAGCTCGGTGATATCATGAGCTGCTTCTGGGGCAAGCTCTGGTTCATGCGCTTCGGCCTTTCTTTAAAGAAGAAGATGTCCAAGAAGGGCGAGAAGAAGGGCGAGAAGAAGGAAGGCGGCTTCGAGGTAGCAGGCTTCAAGATGGGTAAGGGTCTTATCCAGATGATGGGCGGCTTCACCGTTCTCCGTCTCTCGAGCATGATGGGCATGGCAAACGTCAGCTTCACAAAGGAAGAGCTTCTTAAGATCAATAAGCAGCTGAATAAGATAAGGAAGCCCAAAAATCTTCTCAAGTAATCTCGGTTGGCATATTCGGCGAGGACGAGGCAAGCCTCTATCGATGTTTTAGTAGCTTGCAGTAGTTTTCTACAGCGTCGCTACTAATAACCTCGATCCTCATCCAAATCTGCCTTCCCGAGCATCGCTCTAAAATAATTTGGCGAGAACGAAAAGCCCGACTTCGGTCAGGCTTTTTCTGTGTTTATATTCAAGATTATGATATTCACTGCGAGCCGTGTGGGGAGCTTCGTTTTTTGCCTCAGTAAAACTTCACTGCGTGAAGACTTTGCTTTGTGCGTCGAGAGCTTCACCGAAAAGCTACCTCGCCTCGCTCAGCGAAAAAGTAAAAAAAGAGCCGCGGAATCCGCGGCTCTTATGTATTTATCGGTTTGTGATTACTCCTGAACGGTAACCTTTACGATGTGAGGCTGTACGCCATCATACCAGTAGAGGTAACCCTCGACGTCGATAACGTCGCCGATCTCGAGAGCCTCTACTCCGTCGTATACCTCGGTACCGTTACCGGTGAGGTAGGACTCTACAACAAAGGTGTATGCCTTCTCGCCAACGGTAACTGCGAGGTAGAGGTCGTTGCCCTCGGAGCCTGTGCCGTCCCAGTTGTAAATAGCCTTAGCGGTTACAGTAGCACCCTTAACGGTGAAGAACTCGTTCTGATAAACGAAGAGATCCTCAGCGTTAGCAAAAGCATCGGTGAGGTCGTTTGCCTTGGGAGAGAAGCCACCCTTGCCGAGAATGGTGTAGGTGGTATCGATGAGCTCCTTCTCACCTGCGAAGTCAGCCTTGAAGCCTGTTACCATGATGCAGGTGCCTGCGGTAAGCTCGTTGTACTGCTCCTCGGTGCAGGGCATATTGTAGAGGTAGTAAGCACCGTCGGGAGCCTGGGTATAGAAGGTACCCTTGTTATCCCACCAGGACTGCTTAGCCTGAACGTAGGTAATGATAGTGTGCTCGGTGTCATCCTCTGCTGCTACGAACTCGGCGTGAGTAGAAACGTTACCCTCGTCGGTTACGGTAAGCTTGGTGAGGTGAGGCTGTACGCCGTTGTACCAATAGAGGAAGCCTTCAACGTCGATAACGTTGCCTGCCTCGAGAGCCTCGACTGCATCGTAGAGCTCGGTGCCGTCAGCGGTGAGGTAGGACTCAACAACGAGGGTGTAGAGCTTAGCACCGATGCTGACGGTGAGGTAAAGGTCGTTGCCTGCGGAGCCTGTGCCGTCCCAGTTGTATATAGCCTTGGAAACTACGGTTGCGCCCTTAAGAGCGAAGAACTCGTTCTGGTTTGCGAGAAGATCGTCACCGTTCGCGAATTTCTCAGTAAGGTCGGTAGCGGTAGCGATGTAGGTATCATCGGGAACGATCTCATAGGTCGCGTCGACGATCTCCTTCTCGCCGGAGAAGTCAGCCTTGAAGCCGCTGACGATTATACAGGTGCCGGGCACGAGTGCGTTGTACTGCTCCTCGGTGCAGGGCATATTGTAGAGGAAGTAAGCACCGTCGGGAGCCTGGGTATAGAAGGTACCCTTGTTTTCCCACCAGGACTGCTTAGCCTGAACGTAGGTCTTAACCTTAACCGCAGCATTGTCTTCTGCCGCTACGTACTCTGCGTGAGTCATGATCTCCTCATCGCCGCCGTCATCGGGCTCGATGGGCGTGTCACAAACGTCGCACTTGCCATCATTGTTCTCGTCAACGTGCTCGGTGCAATCGGGTGCGAAGCACGCGGTGAGAGCGAAAACGAGTGTGAGGGCAAGAAGTACTGCCAATAGCTTTTTCATTTTTTTGTTCTCCTTTTTGAAAATCGAATAATTAAAGTTCGACAATAACTATTATACACGAATTAGGTGAGTTGTCAATGAAAATTACTTATTTTCACGTTTTTTAATAAAAGCGTAAGCCAAGTAGCCGCCGATGCCAAGCCAGACCGCCCCGATGGATGAGAGAAGGATTATCGATTCGGTCGGCATTTCTCCGAGGGCTGGCTTGCCGCTCATCGACTTCGTTTCGTTGAGCTTATATAGAGAGTTCATCTTATCGTAGAGCTTTTCGATAAACTCGTCATCGATGGTCTGCTTTCGGTTGGTGCCCTTGACGACCTCCTCGATAAGCTGACCTGCGGCGTTTCTCAGCGAGGTCGAGCCGTTGAAAACGGGAGTGACGAAGGTTGAGTCGATGTTGTCGAGCATCACTCTTGCTGCTTTTATCTTGACGTCGTAATAGGTGGTGTTATCCTCGCCCGCTCTCGATAGATAATCGAGATATTCGGGGCTCTCGTGCGCGGTGGTGGTTACCGGAATATATCCCTCGGTCATCGAGAAGCCTATCTGTATATCGTCCGTAAGAAGGAACTGAGCGAACAGCCAGGATGCAAGCACCTCCTCGGGATCCTCTTTATTAAATATACAAAGCGAGGGACCCTGAGATATCATCTTGGGGTTTTCCACATCAAACTGAGGAACGGGATATACTCCTACCTCAAAGTCGACTATCTCCTCCTCCGGCACCTCAAGTAAAGGCGCATCGGGACCCATCCAGGTTGCACCCGCGGTGGAGTCTATCGCAAAGAGGCACTGACCTCTGACGAACCAGTTGCCCGGGTAGCTGGATACCGCGAAGGTTGAGAAGCTCTTGTTCTCGATAGCCTCGTGAACGGTATAGAGAATCTCCTTGGTATCATCGTTGAATAAGAGGATGCTTCCGTCCTCTCTCGAATATCCCGCACCCTTCTGCTTCAGCATCTGTATCATCATATTGTCGGTTGACTTATATATGAAAGGTATGAGAGTATCCTGCCCGTTACCCTTGTAGGTACCGTCGGGGTTCTTTTCAATTGCCTTTTCTGCAACGCCGAAGATATAGTCCCAGGTCATCATCTCGGGGATGGGCTCTCCGGTGAGTGCTTCAACCATGGTCTTGTTAACGTAGACCGCCTCGGTCGAGCGCATGAATGGAATGGCGTACTGCGTTCCGCCGAGAACTCCCTCGGTGAGGAATTTTTCGACGATCTCGCCGTTATCAACTCCATCAAACCGTAGCTCAGAGCCGCCAAGACCGTATTTCGGATCCGTAATCAGTGCATCGAGAGGGACGACTACGTTTTCACCCGTCATATAGGTCGCTATATGGTCGGGATAGGTAATACATACGTTAGGTGTAGTTCCCGTCGGGATGTTGGTGAGAACGTCCTGATATATCGTGCCGTAGTTGGTATATCTTTTGAGGTTTACCTTGATGTTCGGATATAGTGCCTCAAAGTCGCGGATGGCACCCTCGTAGATATCTATCTGCGTCTGGTTCGAGTCGTTCTTGGCCCAGAAGGTTATCTCGTAGGTCTTGCTTTCGTCAAGTCCGTCAGGCACCTCAAACGCATGAGTTACGGGCGCGCCGTGACATGATGTGAGCGCTAAAAGTGACAATAACAGGGATAAACAAAGTATAATGCTAACAATTCTTTTCATTTTAACCCTTTGTACCTCCTCTCGCAACGCCTTCCATGATTTTATTTCTGAAAACGAGGAAGAGAATTATCAGGGGTAGAGATACGAGCACCACCGCCGCCATCATAGCGGGAACGTTCTCTCGTCCGAAGCCCGACTCGCGTATTGCCTGAATGCCCTGAGAGATAAGGAAGTAGGCATCGTTGTCGGTGATCAGCCTCGGCCACACGAAGGAGTTCCAGCACTCGATCACCTTAAGGATAAGAACGGTAATTATCGTAGGCTTACATATCGGGATAACTACCTTCCACAGGTATTTGAAATCTCCCGTACCGTCGACCTTTGCCGCGAGGTAGAGATTATTCGGTATCTGCGAGAAATTCTCGCGAAGAAGATAAATATAGAATACACTTGTTACAGAGGGAAGAATAAGACCCGTGAAGGTGTTTCTGAGGCCCATGTTGGTAACCGTGACGAAGTTGGTGATAACGACAAGCTCGGTGGGGATCATCATAAGAGCGAGGAAGATGGTGAACACTATCTCCTTTCCCTTAAATTCGAGCCTTGAAAATGCGTAAGCTGCGAGCACGCTGACGATCACCATGGCAAGCGTTGTTATGACGGTGAATATCAGAGTGTTGAGCAAGTAGCCTGCAAGGTTGATCTCGGTGAATGCCGAGAGATAGTTACCGATCGTGGGGTACTTAATGAGCAGGGACGGTACGCGCTCTGCGTTGTAGGAGCCGAAGGTCTTGAACGAGGTTATAAGCATCCAGAAGAAGGGGAAGAGCACGGCTATCGCCCAGATGGTGAGCATAGTGTAAATGCCGATGCTTTTGAGTATGCCGAGCACCTTTGCACGCTTCGCATCCTTTGCGTATTCCTCGGCTGTTTTCGTCCGTATCTCGGAGTTAAGCATTTCCTGCACCTCCTCCGTAATGGACTGTTTTTCTGCTGACAAGCAGATTAATAACCGTTATCGTAAGCACGATGACGAACAGTATCACCGCTGCCGCCGAAGCGAACGAGGGATATCCTCCGCCGTCTCCGTAGAGCATATCGTATATATATCCGACGATCGTATTCATCTCGGCTGAGTTCAGGTTCGTGCCGAAGAGAGCGACCGCGTCGCTATACGCCTTGAAAGCACCGATGAAGCCGGTTATGATAAGATAGAAGAGCGAGGGGGAGATCATCGGCAGGGTGATCCTCGTGAACATTCTCATACCCGTGGTGCCGTCAACGCGAGCCGCCTGGTAGTAGGTATCGTTGACCGAAGCCAGAGCGCTAGTCAGAATAAGTATCTTGAAGGGAAGCACCGTCCATACCGTGTAGATCGAGAGCACAAGCATCTTAGCCCAATAGGGGCCGGTGATGAAATCTATCGGCGCTATGCCGAACCAGGAGAGCACGAAGTTCACCATACCGTCGGTGTAGGGAGTCTGTTGGAAGAGGATCATAAAGACGAGGCCTACCGCCAGAGTGTTAGTGACGTAGGGCAGGAAGTAGATCGTCTGGAAGAGCTTCCTCAGCCATTTGATAGAGGATAGACCGAGCGAGATCACGAGCGCGAGCAAGGTGGACACGGGTACCGTGATGAACACGAGCACGAAGGTGTTGCCGAGCGCCTGAAGAAAATACGGATCGCGAAGCACGTACGCGTAGTTATAGAAGCCTATTCCGAGGTGCGTCTGCGAAGCAGAGTTGAAGCCCTCCTCGAACGAGTAGATAAACACGTCGACGAGAGGATAGACCAAGAACACACCGAGGAAAAGTATCGCGGGCAGAAGGTATAGCCACGCCTTCAGATTGTTCTTTTCCATCGTGATCTCCTTTCGGTAGATTGAAATCGTTTGCGCGGGGCGCGGGCGCGGGATAACGTTCACGCGCGCGTATCCCTCAAAGGTATTGTAGCACAATGAGTCCGATATTTCAATAAAAATGGTAAAGTTGGTGAAATTTCGGCAATTTTAGCCAAAAATTAAGCGTTTTCGGGCTTAAAAACAGAAAAATGCGGTCACATACATAAAAATAATTATCTCCCACTTGAACTTTTTCAGACGGTATGGTAAAACGCTAGTAATATTTTATCATCAAGGATGGGAAAGATGAAGCAAAGGCAGGCAGGTATACTGATGCATATAAGCTCTCTGCCGGGAGAGTATTCCATAGGATCGTTCGGCGAGGTCGCGCGCTTGTTCGTTGACAAGATTGCCGAGGCGGGCTTCTCGCTCTGGCAGGTGCTGCCGCTCTCGATGGCTGACGATTGCAACTCACCGTATAAGTCGATGGCATCCTTCGGTGCGAATCCGATGCTTATAGATCTGCCTACTCTCTATGAGGAGAGTCTGATCACGGCAGAGGAGCTTGCTTCTGCGGTGCAGACGAGCGAATACGCGGTCGAGTATGACCGACTTATAGAAGAAAGGCTTTCGCTTTTGCGTCTGGCTTCGACGAGGGTGCTCGACCGCACGGAGATAGCAGAGTACGTGGATTCGAGGCAGGATCTTTCGAGAGTTGCGTGCTTTATGGCACTGAAAAGCGCGAACGGCGGTGCGCCGTGGCAGACCTGGCAGAATTTTGAGTGTGACATTGACGAGCTCTTCTTCTGGCAGTTCGTTCAGTTTAAATTCTACACGCAGTGGTATGCGCTGAAGAGCTATGCGAACAGCCGCGGTATATCCATTATCGGCGATCTTCCTATATACGTTGCCGAGGATTCTGCCGACGTATGGGCTGAGCCTATGCAGTTCTTGCTCGACGAGAAGGGATATCCCACCGAGGTTGCGGGCGTTCCGCCCTATTATTTTGCGAAAGACGGTCAGCTCTGGGGTAACCCGCTCTACAATTGGAAGAAAATGAGGGATGACGGCTTCGCCTGGTGGGCTAACAGACTCAGGCACGCATTCACTATGTACGACGGGGTGAGGATAGACCATTTCCGTGCTCTCGAGGCTTATTGGTCGGTGCCTGCGGGGGCCGTGAGCGCGAAGGAGGGCAGATGGGTCAAGGGGCCGGGTAGGGCTCTTGTCAGCCTGATAAACGAGATCGCAGACGGCAGACTCGTTATTGCTGAGGACCTCGGTGACATCACCGATTCGGTAAGAGCGCTTCTTAAATATAGCAAAATGCCCGGTATGAGGGTGCTTCAGTTTGGATTTTTGTCGGATGACGATTCCTTGCATCTTCCGCACAACATTCCCGAGAACTCGATCGCATATACGGGAACGCATGACAACAACACCATTCTCGGCTACACATGGGAGCTCGATGACGGGGGGCGTGTCAGATTTTTCGACTATATCGGCGCAGATCACTCGCGCTGGGAGAGCGCACCCGATGCCGCGATAAGATCGCTTTATCAGTCGGCGGCAAGGGCGGTCATCATACCGATACAGGATATCTACGGCTACGGTGCCGACACGAGGATGGATACACCCGGCGTTGCAAAGGGTAACTGGGGCTTTCGACTTACACGAGATGCCCTCGAGAAATTCCCCGTGGAGAAGTACAAATATCTGCACAACCTTTATAAAAGGTAAATATATATTTACAAACAACGTAATAACGCGTCAAAAACGGATGTGTTAACGAGCGTGAATTAAAAAAGAGTAAGACCTTAGAGCGCGGTGCGTTCTTCGGGTCTTACTCTTTTTCTATATGTAATTAATCCTCGCGGCTTACGGTGAATGCGTAGGAGTGGCGATCGAGTGCGGGGATACCCTCGGTGCCGGGTATGCCTTCGATTGCGAAGTACTTATCCTTTGCGAGTGCGTAGGGGAGAAGCTCCTCCTCGAGCTCCTCGAGCTTTTCGACGGTGCCGTTGAGGTACGCCTTGATCCTCTTGACACACGCCTCGAGTCTAAGGATGATGCCGCCGAAGCGCGAGTCATGCACCTCGAAGCCGTGGGGTCTGTTTTCCTTATGCCACTGGATGCTGAAGAGATTATGCAGCTTCTTTACTCTCCTTGCACATTCCTCGTATTCGGGAATGAGTGCCTCGAGAGCTGTCTTGTCGCCCAATTTGTACGCGGTTCTCGTTCTTACTCCGAGGTCGTACTTTATCTCGAGTACGTCGGCAAGGGCTGCCTCTACCTCAAAGAGGTAAGAGAATCTCTTGCTGTTCCTTGCGTGATCGAGAAGCTTGAATTTATGCTTTGTGAATTCTTCGCTGACACCCTCCTTGACGGTGACGTCAAGGAAGCCGAGAAGGGGATCCGAGTAGAGCATTGTCTTGGATATGTTAGAGGGGCAATCTCTGTTATTGCCTGCCACCATATTGGGCAGCTCGAGATCGAGCATAGCATCATAGTCCTCACCCGTCAGCTCCTTGAATTCGCGACGTATCTCGTCCATATCGGTAACTCCGTCATAGAAGCGCTTGACCTTGAAGAGGGCGGGGAGCAGCGACCAGTTGGAGCACTCCTTACCGTTATCTCCCCACATGGTGAGCATGATGTTATCTATATTCTGCTCGCGGCAGGAGAGCATAGCCTTTTGCATTGAATCGATGGTGAAGCTGGTGTAGGGAGCAAGACCGATCCAGGTCCATGCACCGCCTGCGAACCAGACCTCCTTGCCGAACTTGTTGTGCGCGGCAAGCATTCCGTCGTAGTACTTCTTCTCGTTGTGGTAGTAGTCCCAATAAACGAGTCCGATATCGTCGGGGCAGGATTTGACGACATCGTCGGTGATGTTTTCCCAGCCGTAGTAGCCACCGTCGGGATTAGCAAGGCGGAAGAACATATCCGACCAGATTATGGGCTTGAAATTATACTTCTTTGCAATCTCGAGCACTCTCTTAAGGTGACGGGAAAGAATGTCAAATCTGTTCTCGAAGCCGTGCTTCGCAAGGTATTTACCGAGTCCGAGCGTCCACGCCTCGTCCATACCGATATGCGCGATCTCGGTAGTGAAGCACTCGCGGATGGTTGCGAACATTCTCTCGATAAGCTCGTAGGTACGCTCCTCGCCGACGAGAAGAATGGCTCCCGCATCGTTTATTTCGGTGTAAGGTGCCCACTTAAAGATACCCTCGAGATGTCCGAGAGTCTGTATGCAGGGGATGATTTCGACCCCGAGTTCTGCAGCATATGCGACAATATCCTTGAGATCCTCCTTGGTATATCTTCCTCTAAGGTAGCCGAAGTAGGGCTCCTCCTTGATCTCGTAGGTGTCCTCGGTGTAGAGCTGGACCATATTGTAGCCGAAGTCGGCAAGCTGCTTGATAAATTTCTTTAATTCATCGGGGCGCATTACTGCGTTGCGCGACATATCGATCATTACTCCGAATCTTTTCATTTAAATCTCCTTTTCCTTTAAGGTCTTGATGTATAAAATGTTTTAATTATCCGTTTGCGTGAGCGTATTCGCTGTACGCTCTTTTTTTGTATTTTGGCTTTTGTCGGCGTTATATCCGACGCGATCGTAAGCCGTGTCGGTTTTACGGGAATATATTTGCCCGATCTCATATCTCTTATATTAAGACGCGTCGGTCTTCTTTTGGGACTGTCAGCGCGATCTCACGCCGCGCTCCTTGATGCAGCCCGCCTCGTATTCTGCGAGAAGGAGCTCGAGATCGTCGATCTTCTGCATTATCGCTCTGCCGCCGTCGGTATCGCGGATCTTGATCTTGTTTGCCGAGTGCTCGAACACGACGGTGTCGGATACGATATCGCGGTTGTTCTTGATGGCATCCTTTGCCCCCGAGAATGGCTCGTGCGCGGATATTCTTATGCCCTCGGCATTGTAGATGAGTGTATATCCCGCGATGCCCGTTTTGGGCTGATATGCACGGCAGAAGCCGCCGTCGATAACTATCAGCTTTCCGCCCGCCTTAAGGGGCGTGTCGCTCGACTTGATCGGTATATGACCGTTTATGATATGCGAGCGATCACCGCCGAGGCCGAACTCCGAGAGGATCATATTCGCGGTGGCTTCGCTCTCCCAGCAGTGGTAGTATGCGTTCTTCGGCTCATCCCAGGTGCTCTCGTCCTTGACAAGCAGTCTTTCGAAGGTCGCGATCTTCTTCCTCGCGCACAGCGGAGAGTCCTTTCCGCACCATAAGAACCAGAGGAAATCCTTTGCCTCGAGCCTTTGCGGTGTGCCGTCCTTCGAGAAGTATGCGCGCCTTGCCATGTTGTCGCAATAGTCCATCAGAGCCTTGCCCGAGCGTCCGCCCGCGCAGTCAAGCGCGAGAAGATTGCCGTCGTCATCGAGCGGTATTGCACCGTGAAATAGCAGGTTTTTGTTAAATATTGTGTACATTTCGCCCTTTTCGTAGAGGAAAGCGGCGTGTCTTTGAAGCTTTTCTGAACGCATGAATGCGTTTTTAAGGTAGCGCATCACCTGTTCTTCCTCGTCTGTCAGACGGTAAGGATCCTCGGGGTCTACGGTGGGGAAGTCTGTGTCGCGTAAGGGGTAGTCGCGCCCGTCGATGCGCACGATCCTTTTCGCGTAGTCGATCTTATCTAAGAGAAGCCTGTCATCCATGTGGAATGAAGGGTTACGAAGTATCGTCTGACCCTCGAGCTTGAACTGTATGATGCTTATAGCCTTGTGCATCCTCGCGATAAGAAGGTCGTCATCCTTAGCCGTGAAGCCGTGATAGGCTCCGCCCTTGGGCATGAAGCAGGATACGTCGGAGCTTTGGTATATCTCGCTCGCAAAGAGGGTGAGGGGCCTTAAGGAAATGCCGTAGCCCATCTCGATAACGTCGAGATTCTTGTAGGTTATAGAGTTGTTGAGCACGGTTGCTATCGCGGTGCGCGAGCCTGCTGCCGCGGACATCCAGAGAACGTCGTGGTTACCCCATTGCACGTCTATTGACTCCTCCTTAAGAAGCTCGTCGAGGATGATATCCGCCCTCGGTCCTCGGTCGAAGATATCACCGACGATATGGAGATGGTCGATGATCAGCGCCTTGATCGCCGCTGCGACTGCGACAATGAAGCTCTCGGATGAGCCTGTCGATATGATCGTGCCGATAATGTTTTCATAATAGCCGACCTTGTGCTCGGATGCGGCATCGACGTTGAGGAGCTCGTCGATGATATATTCATATCCGCCTGCGACCTTAGACAGTCTTTTTCTGACACGGGACCGGGTATACTTACCGCTGACGAGTCGGCAGATCTCGATAAGACGCATAAGCGTCACCTGATACCAATCGTCGAGATCGTCTATCCTCTCGCGAAGCTCGTCGAGCTTCTCCTCGGGGTAGTATATGAGCGTAGCGAGCTCTGCCCGCTCGGTCGCGGTGATGGTTTTTGAGAACAGCTGATCGACCTTCTTGCGTATGACGCCCGACGCGTTGCGCCTTATGTGCAGAAACGCCTCGTGCTCTCCGTGAATGTCGCTGAGGAAGTGCTCGGTGCCCTTCGGCAGCTCGAGGATAGCCGAGAGATTGATAATCTCGCTGGACACCGCCGTGCGGTTCGGATAGGATTTAGCCAGCTCTAAGAGATACCTGTTTTCGGTCCTTGTATGCATACGCGCCTCCCATTTTCGTTGTAACGGTCAAAAAAGTTAAAACAGAGCCGCCCGGCACTGCTTCAACGCCGATTTTCGGGTTTATCATTATCACTTTAATTATATATTATGCGCGCGCCTTTGTCAACCGCGAAGATTGTAGAAAAAACCACCGTAAGGCATCCTTTAGTTAAGGATAACACACTAAACGGTGGTTTTATTTGTTTTTCTGATATCAGATTCAGATATCGAGGCCGGCTGCCTTTACTTCTGCGACGATGGCTGCCTTCTCCTCGGGGGTGTAACGGGTCATGGGGAAGGTCGCGTTACCGACTGCGAAGCCCATTGCCTCGAGGACGAGCTTGGTTACGGGGATGGTTCTGTGGCGGATGATGGCGTGGATGATGCGGTCTGCGAGGGTCTGCATCTTCTGAGCCTCGGCGATGTTGCCTGCCTTGAAGTTCTCGTAGATCGACTTGATGATGCCGAGCTGAACGTTGTAGGTCGTTCCGATGCCACCGTCTGCGCCCGCGTTAAGACCCATGAGAAGCATCTCATCGGGACCGTTGATGATATTCATCTCACCGTGGGTGAGATCCTTGAGTCTGATCATTTCGTAGAAGTTGGGGCTGGTCCACTTGATAGCCGTGATGTTGTCTACCTCGAACATCTTCGCTGCGAAATCTGCCGTGATCTGGAAGCCTGCCGCAGGGTTGTAGTAGATCATCATGGGGATATGTACTGCATCGGCAAGCGCCTTGTAGTAGTTGTAGATATCCTTCTCGTCGTACTTGTAGAAGAGCGGGGGAGTTGCCGAGATGGCTTCAGCACCGATAGCCTCTGCGTGCTTAGCAAGGCGGATAGCATCGTTGAAGTCGTATGCTGCGACCTGGATGATACAGGGCTTGCGGTGAGCAACGGTCTTGATTGACTCCTCGGCGAGGATCATTCTCTCCTCGGTCTTAAGGTTGATGCCTTCACCGGTAGCGCCGCCTACGTAAAAGCCGTCTGCGCCCTTGTCAAGCTGATACTCGAGAAGCTCGCGGAGAACCTCGACGTTTACAGTCTGGTCATCGTGGAGAGGGGTAACGAGGGCGGGCATAATGCCTTCAAATTTCATCATTTCAGTAAATTCCTTTCGGTTTTTATCCTTATTTACGGTTCTCTGTCGGTGGGATGTAACATTTACCCACTTGACATCGTGTTTTGCTGTGGTATAATAATATTGTAGCATAAAATAATGTGAATTCAATATATCAAACGGACAACACGATGCACTTTTTGTCGTGATAGGAAATGTATATGTATCAGGAATTAAACGTAAGAATCGGCAGTGACACTCACAAGGTGTTTATGCAGGACGGCTTTTTCAACAAGCGCCTGTTAACAAGCAAAATACATAGGCACAATTATGCCGAGGTGCACTTTCTCCTCGGCGGCGACGTCGTTTACCGCATAGGCGAGGAGATCTACCGTGCGAAAAACGGCTCGATGCTCGTTATTCCTGCCGGAGTTTTCCATGCCGGTGTCGAGAGGGATGAAAATGCCCATCAGGCGGCTTTTCAGATTGATTGCGAGGTCAGCGAGTTCGGTGTGTACATGCTTGGCTCCGCGGTGCTCGCGGAGTTCTTCTCCGAGATCGACAGATGCATCTCGACCGAGGATTACACGGGTATCAGCGCATACATAACGCTTTTCTGCCGCCATTTTCTCGCGGTCGAGCCTGTGAGAAGTGAGCATATCAGCGACCCCGGCTTCCTCATTTTTGAGTTCTTCTCGAATAAGTACAGTGAGGATATACGCCTCGGAGATCTTGCGGCATCGCTTCATCTGTCCGAGAGGCAGACCGAGAGGCTTGTCATTGATTATATGGGGGCGGGCTTCCGTGAGACGCTAACCTCGACGAGAGTCAATATGGCGAAGCAGCTGCTCGCAGTGTCGGATATGTCGCTCGGAGAGATCGCGAGCTACGTCGGATATCGTACCTATGCCGGCTTCTGGAAGGCTATGAAAAAGCACGGACTGACGCTTCCGTCAGATGAACGCAGAGAAAATGAAGGAGATTAAAATGAACGTTTCCGTTTATGCAGTACACGTAAGGCAGCTCAGCGACTGGCACGACGAGGATGCCGCATTCAGGCATTACCGCAATATGGGCATCGTTGCCGCCGACGTGCTTGAGAGCGAGCTTGTCGACTATTCCTTAGAGGAGTATAAGAGCAAGCTGAACCGTGCGGGGATGGACTTCGGTGCATTCGTCGCAACTACCGATATTATCACCGCCGAGGGCGTGAATCTCGAGGAAAATCTGACACGGGTCAAGGGCTTTATCGATGAGCTCGAGCGTCTTGGCGTGCCGAAGATCATGCTCGCGCCGAACGTCAGGAATGCCGAGAGCCCCGAGGAATACTACGCGATGCGTGAGAGGATGGTCGAGGGATATCAGTCTATGGCTGAGTACGCACGCGGCTCGGGCGTTACCGTCATGATTGAAAATCAGTCGGTCAGACAGCGCGCAGATTCGCTCATCGAGGACTGTAAATATATCATTGATAACGCTCCCGACGTGGGCTTCGTTCTCGATGCGGGCAACTTCTTCTGCGTTCGCGAGGACGTTCTCACGGCTTACGAGGTCTTCCGCGACAGGATAGTACACTCGCACATCAAGGATTGGGAGTATAACGAGTTCGGAAGGATCGTCAGATCCTATATGCCCCCACTGCGCAGCGCGGTTATGGGTAAGGGCCTTTTGCCCCTTGATACTCTCATCACGAGAATGCGTGACGACGGCTACTCGGGTAGCCTGCTTCTGGAGGTGAACGGTAGACCCTTCGATACCGAGCTTCTTGATAAGTCGGCGGAGTATCTGCTTTCGTTCGTGAGGTGAAATGCAAAATATAAAAAGCTGTCCGATGGATGTCGGGCAGCTTTTTGCGTTGTAATGATAACTATTGTTGTCAAAACCGAGGTTTTATGCGTTGAATGAAGGTTTTTTCGTGTCCATTTGTGAAGCGTTTTTGTCGCGGGCGATATAACATGCAAATGTTTTTGGATGTGATTGTAGATCGAAATTGTTTCCCGACGAATGATATTAAAGATATATTTGACAAATACACCCATATATGGTAAAATAGAGTTGCCCCACAATTTATCGTGCCGGTTGGTTGTCTTAAAAAAACAAAACAAATAAGGAGGAAGAACAATGACTAAAAAAGTAGCACTAAGAAAAATGACAGCTATGGTACTTACGATTGTTATGATATTTACTGTATCAACTTTGTGTTTGCAAATAACAACGTATGCAGACGGAAGCGGCTCAATTCAACTATCTATCTATTCGATGCATGGTAATGGTAGTAGCGCTAGCTCTGCTGGACTTGATTTAGGACACGCATGGTTGGTCGTAGAAAATGAAACGGATAATGATTACAGTTTTTACAATACAACACTTTCTTCGGGAGAAACCGTTAGTATTGGAACATGGGGCAATGTCATAGATCTTGACACCGGAAGTTTATATCAAGGTGCTTGGTTAAATCTTGAAGCACAAGCTGAGTTGGGAACGCAAAATACCGCTTCATTAACTATAACGATAACCTCACAGCAATTGTCAGCTGTTAGCCAGAAATGCATACAGATGAATGCTTGGGACTTGTTCAATAACTGTTCTTACTTTGCTTCGACAATATGGAACAGCGTTGCTCCATCTGATATGCAAGTAAATTCATACTTTTTCCCTGCAAATTTCCCGGCTACATTAAAGGATAGCATACAAAACATAGATGGGCATGAAAACAACAGATCTTTTGCATATAACGATTATACAGGTTATTGCACAAACTCCACAACCTTTAAGTACGTTGCACCGGAAAACTATACCTTAAGTAGTGGCCGTTCGATTAATAACTACACGAGCTTCCCCGAGGAATACAGCAGAATGACAATGACAGAACTAAGGCGTGAAATGGCAAAGTATTATAGCGGTGAAATAATAAGGAGAAACGAAAATGGCTAAATCCTCTGTATTTAAGAAGGTTTTCCGCATTATTTCTCTCGTAATCACCGGGGCTGTGGCTGCTTTGAATTTGTATTTTCTGTGGTGGTCCACCTTATACTTAATAAGAATGCTCACAGAAGGTTTTGTGGATTCTATTGGTACGCCGGGGCTTGCGCTGGCGTTTATGGCTATATCCTACACGATTGCCGTTTTAAGCACTCTCGGGTTTATATCGAACATTCGCAAGTTAAAGGAAGATTAAAAAAAGAGTGGGACTATATAACGACAATCGAAAGTCGAAATTACCCGATTTCGACCGCAAATCCGGGATTTGCGAACAAATTTCGGAATGGGAAATTTGTCGATTTCTGTTGAAATGATATAGTTACAAAAAGCCATCTTGGGCTTTTTGATTGGCTGATGTATCAGCCGCGAAAAGGCTTTCCCGCCTTTTCGACATTCTATAATCATTATAACGTGCTCCCCATAGGCTTAACCGTTAAGGGTGTTGCATTATTCAGATATTTTTAAAAGAGCGAAGCTATCGTAGACGGTAGCTTCGCTCGAGCTTTTTATTTAGATTCGCTTTGCGTTATTCAAAAGCAAAGCTCTCGGCACAGTCGCGTGCGAGCTTCATCTCCTCGTCACTTGCTTCCTCGTCGAGGTCCGCGAAGGTGTTTTCGAGGACGCTCTTTCCCGTAAGGGCGCGGTACCATATAAGGGCAAGTGCGTATCTTCCGATACCGAGCGATGCGTGGAAGGTGTCGCGGTGGATCTTAGCGATGCCTGCCTCGTGGAGCTTAAGAAGCATCTCTCCCGAGGGGATGATGCGGTCGGCTGTGATCTCGTCTGCAACCTCGGCATTCGTCATGATGACGTCGCTTGCCATATCACCGAAGGTCGCGTAGGGAGTTGTGGCAAGGCGTGCGGAGCCGTCCTCGTAGCCCCAGGTCTGGTGAAGGTATATCTTCGCCTTGGGTACAAGGCTCTTTACGTAGTCTATAAGCTCGGTGATATAGGGGAAGTAGCTGTCCTTATTGAAGGATTGGTGGCTGACTTGCTGGACGGTGATAATATCCCAGGCGCGGTTGGTGAGTGCCTCGAAGAGCGAGACCTTGAAGCCCGTACATTCACCGTTAAACTGAAGCTCGTACTCTGCCGCCTCGGTCATCATGTTGCGGAAGTGCCTTTCGAGCGAGCAGCCGCCTATATAGAGGTTCGCTACGTTTAATTTTTCTCCGTCTGCCCTCGCTATCGCGTGCAGATATCTTGTCGTATCCTGCGAGAAGCTGTTTCCTATAGCTAAGACGTTCATTTTTCCTCCATTATCAAAGATCGAATACGAAGGCTCTGTCCTCGCCCTCGCACATGGCGGGGAGTGCGTAGTATTTCACGCCGTCGTACTCGCTTATTTTGCCGGGATGGTAGTGACCTTGGAATACCGCTTTTACTAACGGGGTCGAGGATATCATTGCAAATACCTCGTCGCAATTTGATAGCTTGTATTCCTCGGGAAGTGCGGGATCGATATTATGGTGGATAAAGACGTAGCTATCCTCGCTCAGCGATTCGAGAACCTCGGATAACTCCTCGGTGTCGGGTAGATAGCAGTCGCGCCAATCGACACCACCCGTCGTATAGCGTTCACCCGACGCGTGGAAGCAGGCGTCAAGGAAAATAAAGCTTTTACCGCCGATGTTGAGATCGCGTGCTTCACCGATGCCGAGGGTGGAGTAGTACTCCTTTTTACCAAAGGTAAAGGCATCGTGGTTACCCATAAGACACACGGTCGGTATGGGAGATGCCGAGATAATCTCTGCTATCTCTTTGAGGTTGTTAACCTCCAGTGCGTGGTCGTCATCTCCCTCGATAAGGTCTCCGAGCGAGATAACGAGCTTACAGCCCTCCTCCTCGAAGAACTCGTACGCTTCCTTGATTTTTCGGAGAGACTGCTTGTTATATCTGTTTCCGTCGACCACTTCCTTCGATGAGTAGTGTGCGTCGGCAAAAATTCCTATTTTCATAAATGCACCTCGTGTGCGCGTGTATAGAGCGCTAGTGGTATTATAGCATATAATCCCTCGGTTGTAAAGTACCGTTCAGTTGTTTTTTAGTCTTGTGCCGGGGAAAACCACCGAGCGAGGAAACGGCGGTAGAATAAAAGCATCATTAAAAAAAAGTAAAGGTTTTCAACCTTAAGCTTTTTAAAGCGCAAAATTTACACCGAGGTACTGCCGAAACAATACCCCGGTGTTTTTTATTCGGTTATGCCCAAAATGAAACAGCCCCTCGGGGCAAAGGGATTTGGTGCAGAAACCGTCGGCTGACAAGCAAGAGGTGTGTGGCTTTGTCTTTAACAATGTTTGACAAACAAAGGGGCAATTTGCAAAGCAAATCGAAACGGATCAAAGCTCCGTTTCGCCCTTTGCTTGACCCGTGCTGCTAAAGGTTTGCCTATCGCTTTGTTCGTGCGCGGTGTACACCAAGCGAGGAAACGGCGGTAGAATAAAAACACCATAAAAGAAGAAAACCAAAGGTTTTCAACCTTAACTTTTTTATAGCGCAAAATTTACACCGAGGTACTGCCTAAACAATACCCCGGTGTTTTTTATTCGGTTATGCCCAAATACCACAGCCCAAAAACTGTTTATGCGTTTTTGATGGTTGGGCACTTCCCGTTTTCAATATCAAGCTCCGAAAGATCCCAGATATCCTCGCTCCAGCTGAGTGTATCCGTGTAGAACTCCTTGGAGTTGAGCTGCTCTGTGGTGCAGGTGTCACCGTTGTAGCCTTCGTAATAGTCTAAGCCTTCGAGAGAATAGGAATTCGTGATCTGTGGCTGAGAATATGAGTATCCGACCAAGTGGCCTACATTGACATCACCGCTAACGCTGCCCGTATTGGTACAATCCGTGATCGTGAACGAGAAGTTGAATTCATCATAGAAATGGATATGTCCTAAGAATCCGCCGGTGCTGTTACCGCCGCTAACAGTGCCGCTATTGGTGCTTCCCGTGATAGCGACTGCGTGGGCGGCACCTCCTATAAAGCCGCCGGTAGCATAGCTGCCGAAAATGCTGCCGCTGTTAGCGCAGTTCGTGATGGTAATTGTGTAGTCGGCGCATCCAACTAAGCCGCCGACATTATCGTTGCCGCTAACGCTACCCACGTTGGTGCTACCGGTTATTACGGTGGAGAAGGCGGAGTTGACAACTCCGAGCAAGCCGCCGACGCTGCCATTACCGCTGACGCTGCCCGTGTTGGTATTACCGGTTATTAAGATGGAGGCGGTGGAGTATGCCATTCCGACCAAGCCGCCGACAAGGTCGTTACCGCTTACTTTGCCTGTATTGGTGCAGTCCGTGATTCTGATGGAGAAGTGGTAGTCCGCGACGTATCCAAGCAAGCCGCCTACATAATCGTTGCCGCTTACGTTACCCGCGTTTGTGCATCCTGTGATCATGACGGGGGAGTCAGAGGTGGTGATATATCCTGCTAATCCGCCCACGTAATCACAGTTGCTGCTGACACTGCCGCTATTGGTGCTATCAGCGATCGTGATCGATACACCGCTGTAGATATATCCGACCAAGCCGCCGACAAAGGTTGAGTCTTTGTTCGTGCTTTTGACACTGATAACGGAATATTCATCTACGGTACAACCGATAATGTTAAGCTGATAGGGAGAGAAGGCTGCAAGCGCACCGCAGTATACATCGTATTTATTTCCGTCGTCTGCCGTTACGTCGGCAATTATCGTAACTCTCTCCATGTTGAGGTTCTGAATTACGCCGTTAACCGTGCTGAACAGACCAAGATGTACCGAGGTGTTCTTTATTGTGCCGACAAACGACATATTCTTTATCGAATATCCCTTACCGTCGAGCACACCCTCAAATTCCTTGCCATGCCATTCGATTCCCGCAAGGTCGATATCGTTTGCAAGGGCGTAATAGTTTCCGTTATACATGCTTTCAATGTCTTCGGGGCAGGTGATATAATTCACAGTATCCGAGCGTAGACGATAGAAGGATGCTTTCATGCCGGAAAACGTGACGGTCTTCGCAAGGTAGTCGTTTGAATAGGAGAGGCTCTCGAGTGTTCTGTTGAAGAAGCCGATGGTATCAAACGAGGTGTCGTAGAACGGCTCACCGTTTGCCCACTCAATTAAATTGACCTCATAGTACCAGTGGTTGTTATCAAGCTTCATAAGACTTGTAACCGTTCCCTGTGACTTTGAGCCGGATTCCTTTATACTGTCTATTCGGTATCCGGTTGCATTATCCAAGGTAATCATCACGTAAACCTTTTGGGACGGGAATGCCCAGTCGATAGGCTCGAAATCTTCGTTTACGAAGCCAATTCCAAGCACATCGAATTTACCGTTGATAAATACGTTGTCGGAGAGCTCGGATTTTGGCTCTATATTCAAGGCTGTGGTACCGATTTTAGCATTTACCTTATCTATCTTAAGATAAGTATCGCCGCCGGCAAACTGTCCGTTGTATACTATCTCTACAAATATTCTGTTGTTTGTAGAAGCACCCGTAACGGCGTACGTTTCTCCGTTGATGACAACGGATTCAATGCTCATACCGAGAGGATTATCAAGAGTAACCGACATAAATATTGTATCGCCCTCGGAAACAGCTGAGGTGTTAGCGATGCTGCAGTCTGTTACATCAATATACGGTAAGGTTTTGAAGGTGTAGTCGTACGTTGCGGATTGCTCTCCGTTACCGTCGTTTAGATCAAACCTGTAAGTGAACCTGACTGTGTGATCCGTGTAGTAGGCAAGGTCCTCAAAATTGATTTTTTTATCGGTGCTTTCCAAAACGAGTGTGCCTGCCTCATACAACTCTATCTTGTAATAGGAAAGAAGGTTATCAACGTCTGAAATATCGTACTCAGCGGTGATGCTCTCTGCGGTAACGTTCGCGTTTTTAACGGTAAAGCTTGGCGCAGCCTTTGCATCGGTAGTGATGGTAAACTCATCGGTTACAGTATGCACTCCCGCACCGTCGTTGAGGTCATAGACATATGTGACCTTAACGGTGTAGGCATTGTCAGAGAGAAGGTTTGCGAAAGCTCTCTGATCAAGTGAATCGGCAACAACCGTACCGTTTGCGTGAACGAGCTCGATCTTGGTAATTGCGCCAACGTTGTCAGCATCTGTTTCGCTGATTTCAAAGCCAACAGAGGTCTGCGTTTGGGTGGGGTTAATAACCGAGATTTCGGGAGTAGCCTTTGCGAAGGTAGTAAATTCGAGATAAATGCTCTCGGTGAGAACACCGTTTGTATATTCCGCAACGAGCTTATAGGTGTTGTCGGAAAGCAGTTTTTCTACGGATGCTGCATTTACATCGAGCGTGTTGATCAGCCTGTCGTTTTGATAGAGCTTAAGCGCCGACACTGATTTTTCCGTGTGATCCTCGTGCCAAAGTAAACTAAAGCTTACATTATCCTGTCCGACAGTGATATTATCGAACAAAACTACCGCATCGGTATAGAATGCATCCTTATAAAGAACGTTCATCTTGAAGCCGTCACCCGAAAGATCATCGTAATAAGCGACCACGGCGTATTGATAG
Organism: Clostridia bacterium; assembly: GCA_017508195.1. Classification (GTDB taxonomy): domain Bacteria; phylum Bacillota; class Clostridia; order Oscillospirales; family CAG-272; genus UBA1740. The sequence continues at coordinate 15,814 of JAFVZL010000039.1, read as the reverse complement.
AGAGTGCTCGTTTGGAGGGAGTCGAAGGCTACTGCGTTTTCTCCCGGTGCGAGATCCTTTTCTGCTACGATTTCAAATCCGTCATACAAAACAGCCTTGAGAACACCGTCCGAGTAGGCTATAAGACCGTCATTATCCTTGATGCTGACCTTAAAGGAAAGTGCGTTCGTATCAATATCTATATCCGAGAGGTTAGCCTGTACCTGACCTTCGGTCATAATACCCGCTCTGACGGTCTTGTCACCGTCGATAAGAACGTCCTTTATTTCGGTACCGTCTACGTACTTAATAGCATCGATGGTATATTCGACAATGCCGCTTGCCGTGCCTACGTTGTACTTGAGCACGATCGTTTCCATATCAGAGCCATCCTCGAACATATAGCTCGAATATTTTTTGCCGTTGAGAGTGAAGGACATTATCTCAAAGCTATCGGGGTTATCGATATGTATATTGATGTAGATATCCTCGCCCGGTGTTGCGTAATAGATCGTATCGGGAGAGCCTATTACGTCAAGTGAGGATTTGATCTCCTCCTCGATGTTTTCGTTTTCACCGTTTTCGGGGAAGGGCTTTTCCTCATCGATTTCCTCATCGCGGTCGGTGTGGTCACCCTTGAAGTGACCGTTGTGGTTGCCGTTGTCCTTGTCATAGTCAAAGTCGTCATTGTCAGGACCGAGGAGCATTGCGGTCTGCGATGCCTGCGGCGCCTTTGTGATCGACATACCCTGATAGACGGGGATCTGCTTTTCACCGATTTCATCCGGGGTAGGAATGATTCCCGCGAAGCAGCCCGTTAGCGCGATGAGCGCTACGGAAAGAATAAGCATGAGCGAGAGAGCCGATCTTATTAGCTTTTTCATTGGTATAGTCCCCTTTATGTTGCGCGCGCTGTCTGCGCGCTTTCTTTAAAATATCTATGTTATGTCACTATTTTACCATCGTGTGTCTTAAAAGTAAAGGCATTTTTAAAAAAATATGAATATGCTTTCCCTTTTCACCTTGAATGATATTATCGAACGCAAAAAAATGGTGCGCCGAAGCTCGGCGCACCGAAATGATTAAAGTACACTCATGATTATAACCGCTGCGAGGGCTGTTAGTATACCCGCGAGGCTCTTGCGGTTCATCTTCTCTCCGAAGAAAAGCTGAGCCATTACGCCCGAGAGTATAAGGTTCGCGCCCTGGAGCACGGGATAGATCTCTGCCGAGGAGAGTGTGCCTGCGGCAAGAGTTTTAAAGAACGCGTTGAGAAACAGGCAAGCCGACATCAGAAAATAAAGAAGAACGTTACGCTTGCTTGCTACCGCTAACGTTAGCTTGGGGGTCTTCTTTCTCATAGCTAGCGCTGCATAGAGAATGAGAAGAAGAACGAAGGCGATTATGTAGGTATAGAAATTAAACACCGCGCTGCTTTCGCCCGAGGTCTTCATATATACCTTTTGCGAGAAGTCTCCGATAGAGCAGCCGAGGCAGCCGACAACGAGGATAATTATGCCCTTAAGAGATATTTTACCCTTTATATCCTTGTTGTACTTCGACATTATAGAAACGGCTACAACGAGAAGTCCCATGCCTATCCATTTACCGAGCGTGATAGGCTCACTGTAAATGAAGAAGCCGAGAAGTGACGTTATGATCGAGCCGAGCATTGTGAATATGTTGAGGAATACGTACGCGTCCGCCTTGTAAGCGTACATCCAGCATACGCAGAATGCGCTCACCGATACCGCGGAGAGGGTATAAATCCCGAAGCTCTCGGGGGTGAGTGCGAGGGCAGAGAAGGCTCCGTCCGCGATGACGAATATAAAGCCGACAAGAGCGCAGAAGAGCATTCTCAGAAGATTTATGAAGGTGCAATCCCTGAAGCTCTCCATATCTCCGCTCGTCTTTTTACCTATGAAGCCCTTTGCAAGCCCTGCAAAGAGGGCAAGGGCAAGATACAAATATGCAATCATATCGTCACCTTACGGGAGCATCTCCGCAGTCGGGGACGGGAAGGACTGCGCCGCCCATCTTGCAGGACTCGATAGCAACGAGGCCGGGGATGTTGCACCTTGCGGCAAACCATGCGTTGAGCGCGGGTATCTCGCCCGATACTACTGCCTTGCAAAAGTCGTCGATGAGGAACTGATGAGATGCCATATGTCCGTTCTCAAGACCCTCGTAGGACTTCGGGAGTCTTGCTCTTTCTCTTTCCTGAATAGCGGCAAAGCTGTCATTCTTCCACTTTCCTGCCGCAACGTTGGCAATAAAGTCGGGGTCATTCTTATGAGCGACCATCTCGGCAGAGTTTACGTAGTCGCTGACGTTGGTGGTGTAGATCGTCTCCTTCTCGGCGGTGAGATCCTTCTCTATGAGAAGATGCTGAGCTACGCTGTATTCGTAGCTGCCCTTCGTGCCGTAGAAGCCCGAGATCGAGGAGCTCGGACTGCCGAAGCCCAAGCCGCGCGCCTCGGTTACTCTTATCGTGCCGCCGTTGGCAAGCTTCATCATCACGTACTGATTTATGTACTCGTTGCCCCATTCGTTACCCTCGGGGGTGAAGCATTTGTCACCTGCGGTGTCCTTGCGTCCGAAGCACACTACCTCGGTGGCGTAGGAGCCCGTGGCAGCAAGAAGCATAGCGGTGGAGTGGGTGGGGTAGAACAGCGGGGGCATTCCGCGCTCAGCCTCGCGCTTGCCGTAGCTGATATCGTTTATGTGGTGGTAATACTGCGCTGCTCCGTAGGAGAAGTCACCGAACTTACCCTCGGCAAACGCCTCGCGGCAGTACATAGCACAGGGGAAGTAGTAGCAGGTCTCACCGATAAAGTAGGTAAGGCCGGTTTTTTTAACGAGCTCAACGATCCTCTGACACTCCTCGACGGTAGATGCCATCGGAACTGCGGAATAAACGTGCTTTCCCGCCTCGAGCGCTCTTATCGAGATATCTCCGTGGAGATGCCTTTGAGTGAAGTTAGCGATACAGTTGATGTCCTCGCGCTCGAGTGCTTCCTCGAAGCTCTCTATAATATCTACTCCGAACATCTCGGAGAATTTCTTTGCCTTTTCATCGATAAGGTCGCAAACGTAGACCTTTTCGGTGTTAGGGTGGTATTTAAACAGATTTACGAACCTTTTTGCGAACGGGCCGCATCCTATAACGGCAATTCTAAGCTTATCAGTCATGATTAAAAGCTCCTTTTAGGTTTTTTTGTTGCCAAATCCGGGATCTGGCTTCGGAATAGCACCGGTGGCTATGCTTCGGCTTCTGATAACATTATATCAAAGCAGCGTGAAAAAACAATGGAAATACGGCACTAGTTTTTGTCATTTCCGTACTTTTTATTTTTTGAAAACGGTTGATTTGTGCGCGGTTTTGTGCTATCCTTAGAGTAAAAGGAGCTGATGATATGTTGTTTTACGAAATAAATCCTTTTGTCAGACAGGCGCTAAGCTCTCAGCTGACAAGGCAGAACGGAGCGGATACCTACAAGCGGATAAAGACCGTCGATTCGAGGCTCTTTTACATTTCATCGGGGAGTGGAAAAATGACCTTTCCCGACGGCAGTATAGATCTGTCGGCAGGAACTCTTGTGCTGTTTGGAGCAGGCACGGAATATTCGTGGGAGATCGAGAGCGTAAATTATTACGCTGTGAACTTCGACTACACGCACGGTCACTCTCATATCAAGCGCACCTTCCACCCGATAGAAAGCAAAAGCTTCGATCCGTCGGATATTATCGAGTGCGTGGATTTTGAGGACAAGCCCGAGCTCTCGCGCCCGATAGTGCTCTATTCTCAAAACGATCTTGAGGTATCGGTAAAGCGCATCGTGACCGAGTACCTGATGGGCGGAGAATATTCGCGTATGCTTGCGTCCGCGCACATGAAGGAGCTGCTTGCCGAGGTGGTAAAGCGAGGCGGTGACGATGCTCTCGCGCATGACCGCAAGTCGCGCGAGCTTGTAAGGCGCGTGATAGATTATATAAGCAACAATTATTCTAAGGAAATAGATTACGAGCTACTATCAGAGGAGTTCCATTTCAATCCATCCTACCTTAACCGAGTGTTCAGAGCGCATACCTCGAGCAGCATATACGGATTTATCCTGAAATACAGGCTGAATATGGCTATGGAAATGCTGAGAGAGCAGGATATACACGTCGGAGAGGTCGCACAGCTCTCGGGATTTCAGAGCGCAGCGCATTTTACCAAAGCGTTTAAAAAACAGGTGGGGATGTCGCCCCTCGCATACAGAAAGCGTTATGCTTTATCGTAGCTCGTTTTGGTTTCATCACGTTCCCGCTTTAGCTACTAAGTGCGAGCATCGCATTTGACCAGTCAAATGTACTCGGGCTAAGCACGAACTCTTATAACGACAGAAAGAGAGAACAAATCGGTTTACATTATATAGCCGAAATGTTCTCTCTTTTTTTGTTTTTTGTTTAGAGTTTTGAGGCTCGCCAAATTGCTTTGCAACTTATCTCGTCGTTATGAATTTGCTACGCAAATGTTATGATATGATTGCCCATCTAACCTCAAACTTGGCGAAGCCAATCATAACTATGCGAAGCATATCATAACTCATAACTTGCCCGTAAGGGCAATCATAACTTAGCGTGATACTCCGTTCAGAGTATCACGCTATAAATATACTCGGGCTTAAGAGGCCTTGCTTGCCGCCTCTCTTTCCTCACGAAGCTTAGCAAGCTGTTGCTTTGCCTGATTCTCGGCAGCGGTGAGTCTGTCCTTGAACTGATTCGTGAGCGTGGTGATGCTTTCCTCTGCCTTTGCTCTGAGGTTTTCTATCGCCTCGAGCTCTTCCTCGGAGAGGTCGGCCTTAATTCTTTCGTACATTGCCTCAGCCTTCTCGGATGCCGCATCTGCGAGGGCGTCTATCTCCTCCTCGGTCAGACCGTTCTGCATTATAGCCGTAATGTTAAGGGCGGTTGCGTTAAGATCTGCGATGCAAGCTTCAAGATCCGCCTTTGCCTCCTCGGAAAGAAGGGCAAGGAAGGGCTGCGCGGTAGAGTTGATAGTGGTGATGATAGCCTCTATCTGAGCCTTAAGAGCCTCGAGGTCTGCCTTGTATGCGTCGGATGCGAGTGCTGCCATCTCGGCTGCGTCCTCTGCCTCGTCGAGTATCTCCTCGATCCTATCCTCTACCTCTTCCTGAAGCTCGTGCTCGTCAATATACTCGTCGAGGTATGCGATAACGCTCTTTACAGTGACCTTTCCGTCTTTGTTCGCAAGCACGGCAGTATCCTCGATGCCGAGCTCACCTGCGATAGCGTTTACGGTGTCCTCGGAAAGCTCGTAGTTGGTCATTTCCTCGCCGAGCTCTATGATCCTCTCGAGCGCGTCGTAGGTTCTCGCGGTGGTCATGTATGCCTGATATACAGCTCCGTAGTAGAAGGTATCCTTGTACTCGGGGTGGAGAATGATCTGGGAGAGTCTTGCCATATAAACGGTATTATAAATACCGTCGAGCGCGATGCCCATAGCGAGCTCGTAGGTCATCTCTGCGCGCGCTCTCGCCTCGTTGTAGAGGTCGGTTGCATAGCCCTTGATCTTCTCGTGGGTATCGTTTACCTTGTTTATAAGCTCCTCGGTGTCGAGCTCCACTGCCGCCTCGATGGTGATATCACCGCCCTCGGTCGCGGAAACAACGAGTTTGTATCTGTCGGGGGTAAGGCTCTGGATGGATGCGTTGTCGGGATACTTTTCCTTCAGCTCACGAAGCTCGCGAAGGATCGCGTACGCGGTATCCTTGGTAATGGTAACCGCAACTCCGAGAGATTCGGCGGTGGAGGTGATCTTTGCGTTGAGCTTTTCCTTGATGGCTTCTGCTGCTGCCTCATCCTTCGCGATCACCGAGGTCTCGATCTCGTGACCCTCTTTGATGTATCCGAGCTCGTCGGCAAGCTTGGTAATATATTCGGCAGCTGCCTCGTAGCCCTTGCCGATGATGTTCGCCTCCTCGTCAAGAAGAAGCACGGCTCCGTCCTCGTTCGTTCCTCTGACGGTGGCAACTACGCCATTCTCGTCGAGGGTAAGCTCGATCGAGGGATTGATCTCGATGGCTACATAGGTGGTGGGTTCACCGACCTCGGGCGGATCGTTATCCGGTGTCACGTTGCAGGCTGCGAGTGAAAAGCAGAGTGCAACAAGGGTGAAAATAGCGAATAATTTTGTTGTAAGGGTTTTCATGGTTTTCTCCTCTCTAAAGTGTTGCAAGGTGACTTTGCCCGAGAGCTGACCTGTGATGATTTTGGGCAGAGATCCCTGTGCTATGCTCGTTGTCTTTCGGTAATAATTCGGGGGCGATACGAGATATACCCCTTTACTTACCAACTATATTTTATCACAAATTTTTCTTGATTGTAAAGTGGTTTCATCACATTTTTACCGTTTCTTATTCTTAAAAATTATTAAACGGCAGCGTGTGTCGCCGGCTCCGTTCGGAGGCTCGTGCTGATCGCTGCCGTTCTTATTTATAAGTATTATTTACATATTACGCGCTTTATGTGGTAATTTCTTCTTTTTGCTCCTGCTTTCCCTTTCCCTCAAGCTTGCGCCTCAGGGCTCTTACGGTTGGGATGAGGAAGGATACTATGGTGATTATCGAGAGTGTCCATCCGATAGGCCAGATGAGGTAGAGGAAGGTAAGATTTCTGAAGTGGGGGAAAACGAGATAAACCCACACGAAGCGTATCGCACACATGAAGAGCAGGGTGGATATCGTGGGTATTATCGGCTTTCCGAAGCCGCGCATCGATGCGCCGAGTATCTCGTTGATACCGCAGATGAAGTAGGTGCTCGAGATGATGACCATCTTCTGCTGTGCGTAGGCTATTACCTCGGGGGAGTCGGACATTATCGAGGATAGCTGTCCCGAGAAGATCGCGGAGAGAGCGCCGAAGGTGGCACCGAGTCCGATGGTAATAGCCATGCCGCTGAAGATGGATTTTTTAGCACGGTCGAGGTTGCCTGCACCGACGTTCTGGCTGACGTAGGACATAACCGCAAGCGAGGGTGCTATCGATATCTGATAGAGTATTCCGTCAAAGTTGTTCGCTATGGATATTCCGGTTGTCGCATCGGGACCGAAGCTGTTTACCGTGGCGGTAATAATTACGTTTGCTATGGAGTAGAGTGCCTGCTGAAGTCCTGCGGGGATACCGACAGATAGTATTTCGAGCAGCTCGTTTTTGTAGAAGCGGAGTCTTGACGGCTTGAGAGTTACGGCACCGCCGCTTTTCAAAAGTGCGGTTATACCGAGCACTGCCGATACCATCCATGAAATGATAGTTGCGATAGCAACGCCCATTACCGACAATCTGAACGCACCGACGAAAAGAAGGTTAAGAAGTACTTTAACAGCACCGCCCGTCATAAGGTATATCATCGGCCGCTTCGAGTCTCCCGTCGAACGGAGGATAGCTGCCGCAAAGTTATATACCATAAGAATAGGCACGCCCGCAAAATACATACGGAAGTAGAGCGCCGCCTGGGGCAACAGATTATCCGGGCAGTTCATCCAGCCGAGGAAGAGCTCAGCACCGCTGACACCTATGACGGTAAGCAACAGACCGCCGAAGAATGCGAAAATGATCGAGGTGCCGACCGCGCGCTCAACGCCTTCCTTGTCACCGCGCCCGATGCGCTTGGCGATACATACGTTAGCTCCTGCGGAGCATCCGATAAGTAGTCCTGTGATAAGGCTCGTAAGAGTACCGCACGCGCCTACGGCTCCGACGGCGTAGCCGCCGCTGTCGGTGTCGAACATTTTGAGAATGGACATATCGATGACGTTGAAAAGCGACATCGTTACGTTCATTATCATGATCGGTATTGCTATTGTGAAAATGCCCTTGGCTATCGGGCCGTTCAGCATATCCACTTCTTTACCGAAGAGGCTCTTCTTTTTCGTTGCTTCCATGAGTATCTCCATAGGGAAAGGCGCTCAAGTGTCTTTGCCCCTTGCGCAAAAAACATTTGCGCTTTGTCGATTTTTTTGTTTTTTTGGCTTTGGTCTATTTACAGAAAAAGTTTTTTCTGCTACAATAATAGTGTAAGAATAAACTGTAAGGAGTACGATATGGGAAAATTCGTTATCAAAAAGACGCCATCGGGCAATTTCAACTTCAGCCTCTATGCCGCTAATAAGGAAAAGATCGCCGTTTCCTCGCAGGTATATACAACGAAGGCTGCGTGCAAGGGCGGTATCGCCAGCGTAGGTAAGCAGGCTGTACGCTGCATCGAGGAGGGCAAGATAGAGGATCAGACCCTCAAAAAGCCCGAGAAGCTGACCTGCCCCAAGTTCGAGATCTACTTTGATAAGGCGGGTCTTTACAGATACAGACTCATAGCCTCCAACGGCGAGAGCATCGCCATGAGTGAGGAGGGCTACAAGTCGAAGAGCGGATGCCTCGGCGGTATAAAGAGCGTTGCGACAAACGCACCTACCTCTGAGATCGTCGACGAAAGCATTAAGTAATCGATTTAGACACCTTTGCGGCTCCCGGGAAACCGTGGGGCCGTTTTTGCGCTTATACGAATTTTAAGGGCGGCTTGGCGCATTTGCACGGCTGCGGCGGTCGTCGTTATTTCCGTTTCAGATGCACTTGCGTTAGCGCTTCTTCAATTATAAACAACTCAAAACTCATAATGAATGGATTATAGTAATATTTATGGATTTTTCTGAACAATTATTGACATATTACTGGAGAAAAGATATAATTTATTAAAAAAGGGGGTGGGACAATGCTAGGTGAGATAAGTCATCTCAGGATATTGTCGGCATATTTCGGGGAGCTGACGCGCCCCGCCATAGTTGGAACCGTAAAAGCAAACGTGCTCCTTCTAAGGGTCAGCGGTAAGTGTGTTTATGATACCAAGGACGGGCGTATTACGGTGTCACCGGGTGAATGTGTGTTTTTCCCCGAGGGTTATAACGCTACGGCACGCCCCGCCCATGACGAGCCCGCCAAATATGCGGTGCTTCATTTTAAGGGTGAGGTGGAGCGCAGAGAGCCGCTCGTGCTCCGTGCGAGGGATATGAGCGCTGTCATGCGCGTTTTTGAGGATCTGTCGCGCACCGCAAGGATAGACACTACCGAGAACAAGCTTCTTTCGATATCTCATTTTTACAGAATACTGTACTTGCTTGCTCCATTCACCGCAGACAGGTATATGGATTCCTCGAAGCTCAGACTTATCGAGCCCGCGATATCCTATCTCGAGTATCATATTTTTGACAGCGATCTCGAGGTCGGGTCGCTGCACGGGATGTGTGATATATCCCACGCGTATTTCTGCCGTATCTTCTCGGAGCACTTTGGTATGAGCCCCGTGAAGTACGTGACCGAGATGAGACTCGAGCGCGCAAGAAGGCTCATTGAGGACGGAGCCTGCAGATTCCTTTACGAGGTTGCCGAGGCGGTAGGTTATAACGATCCGCTCTATTTCAGCAAGCTTTTCAAGAAGCGGTTTTCGGTTTCTCCGAAGGCTCTCGCACAGGGAAATCTCAAATGAAAGCACAAATCAGAATATAATATTTTTTAAAATTGACACTGTTAAGGAGACTAATTAAATGAGCAGCTTTGAAAATCTTAGAATCGTTGACAATTTCTATCAGACATCTCTGTTTTTCCCGATGCCTACGGTCGTTATCAGCACGATGTGTGAGGATGGATCGACCAACCTCGGACCCTATTCTCTGGTTCAGCCCTACTACGTAGCGGGCAAGGATTATTACGCCATGCTTCTCTGCTGCCGCAATTCATCGAACACGGCACAGAATATTCTCAGAAACGGAAAGTGCGCAATAAACTTTATCGATGATAACCCGAGAAGCTTCAAGGAGGCGGTGAAGCTCTCCTGGCCGGGTGACAAGCCCGAGGAGAAGATGCCGAGATGTAAATTCAAGCTCGAGACGAGCATGATAGAGGAGGAGACCGGAGAGAAGAGACCTATGGTCATGACCGATGCCATCGAGGTTATCGAGTGTACATGGGTAAGAGAGCTTGACGGCGCGGATAAGGATGTAGCGGGAGAGCTTAACGGCTACGAGGGACCATACCACGACTTTAACGGCATTACCTCTAAGTTCGGCGCGCATTTCATTCTTAAGATCGACAAGATCCTTATGAAAAAGAAATACAGTGACGCCATCATAAGAGGTGTGAGGGCAGGAGATTTCCCGCCTCTGCCGGTTGACTACGGCTACCGTGATTCCAAGAACTTCTGGTTCCACAGAAAGACGAGGATGAGAGCCGAGCTTCTCCAGGTGCGCGAGGCATCGCTTGATTCGGTGCGCTATGCGGCAGACCGAGTTGACGACAAGGTGAAATTCACCGACGACGCTCTTAAGACCGTTCTCGGTGTTCCGAGGGTATTTCTCCCCCTTGTTCTCAAGGGATGTGTAGCATGGGCAAAGGAAAACGGTGTCGAGCTTATCACCGCAGAGCATATGCAGATCATCAACGACAAGAGAGCTAAGGAAAAGGGCAAAAAGAAGAAGTGAGAAAAAAAGGCGAATAATAATCCTGTTTTTCAGATTCAAAGCAAAGCACCGAGGTACTGAACGATACCTCGGTGCTTTTATTCCGTTATATCCGATTGATTTAGCTTCTTGTCCGAAGAAATTCCCGTGTGTCAGCCCTTCATTGCCTTCATGTGCAGATACATTAGATTTTCAATATGATTTTTGATTGATTTTTCTTCTTCGTACAGATCGGAGTTATCCTTCATCAGCTGATCTCTTTTTGCAAGAGCCTCTTTCACCTTATCTTTGATGTTACCAAAATTGAAAAAGTACCCAAGCTTTTTAAAGAGCTTGTGCAGTGCGCCGCCCTTGTATCCCTGTGCCTCGTCTACAAAGGCGATCAGAGGGGCGATCTCTGCTCTTATCGGTGCAAGCCGTGCCCGTACGTTTTCAAGGCTTTTTTCAGCTTGACTTATCATATCGGCTATTTCATCCTCGCTCAGATCGAGCATAACCGCATCGTTTTCCATAGTGTTATCTCCTTTTACTTAATGTGCGTTTCTGCCGTCAAAGGTCATGCAGGCGTTTGTCCTTGCCCAGATGGGATTGCCACCGCTTTCGAGCTCGATGTCCGATTCTCTTATACCAAACGCTGCCAGCATTGCCTTTTTAGCAGCACATTTATTGCTGACACAGTGTACGAGCTCAATCGCCACCTTAGAGCCTCCGCGACGTATCAAATAATAGGTTGTCATTTCGCTTGCCATTTTTTTGCTCCTTCTTTCTTTATTCCGTTTTGGAATTATTTACATTATAATTCCGATTTGGAATTTTGTCAAGGGTTTTTCGAGATATAATTCTAAAAAAGAACTATGGAAGGAAATCCGTTATGAAGATCCGCAAGAAGAGCTACGGAGACGCTAATATCGTAGGCAGAAATATTGAGAGGATAAGAAAGGAGCGCGGAATAAAGCAGAAGGACTTCATCGCTAAGATACAGACTATGGGGTGTGATATGAACCCCACGAGTTATTCTAAGCTCGAGGGTCAGCTAAGGAGTGCTACGGACAGGGAGATATACGTTATCGCAAGGATCCTCGGCGTGCCGATGGAGGAGCTGTTTTGTGATTGATCCGCTTTCCCTTTAATAAAAAACAGAAAGAGTCTTTCTTCGGTGCATCATTTGCAATAAAGAGAGACTCTTTTTTTATCTCTTTGACCGTCAGATGGTCGCTATTCTTATAGTGTTTGTAGTTCCGACCTCGCCCATCTTGTCGCTGCCCGTGATGATTATTTTGTCGCCGGGCTTGAGTCCGAGCTCGCGCTTCGCGATCTCCTTCGCCTTGTAGAAGAGAACCTCTATTGATGGGTAAACGTCGCAGAGTATCGGGTCGACTCCCCATGAGAGTGCGAGCTGATTTTTCGTCTTTTCGTTTATTGAAAGTCCGATGATATCGACGGGGGAGCGGAAGCGTGATACCATCCTCGCGGTGATGCCGGATATCGAGCAGACGACTATCGCCTTAGCCCCGATATCCATGGACATTCCGCACACCGAGTGGGATATCGCGTCCATCGAGTTCTTGATGCGGAAGTCGGTGTTGTAGAAGAGGGTCTTGTAGTCAACGCTCTTTTCGGCTCGCTCGGCTATTTTCGACATCGTTTCGACACAGAGCACCGGGTGCTTGCCTGCGGCGGTCTCGCCAGAGAGCATTATTGCGCTCGTACCGTCGAACACAGCGTTTGCTACGTCGGATATCTCCGCCCTCGTCGGTCGGCTGTTCGTTATCATAGACTCGAGCATCTCGGTCGCGGTAATAACTCGCTTTCCCAGCATACGACATTCGGTGATGAGCTTTTTCTGTATCGCGGGGACCTCCTCAAAGGGTATCTCGACACCCATATCGCCTCGGCCTATCATGATACCGTCACACTCGGCACAGATAGACTCGATATTGTCGACACCCGACTGATTTTCTATCTTCGCTATCAGCGAAATGCTCGTGCAGCCGAGCTCAGAGAGATAATCCTTCACGTCGATTATATCCTTTGCCGTGGAAACGAAGGAGCAGGCTATGAAATCCACACCGTTCTTAACGCCGAATTCGATATCTCGTTTATCTCCCTCGGAGAGATAAACCTGCTTCATCACCCTGCCGGGGAAGCTCATGCTCTTTCTGCCCGATATCTCACCGCCAACGGTTACGGTGGTAATTATCTCGGTGTCGGTCGTATCCTCTACTCTGAATGATAGAAGTCCGTTGTTTACGAGTATGGTATCACCCGTGTTAAGTTCTTTTGCAAGATTTTTATAGCTTACCGACACGCGCCCGGAATTTCCAACGACATCATTGGTGGTGAAAATGAAGGTGTCACCCTCCTTGACCGTCACCTTGCCGTTCTCAAATATACCTACACGGTATTCGGGGCCCTTGGTGTCGAGCAGAATGGCGAGAGGAATATCCAGCTCCTCTCTTACAGCCTTCAGCATATCTATATTTTTCTGATGGTCCTCGTGCGTTCCGTGCGAGAAGTTGAGTCGTGCTACGTTCATTCCCGCCCTACACATGGCGCGCAGGGTATCAGGGTTATTACATGCAGGACCTATAGTACATACAATTTTTGTTTTGCGCATTTTTGTTTCCTCTTTTGGTTGTTCGCTCGGCCATCCCGGGCTTATCCGCCTTTTCGACATTCTATAATCATTATAACGACAATCGAAAGTCGAAATTAAAGAATTTCGACCGCAAATCTCGGATTTTCAAGCGTGTGTATTCTATAAATTATTTTTTACCAAAGCTTAGGTTTTAAACGCGTAAAATGCACCGATCGTACCCGTACCAAAGTGCTTTTAAGCTTAAGCCTTTTGTCGGAGCATGGTAATTACGATGCTAAAATAAAAGCGCGCAAGGCGTAGGATGATCCCGCCTTGCGCGCTTTCTTAAAAATGCTGAGTGCGATATTAACGGCTCAGCAAAATACCGTATTATGTAAATAAAGGTTGTCAAATACCCCTTTGTTCGACGATGATTATGTAATCGTACACATCCTGACCGCCATTTATCAGATAGAGTTCATTCCTCGGATAGTGCTCCTTTACATAGCTTTCAAGACCTTTTGTCTCGTCGGAAGAAGCATCCTTTCCCGAGATGATGATGTTATCTCCGGTGTCTCCGTCGGGGATAGGGAATACGTTAAGATCGTTTATCTCCTTTACATGCGAGCGCAGGCTTGCTGCGCCCGAGGTTCAGGTGTATTACCGCGACATTGATCCAACACCTATTTGTGAGTTCGTTATGAAGGATTGGAACGATATAGCCTCCTTTGGCGGAGCGGTCTGCTTTTACTATGCGATCGTCTGAGAATTCTTTCGTGAGGGAGCTTAAAGAGCCTCGAGCTCGTTGACGATTGCGAGGTCTGCGCTGGGCTTCTCGAGGAACACCTTGTTTTTGTCCTCGTGTCTTAAGAATTCCTCATAATAGCGGATGCCGAATTCGCGAAGGGCGGTAGCAGAGAAGTGCATATAGTCGGGGTTAGAGCCCAGACCCTCGGCACTGACGAAGCCTACGCGCTCTCTCTTTGCGGCAACTCTTTTGAGCGCCTCGTTGATATGACGGTAGTTTTTGCCGAATATGGGGTTGCCCGGGAAATCCTTCAGGAAGTCGCCGAGACCGCCGACGAGGAAGGGAACGTCATGAAGCCCAAGTCTGTCTCTGAAGGCATCTAAGATCTTGGTGAACTTCTCTTCGTACAAGGGGTAGTTTTCCTCACCGCAGTCGGATTCGCCCTGATGCCAGAGCACGGCAGCGATGGTAGAGGTTCGCTGAGCGAGCTTCGCGAGGTAGCAGGCGTGGTCGAAGAGCAGACCGCCCACCGCCCACTGGTCGAGGCTCGTTCCGCCGTCGGCACAGGGGATGATTCCGACCTGCACGTCCTTTTCGTTCGCGTATCTGTCGGCAAAGCTCTCGACAAGGTTGATTCCCGAGGTGATTCTGTCGGGGTTGACGGGAACGTACATAGGGCGCCATCTTCCGTTGCGCGCTACTAAGATTTTATCGTTTTTGATAGGCTCGACCTCATCCTTGAAGCCTCTGCCGCCCATGTTTGACTGTCCGATAATGAGAATTGAATGTATCATGATAATTACCTCGTTTCTGTTACTTGACTTTCTTTATAATCAGAAGATACTGAGCTTTATCTCTTCGCTCAGCCTCTCAAGCGCCTTGACACCCGCGACACTGTTGCCCTTTTTATCAAGGGCGGGGGAGTATATGCCTATTCCCATGCGGGATGGAACAGCCGCCATGATGCCGCCGCCGACACCGCTTTTTGCAGGGATGCCCACTCGGAGAGCGAACTCGCCCGAGCCGTTATACATTCCGCATATCGTCATAATGGCGTTCACGTATTTTGCGTGCTCGGCACTTATCAGCTGCTCACCCGAGCCCGGTGCTATGCCGTGATTTGCGAGAACGTAGGCTATTGCGGCAAGATTTTTACAATTGACGGAAATTGAGCACGCCTTGAAGTACATATCGAGCACCTCTTCGATATCGCAGTCTATCATTCCGTATGCCTTAAGCATATATGCGAGGGCTCTGTTCTTGTTTCCCGTTGCCTTCTCCGAAAGATATACTGCCTCGTCAACCGAGAGCGAGGGATCACCCGAAAGCCTTTTCGCAAGCTCTATAAGGCGCGAGAATCTCTCGTCGTAGGAGTCGCCCTTTATGAGAGTACACAGTGCTATCGCACCTGCGTTTATCATCGGGTTTATATGCTCGTTTTTAAGCGCGAGATCGCTGTAATTGAAGGCATCGAAGGGCTTGCCCGTTGCCTCGACTCCGCATATCCTCTCGACAACATCCTCGCCCCTGTCCTCGAGAGCGAGCAGAAGCACGAGAGGCTTTACTACGCTCTGCATGGTGAAGCGTTTTTCATAGTCACCCGCGCAGTCGGTCTTACCACCATCAGATATGATGCATATGCCTAAATCGGATGGGTCAGCCTTCGCGAGCTCGGGGATATACGATGCAACGACTCCTTCGCTCGTATACCGTGAGCAGTCGGACAGAATTTTTTCTAAAAGCTGTTTCATACGTTTAACCTCTGGTTTTGTGTTTTAAGTTTATCACGGTTTTTATAGTTTGTCAATCCGGTGAGACAAAAACGGTTGATATGCACGGTAAAGTGCGGTGATATGCAAGGCAGTCGCCTGCGGCGATCCTGCGCGGCGTTGCCGCTTGGACGGAACTATGATTGTACATTCTCACGCTTGCCGCTTACGAGCGAGCTCGACGCGCTCTGCGCGGAGAATACGAACCCAATTCCGCATCGCTCCG
>JAFVZL010000038.1 GCA_017508195.1 Clostridia bacterium | reverse complement strand
GTTAACAGAGCTCAACTCCACCGACGTAATAACCGTATCGACGGGAGATCTTCCCCTCGGCGATTACGAATGGTAATTTCGGTCGGTAAGATTTCGTAAGACCGAAAAGTCCTCAAAATGACTTTTCTACCGCCGAAAAAAAGGGCGCGCGCCGCAAGGTGTGCGCCCTTTTTCACGTTCTCGCTCCGCGAGAACATATCGAGTTTCGCACAGCGAAACATATCGATTCGCCACAGGCGGAATATCGAGTTATCGAAGATAACATATTGATCCGTCCCCGACGGAATATCGAGTCACCGCAAGGTGACTGAGAGGTTGTTTTCACGTTCCCCAACGGGGAACATATCGAGTTTCGCACAGCGAAACATATCGCTCCGTCACAGACGGAATATCGCGTCACCGAAGGTAACTGAGGGCTTGTTCTCACGTTCTCACAACGTGCGTAGCACTCATAACGCGACGAAGTCGCTCATAACTGCGTAAGCATCATAACTTGCCGTAAGCAATCATCACTGCTGTCCGCCTCGGATAGCACATGAATAGAGACGCGTATCTTTGTCGGCTCAGAAAATATTGAAAAGTGTATTAATTTTGAATTAAAAAGTATTGAAAAATGCGATAATGTGTAGTATAATATTATTGAAAAGTGCATTTGGAGGTAGTTATGCTATTCCGTAAAATAGAATCTTATATCCGAGATTTTCTGAAGTCACATTCCAACAAGGTTCTGGTAATCGACGGTGCAAGGCAAATCGGTAAATCATTTATCATACGAAAGGTTGGCACCGAACTTTTCGAAAATTATATCGAATTAAACTTTGTCTTAGATAGGCAAGGACCCCGTATTTTTGAAAATGTGAATTCCGTTGAAGACTTTTATTTTGCGCTCAGCACAATTTGCGGTGACAAAATGAAGGATAAGGAAAACACGATTGTGTTCTTCGACGAAATCCAGGTCTATCCGCAGTTTATCACACTCTTGAAATTTTTGAAGCAAGACGACAGATATACTTACGTTGCAAGCGGATCGCTGCTCGGAGTGACTCTTGCCGATACGAGCTCTATTCCGATCGGTTCCATCGAACTGACACGTATGTATCAGTTGGATTTTGAAGAGTTTTTAATTGCAAACGGCACCTCCTCTGAGGCGATCCGAATTCTTGAAGGGAAGTTCTTAAATAGAGAGTCTTTGGATGAAGCTATGCATCAAAAGCTACTCGATTTATTTAAAAAATACTTGATCGTAGGCGGACTTCCCGATTGCGTAAACGAGTATCTGAGTACGCGAAATGTAATGAATATCCGAAAGATTCAGGAAGACATCATCCGTTTCTACGGCGAAGATGCGAGCAAATATGATACGGAAAGAAAGCTGAAAATCAAGCGCATTTACGATATGCTGCCGTCCACGATGCAAAATACGAAAAAGCGCATTGTCGTAAAAGATATAGAGGGTATTAAAGGGAAAAGGTATTCTAATTACACCGACGAGTTTGATTATCTGATAAGCAGCGGTATCGCGCTGGATGTGAAAGCCATTTCCAATCCGGTATTCCCACTATGTCAGTCAGAAGATAAGAATTTGTTAAAGCTTTATATGAACGATGTCGGACTCCTGTCAGGATTGCTTTATCGGAATAATGTAAAGCCGATTCTCGAAGATGTCAGAACGATCAACCTCGGAGCCCTTTATGAAACTGCGGTAGCCGGACAATTAAAAGCACTCGGTCACAGATTGTTTTACTATGATAACAGAAGGCTTGGAGAAGTGGACTTTCTGATTGACGATTACGATACTCTTTCCGTATTGCCGATAGAAGTAAAAAGCGGTAGAGATTATACGGTTCACAGTGCGTTGAATCAGTTTATATCAAACGACTCTTACCCTGTGAAAGAGGGAATTGTACTCTCAAATGAGCGCGAAATAAAATGTGTTGGCAAAATCACTTATTTACCGATCTACTTCGTTATGTTCTTAAGACCGCAAAGCACTGCTGATAATTATTTGCTCTGATTCGTTTGAGAACCGTTTAGCAAAATACAAATAAAACGGCATCAGTCACCTTGTTTAATCAAATGAACGATTATCAGAAGCGCAATGCGAAAAGTGAAATGGCCCCTTATTTTCATTTCCTGTTCCGCCATTAATTCGATTAGTCCTTCGCATTGGTAAACAATCTCGGCTAACTCTCTTGACACCGTATCCTTGACAATGATATAATGATCATGGTGACTCATATATTTAAAATTGACGCGAAAAAATATTTTAAAGGAGAGTAATCAAATGAGAAAGATTACAAAGGCACTTGCCGCGACTCTTCTCGTAGCGCTTGTTCTTTCGTGCTTTGCGATTTTCAGCGCATTCGCATCGACCGAGGCTACCGAGACGTCGACCGTTAAGGGCATGAATACCATCTACGATATAGACGTAGACGGTGCAGTCGTCAAAGAGCTGGCAACAAACGCAAACGGCGTTAAGGTTCCCACGCTCACGACCGAGGACGTTTCGGGACAGGACGTTTATACCCTGGCATTCCCCGACTGTCCTGCCGGAACTAACCCTAATTCCAAGGACTGGATAGGACTTGGTGACACCACGGGTATTATCGTAAACGATTATACAGTGAATGATGTTACCACGCCGAAGAACACCAATATCGTCGTCCTTGACCTTGATATGGCAGTAGGCAAGGACAACATTGATAAGATCACCTTCCAGAGCGTCTGGAGGGGACAGACCGATGCGGGTCACACCTCGGGTGCTTACAGAAGCTATTACCCCACGATATTTAAGAATGAGGACGGCAGCATCTCCGTTGGTACCGCAAACGAAACCAGAGCTCCCGTAGCGGTTCCGTACGGCAGACTAGTTGATTCCGATAGCGAGTGGGTTGATATCACTCTCGTTATGGATTTCTCCGCAGTCGCTAAGGGTACGACCTATTGCTTCATCGACGGTTACTTTGTAGGACAGTGGACATCCTTCTATGCTATACCTGCTAAGCTTAGTTACATGCGCCTTCAGACTACTCCGACCGAAGGCACGGCAAGTGATGGAAGAGGCTTTGCTACCGACAACCCCGCAACGAGATTTGCTAACCTTTCGCTCAAAACCTTCTCCACCGAGTACGACGGTATCCTTCTTAACGGCGGTGCTCAGGGCGCGTATCTCGGCGCTATTCCCGAGCTTAAGTACTGCCTCGAGGATAAGCCCGAGACTCCTGAGGACTTCAAGCCCTTCGAGATCGCGACCATTGAGCGCGGTGACGAGACCATCCACGTATATAGCGCAGACGATCTCCACGGCGATCTCCTTGACGGCGATATCGTTACTGTAAGATGCGATATCAACAAGCTCAGAACCTCCTATGCAGTAAAGATGGTTGCAGGTGCTGACGGTGACGTTCCTGCAAACGTTGTATGGCAGGACGAGGGCGGCAAGCTCCTCGGCTCCGAAGGATCTCTTTATGCTGCTCCCACGATTGATAACATCCCCTCTGCTGCGCTTTGGGCTACATACGGCGGTGGCGTACTTGAGGAGACCGGCGGTGCATCCGTAGCAATAAAGAATGACGCAGGCAAGTGGGTAATTAATGACCCGATGTATAAGTCCGTTGTCGGCTTGGGAGCATCCACTACTCGAGAGGTGCTTCTATTCGGTGACTACATGGGTTACGGCTCTGCTGTTAAGAATGTTGCCGCATACGGTGACGTCACTCCCTCGTCAGTCGGTGCCAACAGTATCACCGGCAGGATGACTTACGATCTCAACGGTTATAAGCTTACGAAGAACTGCTTGCAGAGCGATTATCACTACAATACGGGCGGAAGCGCGAATTACAAACTTATCTTCAAGAACGGTACGTTCGTTAATACAGGAGCCGCTAACACTATTTGCGTAACCACGACTACAAACCGTGGCATTACGATGTTCGCTAACTGTAACGTAGAGATTCCGAGCGGTACTATTGCCGACATTAGAACAGGTACGATAGCTTACCTCAACTGTAACGTAGAGGCGGCATCTAGCCTTGCAAACCTGAAGACCTCTTATCCTAACCGCACGTATTTCGTGCTTGACGGAACCTACGTAAAGGAAACCGGTGATCAGCTTGTCCATCTCGGACAGACCAATACGAACTGGTCGTACACCGAGGAGGACGGCAGCACCGTCAGCGGAAAGAACCAGCTCGGCTCCACCGACCTTCGAGTATTCCTTAAGGATTCCGAGATCGTAGCATCTAACCGCGTCGTTTATGCAGAAGTATATGCAAACGTAGGACACCGCAGCGATGCCAATACCGCTAACAGCTGTAATTACTACGTAGATATTATAGACTCTAAGCTTTCCGTATTCAATCAGGTTGTTTCCAACCTTGTTCAGGTTCTTCCCAAAGAGGGCGAAAAGCCTCTCACGATGAACTTCAACGTTAATATCGAAGGCTCTGAGATAAAGGCTCTCACTCTTGTTAATGCCGATGCCGGAACCGACGATACGACTCTTGCAGATTACAATGCTGACTTTAATATATCCGATACCGGTCTCACTCTTTACAGAAATGATACCGAGACCGATATAACCGTTGGCGGTCTTTCTCAGCAGAAGACTCCCGGCGAGGTTGTATTCAACCTTGCAGAGGGCGTTAAGTTCTATCAGTACAGAATCAGAAGAATGGGCTCGGGTTATCTCGATCCTACCGTAAACCTTCCCGAGGGCGCACTTGTTGCACACACCTCTAACTATGAGGGCTACAACTTCATCGTTACCTCTTCCTACGCACCCTATACCTACCAGCTTGGTACACAGGCTCCCGTAGACTTCTACTGGAACGTACCCGCAGACGGCGAGGATGCGGTCAATATCGATAAGGTAGTAACACTTAAGGATAATGCAGGCGTATACAAGTACTCCTGGGCACAGGACGGTAATGCTTTCAGAACCGTACTTGATAAGGACTTCACCCTTTCCGCACAGGCTAACCTCACTCTCTGGTCCGACCTTTACTTCAACCTCTACGTTCCTAAGGCACTCGCAGATACTTACGCTGAGTATATCTCCGTTGTAGATGCTGACGGTGCTTTGGTAGAGGGCGTATACGTTGAGTCTCTCGACGCATATAAGTATCAGATCAAGAGCCTCGCACCCACCGATGCAGAGAAGGAAGTAATCTTCGTTAAGACCGCTATAAACGGTGCATACGGTGACACCTACAATGAATCCAAGGGCTTCACTATCGCAGAGTATGCAGAGAACGTTCTCTCGAATGACAAGACCGAGGACGATGCAGTGATCTACGCACTTCTCAATTACCTTAACGCAATGTACGTGCTTGAAAACGGCGCAGTCGATGAAGACATCGACGCACTTCTTCCCGATGATTATACCGAGGCAGCAATCTCGGGTGATGCTAAGCTTGGCACTCTTGCAGACACCACCATCGCTATCAACTGCGGAACTACTCTTAACTGGGTAATCACAGGCGCAGCGAACGCAAGCTACGAGGTAGAGTATTACTTAGCAGGCCAGCTCGTTGAGAGAACCGTAACCGCCGATGCAAACGGAGTAGCATACATCAACGTAAGCACTATGGATATGCTCTCGAGCATCACCGTAAACGGAGCAGAGATCAACATCCAGGGATACTACGGAAAGCTTGTAGAGATGGGCGCTGATGCGAACGTGATCGCAGCAGTAGAGGCGATCTACGATCTCGCTACCGCAGCGGTAGCATACAATGCATAATAAAGGAGGAACAGCAATGAAAGCTTATGAAGCACCCGTGCTCGAGTTAACAGAGCTCAACTCCACCGACGTAATAACCGTATCGACGGGAGATCTTCC
>JAFVZL010000037.1 GCA_017508195.1 Clostridia bacterium | reverse complement strand
TCCTCCCGTTCACCCGGACGCCGTGAGATCGGTCACGGAGCTCTCGCAGAGAGATCTCTCGTTCCCGTGCTCCCCTCTGTTGAGGAGTTCCCCTATGCTATCCGTCTTGTTTCCGAGGTCGTAAGCTCGAACGGCTCTACCTCTCAGGGCTCCGTATGCGGTTCCACCCTCGCTCTTATGGATGCAGGTGTTCCGATCAAGGCTCCTGTTGCAGGTATCTCCTGCGGTCTTATCACCGCTGAGGACGGCTCTTGGGATACCATGATCGATATCCAGGGTCTTGAGGACTTCTACGGCGATATGGACTTCAAGGTAGCAGGTACCAAGAAGGGTATCACATCCATTCAGATGGACCTTAAGGTAGACGGTCTTACCCCCGAGATCATCAAGCGCGCGCTTGAGACCACTCACCAGGGCAGAGATGAGATCATCGACAAGGTCATTCTTGCTGCTATCCCCGCACCTCGCGCTGAGGTTTCGGCATATGCTCCCAAGATGATCTCCATGAAGATAAACCCCGATAAGATCCGTGAGGTTATCGGCAGCGGCGGAAAGGTTATCCAGAAGATCGTTGCTGACACCGGCGCTAAGATCGATATCGAGGATGACGGCTCCGTATTCATCGCAGCGGTTGACAGAGCTTCTGCAGATATGGCTAAGGCAATTATCGATGCTATCGTATTCGAGCCCGTTGTAGGTGAGATCTACGAGGGTACCGTAACGAGAATCATTCCTATCGGCGCATTCGTTGAGTATGCACCCGGTAAGGAGGGCATGGTTCACATTTCCAAGCTCCAGAACAAGCGCACCGAGCAGGTCGAGGACGTTGTAAGCGTCGGCGATACCGTAAAGGTAAAGTATCTCGGCACTGACGAGAAGGGAAGGCAGAACCTTTCCATGCGTGACGTGGAGCAGGGCTGATAGATTTCGGAATAACCGAGGAAACATAAACACCGCAGTCGGAAGGCTGCGGTGTTTATGTTTCTTCTATCTTCGTTTGCTCGCTTGCCGTACCCTCGTACGCCTATCGCTCGCAGAACAAAGATTTCTTCTCGAAATCAATTCATCCCTTCGGGCTGATTTATTTAGGCATAATCGAACAAAAAAGCGGCACAGAAGTGTCGCTTTTTTTTCTATCCGCGTTTTCGCACTCTCGCAGTAAAACCGCGCTTATACCATACAAAAATCTGGCGGTTCGGAGCGCGGAAGCAAGCAAAGGGCGAAACGGAGTCTTAGTCCGTTTCGATTTGCATAAGCAAATTGCCCCTTTGTTTGTTTTGCTTTGCGAGAGGCGTTGCAGTACAGCTTCGGTGCGAAGAACGTGGATTTCTGCTCTAAATAAATCTAGCCCATCGCACTGATTCCTTTAGGCATAATCGAACAAAAAAAGCGACACAAAATGTCGCTTCTTATTTCGTTCTATCTTCGTTTCCTCGCTCGTAGGACGGAAAAGCTGCTGTAAATATAACAAAACAAAGATTTTATACCGTAATGGTACGGAATAACCGTAGACTTGATCAGTGCGGGAAAATTCGGAACAATATAAAGAGAAAAAACAAAAAGGCAGGGAAAGCCCTGCCTTTAATAATAGTTGATCAACAAATGATTTAAATCAGAATCCACCGGCAGCGAACCACCAGAAGATGTATCCGAGAATAAAGATGGGAGACGCCATGAGTGCGATAAGGATACCGGTCGTGATCTTGTCCCAGATAGCCTTGATCTTAGCCTTCTTAGCCTTTTCTATCTCCTCGGCCTCGCGTAAGAGCTCTGCCTCGGTCTTTGGAGCCTCCTCGACTGCCTCGGAAACTACCTCTGCACCTGTCTCTTCGACTGCCTCATTATTTTCTACTTTAACCTCATCCATTTCGGCAACCTCCTCGGATGTATACTTTTAACATTGTTATTTTACCATATATTTTTAGTGAAGTCAAGTATAATAACAAAAAAAGCAAACGGATAAGCGGTTATTGACAATTAAACAGCTATTTGTTACAATTATTACATAATTAAAATGCTGCGAGGTGTGTATGGCTCGGCTTGAACGCGGAATTGAAATAGAGCGTAAATTTGTGATAGAGATGCCTGATTTGGCTGTGCTCGTTGGGATGCCCGAATATACCGTCAGCGATATCGAGCAGACCTATCTTTTGTCCTTGCAGGGTGTTACCCATAGAGTGAGGAGCCGAAGATACGGCACCGACGTTCATTACTTTGAGACTAAAAAGACGCGTATTGATAAAATGTCTGTTATAGAGGAAGAGGCAGAGATAACCGAAGCAGAGTATAAAAGGCTATTGCTATTAATCGATCCGGATACCCGCACTCTCCGTAAGACACGTCACACCTTCTTTTACGAGGGGCTTACGGTTGAGATCGATATCTATCCCGAGTGGAGCTCTACCGCAATACTCGAGTGCGAGCTCCCTTCGCGCGAAAGGAATATAAGTTTACCCGACTTTATAAAAATAGTAAAAGAGGTAACGGGTGAGTTCGGTTATTCAAATGCGGCTATGTCGCATAGCTTTCCTGAAGAGTTAATATAAGTAAAGAGGGCAGTCCGTTTGGACTGCCCTTTGCTATGATCAATTCTTATAGAAATTATTCGATCTTGTAACGGTAGCGGGAGGTGCCGGGTCGAGTCTTTCATCGGCAATACCGAGTATATCCTCGGGTCTTATCCAGGGCTTACCCTGAACTGCGCTCGTTTCCTCGTGCGTGAGATAACCCTTATAAGCGGTGAGGCTTCTGCGGTAGAAGCCGTCCTTGATGCAGCATCCCTCGACTCCATCGTTAAGTATGCTCATAATCATGGGGAGCATTTCGGATGCATAAGCGAGAGAGGTCGAATTTGCGACCGCACCGGGGATGTTGGATACGCAGTAGTGAACGACACCGTTGACAACGTATCTAGGATTATCGTGGTGGGTCTCGTGGCTAGACTCGATAGCACCGGGATCATCGTTAGAAATATCGACGAGAACCGAGCCGGGCTCCATGAGCTTCAGCATCTC
The DNA here is from genome assembly GCA_017508195.1 of Clostridia bacterium. GTDB lineage: Bacteria > Bacillota > Clostridia > Oscillospirales > CAG-272 > UBA1740. The sequence continues at coordinate 8,732 of JAFVZL010000037.1, read as the reverse complement.
CTTATCGATAAGGAAGTCGGTGCGGCTCTTATCCCACTTAACGCAGTTAAGCACCATATCTGTCTCCGGGAGCACCGAAGCAATTGCTTCCTTGTTGCACATCATCGTGTTGATCTGACTCTTGTATTGAGTGAGAAGTGTGCGCAAAATGCCAACATTTATGTCCATTACAGTGCAATTTGCACCAAGTGCATGCAAAATTTCAAGAGCACCGCGGCCGACAACGCCCGCACCGAGAATGAGAACGTTCATTCTGGGAGCACCTGCAAAGCCGCCTACGAACTTGCCCTTTCCGCCGTTTATCGTGAGCATGGACTCAAGGCCGAAGAGAGCACCCTGCTTGCCTGCAGCCTCACAGTTGGGAGAGCCGTAGCGGTGTGCATCCTCAGCGGTGAATGCGATGCACTTAGACTTTAAAATTGCATCTACCTCCTCGGGGTGACCCGCGGGGTGAATACAACCGAGAATTATCTGACCCTCTCTCATTAGAGGATATTCGACAGGAGTAAACTCCTTGACCTTTGCCACCATATCGCAGCCCGCCCAGATCTCCTTCGCAGTATCGACGATCTTAGCGCCGGCAGCAATATACTTTTCATCGGGGAAGCCTGCCGCCTTTCCAGAGTCGTGCTCGGCCCACACCTCGTGACCCGCTGCGACGATACTCATTACCTCGGAGGGCGTGCTGATAACTCTGAATTCGCCTTCCTTTATATCCTTAAGAATTCCGTATTTCATTTTTTATTCCTTTCGGTATTTTCTTTTACATTATAATTATACACGATTAATTGCCGTTTTCTTGTCATATTAAAGCAATTTTGTGCCAGTTTTTGCTCTGTTTTTCCAAAGAGTCCCAAAAGAGCGCCAACTTTTGATATAATAAAGAAAAAACACCGAGGACGGTAAAGTATGAATTTCAAGACGGATTATAAGCTCGAAAGCTTTGTATTAAATATCGGCTGGGACAAGCTCTCTGAAGAAGTTAAGGAGCGTATGCGCGGATGCTTCATTGATCTTATGGGTGCTATGCTCGTGGGCAGTAAGAGCGAGCAGTTCGAGGTTGGACTCAGACTCGCCCGTTCTGTTTACGGAAAGGGCGATATTGCCGTTATCGGCACCGATGAGCGCTTTAACTTCATGGGTGCATCCTGTGCTATGGGTCACTCCTCTAACGCTTACGATATAGACGACGGCCATAATATGACGAGAGCGCACCCGGGCACCTCGTTTGTGGGCGGTGTACTTGCCGCCGCATATGAAAAGGATATCACGCTCGGTGAGTTTCTTTCTGCTATGCTCGCATCCTACGAGGTGACCGTGCGTATGGGTGCCGCTATTATGGATTACTATAATTACGCGCACTCGAGCGGTACCTTTGGTGCTGTCGGAGTCGTCACGGGTGTCGGTAAAATATACGGCTTTACAAAGGAAGAGCTGAATAACGCTCTCTCCGTAGCCGAGTTCAACGCACCTCTCGTGCCGGGTATAAGAAGCGTTGAATATCCCTCAATGAACAAGGATGGAGTGCCGTTTGGCGTACTTGTCGGAGCTCTTGCCGTTATGGACTCGATGTGCGGCTTTATGGGAAACAAGAATCTGCTAGAGGCTGACGAATACCGCCATTACCTTGACGACCTCGGAGAAAAGTATCAGGTCATGGACCTGTATTTCAAGCCATATCCCTGCTGCCGCTGGGCGCACCCTGCTATCGATGCGTGTATCGGTCTGCTTAACGATTACGGCATTTCTTGGGATGATATCGAATGTGCGACTGTAAAGACCTTTAAGCGTGCGACCTTGCTTTCAAAGATAGAGCCAAAGTGTGCAGACGAGGCACAGTATAATATCGCATACCCCGTTGCGACAGCCCTTGTCTACGGCAGCTTCGGTATTGAGCACGTATTCGAAAAGAGTCTGACCGACCCGAAAATACTTGATATGATGAAAAAGCTATCCTTCGAGGTAGATGCAGATCTTGATGCTAAATTCCCCGCGAAGCGTATATGCAAAGTAGAGATCAGAACGAAGGACGGAAGGATATTCACCTCACCCGAGTGTGAGCCGCGCGGTGAGGCACACGAGGGCATCGGCTTCGATTGGCTTGCCGACAAATTCCGTCGCATCACCGCCCCCGTGTTAACTAAAGAGGGGCAGGAGAGCCTTATTGCCATGATATCGGGCAGCCCTGATACCAGGATACGGGATATCGTAGACGAGGCAAACAGGATAGAATACAGAAAATAAAACAAAAGGCTATCTCATTTTGCTGAGATAGCCTTTTATAGAAGCGTTATTCTCTAAGGAAAAGCTATTACTTGTGATACCTTTTACCCGCAATTATGGTGAATGAACGGTATAAAGCCTCGTATAAATTGACACGGATAAGCTGATGCGGGAAAGTAAGGCGCGAAAAGGAGAGACGCAGATCGCATTTAGACTTGACCTTATCCGAAAGGCCGTGCGATGAGCCTATGATAAGCACGAGCTTGCCGCTTGTATCCTTTGCCGAGCGGATCTTTTCGGCAAGTTCCTCGGACGAGAGCATCTTGCCCTCAACGCACAGAGCTATCTTATATGACCCTTCGGGGATCGCAGACAGTATTTTCACTGCCTCGTTATCGAGTGCGCGCTCTATCTCGCTTGAGTCATCCTCGTTTGATATGCGCTCCTCTTTGAGCTCTATCTCTTCGACTTTCGCATACTGTGAGAGTCTTTTTTTATATTCCGAGATAGCGTCCTTGAGGTATGACTCCTTAAGCGAGCCGACTGTGATAATAGTTAAATTCATTATCTCACCCTCGCAAGCTTGTGAATTCCCGAGCATAAAGCATCGATAAGTAGATCTACGTCTTCGGGGGTATTTTTGTGAGAAAAGCTGACACGGATAGAGGCATCCGCCTCGGCTTCGCTTCTTCCATAGGCTAAAAGAGCCTCGCTTTTATGCGAAGTATTTGAAGAGCATGCGGAGCCCGATGATACGTATATACCGAGAGATGAGAGGTAATGCAGCATCGTTTCACTCTTTATTGAGGGAAGTGCGATATTAAGTATGTGAGGGGCGTGCATATCGGGTGTAATCAATGAAAGCTCGGACAGCTCCTCTCGCGAGCGTATACCTTCAATAAGCCTTGTACGCAGCGACTCTATATAGGAAGAATTCTCCCTGATATTCCCGAGTGCGACTCTCGCCGCAGCTCCGAAAGCAGATATTGCGGGAACGTTTTCCGTACCCGAGCGAAGTCCGTTTTCCTGACCGCCGCCAAGTATTACTGCCGAGATGCCCTTTTCGGTTTTCACACGTTCGGAAATGTATAGCGCACCGACGCCCTTCGGACCGCCTATTTTATGTGCGGAAACAGTGACCATATCTGCACCGAGTGCCTCGGGAGAGAACGGAATCTTCATATACCCTTGCGTAGCATCAACGTGGAGATAAGCTGATGGGCATACGCGCCTTATTACCTTGGACGCCTCAGGAATGTTATATACCGCACCCGTCTCGTTATTAACGAGCATTATTGAAACGAGTACCGTGTTCTGCGTAAGCTCTCTTTCAAGTGCGGAAAGGTCAAGAGTGCCGCCCCGTGTCGGAATTTTTGCTATTTTATATCCTTCTTCCTCGAGCTTGGCAAGAGGCATATTTACCGATGCGTGCTCTCCGTCTGAGGTGATTATCTTAGCACCCCTATGGAATCTTGCCTTAGCGTGCGCTCTACCCGTTATAGCGAGGTTGTTAGCCTCGGTTCCCGAGCCCGTGAATATAATATCACCCGACGTGGTATAGAGAGACCTCAGAATATCCTCTCTTGCACTTTTTATAAGATGCTCGGCATCGACACCTACACCGTGGAGCGAGGATGGGTTTCCGTAGTGCTCGCGAGATGCGCTGATATATGCCTCGAGTGCTTCATCGATAATCGGGGTCGTAGCACTGTTGTCAAGATAAACAAGTCGTTTTTCCATCATTAAAACTCTGTTTTGTAAAGAATTGTTTTCGCTTCTTCGAGTAGATCCGCGAAATTGGCTTCCTCGGCTGTGAATGTGAACACATAACCCTTGAAGCCGTTTACGATAAGGACCTGGTATACGTGATAGTCCTTTCCGCATAATTTATAGGTGAATTCAAGCGATGCCGCATCGAGGTTTCCGCCGAGATCGACACCGAGCTTGGTTCCGTCGACAGCCTTTACGTCATCTGCGATGAGCTCGAGCTGCTCAAATCTTGACTTCCAATAGTCCTCTGCGGTTACCTGAGTGCTCGTTGCCTCCGAGAGGGTGATATTCGAGCCGTCAGCACGTGTTGCGCTTACCATCGAGGTCGACCAATCGACCGTATATGTGTCGGGCAGATAGAGGTCAAAGCCTGCTATTGCCTTGTTTGATACAAGACGGTATCCGTCGGCATCCTTTTCATACTCGGGTTGTGCGGGCGCTTCACCGTCTGCCTTGCTTACAAACTTGACGTTAGTGATAATAGCATCTACCTTTTCGAGATAATTATCGTAGTAGGTCGTCTCTGCATCGTAGCTCGTGAGAGGAGCGTTGTAGGTGAAGATATAGAATCTGTTCTCGAAAATCGAATATATCTGCATCGAACGGTATTCGTAGCTGCCGTATTTATAGTTGAAAATAGCCTTGTATGCCTTTGAAGCGTTACCGAAGGAGCATTCCTTTATTTCCGCCTCGGGCTTGACCTCGAAATTCTCGGGGTAGCTCTGCAGCTCCTTGGCAAAATACTCGGGTATAGCGACCTCGGGCATATCCGCCTCAACGAGAGTAACCGAGGAGTTATCGAGCTTTGATACGTAGGAGCAGGCTATTCCGTAGTTCTCCTGGTTTGCTATCACCCATTCCTCGGGGCCGTATATGTAGTATCCTATAGAATCACTGCCGCGTATGAGCTTCATTCCGACGGGCGCACCGTCTCCGGCACAGGCGGTCAGTGCGAGAAGTGAGAGCATCAGTATCGAGATTGCAAGCACAAGACTGATTGTCTTTTTCATTTTTTCTTTCCTTTATATTTATTCTTAATATATTCCTTGAAATATTCTCCGCGCTCACTGTAGTCGCGGAATTCTCCGTATCCCGTAGCCGCGGGGGAGAGAAGGACCGTGTCACCGGGACGCGCTCCATCCGTTGCGTGGTCTATGGCATCACGGAGATACTCGAAGCCGAGGCATTCTATTTCCTTTGATAGTCCGCATCTTTTGAACTCGGCAAGCATCTCCCATCGCACCTCACCGTAGACGGAAATGCTTTTTGCATATTTCCTTAACGAGGGGATAAGCTGCTCGCACGAAAGTCCCTTGCCTCTGCCGCCAAGTATAAGCCTCACGGGTCTGCCCAGCGACTCCAGAGTCGCTCTTACGCGCGCGGGCGTAGTATCTATTGAAGAGTTTATAAAATTTACACCGTGAAAAGAGGGCAATATCTCTATTCTGTGAGTCAGTCCGGAGAAGCTTTCTGCAACTCGGGACAGATGCTCGACCGAATACTCTCCGAGAGCCACACCCATAGCACCCATAAGATTATGGATATTATGCGTCTCGTTTCTTTTTACCAGCGATACATCGAGCCATCTATCCCCATCGACGAGGATGTATCCGTCCTTCGGTGTGATGAAATGCTCGGCGGAATATCGCCGCGCAAGCTCGTCTTGCGTATATCGCGCCGAATATATTACGGTTGGAGACATCGTGTGCATTATCTCAGCTTCAATCTCTGTGTCGGGCGATAGCACAGTGCGCTCGGCTTTTTTTAAAATATTGAGCTTTGCCGATATGTATTCTTCGAGTGACAGGTGCCAGTTGAGATGGTTCGGAGTCAGCGTCGTTATGACCGCAGAATGGCAGAGGGGCTCGAGATACGAGAGCTGAAAGCTAGATAGCTCGGCAACAACGCAACCCGTGCTTCTTGAATCTGCAAAAGGAACGCCGATATTTCCGACCAGCTCGGTATCGGGATGATTATCCTCGAGAAGAAGCTTCGTCAGTGTTGCGGTCGTGCTTTTTCCGTCAGAGCCCGTAACAGCGTAAACAGGTCTTTGGCATCCCTTAAAAAACAACTCCGCATCCGAGGTGACTACCGTGCCTCGCTCCATAGCGCGTATAAGCTCGGGTGAGTCGCGTCTTACGGACGGTGAGAGTATAAGAATATCCTCGTATATGTTATCAAGATATCCGTCACCCGAAATAACCCTCGCGCCGCTTGGCACGCAGTCGGGGAAAGTCGATGAACGAATGACCGTAGCACAGTCGGATATCATACCGAGTATAGATCGGTTGGATACCCCAAGCCCGATGAAGCCGATTACAGGCTTGTGTCCATGCTGCTTTGAAAAGCTCCCGATAAGATCAAGAATATTCATTTATAAGACTCCACTATATAATTATAATTATTATCTGCGCTTTTGCAAGTCCAAAGCCCCAAAATTTACAAAAACAAAATAAAACTATTGTAAAGCCTTGGAGTTTGTGTTACTATAAAAAAGCAGCGATACAACCCATGTACAGAAACGCCATCCGGCGTTTATACACTCTATAATAATTATACGCGAGGAATTATGAAAATTATCACATTGACACCGAGTCCTGCCGTAGATATCCATCTTTTTTCGGACAGCTTTGAGCTCGGAGAATATAATAAAGTCAGGATAATCAGCCGTGACAGCGGAGGAAAGGGAATTAACCTCTCCCGCGCGCTCAAAGAAAACGGTATAGATAATATTGCGGCAGCATTTATCGGCAAGGATGGTGCCGAGAGCTTTCTTTCTCCGCTTCTCTCGCTGGGTATGGATATGCTCGTCACACTCACCGAAGGCAGTGTTCGTGAGAATATAAATATTCAGCACAAAGACCGTGAAACGGTCATAGCAACCCCGGGAGTACCCGTTGGAAAAGCGGCACTTGCGGATATGGAAGGGAAGCTTTTGCCTCTCGTTGATAACGATACCGTGATCGCTTTTTGCGGCAGCATATCAGATGGCTCGGATAAGGACGGCATCCTCTCACTGCTCTATAAATGCAAGTCGCTCGGTGCCTCGCTCGTGTTTGATACGAAGTCACTCTCGCTTGAACAGATCCTTCCCTTGAAGCCCTATCTCATCAAGCCGAATGAAGCCGAGGCAGAGATGCTTACGGGCATGACCGTATCATCGCTTGACGATGCTATCCGCGCAGCGGCCGCTCTCCGTGATATGGGTTGTGAAAACGTGATGCTCACCCTCGGTGGCAGCGGTGCGGTGCTCGCCGCCTATGACGGAGTATACACCGTATCCTCACCCCGTGTCGAGGTGGTGTCTACTGTCGGTGCGGGAGACAGCTCCATAGCAGGCTTCCTCGCTGCGAAAAGGGAAGGGCTCGACTCCCCCGCCGTGCTCGAACGTGCGGTGGCATACGGCTCCGCAGCCTGTATGTCGCTCGGCAGTCTGCCGCCACGCAAAGAAAACGTGGAGAATCTGATAAAGCAGTTGAAGGGTAGTGCGGTGCGACGGGAATTGTAAAGGAAAGTTGCACATTTGCGTTATTTCCGTAAGAATAAGCCTTTGATCGTTCTCAGAAGTGGAAGAATACAAGAAACGGCGATGGTGTGATCCCATCGCCGTTTTATCTTGTGGCACAGTGCCGTAATATCATAAGAGACTGAGCTTGTAAGCCGGGTTCTGTACGCATAGCGCAGCAATCATCTATCTTCACTGTGAGTTGCCTCACAGTTCAAGCCTTGCGGCTCTGCCACCACGGGAGCATCAGGCGGGCAGCCTGCCGATCTTTCGGATCCCAAGGTGTTGCCTCGGATAGGGTTTACAGCAAATCTATGTTACCATAGAAGTGGGTGAGCTCTTACCTCGCCTTTCCATCCTTACCGCTTTCGCGGCGGTTTATTTCTGTTGCACTTTCCCGGAGGTCGCCCTCGGCGGACGTTATCCGTTATCCTGCCCTTTGAGGCCCGGACTTTCCTCGCGATAACACCTTTCGGCAACATATCGCGCGATTGCCCCGCTCAGTCGACGTTAATTATATCTTATTTAAGAGAAAAAGTCAAGCAATAGCAGTAAAATGCGGTAGTAATTGACAAAAAGACCCACAAAGGAGAGAAATTTTTAAAAAACATCAACAAAATTGATAAAATTTCGTCAATTCTATTGTATATTTGGTTTTGATGTGATATAATTTTCAAGGTGCGAAAGTGCGCACCCAAAAGCTTGATAATAAAAATTTTTATATTTTGGAGGATTTTCAAAATGGCAAATGTTAGAGTTGCTATTAACGGCTTCGGCCGTATCGGTCGTCTTGCTTTCAGACAGATGTTCGGCGCAAAGGGTTATCAGATCGTTGCTATCAACGACCTCACCAGCCCCGAGATGCTCGCTCACCTTCTTAAGTACGACACCGCACAGGGCCCCTATGCTGGCCACACCGTAACCTTCAAGAACCCTGTTGTTGACGAGAATGGCAAGGTTGTTGAGACCGGTTCCATCACCGTTGACGGTAAGGAGATCAAGATCTACGCTGAGAAGGACGCTTCCAAGTGCCCTTGGAAGAAGAACCGCGTTGACGTTGTTCTTGAGTGCACCGGCTTCTACTGCTCTAAGGAGAAGTCCATGGCTCACATCAAGGCAGGCGCTAAGAAGGTTGTTATCTCTGCTCCCGCAGGCAACGATCTTAAGACCATCGTATTTGGTGTAAACAACGAGACCCTCACCGCTGATGATCAGATCATCTCCGCTGCATCCT
>JAFVZL010000036.1 GCA_017508195.1 Clostridia bacterium | reverse complement strand
GCGACAATATATCGAGTTCGAGCAAAGCGAGAACATATCGAATTCATCTTTCGTGAACATATTTCACGAAAGTGAATATATCGACAGAAGAAAAAACAAGAGCAAGAATATAAGGATTTTCTCCTTGTACTCTTGCTCTTTCTGTTTGTGTAGGGGTTCCCCGAAGCGAACGTTACAACGGATTATCGGCTCTTTCAAACATCAGATAATAAAGGCTATCCATGGTATCACTTTTCGTTCTGATACCGCTCTTTGATGAAAATCTGTGCCCGAAAACGAGCAGAAGAGTATTCGCGTAATAATCCGCAAGAAGCGTAGCGGATACAGGCATAACTATATCGCCGAGTATGATCTTAAGCATCTTTTCTATGCTTTTTGACAAGTATAGTTGACAGCTTGATAACAAATATCCGCCATTTGGGTTATTCACAAGCAACGCAGATATCTTGCTCTCGTGCTGCTCCATCAGGTCGTATATGCGGTTTACATATATATCAAAGACCTCATCTTTCGAGTACTTTACGAAGGACTCGAAATCGATCTGCCCCGCTACGGTAGACCAGTAATAATTCAAAAGGTCATACTTATCGTCAAAGTAATTATAGAACGTAGCTCTCGGATATCCGGACCTATCGCATATTAAAGAGACCGAAAGGCTCTCGAAGCTCTTCTCGCAGATAAGAGTAAAGAATGCCTCGGTAAATGCCCCGAGAACTCTGCGGGCACCTCTGGTCGGGGGCTTTGTAATATCATATTTCATGCTCATGCTTTTGCATTTTTCAGAATTTGTCAATAATTTGATAAAAACCTAAAAACGCTTACCTTCATTAATTTTTACTTAACATAAATAATATATCATAAATTGTATTTTTTTGCAAGTGTCAAAATCTTTTCGCGTGTATGGAGCATAGAGATGTATAAAATTGCTGATTTTATCGTGAATAAACGAAGTATCATACTGATATTTTTCCTTGTATTCCTGGTCTATTGCGTCTGGGGTATGGGTCAGGTCGAGGTCGAGTATGATATTACTACATATCTTCCCGAGTCGACTGACACGAAAAAGGCTCTCGCCATCATGGACGAGGAGTTCGAGTCCTTCGGCACTACGAGAGTGATGATCAAAAACATTTCCTTCGAGGATGCCAAGGCAATACACGACGAGGTGAAGGATCTCGACGGTATAAAGATGTTCTCCTTCGAGAACACCGAGGACTACTACAAGGATTCCTGTGCACTGTTCTCCGTTACCTTCGACGGCGACAAGGATCACCCCGAGTCGCTTGCGGCTTATAACAGGCTTGTGAGTCTGATCGAGCCGTATGAGACCTACACGACCACTGCTCTAACCGACTCCTTTGCCGATATGCTTGCAAGAGAGGTAAGCTTTATACTCGTTCTCGTTGTATTCATTATAATCGCGGTCATTCTTTTCACCTCTCAGAGCTTCATCGACTTCGTTATCTTTCTTATCACCTTCGTCGTTGCGGCGCTTCTCAACATGGGAACGAACTTCTGGCTCGGAAGGATATCGTTTATATCAAACACGGTATGCGTTATACTTCAGCTCGCGCTCGCTATCGACTACGCTATCATTCTTTCGCACAGATTTGCCGAGGAAAAGGAGCTGGGGCTCGACCCCGTAAGAGCTATCAAGGAGGCTCTCTCTAAGGCCATCGTAGAGATCAGCTCATCGTCGCTGACAACCATCGCAGGTCTTTTAGCTCTTACGACCATGTCACTAAGGCTCGGTGCCGATATGGGCATAGTGCTCGCAAAGAGCATCATATGCAGCATGATTGCCGTATTTCTCTTTATGCCGGGACTTATTCTGCTCTTCACCAAGGCAATTGACAAAACGAAGCACAAAAGCTTCGTTCCGAGAATCCCTTTTATGGGTAAGCTCGCAGTCAAGGCAAGGATTCCGATAATCATTATCTTTCTCGCTGCATTTATTGTCGGATGCGTGCTCTCGTTCAGTACAGAGTACGTATATTACTCGAACAGCATAGACACGCCCTACCCTTCGAGCACGCAGATAGCCGAGCGGGAGATCAACGCGGTATTTGACGAGACGACCGAGTTCGTCGTGCTTATGCCGGGTAAGGATTACGACAGGCAGAAGGAGCTGATGGATAAAATCGAGGAGTATCCCGAGATAAAAAGCTCGCTCGGTCTGCCTAACACCGAGCTTACGATGAACGGAACTACCGTTTATCTTACGGAAAAAATCAATTACAAGACTCTGGCTGATCTGCTTGCCGCCGACTCCGATGCGGCAGACGGAATATTCATGTCATACGCGTACCTCTCTCAGGATTCTGCCGAGGACGGAATGTCTGAGGTAGCACTCTATCAGGTAAACAAGGATATCTACAAGGTATCCTTACTCGACCTTTGCGACTGTGCGTTTGAGTACGATGATTTCATAGCCGCGGCACTTTATTACGACGAGGATTCTTATGAATCCTACACTGATATCAAGGAGCTTATCGAGGAAGCGAAAAAGCAGCTTGTCGGTGAGAATTGGTGCAGACTTCTCTTTGTTGTAGACGGAAAGGTCGAGAGTGCTGAGAGCTTTGCGCTGATAGACAAGCTTCTCGACGAGGTCAAAAGCGAATATCCCGAGGCGGTATTTGCAGGCAACGCGATGAGCGCGTACGACCTCAACGAGTCCTTCGCGGGAGATAACCTCAAGGTGTCTATCGTAACGATAGCGCTCGTGTTTATCATACTTATGCTTACATTCCGCTCCTGGGGAATACCCGCGGTGCTTACCTTTGCCATTCAGGGAGCGATTTTCGTCAACTTCGCATACTATACCGTTGCCGACGTAAATCTGTTCTTCTTCGTCTACCTCATCATCAGTGCAATACAGATGGGTGCAACGATAGACTACGCAATAGTCTTTACGAACAGGTTCTACTCACTGAAGGATACTCTCGGAAAGAAGGATGCCATCATATCCGCCCTCTCCGACTCCTTCCCGACCGTGCTGACATCGGGTCTTATAATGTCATCCTCGGGCTTCCTTATAGGAAGATTCGTATCCGAGCCGATGATATCCACGATGGGCTCGTGTCTCGGCAGAGGAGTTATAGTATCGATACTTTCGGTAATGCTTCTCTTGCCTGCGCTTCTCTATACCTTTGACGGTGTGCTCGGGAAAACGGCATGGAAAGGAAAAGAGAAAAAGCAAAAGGCGAGCGTGCCGGATATTGTAAAGGCGCGTCTAACAGGAAAAAGGAGTGAGAAAATATGAAAAAAAGGATTGCTTTACTTCTCGTGCTCTCTCTCGTGCTGACGTTAACGTCGGTGCTCGGTGCGGCGGTATTCGCAGAGGAGAGCGATAAATCATACTACGTATGCTTCTCATCCGAGAGCTACGCTATAAGGAATTCAAATAAAATGACACTGAGCGACTCCGGTGAATATCTGCTCACGGATGTCAAGATCGGTGCGAACGAGGACTTCTTCGTAACCGATAACAGAGGTACAAAGTATTTTGCTATGAACGGTGACGAGCTCACTACGGGTGAAAACGGTACCTACTCTTATACAGTCAAGTTTTCTCCGGAGAAGGTATATACCGAGGAGAAGGACGGTTATAAAAGGACCGACTGTCACGTCACTTTCGCCTTCTATGTTCCCGGCTCGGCATCCGTCCTTATCGACGGAAATGCGACCGATATGAGCTATAACAGTTACTTCACCGCATACGATCTCTATTACATATCCTCGGTGAAGCTTGGCGCTGGCTCGTCAGTGAGCTACGATACAGAAGTGCACGAGATACAAAACGAGGGCTGCTACCGCATACTTTACACTCCCGGCGAGGAGCGCGACGGTGATCTCTATCTCTTCAATCAGGACGGAGAATACGGCACCGGCGAGGACTACAAATACCGCCTTTATATCGAGGATGCACCCGAGTACTACGCGGTATTCGTAGACGGCATCAAGACAGGCACCCCGGATGAGATCATTAACGGTGAGGGGGCTTATCTCCTTACCCGTGACGAATCAAACGTACTCTCGGCATCGTATAAGGGTGCGCGTTTCTTCTCTTCCGTGTGCGATTACACGCTTAAATACAGAATCTACGAAAGAACTCCCATCGGCAGCTTTATACTTATCGATGACGACTCGGATGACGATACCACCTTCTCAAAGCTAGGGATAAGTGAGGTCGGAAACTATGATATCTACTTCACTGACGGCGGTGATAATTTTTCCACGGAAGTCGAGCGCACCCAATATGAGCATGACGGCTGGTACGTACTCGGTGACGTAAACGGCTGGGGCTTTACCGAGGATGGTGAGGTCGACCTTGATGAGGACTACAAGCTAAGAGAGGTGCTCGAGGGTGATGAGGACTACGATGAGGACTACGATCAGTTCACGATCACCTTTACCGTAACCGAAAAGATGCTTGAGGACGGTGACTTCGAGTTTATCATTACCGACGGCACCGACGTATTTATGAACCTCACAAATCATATAAACATCGACAAGGCAGGTAAATACGATCTCATTTTCTCGCCCGAGCACGATTACGGCAGAGGAAGATACTACCGCTATTCACTCGTAGACGGTGAGTCGGAGCTTATCGAGCTCATCATCAGAACTCCCAAAGAGTATAACGACTTTGCGAGAAGATGCAACGAGTTGGCAGACTACTCTCGCGATCTTGTGGTCTATCTCGCGGATGATATCGACTTTGAGGGCGGAGAGCTCGTTCCCATCACTCTCTTTAACGGTATATTCAGAGGCGGATATCACACAATAAAGAACTTTACTCTTTCCAAAAATTCCCCCGATGCATCGGTGTTTGTTCTCGTTACAGAGGATGCGCTCATCGAGCGTGTTAACGTAGATATCAAAATTTCCGAGAAGAACAAGGATTACGTCGGCTTTGTCGGAAAGAACTACGGTACGCTGCGCGCGATAAGCGTTACGGGTGAGCTCGAGGGCTCGTCTTATGTGGGCGGTATCGTTGCTTATAACGGCAGAGGCTCGGAGCTTAGCGGTGCGAGCGAGAGCGCGTACGTCAACGGAATCGTTGAGGGCTGTACCGCAGACGTTACCGTAAAGGGTTACTCAAACGTGGGAGCTGTCTCCGGCTTCAACAACGGTGAGATGGTAAAGTGCATATCACGCGGCTCGGTGACGGGCAGAACCTTCTCATCGGGTGCGACACCCATCAACATAGGCGGTATCTCGGGATATTCCGCAGGCAGGATCTCCGAGTGTGAGAATCACGCCTCGGTGGGTACCTCTATCGACTGTCTGAACGTTGGCGGTATTGCAGGTCAGATGACGGGTGACTGCTACTTCAGCTACAATTACGGAAGCGTCTACGGCACTAAATACATCGGCGGTATCGTCGGCTATTACGGAACGGTCAGCGAGGACGAGGAGGATCTCTCGGATTACTTCGGCGGTATGACCTACGAGGAATTTCTCGCATACATTAACGATGACGACGGTGACTACGAGCAGATAGACGGAAGAACTCACGCGATATATTATGCCGTGAACGAGGGCAGGGTCACTGCAAAATCCTGTGTCGGCGGTATAGTCGGATATACCGAGTACGCCCTTCCCCTGGCATCGTCGGTCAACGTAGGTGCTATATACTCCGTAGGCGGCGGCTATACGGGCGGTATTATCGGATACGGTGACAGCACAACGGTTACGGGATGTCTTTGTGCAGGCTCAATAAGAGCAAAATCCTCTCTCGGAGCAAATTACGTCGGCGGTATTGCGGGATACGGATATATTATAACAGACTCGATGTGCACCTCGGATATTCTCGGTGACGATTACGTAGGCGGTATATCGGGCTATCAGGCTTCCACTTTAAGGCGCTGCTACTCGAGTGCAGTGATAGTAACACCCGAATCGGCAAGGCACGTTGGGTCTATCGCGGGATATGCGGCCAGCTTCAGCGAGGGCAGAGGCGACTTCGGCGGCACGGTGCGCGATAACTATTATGTAGGTAAGCTTGGCGGCATATGCCGTATCGAATACGGTGCGGAGTCCGATAACGCGGCAAGATCCCTCTCGTACGAGGAGCTTTCCTCGGAGGGTACACTCTCCTCTGTACTATCCCGAGACTTCGCAGGCGGTGACTGGATAGGCGGCTCCGCGGGTAACGTTACATATCCTCAGCCTAAGTATCTTAACGAGGCGGTCGAGTGCGACTATTACGGTGACGAGGATGAGTTTGCCGCTATTTTCGAGGCAAACGAGGAAAGGCTCGTAGGATATTCGAACAAATATACCTCGCGCTCCTTTATAATAACCTTCCTCGAATGGAACAAGGATAACGGCGATCTCACCGACGATGACGGTGACGTCAAGACCTCGGTATTCGATATCATTCATTCGGAGCGCATATACCTTGACGGCAACTGTGCGCTGATCTCACCCGAATTCGTTTACGCAGAAAACAACAACGGCGTATGGATCATGGAGTCGGACAAGGCTAACTATTTCGTCAGCTTCACACTCCCCGAAGGACAGATCACAGAGAACCTTATGATCTATGCAGAGTATAAGGAGATCGCAACGACTCTTGCGACCGAGGGCAGCAGCGTTCTTGTCGAGGGTCAGTTCGTAAAGGGTACCGAGATCAAGCTCGAGAGCTGTGAGCGCGGATACGTTATCCGCTTCTTCCTTGACGGAGAGGAGATAAGCATCAAAGCTCCTTACAGAGTCAAGTTCCTCACCGAGGGTGAGCCCGACGCATACTCCGTAACGCTCACAGCGGCAAGCGGTGAGAAAAAGGATGGCGAGGCTGTAAGCTCGGGCAGGTATCTTTCCTTCAGCATTCAGCCGGGTGACAGCTTCTCGGTGTACGAAAAGGACACAGAGGGCAGATACGAGTGGCTTATCATAACGCTTTCTGCGCTTGGCGGTGTCGTTCTGACAGCGGCAGTATTCACTACCGTTATTCTCCTTCGCAAAAGGAAGATGCGCGAGGATAAGTAAATAAAATAACACTCCCTGACGGTGCCTCGCGGTACCGACTGGGAGTGTTACTTTATAGGTTGTTTTTGAGGAAGTTAATCACATTTCCACCCGCGATCATCTCTATGGTCTTACTGTCGTAGTGCTTATCCATGAGCTCAAGCATCTGATCGTGGATACTTCTCTTCTCGGTTATTCCCGAGGGGTAAAGGCCGTCGGTGCCGTCGATATCGAAGCCGAAGCCAAGCGACTCCGGTCCGTAATTTTCAAGAGCGAAGTCGATATGGCGAAGCATATCCTCGGCACGGGGTGCACCGTCATCGGTGACGAAGGGAGGACAGAGGTTAAGCCCTATAACACCGCCGCGTGCGGTAATCTTTTTAGCAAGCTCACGCGGAAGATTGCGTGGGTGTGAGCATATCTCGCGGAAGTTCGAGTGCGTTGCAATAACCGGATAGGGGGTGAGCTCGAGAAGCTCTGCCGTGCTCCTGTCCGAGAGGTGCGATACGTCAAGAATTATGCCCATCTCACTAGCCTTTACGATAAGCTCTCTTCCGGCATTAGTGAGTCCGTTATCGACACTGTCAAAGGCGGAGCTCGCAAGCTCGTTGGTATCCCACGCGATGCCGAGAACTCTAAGACCTGCTCTGTACAGCGTATTAAGCTCCTCACTGTCGGCAAAAAGTCCGCCGCCGCCCTCAATAGACAGAAGCGAGGCATTCTCCTCACACTCCATAGCAAAGCTGAGGTCATGGCAGTTCATAATAGGAACAAGACCAAGACGGCTGCGCTCCGCAATATACATATCGAGAAAATGCATGAGCTTCCTTCTTCTTGCGGGTGCCGATTCTCCCTGACAGGGTACGTACTCGGCAACGAATTGTAAATGCGGATGCTCGTTTGAAAAATTATATGCTGTTTTAAGACCGCGCTCGGCAGTAACCTCCAAGAGGCTGTCACAGTGCATGTCAACTATATACATAAAAACTCCTTACGGGTTATCCCCTGACTGAAATGCATACGTATATTATAGACTACGCGCTCACTTTTGTCAATATTTTGTGATTTTTGATAATTGACAAAGCAAATAATATACTGTATAATATTAAATTAAATACAGTATTATAACGAAAGGCAATAAATAATGATCGATTACACTAAGGTCGTGTCCGAGGTCGTGACCAGAATAAAGCCATCGGGTATCAGGCGCTTTTTCGACCTTACCAGCCAGATGAAGGACGTGATATCGCTCGGTATCGGTGAGCCCGACTTCCCTACCCCCGACTTCATACGCGAGGTGGGTGCGAGATCCATTGATGAGGGACGTACCAAATATACGATGAACATCGGAAACCTCGAGCTGCGAGAGGAAATAACGAGATACGTAAAGAGGAAGTATGACGTAGAATACAACGCTCTTACCGACGTGCTTGTGACAGTCGGCGGCAGCGAGGCGGTCGATATGTCTCTGCGCGCGATCATTACACCGGGTGACGAGATAATTATCCCCGAGCCTGCATACGTATGCTACGAGCCTCTTACCTCGGTTGCAGGCGGTGTACCCGTGTTTGTCACGACGAGGGCGGAGGACGGCTTCAAGCTGACACCCGAGGTGCTTGCTCCCGCCATCACGGAAAAGACCAAGGCGATCCTTTTCTCCTACCCCACTAACCCTACGGGCGCGATAATGGAGCGCGAGGATTACCTGAAGCTTATCCCCCTTCTTCGTGATACGAATATCATACTCATATCCGATGAGATATACGCAGAGCTTACCTTCGGCGGCAAAAGGCACGTATCCCCCGCATCGATCGACGGGCTCTACGAGAGGACCATTCTTATCAACGGCTTCTCTAAGGCGTTCTCCATGACCGGCTGGCGTCTCGGATACGCTTGCGCTCCCGAGCCTATCATGACTGAGATGAAGAAGATACATCAGTTTGCCGTAATGAGCGCATCCACAACGTCGCAGATCGCCGGTGTTGCTGCTCTTCGCGACGGTGATGAGGCTACTGAGATGATGCGCCGCGAATATGATAAAAGACGAAAAATACTCGTCGACGGCTTCAACGAGATGGGACTCAGCTGTGCCGAGTCGCTCGGTGCATTTTATTCCTTCCCCTGTATCAGATCCACGGGGCTCTCCTCCGACGAGTTCTGCGAAAGACTCCTTCGCGAAAAGCGCGTTGCGGTCATCCCGGGCAACGCATTCGGCAGCGCCGGTGAGGGCTTCGTCCGAGCATCCTACTGCTATTCGGAGGAGCATATCAAAGAGGCTCTCAGTCGCATAAAGGAGTTCGTAGAAGAGCTTAAAGCCGAGAAATGTAAATAATTGTTATTTATATGCAAGAGGCGCACCGACTTTTTGTCGGTGCGCCTGATTTATTTCTTTTGATGATAAATTACTTTTCGATATAATTGCTGATATCTTTAGGGGGAGTAATGCTGATGTTCGAGTGGTCGTACTCTGCGGTAAGCTTTACAACACCGACGGATGCAAGAGTACATTCAACTACGATCTCGTCGATCTTTCCGTCAGAGGAGATGTATACCTTATAGAGCTCCTTTTCTGCGTCCATACCGAGCTTCATGGAAGAGGCATCGGTGATCTCAACTGCAAAGAAGGCTCTGTCACCCTGAACGTAGCACTTAGCCTTATCCTTGTTCTCGTCGACTACCTCGCTGAGGGCATCCTCAAACACGTTGGAAACGTCGTCACCGTTCTTTTCCGAGGTGTACTTGATCTTCTCGTCACCGCGTCTTTCGTAGATAACTCCGTCAACATACCAGGACTCATCGTCTATATCTGCGAGAATATCACCGACACCGAAGGACTCGAGCGAGCTCTTTGCCGACTCGGAAACTGCAAAATAGGTGTTCTCACCGTCAAACTTGAAGATGAAGAAGTCGTTCACGCCGACAGCCTCAAACGCCATACCGCCAACGAGCACGCTGAGCGAAAGGTCAATGTTAATGGTGTAATTCGGGTTCTCGACAAGCTGCTCCATAGCCTCCTCAAAGGCTACCTCGGGAGCCTTACCGTTGATGCTCTCGACCTCCTTTGCCGCAGGCTCACAGGACGCGAGTGAGAATACCAAAAGAAAAATCGTTGCTAAAACCAAACCTAAGGATACTATCTTTTTCATAATATGCCTCCATGCTTTTTTTAAATATTGTAGCACACTGCTTTTCTTTTTTCAAGTGAATTTTAAAAGTTTGTTCATAAATTTGCGTTTTTTAATAAAACAGAGCAGGATCAAAAGGAAAAACCTTCTATTCCTGCTCTGCTTGTTACTTAGGTATGTGCTGATGCATTTGCATCAGAAGCTCTCATTGTCTTTTTTTCATTAATCGATAGACATATCAAGCTTGAATCTCATGATCTTTCTGAGCGTGTTCTTCGGGAAGTCCTCGGTACGAACCTTAAGAACGCCTATCTTCTTATAGGGTACGCAGGTAGTATTGAATTTATCGATGAAGCCCTGGAAGTAAGCCTTGGGATCGGTGATGCCGTTCTTCTCGAGATACTCGTAGTCGGGGAATATCTCTGCAACGATAGCATCGTAGTCGCTTCCTCTTTTGCTCTTACCCTCGTAAACGATAATATCGAGAAGGCCGGGGATGGCGATGAACTCAGACTCGATCTCCTCGGGATATACGTTCTTACCGTTCGAGAGGATGATAAGATTCTTCTTTCTTCCCGTAATATAAAGTGCGCCGTTCTTACCTATCTTACCGTAGTCACCGGTGCGGAAGAAGCCGTCCTCGGTCATAGCCTCGCGGGTAGCCTCCTCGTCCTTGAAGTATCCGAGCATTACGTTCTTACCGCGTACGAGGATCTCTCCCTCTCCGTTCTCGTTAGGCTCGTCGATCTTTACCTCGTTAATGCTGAGGGGGAAGCCAACGGAGCCCTTCGCAACCCTGCGGCTATGGTTTACTGCAACGATGGGAGCACACTCGGTGATGCCGTAGCCGTTAAGAATACGCACGCCGATACCCTCAAAGAACTCGAGGATCTCCTGGTTGATGGGTGCACCGCCGCAGATGATGAGATTAAGCTCTCCGCCAAACGCCTTAAGGATCTGTCCAAAGAACTTACGGCGAAGGTCTATACCGAATACGCGAAGCACGTTACTGATCTTGATCATTCGCTTGACGAGCTTTTCCTTGCCCTGCTGCTTGATATTAGCCTGGATCTTACGGTAGAAGGTCTCGAGATAAAGAGGTACGAGGATAAGGTGACCCGGCTTCTCTGCCTCGAGCTCCTTAAGGATATATCTGATACCGCTGGAAATGTATATTTCAAGACCGAGCGATGCGTGTCCGAGCATAGTTACGCTCGAGCCGTAGGTGTGATGAGGGGGAAGAACGTTGACCGTCTTGGGTGCAAAGTCGATGAAGGGTATGACGTCGGAAAGGTCGGAAAGCACTGCGGTCTGGGTGAGCATAACGCCCTTACCCTTGCCCGTGGTACCCGATGTAAAGACGAGAAGCGAAAGCACGTCGGGATCTATCTTGTGCTCGTAGTAGGTGCGATCGCCTGCATCCATCTTTGCTTTACCTGCATCGATAAGCGTCTGAACGCTCGACTCGGATGCACCCTCGCCAACCTCAAGAATGATGGGCTCGGCAGTAACACCGCACTCGGAAAGGATAAGCTCTGCTTTATCCTTGATATCGGCATCGATCATAACAAGATCTATCTCTGCTCTCTTAGCGGTGGACGCAAGATCCTCTGCCGTCCAGTCTCTGTCAAGGGGTACAAGCACCGCACCCGTAGCAAGAACTGCAAAATAGTTAAGCACCCAGGGGTAAGAGTGCTTACCGATAACGGCAATGTGCTTGCCTCTATAGCCGCGTGCGTGGAGCTCGGTGGAAATAGCGCGTATCGAAGCGGAAAGCTCGGTATAGCTCTTCTTCACGGGTTCGGGATCTCTCGGGTTTACTCTATAGGTAAAGGATGGCTTATCACCGTATTTTTCTCCAAAATACTCAACAAGGTCGCGCATCGTGCCGAATTCGACCTTCTCATGGATCTGATCTCTCATAGTTAATTCTCCTGTATCTTCTGTTTTTACTATTTATCATTTATCGGTAGATTTTCTTCTTTTTTTCTCTGTCAGGGTAGCAAAATTGCCGTGAAGCTTTTCAAGAACCCTGTAAAATATCGCAAGCTCCTCCGGGGAAATACCGTCACCCACCGAGCTCTGCACCTCGCTCATCTTAGCCTTTATGGCATCCGCAAGTGCCGCCCCGCTGTCAGTAAGAGTATAGTGCCTGCCTTCATCCTCCAGACTGACGTATCCGCCCTTGATAAGAGCTTCTATCTCGCGCGAGACGAGGGATCTGTCGACCATGCTCGCACTCGCAAGCTCTGCGGCAGTGAGTCCCTTTTGGCTCTCCTTTAAGTGTAGAAGCCAGAAGATGTGTACGCTTTTGATTCCAAGGCTCGGTGCCTCGTTATACTTCAGCTTTTTTATGCTTTTCTGTACACCCTCGATAAGCAGTATGAACTTCTCGTACCTGGGTTTATTCAACGCATTCTCCTTTCTTTTCGCGTTTTGATAAAAGCTCGTGTTGACAAGTCAACACTTTGATTATAGCACAACGTAGCACTTATGTCAATACTATTATCGAAAAATGTTGACTTGTCAACAATAAAACACAGCAATCTATCCTAAAGCAAACAAAAGAAAATCAAAATAATAAGCGAGGGCGCCGTTCGGCGCCCTCGCCCTTTTAGTTGCTTCTATGAGTCTCGCGACAGCTAGGAGATCAGTTAGCGTATCCGTGAGGAGCGGTAACTCTTTCTACCGTGCAGTCAGCGGGAGCCGGCTCAGCAGCGATAGCAGGCTCGTTGAAGCCAAGGTGAAGACCAAGGTTGTAAAGGAACACTGCAAGATTGTCACCCTTTACAGCTACATGATCTGCAGACTCGATCTTTTTCATAGAACCTGTATTTGTCAGCTCGTAAAGTCCGGTTGCGGTATCGGTGAAGCTTATTCCGCCTGCATCACTTACGAATATGGGAGGAACGGTCTGATAACCGGCCGCTATCATTCCGTTTCTGTATGCGTCTACATATCCACCGTGACCGTACTTATAGGTTGTCTCACCTACCGTAGTAGTGTTCATATCTATAATAACCTTGCCGCCGATGGTCAGCGAGCCGTTGATATCGGACGTTGTGCCATCGAAGGTTACGGGGTTGAAGTGCGCATCCATAAACAGACATATCATATTCATGAAGTTGTTTGAGCCGCCGCCGATAGTGGTCATGAAGGTCGAGTCACCGGGGAAGAAATTGTTGAAGCCTGCCAGCTGCTCTGCAATAGCCGTTGCTTTGTAGGATACGAACCAGCTCTCATCACCCTTGACGTAAGAGAAGATGTTGGTGTTTAGATCGATATTGATAATAGGCTTCGAGCCTGCGAGCATGTTATACTTCTCGGTGGGATCCTCTACCATTGCAAGTATAGCGGGACCGCCGGACTTACCGATAAAGGAGTTGGAGATGTTGATCCTTGTGGGGTCGTAGCCTGCGTGTATGCTCGGATTGTCCTTATTATCGCCCATATCTATACGGTTGTTGGTCCAGGTGGAAATATGGTTATTCCATGCGTTATAGAAGGAGCAGTAGTCGATATTTACGGTAAGATCGTCGTACTCCGCAGTCATGGTGTTAAAGAACGCCTGAGAGTTTACCGCATAGAGATTGTAGGTTCCCGAAGCAAGCTTGAAGGAATATATACCGAGCCTGGAGCGGAGCTGTGCGGTTTCGGGCTGTACCGCAACCATGGGGTTGTCGTCACGAGTGCCGAGCGCGTAGATATTTGCAACGTAGTTCTCGTGATAGAATGCGTTGTTTGTTTTCGCGTTATTCCATATAGTGCTCGAAACGTCGAAACGGAAGAGCTGCGAGGAGGAAATGCTATCGTCCTCGTTAGTTAAGGTGTCGTTGTTGTTGCGAGTACCCTTGTCGGCAACGATAGGAATATTGTAGGTAAGCACCGTGAAGTAGTTACCGTAGAGGTTAAATACCTCGGGAGTTGCGCCCTCTTTATTATAAATGGAGTCGTCGGTGAATTCACGGAAGAAGAGGCTCTCGTGATCCCAGAGATACTTAGTGAGGTCCTCGGTTACGAAGAAGTACTTTTCGGGGAAGTGAGAGGTCTCGAGCGTGAAGTTGTCGTGAAGGATAATCGCGTTTATACCGTCAACGAACGCCTTGTACTCGTCTTTGGTCATGTTCTCGATTCCGGCAACCGTTTTATTCGCAAGGAACTCGTAGAGAACATCGAGCTGATATATTTTCTCGGCACTGGAAATCTCGAAGTTCCTGTTGGTCAAGAGGTTAAGCTCGATTGCCTCGTGTACGTTATATCCGTCAACTACGGTAACGGTGAACGACTTGGTGTACTTTGCGTAATCCTTGTGCGCTGTCGTGATAACGAAGGTCTTGCCGATAGCAGCCTCGGTGAAGTCAAACGTATGGTTTATCTCGTCGATAGTTACGTATTCCGCACCTACTGCCACGCCGTCAAGCGTTACACTGGAGATGCCCACGTAGGTTATAGTACGTGTATCTGCAGGTTTATTGTTGATGATGTCGAACATCTGGAATCTGATCTGGTATTTGAAGGGGTTATCGTCACCTACGACGTAGGCGTAGCCCTTATCAAGGAACTGTTCCTGATAGGTTCCGTTCTTCCACGCTACGATGCTTGCGGGATCCTCGGCACCGCTGATTACGAAGTTCTGGTCAGCAACCGTAATCTTTACAGGCTCGGACACAACGCCGAGATAGGTTGCGGTAAGGGTGTAATCTGCGCTCATAACCGCGGTGTTTACGTTGTGGTCAAAGCTATCTGCATGTCTGATAACCGCCTCGTTTGCGCCAACGAGATAAACGTATATCTCGGAAAGGCCTGCGGTGGAGAACTCACTGCCGAGCTGTACTATGTTATTGAAGCCCTGAGTGTTAATGACAATTTTCTCAATTTCGTATACGGTAACGGTGTGAGTGTAGCTCTTGCCGTTAGCAGTGAGAGTGAGAGTTTGGTTACCGGCGGTGGTAATATCAAGCACTGCCTCGATTCCGTAGTCAGCGAGATTTGCAAGGCTCGCGGTAACGCTTTTGTTATTCTCAAGCATCAAGGTCAGGTTTATAACGTCAAAGTTGTACGCCTCACCCTTTATAGCGATAGGAGCCGAGCCTACCACTATGTTGGTTACGCGGGGATATCTTACGGTTATTGTAACGTCCGCGGTTTTACCATTGTAGCTTACGGTGATATTGCGCTCGCCCTTAGTAGAGGTATCAAGAGCGCTTGCGGTTACACCCTCGGTGTAATCACGGGTAAATCCGTAGGTGTAATAAGCCTTCACGGAAAGCTTGCCGTTAAGATTTCCGCCAACGAATACCTCGGTTGCGCCGGTGTACTCAATGCTGAGGAGAGTTGCGTCCTCAAACTCGGCATAAACCGTGATATTCTGCTTGTACTCTACACCGCGGTAGCTGAAGACATATTCCTTTGTCTCGCTTGCTACGCTTTCGTTAAGAGCATCGAGAGTGGGGATAACCATCGTAGCGGCATTGTAAAGAGCGTCGCGAGTGGTATCGTCATTATAAGTAATAGCAACGACGATATTTGCGGTTGCAATCTGGGTGTTAAGCCTGTATCTGTCATCAACACCCTCGAATACTACGCTCTTGATTCCTACAACCTCGACGGTTGCGGTATCGGTAAGAGTGCCGTAGGATACGGTAAGGGTCTTTTCGCCTGCGGTAGAGGTGTCGATATCAATATCGAGCTCGGCGGCGGTAAGAGTAGTGGTATAACCGGGCTTGTTATAGTAAACGGTAGCGGTGATACCTGCGGTAGAGTATGTGCGGTCGATATAATGCTTATCGGCATAGCTGCCCGCATTGATCTCGATCGAGGTGGGAACTACTGCTACGACGGTAACGTCGAGGCTTGCAGTCTTGGTCACGCCCTCGTGAGTGTAGGATGCGGTAACGGTATAGGTGCCTGCCTCATCGGTAGAGCCGGAGGTGCTTACCACTACGCCATCGGAGATAGTATAGGTCTTTGTAATATCGAAGTTGAATACAGCGGTGATCTTGATGTTGTCGTAGCTATAAGCATCACCTGCATATATGGAGGTCGCAAGGCCGGGCTGGATTATAATGCTATCGAGCACCAGGTCCTCAAGAACCTCGATAACGGATACGCTTACAGTGATAGATGCACCGCCGAAGCTTACGATAACGGGATAGGTGTCAACTACAGTGTTATTGAACGCCGAAGCGTCAACGGAAACGCCACTGTTAAGTCCACGGTAAACCGCCTCGCCGTTAGAAAGAGTAGCCTTTACGCTAAGGTTATCATCCTCGTAAGCGGCTTCTCCGAGCGAAACGTTGGAGCTTATACCGCTGACAACCTCGATAAACTCAACGGTTACAACGGTGTATGCTACGGTTGCACTTACGTTTCCATAGGAAACGGTGAGGGTCTTATCGCCTGAGGTAGCAGTATCAATTCCGCTAATAGTCAGATCCGCGTTTGCAAGCGCGGTAGTCTTGCCTGCGTAGTTATACTTGAGAGTAGCGGTGATGGAGCTTGTATCAAGTGTTTCGCCCTTGATCACCCAGCCGGTAAAGCCGGCTGTGCTGAGCTTGAGCTCGGTAGGAGTAGGCTCAACAACCCTTACCTCAACGGTGCAGCTCTTGGTAACGCCGCCCTCGGTGAGAGAATAGGTGATGGGATATACTCCTGCCGCAGTGGTATTAACCTCGCCGGATACGGTAAGCTTATCCTTTGTGATATTGTTGTTCGAGAAGCCGTAGGTGTAGACAGCCCTGAAGACAATATCTGCGTCACTAAAGCTTTCGCCTACGAAAAGCTCGGTATCAACACCCGACTTATATTCAAGCTTTTCAAGTGCAGCATCGGCAAGCGTTGCCTCAACCGTTATCTCACAGTCAATAACGGTGCCGCAGTATCCAAGCTTAAGAGTGGTGGTCTTGCGGTTAGTGGTGGTAAGAGTATTATCAAACTCCGACCAGTCAACGTCTATCTTGGACGCCTCGATATTGAAGGTTTTGTTGTTGGTTGCGGTAACGACTGCGGTAAGACCCGAGAGGTCAATCGTCTGACCGGGCTTAATCTTGGTCGCAAAGCCGGAGAATAGAACGGACTTAACACCAAGCACGTTTACGTTACATTCGGTCTGCATGCCGTTATAGGTTGCGACGAGCGTCTTCTGACCTATGCTTTCTGTGTCAGGTACAGAGAAGGTAAGGTCTGCGTTCGCAATAGGTGCGGTCGTAGAGTTGTTATAATGCACGGTACCCGTGATTTGGGAGATATCGAGCACGCTGCCGATAAGTATTTCGCCGTCAAAGCCGTCAAGGTTAAGAGAAATTCTTGTCGCTTCAAGCGCTTTTACGGTAATCTTTACCTCGCAGCTCTTATCCTTGTAGGTAACTATGAGCGTCTGAACACCGACGGTATCGGGGTCTATATTCTGTGTGATGGTGAGCTTGCTTGCATTGATAGTCGGGGTAGTTCCGTCGGAATAATGAGCTATGACCTGAAGGTCGTTGGTATGGAAGTCACCGCCGACAACAAACTCGGTCATAACAGTTCCGGGAACAAGGCTGATGCTCTCGAGAGTTGCCTCTGTCAAGGAGGGGCCGGGGGTGCCTGCAGCCTTGACGGTAATCGTAACGGGTATAGAGTATCCGTCGTAGGTGATAGTGTACTCAACCTTGCCCGCCTTAGAGGTATCGATCGGGCTGATGGTAACATCAGCGTATCCAACCTCCTTGGTTTCGCCGTCATTGTAGGTGATCTTAGCCTTAAGCGAAGAGAGATCCGGCGTCTCGCCGACGGTCACCTCGCTGGGCGCACCGCTGAGAATCTGAATGCTTTCAACCTTCTTGTTTGCAATTCCGTCAAAGCAAGAAACGAGTGTCAGCATTAAGGTCAAGACAAGTAAAATAGAAACAAAAATTCTCTTTTTCATTTTTCTACTCCTTTTTGGTTTTTGCTAATACTTGCTTTCATATCTGGATTCCGTCAGGGAATAAAATATACGATAACTTCTTCTTGGACCGCAGGGTTCTGATTTGCGTAGATGTAGACGGTAAGCGAGGACACCGAGTCGATCTGATCAGGAAGGAAGGTCAGAAGTCCCCCCTCGCTGATAGTCGCTATGGTACAGTCGCTCGCGAGCTTATATATTATCTTTTTGTCCGTCGCATTATCGGGAAGCACACGGCACTCAAACTGCAGAGTGGGCTCCTCGCCGTCCTTGGGGTTGAACGTGATGTACTTATCTCCCGTATTGGGCATCTCGCTGTATTCGTTCAATATTTCAAGCCGCTCTACGGGGTAGACGTCGTTGTAGGTCTTTGCCTTGAGTCCGAGATAACCGACAAGCACGATGGAGGCTGCATATATAAGGGCTATTAAAATTACTACTGATTTCTTCATTTTATTTCTCCTTAAAGTACAGCTTTATCTTGCTTGCGAATACGTATACCTTTCTGCAAAGCACGGCTAACGCCACCAGCATAAGCTTCAGATACACGTTCTGATTTTCCTTTAAGAACAAAAGGCCCATAATGATAAGAGCAATTACGAACGCTGCGCCGAAGGCTATCGCCGTAGACTTGGTTTCGTTGGGGTTGGAATCGTTGTTACCCACCGTCGCGTATATCTCGGTCTGAGGATTCATAATATCCGATTCCGCACACATAAGGAGATGCGTCAGATATACGAAGTAGAGGCCGAGCATAAGCATCACCGTGTCACCGGCCGAGACGTGCGTGAGATTTGCGATAACGAAGCCCGTTATAATGAAGGACAGCGTTACGAAGAGGGTGTTGGGTACGAGCTTTGCAATAATCAGATATATCGGATGCGTAGGCTGAGTCTTCATAAGATAGCTCGACCTTCCGTCTCTCGAATAAACGCTCGCCGCATAAACGTTTGCATTAAGCGCGATAAGAAGTATGATAAGGATATTGAACGTCACTATCATATGCTCGCCGAATTCCGCAACGTTCATCGCAGCAAATATCTTGTTTAAGAACATTACAAGAACGGGAATTGATATTAAAATTCCAACGTTTGCGAACATACGCTCCTGAGTTTTGAATGCGATTCTGAACTCGTGAACGAGCGAAGCGATCTTCTTGTTGAAGGGAATGTTGCTCTTCGCTTTGACCTTCTTTTTCTTGTACTCAAACGGTGTTGAAGCCATTTTGTAGAATAGAGGCTTTACAATAAATACTGCGCAAAGAGCAAGCAAAAGGATAGCGCCGAGAAGTATCAAAAGCCTGATAATGCTGCCACCGAGCGAGAAGGGGGCAAAGCCGTCGCCGCCAAGCACAAGAAGCGTAAGATTGTAAACCGGCCTCAGATGCTTTGCCTCTCCGAGGAAGGCGTTCGGGTTGTAATAAGCAAAGCCGTCAAAGAAACGCTGCAGAGCCAGCTTTATTTTTCCGGACTGCTCGAAGAAGTCTATATCCGTCGGGATAAGCGATATTGCGTATACGAGAGCACCGACAACACCGCCGACGAGAAGTATAAGGCAGATATGCTGTAGGAGCTTATGCTGATTGAAGACGTTTGCGATCCACATACCGGGGATCGAGAGAAGCGCGCCCAGTGCTACCGTAAACATTGCTATGAATGCAAAGCAAAGAAGCATCCAGAAATAATACACCGGCTCATATCCGTGCAAGAAATAATAAGCTAAAAACAGAGGTACTATGAAGGAAAGCGAGCGCTTCAGCTCGAATATGTAGAAGATTATTATCTTCGAGAGGAAGGTCTGCATGGGGGTTGCAGGCAGCGTCAGGAGCACCGCGTTATCTCTCGAATAATAAAGCGCCTTCGTAAGTCCTATCGTACAGCTGAGCGTTGATGCGATAAGCATCACGATGAATATCAAGGACATTACAGACTGCGGCACTATATTGAAGTACTGGAACAGGCTGAACATCTTTGCTACGAGTATAAATGCGTAGCAGAGAACGGTTACAAATGCAAACTTGAGCAGCGCAACGAGGACGCTGAGGATAAAGTTGAACAACGCGTGCTTTGATATTTCAATACGCTTGAAGTTCAGCTTTTCCTGAAGCTGCATCTTCACAAGTGTGATAAGTGTACTCATTATTAAGCCTCTACCGCCTCTAAATCAGGTGCAGGAGTTTCCTCGCCGACTTCCTCGTCCTCCTCGGCGTTTATGATGCTTAAATAGAACTCCTCAAGACCGATGCCCTTTTCCTCAAGCTCCTTTATGGAGGTGCAGGCACGGATTCTACCTTTCTTTATAATAGCGATTCTATCACATATTTTCTCAACTACGTCGATAATGTGAGAGGAGAAGAATACGATATTCCCAGCCTTCGCATGAGCCTTCATGCACTCCTTAACCTCGTGTATTGAGGTCGGGTCAAGGCCCGTCAGGGGCTCGTCGAGTATCCAGAGCTTAGGATTATGGACAAGAGCCGCCATAATGGCGATCTTCTGCTTCATACCGTGCGAGTAGGTCTTCATCTGGTTATCGAATGAGCCGGTAAGTTGGAAGGTAGATACGTAATGCTCTATTCTCGCATCGCGGTCCTCCTTGGATACCTCGTAGAGGTCTGCGATGTAATTTATATATTCACGTCCGGTAAGGTTCTCGTAAAGAGCGTAGTGGTCGGGCACGAAGCCTAGCTCATGCTTTGCCTGCACCGACTGCTTTTCAACGTTGTATCCGCATACCTCGATGCTTCCGGAGGTGATAGTCTGTATTCCGACGATGCTCTTGATAATGGTGGATTTTCCCGCGCCGTTAGGTCCGAGGAAGCCGAATATCTCGCCGCCATGAACGTCAAAGGACGCGTCCTTTACCGAGTAGTGCTTGTTTGAACCGTATTTTTTTGAAAAATCCCTGAGCGTGAGCCTTGGTGAGGAGTCGCCCGTTATGGGCTCGCTTATAGGTTTTCCGCCAAGGAATGCAAGAAGTTCCTTTTTCATTCTCTGATAATCTCTTTCTTTTGATCTTCTGTCCGCCGTTTCATCCCAGAACTTAAACAGTATAGCGTATATGAACCATACGCCTACCGAAAAGGCTACGTAAACGAGGTAGAATGCTATTAAGTATACCGGACGCAGAGTGCATACCGCGTCGCCGATGTTAAAGGTTGCGGTGATCTCGAAGATGTCCTCAGCCCACTCGCCGACCTTCTCGACGATGAAGTCGGAGTTTAAGAAGAAGTAATCGGTCTCGTGTCCTAATGCTGTAAAGTAGGAATTCAGGAATACCACCAGCACGAAATAAGCCGTGAAGGCGATAAGCGAGTGGACCCACTGTTTGAACTTTGGTCTTTCAAACAAGCCGAGCGCGATTATTAGTATTGGCATGAAGAACGCCACAAAATGATTAAGCCAGAAGTGCATGGAATAATATTCCATAATATTCTCGACCTGATCGACATCGGGTATTACCATTGCGAACAAGGCACCAAGCACGTTTATAAACAGCGTGAAGTTGAAAAGGCGCTTCATTCTGAATATAAGGCAGAGGGGGATAATGAACATTGCCGTGTTACAGAGGTGCAGAGGCCATGACCAGGGCTGTGTAAGCTCTTCCAGAGTCCAGAATCTCATGTATGCCCACAAAAACGCAAGGCTTATGTAAATCATTGCCTCGCGCTTCTGGCTCTCAGTCTTGTCCTTAAGAACCCTGTAGATAACGTAAGGAAGAATGATTGAAAGGTAGAGCATCACTCTATGCTCAAACGTAAAGTCATCAAACTTCATCGACGAGGGGGTGAATGCGTTACCGACAAGCACCCACGGAGCATACGACGGCATTATTGCCACGATGGCACAGGGCAGCACCCAAAGACATCTTATCGTTTCCCTGAGCGTAGGCAATACGCCCTTTCCGTCTTCGATGATGCGGGAGGCTATCAGAGCAAGTCCAAGACCTATCTCTATCGCCATAAGCGGGATTCTCGGATCTCCCGTAGCATAAGCTTCCTTACCGACAACACCAGTGATATACGTCGTGAAGCATATAATATCAAGGATGAGCACAGGTGTTCCAAAGAATATTGCCATATGCCTTACCACTCTCGCCTCGAACATTGCGTCAAGCGTGATCGAGAGCAGCGCAGAGAAGGTGAACCAGATAAGCACCAGCGATAATATCGTAAGCGGTATCTCATCGCCAAACGGTGACCACATATTGAGGCCCTGCGTTTTCATCGACATGAAGGCCTCCTCAGCCATCATATATCGGACGAAGACTATAGCGGCAAGAACTCCGGCGACAATCTTTCTTGGAATATTCAATTTCCATTTTCTCCATCTGGCAAGAACGCATAGTGCTGAGAGCACAATCGCTATCGCCAGAGAGATCAGAACAGATGAAACGAAATTCATTTAGAAATCTCCATTATATTTATTTACTACGAGATGCTTTTTATAAAATGATTATAACCGTAAGATACTTTGAAATCAACCTATAATTCGACAATTTAATAATAGTTAAGAAAGGTTAATGTTTGTGTGGAAATAAACTAATATCATTTAATAAATAGCAAAAGAGCAGACACACAAGACTTCGGCCTTGTATATCTGCTCTATTCATAAGTAAGACTTTTTGCTAAGCAAAGTTGGCGCATCAAAGCTCATGCTACGAAAATGCTAAGTAAAGTTTACGCAGCTTTACCGGTGAGCAAGGCACCCGACGGAACAGGCTCTGCTATCAAATCACCTCGATACCAAGTATATCGCAAAGATTCTTGATCTTCTCGGTGTTATCTCCATAGGAGATGATGTAGTGCTGGCACATCACGTTCTGTGCAAATCTCTCGGTGTCAGGAAGAAGTATCTCAAGGCCCGGGAGCTGAGGTGCGGGCTGTGTCCATCCTGCCTCCTCCCACTTTCTCGGGGATATTCCCTCTCCCGTAACGAGGTGCATATAATACTTGCCGTTCTTATAGAAGAGACGGGACATTGTGAGCTTACCGGGCTTAACCTTGGATACGTTGAGAAGTCCCTCGTTGAGTTCTCCGAAGGCGGCAGGCATAATGGTGGTAGCACCGTCGGTGATCTCCGCGGGAACGTAGTCGGGAACGCCCGCAAGAACTCTGTCCTCGAAGAATTCATAGAATTCGAGGTATGCACCGCACTGACCGGTGAGCTTCTTTATCATTATCTGGGTAACGTTACCGAGCGCATCGTTCTCGGGGATAGTAGATACTCCCTCGAGATCGCCGAGAAGCATAAAGATGGGCGCAGGGGGGAAGCCGAGGAGCTTCTTCATACCGTCAACGTCCTTAAGAGAGATAGCATCGTAGCCTCTCTCGTCGATAAGCTGCTTGACTGCGAGGTAATAGCCCGCTGCCATACGCTGGCTCTCGCGGTTGGGTGTCTTGAGATAGGTCCACTTTGACATAACGCCGTCAACGATAGCATCGATGTCCTTCTGATCAAGGGCATCGTATCTCTGCTTCATCTCGAGCATCTCAAAGGTCTCGATCTCGGTGCCGACGGTTCTCTTAAGAGAAGATCCGTCATAGAGAGTGCCGTAGAGGTTCATATCGCGATAGCCCGCCATGCCTACCTTTGCCGAGCGCAGAGCGCGCGCAGCGGATGCCGCGGTGCAATATGCGGCAACGGTATCGCTCTTGGACTTAAGACCGATTATGTCGTATACGTACTTGAAGGTGTAACCGAGATCTGCGAAGGTATTACGGAGTGCAGAGGTGCCTGCCTGGTCAGCGGTGGTGACGAGTCTGCCGTCGGACTCTATCCAGCCGCAAAGTCCCCAGAGCACCATCGGAAGATGCTTATACTGCTCGGTGATCTTTACTACCGCGTGGGTGGGTATCCATCCCGCGATACAAATTACAAGAGCGTCAAAGTCCTCACCCTTAAGTGCATCAAGCGCACGCTTGATATCCTTCTCCTCATAGTCGTCTGTTACGGGGTAAACGCTGACAAGGTCGAGCCCCTCTTTTTTAAGCGACTCGAGAGCCGCCTCACACTTTCTCACTATGATGTCTATCGGAGTATTGACCTCTCCGAAGCCGACGAATGCGATCTTTCCCATTTTCGTTCTCCTTTTCTCCGCTTTACGGATCATTTATAGTTCACTTATGATTATATACTATTTTTTGGTACTTGTCAACTGAAAGTAGTGTTATTAAGTCACTATTTTTGTACTGTTGTTTTATTGACAAAGCTATTACCGTGTGCTATAATGAGGTCGAAAATAAGAACATACGCTTAAGCGCAAGGAGGAATTATGTCAAAACTTATTATCGGATGGGCTGAAGAAAGCATCACCCCCGACGAAAAGGTCAGCCTCGTCGGGCAGTTTTACGAGAGAATCTCTCAGTACGTAGAGACCCCCCTCACCGTTACCGCGCTCGCAATCGAGTCGGGTAACGATCACGCGGTCATCGTTTCGGGTGACCTTACCAGTGCGAGCCGCAATCTCTTAAATGAGATAAGAACGCACCTTACAGATGTCGAGGGCCTTGATCCTATGAAGGTTACTCTCGGTGCTACTCATACGCATACATCTGTCAGCTACACCGGCAGAAGCGACTATCGGGCATTCGATGTATTCAAGACTAGACTTCCCGAGGGCGTGGAATATAAGCAGGTAGTAAATACCACCGCTGAAGGTGTGCAGACCCCCGACGCGGGCCGTGCAATGCTCATCGAGCGCACGGTAAAGGTTATCAAGGCTGCTTGGGCGAACAGAAAGCCCGGATATATCGCAAACGGCTTTGGCCGTGCGGCAGTCGGTCTCAACCGCCGCGCTTGCTATGACGACGGCTCTGCAAAGATGTGGGGCGATACCAACAACGCATGCTTCACCACTCTTGAGGCAGGAACGGATACGGGTATCGAGATGCTCTTTACCTATGATGAGAACAAAAAGATCAGCGGTGCGATGATCAACGTATCCTGCCCCTCTCA
This sequence comes from Clostridia bacterium, assembly GCA_017508195.1. Lineage (GTDB taxonomy): Bacteria > Bacillota > Clostridia > Oscillospirales > CAG-272 > UBA1740. Next base: position 29,996 of record JAFVZL010000036.1, on the reverse strand, counting down.
GGTTCTCGAGCACAGAAGCTTTGTTTCCTCGGACTACTGGGGTAAGGTAAAGGCAAATCTCAGAAAAGAGCTCGGCGAGGACTTCTACGTGCTCGGTATGTGCGGCGCGGCAGGCGACCTTTGCCCCCGTGATCTTATCCGTTGGGTAGAGCCTACCACTCCTATTCTCGACCCCAATATTGAAAGACTCACCGTTCTTCCCCGTAACGCAGACCCCTCCATGTTCGAGATCGAGGGTGCTGTTAAGATCGGTAAGCGTATCAGCCGTGAGGTCATGGATGCTATCGAGGACGTAAAGGAGATCTACGATGATGCAGAGCTCGTACACAAGTCCTTCACTATGGACCTGCCTTACCGCCGCGTTACTATGGGTGAATACAATGAGGCTAAGGACCGCTTTGATCGCTATATTGCCGGCAAGAAGACCGTAAACTTCGCCGACAAGGCGAACACACTCTTTGAGTGCGGCATTATGGCGAGATACTTGGATCAGCAGAACAAGGATCTCGTGAACATTGAGGTTCACGTTATGAAGCTCGGTAATATCGCTATTGCTACCAACCCCTTCGAGCTCTTCGTTGATTACGGCAGCCAGATCAGAGCGCGCTCCAAGGCAAACCAGACCTTCCTCTCTCAGCTCACCTGTGGCTCATACGGTTATCTTCCCACCGAGCACGCTGAGAACGGCGGACACTACTCTGCATTCGTGGGCAGCGGCACAGTCGGTCACGCAGGCGGCGAGATGTACGTAAGAAAGGTTCTCACCGTCATTGACGAGCTTTTCTCCGAGGAAAAGTAATTTCATTTCTTAGTTACGATGAATAACAAAAAGGAAGCAAAACACGTGTTTTGCTTCCTTTTTGTTATGTTTTGTTTGCGTTTTCAGACTATATTATCTTCGTTTGACTCCGTGTCGCGAAGCGCTCGCTTAGTGAAGTCCACCGCGCGAACAGATAGGCGAAGATAAATTTTGAGCAGAAATCTTCGTTGCTTGAGCGCCGGGCGTAGTTGCCTACGTCAAGCGAAAGAACGGAGATTTATGCCAAAATTTATCGAGCCATTATGCCGAAATTTATCGAGCCATCACCAATAGGGGGTCCACTCAGGATCACTAAATCTATGCAGCGCCTCCATGTAGAAGTAATCACCGTACGGTGTCATTTGCTCGACACTGTTTTCGGTTCTGCGGCTCTGCGTCACGTAGAGGAGAAGCCCGTTTGCATCGGGTTTTTGAGTTGCTGCACAGGTATCTATGAGAGCTTCCATCATTTTTTCGGCAGCGCTCATATACTTTGCCTTATCGGGGTCAGAGTCGTCGAGGTATTTACATCCCTCGAGAAGTCCGCAGACAGCTATTGCGGCAGCAGAGGAATCTTTTGGCTCACCGTCTCCGTCTTTAAAATCAAAGTCCCAATAGGGAATTCCACTCGTGGGGAGATTGTCGATAAAGAAGTTCGCAGCCTTCTTGAAATACCCGAGCGCCGTTTCGTCACCGTTATAGGAATAGGCGAGCGCAGGACCGTAAATTGCCCACGCCTGACCGCGCGACCAGGTAGACTCATCGGCATACCCCTGCTTGGTCACACCCTTAGTGGGCTGCTTCGTTTCGGGATCGAAATAGTATGTATGATAGGTCGTTCCGTCCTCACGGTATACCGTTTTGAAGGTCGCGGCAAGATGCTTATCTGCGGCATCCTTGTACTTGGCGTCACCGGTTTCCTCGCTTGCCCAATAAAGCAAGGGGAGATTCATAAGACAGTCAACGATAAGACGGTACTCAGCCTCATCTCCCATGGTTCCCCACGCCTGTATAAAGCCGGCATCGGCATGATATCTCGTAAGAAGATTATCGGCAGCCTTGATCGCAGCCTCTGCCGCAACCTGGTTATTAGTAAGCCTGTATGCGGCAACGCAGGACGGAGAATAGAGGAAGCCCATATCGTGATTATCTACACCGAGCTTTTTATCAATCCTCTCGGCAAACGTGCCAATAAGCGTGGATGCAAGATAGCTATAGCTGTTTCTCGCTTTCGTCGTATCGGCAAGCTCGTAGGCGTGCCAGAGTGTTCCTACCCAGAAGCCTTGCACCCAGCCCGCAGTGTTTCCCGATGTGCCGTAAACGTAATTCTTACTGTAAGCCCCCGGGAACTTGCCGCCGTAGCTTGTTTTGCAGAAATCGATTTTCGCAAGTGCCTCGTCGATAGCCTTTTCTATCTTTTGCCCGAATGGAGTAAGAGGCTGAGAAGGCTCCGGAACGACAGGCGCCTCGGGATCATCGGGATCTTCCTCATCGGGGTCACCGCCCTCGGGTCCGTCAACCGGCTTATCCGCAGGCGGTACAACAGTCTCACCGCCGTCCGGCGGCGTCATCTGACACGCAGACATTAGCAAAACGTTAAAGAGCAAAACGAAGACCAGGAGCATTGAGAGAAGCTTTTCCTTGGTATTTTTCATTTCTTTCTCCTTCAAAAAGTTCAGGTTCTCACCATGTGCTTAGCATGGGATGACAGAATCGATCCCTTACCATTTTACGTCAATAAGGCCGTCAGGTGCTGCCTCGAGCCTTACACCGTATGGCTCCGACATTTTACCGAGGTAGCTTACCACTTTCTCTGCATCGCAGATACGGGGCAGACCTATCTCGGACTTGTTTCCGTCCATATTACCCATAAGAGGAATAAGTCGGAGTGACTTCAGCTTACCGCCCTCAGTCTCCCAAAGAGGTATGACGTTAAGGAACATTCTGGGGTCTGTCATAAGACCGCGGGTGAAGTCGGCACTTCTCGTCTTAAGCAGCTCGTGAACGGTAGCGTTACCGTCTACGCCGACCTTAGCGTAAAACTCAGCGGGAGCAAGCTCAATGTTATAAAGCTGAAGTATAAAATCACCGAGAGAGTAGAAGATGGGACAGTCCTTATATACCTCGATAGGACGGAGAAGGTGGGGCCCGTGTCCGATTATCGCGTGCGCTCCTGCATCAATGCACTCGTGTGCAAAGTCTACAAGGAACTGCGAGGGGTTCTCCTTAGCATCACCCGAGAGCTGGTGTGAATGTATGGATACCATAATATAATCTGCTTGCAGCTGGGCCTCGTAGATAGCTCTCTTAACGCGCTCTACGTCGACTCGCTCGAGCTCCATTACGTACTCACACTTATCACCGAGAACGAAGCGAAGGTCACCAAGCGCTGCCTCGCCCTCCTTGATACCTGCGTTATAGCCCTCCTTTGCGGTGATAAGCTGGGCTACGTTGATGCCCGTCTTATCGGCAAGCTCTCTTACAAATTCAAGCTCCTTTTCGGTTACTCTTACATATTTCTTAACACGGAGTCCGTTTATACCGGGTCTGCCGGGCACTCTCGCGTTCTGCTCACCTGCAAGCATATCGGGGGAAAAGGTCGTGTTCACCGCGATAAGTGCAATTCTTCCCGCATTGGTATCTAGATATCTCGGAGCAGATGCCTCTGCAAGATTTCTGCCGACACCCGCGTGCACGAAATCGGTGTCCTCAAGCGCCTCAAGGGTCGAGAGCAGACCGTCATAGGAAAAATCGAGTGCGTGGTTATTGTTGAAGCTGGTCATATTGAATCCGAACCTCCGAAGCCCCGGAAGAACCTTTGGAGTCGTTCTTATGTAAGTTCCGCCCGAGAGCTGTGAAGCACAGCACTCACCCGGCTCGTTGAGAGTCGTTTCAAGATTAAAGAAGGAGCCGTCGCACTCCAGAAGATAGGGTGCTATTTCATCATACCCCTTGAAATCGGGCTGAATGATTCTGCCGATTATGGCATCGCCTGCCGCTGCTAATTTCATATTATTTCACCTCAAATACGTGTTATAAGTCAACATTTATTTACGATATCACATACCAACAAGTCCGAGAACTGTCTTGATTCCGAGCCCGAGACCCGGCTCCATCGATGCCTTTTTAACCCATTCCTCTCGGGTGTGAGTTCCGCCGCCCTCGTACACACCGACGGCTATTGCAGGAATACCGAGAGAGAGGGGAATGTTACAGTCCGTGGATCCTGCGTGGGTAGTTGCAACGAGTCCGAGCATCTTGGATACGGTATTGGAATACACATCCATCAGTTTCTGCTGCTCTTTCATATCAACGTCGCCCATGCAGGGTCTGTCACCAACCTTGGTAACGATAACCTCTACATCGTCGCATCTTGCGCTCTCGAATATATCCGCAAATCTTTTTTCCATAGACCCAAGAAGCTCGCGGTCGGTGGATCTGTACTCGCAAAGCATCTTCGCATACTGTGCAATCGTGTTTACCGAGGTTCCGCCCTCGATGGTGCCTACGTTATATGTAACCCGTTCGCCCTCCTTTACCGGTAGGACGGTGTTGTATATCTCCCTCGCAATACCGGCAAGCTCGGCTATCGCGTTTTTCTTACCGAACGCGCCCCAGGAATGTCCGCCCTCTGTCTTTACCTCAACGAGATAGCGATGAGATCCGACGCATCTCGACGCCATACCCGGAGTCTTCGCGTCGAATGAAACGAACTGCTTGATCCTGCCATCGTAATCCTTGAACAGCTGACGCGTTCCCTTGAGGTTACCGAGGCCCTCCTCACAGGAGTTAGCAACGAATAGAATGCCACCGGGCGCCTCCACCTTGTGCTCGACAAAGAAGCGTGCAACTATCATCATCACAGCAAGGCTCGCTGTATCGTCACCAACACCGGGACAGCGGATCGTCTCACCGTCATCGGAAAATGGCATAGGCTCGGTATCAGGAAATACCGTATCAGTGTGCGCACACACTACGGACAACCTGTTGCTACCCTCCGAAGAGTAAGGATATATCACGTTCAAGGCATTGTCGATATATGCACCGTCGCCTAAGTTTTCATCGAACCACCTTTTGCAATACTCCGCTCTCTTTTCCTCATGATGAGAGGGGGCAGGGATAAGACAAAGCTCGCGGTGGATCTTAAACAGCTCTTCCATATGCTCCTTGGCATACGCTTTGATCAATTCGTTAGAAAACATAGCATCCTCCAAAATATTTATCAATTAAATTATAGTTTGTGCGGAAGTATTTGTCAAGTACAATACTTAAATAAGGGAGCGCGCACGCGGGTGAGCGAGCGCACAGCGATATTTTTTATTTTTTCGTAAAAAAGATGGATTTTTATCTTTACAAGCGACACGTTTTGTGATATACTAAAGTGTAATTTTGTTTTTATCCAGCACAGGAGGTACTGTAAATGGGACGCATGGTTGGAACTGTATCGAGAGGCGTAAGAGCCCCGATAATCCGTCAGGGCGACGATATCGTTGAAATCGTTACCTCGTCGGTGCTCGAGGCAGCTCGCGTTGAGGGCTTTGAGATTCGTGACAGAGATATAATTGCTATGACTGAGGCTATTGTCGCACGTGCGCAGGGCAACTACGCATCGGTCGAGGATATTGCCGAGGACGTTAAGGCAAAGTTTGGCGGTGGGACCGTGGGCGTAATATTCCCCATCCTCAGCCGTAACCGCTTCGCGATCTGCCTGCGCGGTATTGCAAAGGGCGCGAAGAAGATCGTGCTTATGCTCTCCTACCCCTCCGATGAGGTAGGTAACCACCTTATCTCTCTTGATGAACTCGACGAAAAGGGCGTTGACCCCTACCGCGATGTGCTCACTCTCGATAAGTACCGCGAGCTCTTCGGATACAATAAGCACAGATTTACCGGTGTTGACTACGTTGAATATTACGAGTCGCTCATTAAAGAGTGCGGAGCAGAGGCGGAAATCATTTTTGCAAATGATCCGAGAGCTGTTCTGGCATATACCGATAACGTACTTAACTGTGATATTCACACAAGACGCAGAACTAAACGTCTGCTCCTCGCGGCAGGTGCTAAATGCGTACACGGTCTTGACGAGATACTTTCCTCTCCGGTTAACGGCAGCGGATACAACGAGCATTACGGTCTTCTCGGTTCTAACAAGTCGACCGAGGATACCATCAAGCTCTTCCCGAGAGACTGCCAGCCTGTTGTTGACTCTATTCAGAAAAAAATATACGAGGCTACAGGCAAGCAGGTTGAGGTAATGGTGTACGGTGACGGAGCATTCAAGGACCCTGTCGGCAAAATCTGGGAGCTTGCGGATCCCGTCGTTTCACCCGCTTACACCGCCGGCCTCGAGGGTACGCCGAACGAGCTTAAGCTCAAATATCTTGCTGATAACGAGTTTGCAAACCTCTCGGGAGATGCGCTCAGAGAGGCTATAAAGGCGAAGATATCCGAAAAGGATGAAAACCTTGTCGGCAACATGGTATCCGAGGGTACTACACCCCGTCAGCTCACCGACCTTATAGGTTCGCTCTGCGACCTTACCTCAGGCTCGGGTGATAAGGGTACGCCCATCGTATTCATCCAGGGATATTTCGATAACTACACTGCCGAATAAGCAGAAACTTTCTTAATAAACACCTTGAAGAAACAATACAAAAAGCGGTCTATCCGAGCTAGGATAGACCGCTTTTTGTAAACAATAGTAGTCTTTATACAGCGTTTGGAGTTAATTCGGCAAGCACGCGGCATCATCGTTTATTTCAATCAAACAAGCAGTTGAACTAAAAACGAAGTAAACGCCGAAGCATGTCAGTGCCAAATTTCATCGAGCATCATATCGCAGATCTCGCGCCTGATTCCTTCCTTCATTGTGTTGAGTAAAACTATCGCACAATAGCGCCTGTCGGAGGTCCAGAACATAGCAGAGGAATAGGGATCTGCGTTACCGTAGTGTCCGATGCACTGCCTTGCCGAAGGCAGGTTGTGGAGCTGAAGGGTAAGACCGTAGGTATCACCGCTCTTAAGTGTGGCGTGTGCGCTTTCCATCTCGGAAACAGACTCCTCATTAAGAATCCTCTCACCGCTATCGGCAATTCCCTTTCGCATCATCATCCTCGCAAGCTTTGCAAGATCCGGTGCACTTGAATAGAGTCCGCCCGTTGCGAGTCTTACGTAGTTTTCTTTTATATCACCCTCTGCAATCGGATCACCGTTTTCATCCCTCGTGTGCGGCATTGAGAGCGAGCACTCGGGTAGCTTTTCTCTGAAGAATGACGAATCTGTCATACCACAGGGGTTAAGAACATATCTCGCAGCAAGTGCGGAATAACGATCACCAAGCACACTTTCAAGCACTGCAGAGAGCAGCCTTATGCCCCAGTTCGAGTAAAGATACTTCCCTTCCCCGGGCATACTCACAAGGTCTAGCTCCGGCAGTCCCGATTTCAGCGAGGGGATGAGCATAGCCTCATCACGTGGACCGTCGGGCGTATATTCACCCGGCAGCCCCGAGGTGTGAGAAAGGAGCATTCTCGGTGTGATCACAGCAGCCGCTTCTTTATCCCTTAGTTCGAGCCACGGTAGATACTGCTTTACGGGTCTGTCGAGATCAAGCATCCCTGCCTCTTTTGCTCTCATCGCAAGCACGCCCGTCACGATCTTAGTTATGGATGCAACACGGTAAAGAGATGTCACCTCGGTAAACTTACCTGTTTTTGTCGATAGGGTGCCATAAGCTTTAGAGTATATCACCTTTTCAAAATCGGTGACAAACACCGTAGAGCCCGCTATTTTATGTTCCGTGAGAAGCTTCTCGGTTTTATTTTCAAAAGCGTACATATCGCCCTCCAAGGTTTATTGTAATTATTATACCACGCCTTTTCAAAAAATGCAAGTATAAGTGTACCATCACGGGAAAATTCTTTGAAAAGTTATACTTATATGCCACTTTTTGGTGCTCGGTTATTTCTTTTTTCGTTTGGGAATACTAAGAGAAAAAGGAAACGCACTTGCTTTGGAAAACATAAAAAGACGAAGTGCTGTACGACTCCCTGCAAGGGCGGGCTTCTGGAGCGTGGTATCCGGTCTTGTTGCTCGCGGCATCGGTGTCGTCGGCACTCCGATATTTACAAGACTCCTTACTCCGACCGAATACGGTCTTTATCCGCTATATACTACCTGGCTATCAGTCGTATCCGCCATAATAATATCCGGCCTTACGGGAAGTGCGGTCTATCGCGGTCTGCAACGTTTCTCGGGCAGAAAAGAAGAGTTTGTCGCTGCCGGTACGGGTCTTGCACTTTCGGGCGTATTTATTCTTTTAATCCTCGGCTACATTCTCTCGGGCGAGTTATCTTCTATTACGGGCCTGTCGAGCGGGTTGCTTTTCGCGCTTACCGGAGAGGCAGCACTTAGTGTGATTATTTCTTTTCGCTCGGCTCTGTTAAGATATGAGTATAAGTATAAGTCGCTTGCACTGATTAATATTTCAAGTGCAATTCTAACTCCCGTATTATCGGTTTTGTTCGTTTTTCTGACGCCATATCATGCCGAGGCAAGAGTTTTCGGCTCGATACTCACGGCACTGATAATTGCTCTGCCAATGCTCGTTGTTACATTGAAGCGCGGCGGAAGGCTGTATAGCGGTGAGATATGGAAATATCTTATAAGGGTCAATATTCCTCTTATCCCTCATTATCTTTCATCATCTTTAATACTCCGCGCATCGGAGATGGTCATCGGGCGTGTACACGGACAAGCCTCACTCGCAAAGTACTCGGTCGCGATCTCTGTTGGTATGGCACTAACCTTTGTCACCAACGCCCTCACGCAATCGCTCTCACCGTGGATACTCCGCAAAATATCCGAAGGAAAGCATGGGGTAATAAAAGAGCTGATAACGCTTGCTTTCGGCGGTTTGTTAGCCGTCACTTTGTTTGTATTGTCGGTCGCACCCGAGATTCTCTCTGTCATAACGCCACCCGAATACAGTGACGCCCTCCCCTGTGTCTATCCGCTTGCGCTCTCGGTGTCTTTACTATTCTTATCAAACGCAATAATGTCTGCAGAGGTCTATTATGAAAAGAGCGCGCGCTCATCGGTACCGACAGTTATCACAGCCATCGCCTCTATCCTTGCGGCGCTTTTGATATTACCGCGTATCGACTACCGCTTCTCAGCTCTCTTCACCCTCGGAGCATATATTATACTCGTATCACTTTCTGCGCTCGTTTTCAAAAATATTTCGGGTGAAAGCATCATTTCTACAAAGAAATGCACACTATTATTTGCTTTTTCCGCCGCATACGCTCTGATACTCTTCTTAACGCGCGAAGCCTTATTCGCAAGAATAGCACTGGTTCTTCCGCTTATTCCATTTTTATTTATAGTTTCAAGAAGGCTTTGGAGAGAGATAAAGGAGCGTTAAGCACTCTTAAAGCTCACCGATGATAAACTACACCCGAGCAAGGTTGAAATCTTCCTTACTCGGGTGTAGTACTATTTTACTTCTGCTCTTTGAGAGCTGCTCTCTTTTGCGCCTGAATTCTCTTTCTCGTGGGGGTATCGAGAATAGCCTTACGGAGTCTTATTGACTTAGGTGTTACCTCAATAAGCTCCTCGTCGGTGATAAACTCAATAGCTTCCTCGAGGGAAAGCTGGACAGGTGTAATAAGCGTGAGCTTTTCATCGGCACCCGAGGAACGTATAGCAGTAAGATGCTTTTCCTTACATACGTTGACCTCGATATCGTCGGGCTTCGGGTTCTCACCGACTATCATACCCTCGTATACGGGAGTAGCGGGACCGATAAAGAGAGGTCCTCTGTCCTGTGCCTGGTATAGTCCGTAGGTGGTGGACACACCCTTCTCGCTCGCAACGAGAGAGGACGTAAAGCGCGTCTTTATCTCTCCGCGGAAGGGCTCGTAGCCCGCGAAGATGGTCGAGATAAGACCCTCACCGCGAGTATCTGTAAGGAGCTCGCTTCTGTATCCGAAAAGACATCTTGTAGGTATGTTATAAAAGAGCTTCTGTCTTGTGCCGTGGAGCTGCATATCGACGAGGGTTCCCTTTCTCGCACCGAGCTTCTCCATTACTGCACCGACGTACATCTCGGGAACATCAACGATAACGTCCTCGATAGGCTCGCATTTCACTCCGTCTATCTCCTTGTAGAGAACTCGGGGAGAGGAGCAGCAGAGCTCATAGCCCTCACGGCGCATATTCTCGATAAGGATAGAAAGATGCATCTCGCCTCTGCCCGCAACTCGGAAGCTATCGGTGGTATCACCGTCCTCAACGCGGAGCGAAACGTCCTTGAGAAGCTCGCGGTAGAGTCTTGCGCGAAGGTGGCGCGAGGTAACGAATTTACCCTCCTTACCTGCAAACGGAGAATCGTTTACCGAGAAGGTCATCTCCATCGTAGGCTCACCGACCTTAACGAACTCGAGGGGCTCAATACGCGAGGGAGCACACACGGTATCACCGATCGCGATATCCTCACATCCCGAGAAGCAGACGATGTCACCGACCTTTGCCTCTGTGACGGGTACTCTTTTAAGTCCGTCGAACTGATAAATTGAAACTACCTTAGCGGGTCGCGACTTGCCGTCTCCGTGATAGTTGCATATAGATATTCCCTGCCCCTGCTTCATGACACCGCGCTCAATACGTCCGATGCCTATTCTGCCTACGAACTCATTGTAGTCGATAGAGGATACGAGAAGCTGAAGGGGCTCGTCCTCCTCGCCGTCCGGAGCAGGCATGTATTCAAGAATGGTATCGAGAAGGGGCTTCAGATCTGTGCCGGGAGTAAAGGGATCAAAGGATGCAGTGCCTGCTCTGCCCGAGCAGAAGAGCATCGGAGAGTCGAGCTGCTCGTTGGTCGCATCAAGCTCGAGAAGAAGCTCAAGAACCTCGTCACCGATCTCGTCAAGACGTGCATCGGGACGGTCTACCTTATTGACAACAACTATGACTCTATGATTCATCTGCAGGGCACGCTCAAGAACGAAACGGGTCTGCGGCATGGGTCCCTCTGCCGCATCAACAAGAAGGATAACACCGTTCACCATCTTAAGGATTCGCTCAACCTCGCCGCCGAAGTCCGCGTGGCCCGGAGTGTCTATAACGTTGATCTTTACGCCCTTGTAATAGATCGCGGTATTCTTTGCAAGTATGGTGATACCGCGCTCACGCTCGAGATCATTCGAGTCCATTACACGTTCTTCCATCTCCTGATTTTCACGGTAAATACCGCCTTGCCTGAGCATTTCGTCAACAAGAGTTGTCTTTCCGTGGTCAACGTGCGCTATAATTGCAATGTTTCTTAGATCCGTTCTTTTCATTCTTTTCTATCCCTCGATACACATCAGATTTCTTAACTTATATATTTTAGCACACGCGACGGGAAAAATCAATATTTTAGCGAAAAGTGTCAAAAAAATATATCATTTTGCATAAAACGGGGCACTGCTTACCACAGTGCCCGTATATATTTAGTTTCACCCTCACCGAGGGAGGTAAACCGCGGTCTCGCGGTGAAAGGGATCTATCAGAGAACTCTGACTCTTATAATGCCATCGATCGTGTTGATCGCCTTTACTACCGTCTCGGGGACCTCAACACCGACCTCTACTATCGTGTAAGCGTACTCACCGCGAGAGCCGTTCGAGAGGTTCTCAATGTTGATACCGCGGGCGGAAATTGCCGAGGTGATCTGAGAGAGCATATTCGCTACGTTGAGGTGGCAGATGCATATTCTGGCGGCACCCGTGTGAGGTATTGACACGCTCGGATAGTTTACGGAGTTGCGGATATTACCCGTCTTAAGATACTCGATAAGCTGATCGGCAGCCATAACCGCGCAGTTGTCCTCGCTCTCTGCGGTCGATGCACCGAGGTGAGGAATATTAACCGTATTCGGAAGTCCGAGAGTATCCTCTGTCGGGAAGTCGGTGACGTAGGATGCAACCTTGCCCGACTCGAGTGCCTCGCGAAGTGCCTCGGTATCAACGAGGTCCGCGCGTGCGAGGTTGATCAGGCGTACACCGTCCTTCATCTTCGCGATGGTGTCGCGGTTTATCATACCCTTGGTATCCTTAGTCGAGGGAACGTGGAGAGTGATATAATCTGCGTTTGCGTAGATCTCATCATAGCTTGCTGCATGCTCGATCGAGCGTGACAGGCTCCATGCGGCATTTACCGTGATGTATGGGTCACAGCCCATAACAGTCATACCGAGCGAGCGAGCCGCATTTGCAACAAGTCCGCCGATAGCGCCAAGGCCTATAACACCGAGCCTCTTGCCGAGTATCTCGCAGCCCGCGAACTTCGACTTACCTGCCTCTACCGCCTTTGCAACTCCGCCCTCGGTACCGGGGAGGGTCTTTGCCCACTCGACACCGCCGACAACGTCACGCGATGCCAGCACAAGTGCAGCGATGCAAAGCTCCTTAACACCGTTTGCATTAGCACCCGGTGTGTTGAATACCACAATACCCGACTCGGCACAGCGGTCAAGCGGAATATTGTTGACTCCGGCTCCGGCTCTCGCAATAGCGAGAAGCTCGTCGTTGAAGCTCATATCGTGCATTGCCGCGGAGCGCACCATAATAGCGTCGGGAGCAGTGACGTCCTGTCCCACGGTGAAGCTCGCGTCGAATCTGTCTGTACCTATTTTTGCAATTTTATTGAGTAACTGTATTTTCATATTGTTGTCTTCCTCTCTTGTTGCGCTGTCCGGAGGCGTGTATGGTTTAGCCCGTGATCTTCGGGTTCTCGGCAGCGAATTTCTTCATAAATTCTATAAGAGCCTCAACGCCCTCGTAAGGCATGGCGTTGTAGATAGATGCTCTCATACCACCGACGGAGCGGTGTCCCTTAAGGTTCTTGAGACCTGCTGCTGCAGCCTCCTTCGCGAACTTCTTATCGAGCTCGGCATCACCCGTAACGAATACAACGTTCATCATAGAACGGCATCTGCGGTCAACGGGTGCGGTATAGTACTGCTGTCCGTCAAGATAATCGTAAAGAAGGCTCGCCTTCTTCTCGTTGCGGCGCTTCATCTCCTCAAGACCGCCTATCGAGAGTATCCACTCGAACACGAGCTTTGCCATGTAGATGCACCAGCAGGGGGGAGTGTTGTACATGGAGTTGTTATCAGCCATAAGCTTATAATCGAGCATCGCGGGTGTGTCCTCACGGGCAGAGCCTATAAGATCCTCACGAACTATAACTATGGTAAGTCCCGCCGGCGCGATATTCTTCTGCGCACCCGCGTAGATGAGTCCGAATTTTGACACGTCTACGGGCTCAGAGCATATGCAGGAGGACATATCAGCGACAAGAGGAATATTCTCAGTCTCGGGAATATAGTTGAACTTCGTGCCGTATATCGTGTTATTGAAGCACATATGAACATAGTCGGCATCGGGGCGGAAGGAGCTCTTTGTGGTAACGGGAATGGTCGAGAATGTAGGTGTCGCACCCGCAGAGGATGCCGCTATAACGATATCACCGTATTTCTTAGCCTCGAGATACGCCTTCTTCGAGAACTGTCCCGATACGATGTAATCTGCACACTTGTGTGCGGAAAGAAGGTTGAGAGGCACTGCCGCGAACTGCGTTGACGCACCGCCCTGAAGGAAAAGCACCTTATAATTGGAAGGAATATTCATGAGCTCACGTAAAGCCGACTCAGCTCCGGCAAGTATCTCCTCGAATTCAGGGGTACGGTGGCTCATCTCCATTACTGACATTCCGCTCTCGCCGTAGCAAAGCATCTCTGCCTGAGCGCGCTCAAGCACCTCTAAGGGGAGCATCGACGGACCAGCCGAAAAGTTGTAAACTCTATTCATATTTCTATCCTTTCTTCCCACACGGGAACGTGAGTTTTAAAAATTTATATCTATAATACTACTACCCAACTTATTTGTCAAGGGGAAAGATAAGATTTTCTCGGAAAAATTCAACTTTTGTTCGATTTTTTAAGAAACGCGGTAGACTTCTTTCCATATTTATGATATAATACGGTTGGAAAAATCAACCAGCAGGAGAGTTTTTATGAAAATTGTTGCCAGAATATACACAGGATTTGTCGAAAAATTCGGTATTCCGCGGCAATCAGGCTTAGCCGAGGCTGCTCTCGGCCGCATCGTTTTCGAGCCCGAATACAGAGTTAAGGATGCACTGCGCGGCATAGACGGCTACTCACACCTCTGGCTGATATGGAAATTCTCCGAGGCAGAGCGCGAGGAGTGGTCTCCCACAGTGCGCCCGCCGAGGCTCGGCGGTAACAAAAAAATGGGCGTTTTCGCGACACGCTCCCCATACAGACCAAACCCGATAGGTCTCTCATCGGTAAGGCTCGTCGGTGTCGAGGAGACCGAAAACGAAGGCACCGTTCTTATCGTATCGGGAGCAGACATTCTCTCGGGTACCCCCATATACGATATCAAGCCGTATCTCGCATTCACAGACAGTCACCCTGATGCTGTCGGCGGCTTTGCCGACGGGGTACGCGACGACGCGCTCGATGTAGACTTTCCCGAGGAGCTGCTATACCTTATCCCCGACTCTGACAAGGAGACTGTAACCGATCTTCTCCGAGGTGACCCGCGACCTCATTATCAGTCCGATCCCGAGCGCGTCTACGGCATGATATACGGAAAGCGCGAAATCTTCTTCAAGGTAGATGCCAAGCGCTTAACCGTAGTAAATGTAAAGAAAAGATAGAAAAAGCGCACCGATTATGCTCGGTGCGCTTTTTCGTATAGTAGCGAATAATCGCGAAATGATAACTCTCGTTCTTCCGTCCGACGGTGTAGAACGCTACGTCGAGAGAGGAAAACGGGGGTTAGTGCAATTTATCAAAGCTATAGATGACGCAGTAGATTTTGGATGGAATTTTCAGTTCTTCCAACCGACGGTGTAGTTACCTGCTTCGAGGGAGAAAAACTTGCGTTAGCATTGAATTCAGAGCAAAGACAGCGGCACTGAATTTTTAAATGATAACCCCCGTTCTTCCGACCGACGGTGTAGTTACCTACTCCGAGGGCGGAAAACGGGAAATTACGCCAAAATATACAAGTCATCAATATTCTGCGTTGCCGACGGTGCGAGGATAGGGAAGTACATCTCGAATGTTCGATACTCCCGTGATGTACATAATTATGCGCTCGAAGCCGAGGCCGTAGCCTGCGTGCTTGGTGCCGCCGTACTTACGGAGATTGAGATACCACCAGTAGTCCTCTTCGGAGAGGTTAAGCTCCTTCATGCGTGCGGTGAGAATATCAAGTCTCTCCTCACGCTGAGAGCCGCCTATGATCTCACCTACGCCGGGAACAAGAAGATCCATTGCGGCAACGGTCTTGCCATCGTCGTTAAGGCGCATATAGAACGCCTTGATATCCTTGGGATAGTCGACGAGGAAGATGGGCTTCTTATATACCTGCTCGGTGAGGTATCTCTCGTGCTCGGTCTGAAGATCAACACCCCAATATACGGGATACTTAAACTCAGCGCCCGACTTCAGAAGAACGTCGATAGCTTCGGTGTAGGTAACCTTAGCGTAGTCGGCATCTCTGAGTGCCGTGAGTCTTGTAAGAACGGTCTTATCCACGAATTTATCGAAGAACTCAAGCTCTGCCTTACAGTTCTCCATAACGTGGTTGATGATATATTTGATCATATCCCAAGCGAGCTGCATATTGTCATCAAGGTCGGCAAATGCGATCTCGGGCTCTATCATCCAGAACTCAGCCGCGTGGCGTGCCGTGTTCGAGTTCTCGGCTCTGAAGGTGGGTCCGAAAGTGTAGATGTTACCAAACGCCATCGCGTAGGTCTCGCCCTCGAGCTGACCCGAAACGGTAAGGTTAGCACTCTTGCCGAAGAAGTCCTGAGAATAGTCTACACTTCCGTCCTCCTTACGGGGAGCGTTCTCAACGTCGAGCGTGGTAACCCTGAACATCTCACCGGCACCCTCTGCATCCGAGCAGGTGATGATGGGAGTATGAACGTATACGAATCCGCGCTGATTGAAGAAGGAGTGAATAGCATACGCTACCTCGCTGCGCACTCTGAATACAGCGGAGAAGAGATTGGTCCTCGGGCGAAGGTATGCCTGCTCGCGGAGAAACTCAACAGTATGGCGCTTCGGCTGAAGGGGATAATCGGGGGTAGAGGTTCCCTCTATCTCGACCTTGTCTGCCTTGATCTCGAAGGGCTGCTTTGCTTCGGGGGTGAGAACGAGCGTACCCGTAACAACGAGTGCGGCACCTACGTTCTGCGATGCGATCTCATCGTAGTTTGCTACTCTTTCTCTTTCAAATACGACCTGAACGCTCTTGAAATAGGATCCGTCGTTAAGATCTATAAAGCCAAACGCCTTGGAATCGCGAAGGTTTCTAACCCAACCGCCGACCGTAACGGTCTTACCGCCGTAGGCCTCCATATCAGCGTAAATATCTCTCAGTAAATCTCTTTTCATGTCTTCCCTCTCGGATATTTGTTTTTTAACTCTATTATTATAGCACACAGTATTTGCTTTTTCAATGTATTTGGAAAAAAAGTTGACTTTGTTGGTTATTATTCATCCATACTGATGCGCGCGGCGCGTATTGACAAATCACGAAAGGTGTAGTAAGATAAATGTAACAAAACTAAAAAAGGAGACACAGTATGGAATTCAGCACAAACCACCCCATACTATTCGTGCTCGTAGGCATTATCATTGCCGCGGTAGTTGCGCAATCGGTATACTTTTTAGTCAAGGCGTACCGCCGTGCCAAGGAAAAGGGCATGGATATGAAGAAGATCAACAAAACAATTATCACAGCCGCTATTTTCACGATAGCTCCTGCGGTATCGATAGTAATCACCGTTCTCGCGCTCTCGAAGTCGCTCGGTGTTGCGCTCCCATGGCTCAGGCTCTCGGTCGTAGGCTCGCTCTCGTATGAGACGATAGCAGCAGTAAACGCGGCATCGGGCATGAACATGACTCTCGACGATTTTGCAAAAGGCATGACCGCAGAGGCATACGTTACCGTTACAATTGTAATGACAATATCGATCATGGTCGGAATATGGCTCGTTCCGCTTATCTCGAAGAAGATGCAGAAGGGTCTTGTCTCCTTTGAGAAAAAGGACAAGAAGTGGAGCGATATACTCCAGAATTCTCTCTTCATCGGAATGATATCCGCCTTCGTGGGCTACGTATTCTCCGACGTGTCAAGGCTTTGGCTCGCAAAGGACGGTCTATTTGAGACCACCGTCAAGGAAAACGGCGTGTCCGTTCCCATTACCTACACTGCGACCTCGGGTCTTGTGCCCGTGTGCGTTATGGCGGTGAGTATGCTGTCGATGCTCATTTGCGGCCTGCTTATGAAGAAGCTCGGATGGAAGTGGCTTAACGACTATGCTCTTCCCATCTGCATGATCATAGGAATGGCATCGGCTATTCCCTTTACCTATCTCTTTGGAGGTGTTGTAGCATGAATGAAGCAGAAAAGAATATCAACTTAGACGATATCGAAGAAAACGATTACCTCGACGGTAAGTTTATGAATTCGATGCACCGTGACGGAAGAATATGGAATATCTCGATGATGATACTCCTTATGCTCTTCCCCGTTGCGGTAGGTCTTATCTTCAGCGCGATGCCCGACTGGGCAGCTGTCGGAATGGGACTTCTCGCAACCGCGCCGATGTATTGGGCTGTGGCAATTGTCGAGGTCATAACCTTCGTTCCAATGCTCGGTGCGGGCGGCTCTTATCTCGCATTTGTCACGGGCAACATATCTAACCTCAAGCTCCCCTGCGCTCTCAACGCTCTCGACACAAACGGGGTCAAGGCGCAGAGTGAGGAGGGCGAGATTATCTCGACCATTGCAATAGCGGTATCATCTATCGTGACTACCGTAATTATCGTGATAGGCGTTATACTCATCGTTCCTCTTACTCCCGTTCTCGAGAATCCCGTTCTCGACCCCGCCTTCGCACAGCTTCTCCCCGCGCTCTTCGGTGCGCTCGGTGTGGTGTTCGTATCAAAGAACTGGAAGATAGCGATAGCACCCGTCACCCTGATGCTCATACTCTTTATCTTCGTACCCGCGATAAACACGTCGTCCGTCGGCATCATGGTACCCGTCGGAGTTCTCTTTACTCTCGGTGTTTCCTGGCTCTTATATAAGAAAGGAGTCCTTTAATGCATCCTTTACTTTACATTCCGATAGGAATAGGCACAATTTTACTTATTCTTATAGCGATAATACTTATCAGAACTCTCGCCTTCAAGCCGAAGGCTCAGCCGACGGCAGACTCCGAAAAAGTCGAGTTTGACGGTGAGCGAGCGATAAAAAATCTTGCCGAGCTGATAAAATGTAAAACGGTATCGCGCACCGATAAGTCGCTCGAGGACGATGCCGAATTTGAAAAGCTCATAGCACTTTTACCCGAGCTCTTCCCGAACGTATACAAGGCTTGCACGCTCACAAGGTTCGATGGCAGAGGACTTCTCTACAAGCTCGAGGGTAAGGCGCACGATGCCCCCTCGGTATTCATGGCGCACTATGATGTTGTGCCCGTGAGTGAGGCTCCCGGCGACTGGGAAAAGCCGCCCTTCTCGGCAATTATCGAGGATGGCGTTATGTGGGGACGAGGCACTCTTGATACCAAGGGTACCTTCTCCTCAGCACTCTTCTCGCTCGATCACCTTATCGGCGAGGGCTTCGTTCCCGAGAACGATATTTATCTTGCATTCTCAGGCAGCGAGGAGATAAACGGAGATGGTGCTCCCCGTATCGTTGATTACTTTGAAAAAGCAGGCATTACTCCTGCTCTCGTTCTCGACGAGGGCGGTGCGGTAGTAGAAAACGTGTTCCCGGGTGTCAAGGCACCCTGTGCTCTTATCGGCATTGCCGAAAAGGGGCTGATAAACCTCGAGTACTCTGTGAAGTCGAACGGCGGTCACGCATCGGCTCCAAAGCCTCACACTCCCGTCGGTACTCTTTCTGCGGCTTGCGCAAGGCTTGAAAGCCATCCCTTCCCCTCTCATATGACTAAGCCTGTCAAGGAGATGTTCGACACACTCGGACGCCACTCGGGCTTCTTATTCAGAATGATATTCGCTAACCTTTGGGCGTTCGGCTGGGTCATCGACCTTATCTGCAAGAAGGGCGGCGGTGAGCTTAACGCTCTTATGAGAACCACTGTCGCGTTCACGCAAATGGAGGGCAGCTCCGCCCCAAACGTCATCCCGCCCAAGGCAAGGATGGTGTCAAATATGCGACTTAACCCCATGGATACCACCGAGAGTGCGGTTGAATATATCAGACGAACAATTGGGAACCCTGAGGTTGAGCTAAAGGTGCTCGACACCTTTAACCCGAGCCGCATCTCGGATACCGATACGGACGGATACCGCCGTCTTTCGTCCGCGATCGCTTCTACATGGCAGGGCTCGATAATATCTCCTTACCTTATGATGCAGTGCTCAGACTCGAGGCACTGGGGCAGGATCTCCGACAGAGTCTATCGCTTCTCGGCTATGGACCTTACGTCCGAGGAAAGAAAGACCATACACGGAAACAACGAAAGACTCCGACTCGACTGTCTTATGAGGTCAACCGAGTTCTACATCAGACTTATGAAGAAATGCTGAGGTGATAAAATGAAAAAACTAAAACCATTATTCGGAGCGCTTCTTATCCTCTCGATTACGCTCCTTTTCACCGGATGTGGCTCAACCTTTATTATCAGCTTCCCCGACAGCGAGAGCTACAAGGTCGGAAGCGTTGACGGATATAACGCATTCACGAACAGTGTCAACGATATTGAGATCGACTGGCCGGTCGGCAGTGTTACGGTCCTCACGTCAGCGAGTGAGTTCGTTTCGATTGAAGAGATCGGCGAGGATGCCGTAAATATGCCACTCAACTACCGTCTTTCGGACGGCGTGCTTTCGATACAATTTGCATCTCCCGGATTATATAAGAACGTAAAGAGCAAGGATCTTACAGTCACGCTCCCCTCATCGCTCACGCTTTCCAATGTAGAAATAGAGGGTGCATCATCGGAAATAAAGCTTGCTTCAATTTCGGCAAGCGAGCTCTCTGTTGAAACCGCTTCGGGTAATATCTATGTCACGGATTTGAGAATTGACACCGACATAACAGCCGAAAGCGCATCGGGTGATATAACTATCAGTAATTGCACGGCAGTTGGCGGTATTTACGCCGAATGTGCATCCGGCGGCATAACCATAAAGGATACAACTGCCAATTCGGTCGAGGCAGATACTGCTTCGGGAAACATACTCTTATCTCTTCTCGGTAGCTGCAACGAGATACAGTGCGATAGCGCATCGGGCAGGATCGAGGCTACGGCCGACCGTCTTAACAGTGCAAAGCTGGAAGCGTCGTCGGGAAATATCATGCTTAGTGTAGAAAACATCCCAAGCTCGATAGACATTGAAACGGCATCCGGTGACGTCACCCTCGAAATACCATACGGAGGCTTCAGCTTCAGGGTAGATACTGCATCGGGCGAGCTCAGGTGCGACCACGCTGCAAGCATATCCTCGGGAAGATATCAAGTTGGCTCGGGCGGACCCACATACGATATTGAGACCGCATCGGGTGATATAAATATAAGGAAGAAATAATATGTTATTTGAAAACAGTGTAAAAAAGACCTTCGCGTCAACGCTTCTCGTAAGGCACGATCCCGACGGTGCGGTATTCTACTTTTGCCCCGAGGACTTCGGATTAAGCTATACAAAATTTGAGTTCAAGGGAGATAAGGGACAGCTGCTTAAAGGCAGATTTTACGAGAAAAACCCGACACGCCCCGACCGTCTTGTCATTTTCGACCACGGAATGGGTAACGGTCACATCGCATATATGCGCGAGATCGCAACCATCTGTGAGGCAGGCTACACCGTCTTTACCTACGATCACACGGGTACGCTCGAGTCTGAGGGAGAGCACATAGGCGGCTTCGCACAGTCGCTCTCAGATCTCGACCACGCGATAAGGGCGCTTAAGGCAAGCGGCAAAGTCGACGGAAAGAGCCTCAGCGTTGTCGGTCACTCGTGGGGTGCGTTCTCAACGCTCAATATTTCTGCATTCCATAAGGATATCACGCACATAGTCGCGCTCTCGGGCTTCGTCTCGGTAAGAGATATGCTCACAGGTGTTCTCGGTACCTTTGCATCCTATGAGCCGCTTTTATTCAAGATGGAGGAGGAAGCATTCGGCGCTTACGCGTATGCCGATGCCAGACTCTCCTTGACCCTCTCGGGTGCCAAGGCACTTATCGTTCATTCCAAGGATGACCCCACCTGTGCGTTCTCGCACTTTGAGAAAATGCGCTCGGTGCTCGGTAACAGACCGAATACCGTATTCCTCGAGGTAGAAGGAAAGAGGCACAACCCTAACTTCACCGCCGAGGCTGTAAAGCTGAAGGATGCATTCTTCGCCGATTATTCTAAAGCTAAGCGCAAGAAGAAGCTTAAAACCGACGAGCAAAAGCAGGCCTTTAAGAATTCCTACGATTGGGATAAGCTTACAGAACAGGATACCGAATTCTGGAAAAAGGTATTCGATTTCCTTGAAAGCTAAACAAAAGGCAGTGACATAAAGCAATATCCGACTGTCTTTCATAAAAGTTTCGGGTGTGTCTCAAATGCGAGACACACCCGTTTTTTTGCTAAAACGCGCAGTTATGTAAATCATTCTTATGATTTTGCGTTAATAATTGAGTAGTCAATGAAGCTGCGGCAGGCGAGGGGCTGATAGTGATTTTTCTTTCTGAAGAAATAAATGCTGCGCTTCGCGTGCTCGGGCGGAAGGTTGTAATAGACCATATCGACACCGTCACCGATGTGCTTGACGAGCGTATCACTGACAAAGGATATACCTATCCCGGAGGATGATATATTATATGCTGTGACCTGCTGATCAATCATAAATGCGACCTTAGGCGAAATACCTGCCGATTTGAAGATAGCATCCGCGCGCTTTCCTGTGTCATTTTCGCGGTGTAGAAGAATAAACGGGGCATCGGCGTACACTCTTAAGTCAACCGGTTCTCGCTCTGCGTGAGTTCCCGCCTTAATATCCGAGAGGCAAAAGGCGTACTCCGAAAGCTCGGGCTTTGCAAGAGCCCTCGGAACTGCAAGCAGGAGCATTTCTCTCATATAACGCTCGGATACGATTTCGTCATCGGTCAGAACCGTGTTGTCTACAACTATATCAAGCTCACCCGTGTTAAGTTTTACCATCAGATTCTTTGTGCTGTCCTCATGTACCTCGAAGCTGATGCCATCGTGCAAAAGCTTGAAATCGGATATCATTTTCGGCAGTACAAATGCCGAGAAAAAGCTCGAGCCGCCTATCCTTATTTTTCCCTTAACAAGCGATGCTCTGTCTAGGATATATCGGCGGAAGCTCTCCTCCATATCATCCATCTCCTGTGCGGTGCTCACGTATTCCCTGCCCACCTCTGTAAGGGTGATGGGGGAAGTAGAGCGATCAAATATAGGCGATCCGACTTTCTCTTCTATTCTTTTTACCGATGCAGAAAGCGATGGCTGCGACACAAATAGCTTTTCTGCCGCTTTTGTAAAGCTTCCCTCTCTATATATCGTAAGTACATACTCTTTGTTTCTGAACATATTTTCTCCATAATTTAAAAGTTATAATAATTATGCTTTAATATGTATTTGATTATATCATATATTCGTAGTATAATCAAGTAGCTAAGAAAAAATACAGGAGCTCAAAAGCATGGAATACAGAATTGAAAGCGATTCAATAGGAGAAAAGCAGGTTCCCATCGATGCCTACTACGGAGTGCAGTCGATGCGCGCACAGGAGAACTTCCGTATCAGCGGAACGAAGGTGCATCCCGAATTTATCAAGGCTATTATAGAGATCAAAAAGGCTGCGGCTATCACCAACAGAGATTGCGGTGTAATTGAGCCGAGGATCGCAAACGCCATGGTCGAGGCGTGCGATGATATACTTGCAGGAAAGCTTCTCGACAGCTTCATTGTGGATGCTATCCAAGGCGGTGCCGGCACATCCCTCAACATGAACGCTAACGAGGTAGTTTCCAACCGCGCTATCGAGATACTCGGCGGCAAGAAGGGTGACTACTCCATAGTTCACCCGAATGATCACGCTAACTGCGCACAGTCCACCAACGATGTTTTCCCGAGTGCGGGAAAGATTGCGACTATCCGTCTGCTCAGCAAAACTATTTCCCAACTTGAGGTTCTGTACAAGACTCTCATTGACAAGGCGGAAGAGTTTTCGAGCATCATAAAGATGGGTAGGACCGAGATGCAGGATGCCGTTCCGATCAGCTTCGGACAGTCCTTTTCTGCTTATGCCGAGGCATTCAAGAGGGATATCAAGCGCTTCTCCAGCGCTATCGAGGAGCTGTCCGTGCTCAATATGGGCGGTACCGCTATCGGTACGGGAATCAACGCAGAGGACGAGTATATAGACAATATCGTTCCGACTCTCTCCAAGGTTACAGGTTTAAGCCTCACACAGGCGCACGATTTAGTAGATGCAACGCAGAACCTCGACTGCTTCGTATACGTTTCGGGCATCGTCAAGTCCTGTGCTGCCAGCCTTTCAAAGATGGCAAACGACTTAAGGCTTATGTCATCGGGACCCCGTACCGGCTTCAATGAGATCAATCTCCCTGCGAAGCAGAACGGCTCGTCGATAATGCCGGGTAAGATCAACCCCGTTATCCCCGAGGTCATGAACCAGATCGCGTTCAACGTTATCGGCAACGATACGACCATCACCATGGCAGTCGAGGCGGGTCAGCTCGAGCTTAACGCATTCGAGCCAATTATCTTCTACTGTCTCTTTGAGAGCCTTGAAACTCTCGCAAACGGTATCAGAGTGTTCACCGAGGACTGCATCGAGGGTATCACCGTCAACGTTGACAACTGTGAGGATGAGGTCGAGCGCAGTATCGGTATAGTAACAGCACTCTGCCCCTACATCGGCTACACCAAGGCATCGAAGATAGCAAAGAAGGCTCTAGGTGAAAAGAAGAACATAAGAGCCGTGCTTATCGAGGAAAACATCATCTGTGAGAACGAGCTCGACAAGATCCTCGATCCCCAGAAAATGATATGATATAAGTGAATACCAGATACGATCTCAGGCTCATCGAGAGTCGCTAAAGGCACTCCCGAACAACGCCGAAAAAACACTATCGGAGCTAGATAAAAACAAACGCGCAAAATGCGACCCACATCCGGGCATCGTCATTTTGCGCGTTATTTTTGCAGTATTTGTAAAGAAATGTTATTATTAAGAGTCTGCTTTTCTTCCGAGAGCATATCCGCCATAGTCATCGAGCAGGAACTCTCCGCGCTTCGCAAAGCTTAGGGCTGCCATATCATCCTTAAAAGCTATTTTTGCAAAGACCGAGCCGAAGCTAGTGTCGGTGATATAGACTCTGAGAAGCAGGACACGTTCCTCGAGCCATTCCGCAATTGCAAGGCAATCAAGCTCGCGCCCCGAGGGTACACCGCGCTGCATATCGTAGTAATGGGTTTCGGGGAAGCTGCCCTTCAGATATTTTCCGATCCCGAACCGTATGCACTTTTCGCCGCGGGAATTATGATACGTTATCTCTCCCTCGTCACCGTTTAACGTGATAACAAAATCGCTCCATCCCATACCGTTTTTATCGAGTGTATAGCGAATGCCTGCAACCTCGGATTCAATTGACGAATGAGCCTCACCGTATCTCGGTAGCTCGAGCGACTTAAGCTCAGTCTGTAACCGTGTATAAGCCGCCCCCTCGGGAATGGGTTCTCCTATATCATCAACGATAAAATATTTTATCGCATCGTATAGTCTTGTATCCGATACGTCAGAATCTGTCATCGTATCACCCGTGCAGACAAAAAGTAATCCGCTTTTCTCAAAATAGAATGCATCCTGAGCGCCCATACCGCGCATACAGATCGCATCGGGGGTGATCCAGGTCTGATAGCCGTATCCGTAGGTAGTAAGCTCAGAATAAAAGTTCTTTGAAAGAGTGCTCGTGCGCAGGCTCGTCATCCTCTCCATATACTCGCGGTCTATCAGCTGCTCTCCATGGCGATTACCCTTATTACCGACAAATTCGGCAACCTTTGCAAAATCTCTGAGTGTGCTGAGCATTCCGCTGCCGCCCCAGGCACCGCCGTGATAGTCCTTTATACAGACCGTGTCCTTGCCAACACCGAGCTTATCGAGAAGCGGACGCAGATAATCGGTAAGATACATCCCCGTCACACGCTCGACCACAGACGTACACATTGCGTTTCCGTCTCCGTAAGCAAAGAGCGCTCCGGCAGGCTTATGGCAGGGTGATGCGTAAGGATTTTTTATATCGGGTACCTCGGCTGCCCCCGCGGGGTAATAAGGCGTGGACATCATCAAGGCATCCTCGACAGTACACAGCCTCATAAGCTCGGGCACCTCGGGGGTATCAAGCTCGGGGAAGAAGCTGATAATTGTATCGCTAAGCTTTATCCGTCCCTCTGTGACAAGCATTCCTACGGCAAGAGCAACGTAGGTCTTGGTAGATGAGTAGAGTCTATGTAAGAAGCTCTCGTCGAAGGGGGGATAATATCCCTCGGCAATGATCCTTCCGCCCTTTTGAAAGAGAAAGGAGTGGAGGTTTATCTTGTTCTCCCTGACAAAGCGTATGAATTTAAGTATGCCCTCCGAGCGTACACCCAGGGATTCGGGAGAAGAAAACTTCAAATCACTTATCATTGTATTTAGATACGATCTCATCGTTAAGCATAGATGCGGAATCCCGATCAACGTACAAGGAGAAGTCTGCGTGCTCGCGTAGGAGGGTTGCAGGCACCTCGGGCGACAGATGGGAGGTGAGAGTCTTATAGACTGCCTCAGCCTTTACTGCGTAAGGCACTACAGATATGATAGTTCTGCACTTCATTATCTGGGAGCAGGTCATGCTGATAGCCTGCTTATAGGTATCCTCAACCGATGCGAACCAGCCCTCGCCTACCTGCTGATTGAGGCAGCGCTCGTCAAGAGTAACGACCTTATAAGATCTCGGATCGTCAAAATCTGCAGGCGGATCGTTAAAGGCGATATGCGCATTCTCACCGATACCGATAAGACCTACGTCAACGGGTTTCTCGGAAAGAAGTGCGGTCAGCTCTGCGATCGTATCTTCGGGTGCGCGAGAGCCGTCTATAAGATGTGCCTTGCCGGGATTTACCTTAGCGACAAAGCGGTCGGTAAGATAGCGCTTAAAGGATGCAGGATGCTCGTCGGTGATGCCGACGTACTCGTCAAGATGAAACATCTCGACCCCCGACCAGTCGATATCCTCATTTACAAACTCATCGAAGAATGGGAACTGCGATGCACCCGTAGAGAGAAGGATCCTTGCGTAGCCTCTTTCGGCTATTGCCTCATTGATGCATCTTGCCGCGTGTGCGCTCGAGAGCTTACCCAGCTCTTCCTTCGTTTCACTGATTATCAGATTCATAGATAATTCCTCCAAGAAATACTTTATTTATTTTGCAATTATAAGGATCGTCTATAAGCAAAAGGTCTGCCCTTTTGCCCTCTGCTATCTCACCCCTGTCGGACAGGCCGAGAACTGTTGCGGGTGTAAGAGACGCCATTCTCGATGCCATAACGGGATCGCATCCCGTAGCGCGGATCATCGTTCTATACAGTCTATCCGCAGTCGCACAGCTGCCTGCAAAGGACTGGCGGTCGGGTAGCTTCGCGACTCCATCCTCAACAATTACGTCAAGGCCTCTCGAAAGACTGCCGATCTTGGTTCTTGACCCCTCGGGCATTCCTGCAGCTCTGATAGCATCGGTAATCAAACAAATTCGGTCTGCGCCCTTGATTTTGTAAATATATCTTAGCAATTCATAAGGTAAATGGCATCCGTCTGCGATTATCTCAACAAAGAGATCATCAAAGAACAGACCGGCCTCAACCGCCCCCGCTACACGGAAGCTATTCCTTCTTGTTACGCCCTTCATACCCGAATAAAGGTGAGTCATCAGCTTATAGCCGTGCTCCCTTGCACACTCAACTGCGGTGAAATCGGCATCGGTGTGTCCAATAGACATGACTAGCCCCGATGCTGCGCCCTCATCACCGAGAGCATAACCGCCCTTTATCTCGGGTGCAGCACTCACTCTTTTAATAAAGGGATACTTTTTGATAAGCTCACGAAGCTCGCCATCTCTCGGGCTCCTTATATACTCGGGGTTCTGCGCACCTGCCTCAGACGGTGCAAACCACGGCCCCTCAAGATGTACTCCAACTATGCTGATATGGGCACCCGTGTTAAGATATTCACTCAAATTACCGAGGCAGCTCTCTCTTTCATCATCACTCGAAGCGAGTGTTGTTGCGAGCACCGTGGTCGTTCCGTGAGAGAGGTGATATTCGGCAATTTTGCCGATCTCGGCCGGGGATGCATCCATAAATTCAAATCCGTTGCCGCCGTGACAGTGCAGATCTACGAATCCGGGTATTACCCAAGCACCCGATGCATCTATAACCGAGTCTGCCGCCGGCGCATCGGTGCCTATATTTTCAATAAACTGACCGTTTATCAACAGATTGCAGTTTTCGCGAATGCTGTCGCGCGTCACTACGTTTGCGTTCTTTATAAGAGTTTTCATCGCATTTTGTCCAGAATAGGCGTTAAGTGTACTCTTTCGCCCTTTTTTATACTTCTGTTTGCGGCAATTCCTATCATTGCCGACTTCACACCGTCAAAGCTATCCGAGCACTGACAAAGGGGATCGGAGATATCCTCATCGGAGAAGAACATGGCAATGAGTCTGTCATCACCGCCTGCGTGCGTACCCTCTTCCTTAGGCAATCTTATCTCCTCTACCCTACCGTCACGGTATCTTACTACGAGAAGAGGATCACCCTCGATAAAGGTGTTAGCATCGATCGTACCGAGCTCTCCTATAATATTCATTGTATATCCCTCGTGGGTATCGAAAAGATTGAGTGCGTAGGTGAGTAGAGTACCGCTTTTATACGACACGGATACCGACATAGTGTCATAAATGTTGGTATCGGTCTTGTAGGGGCAGTGGTCTCTTATGTAGCCGTCTACGTGCTCGGCATCGAAGTAGAGAGCCTTTGAAAGCCTTGCAGCATTGGTGTGATCCTGATAGTTAGGGCAGCCCTCGGCGTGCTCACAGGTGCTGCAGCGCTCGCCTATCGGCTCATCAGAATAGAGCCTCTTTCCCTGTCCGAAGAACAGGCGCGCCCCCTGTGCAGACACGTATTCGGGCTCATCATCGAGTATCCAGTTGACGATATCGAGGTGGTGTGTTGCCTTATGCACCATCATTCCGCCCGAATTCTCCATAAATCTGTGCCAACGCTTAAAGTAGTCACCGCCGTGGATCGTGTTCAGTACGTAGTTATAGTTTACCGAGAGAGGCTTGCCGATAATGCCTGAGGCTACAAGCTCCTTTATCTTCGCATAATAGGGCATGAAACGGCAATTGAAGGTAACGGTAACGCGCTTGCCGCTTCTTTTTTCAGCCTCGCGTATAGCAAGACAGTATTCCTCTGTCGTGGTCATGGGCTTCTCGCTGTAAACGTCATAACCGCGGTCGAGCGATCTTATTATGTATTCGTGATGCACGGCATCTATGGTAGTAACAATAACGGCATCGGGATGCTCGGTATCGAGCATCTTGTCGAAATCGTCATAGACAGTCATATCGTTAAAGGTGGTGTCGCGGTAGTACTCGGACCTGACGTAATTCGGGTCATATATACCGACTATCCTCGTGTTATCGCTATGACTATGGAATATCTTGCTTGCAAACATCGTGTAGCCGCGAAAGCTGGCACCGACGATACAAAGTCTTTTCATAAAACGCCTCCAGAGCCATTGATTTCTTTTTAAAGCTCTTATAGCTTTATTATAGCAAATACCATTGTATAATTCTATAATATTTGTATTAAAAAACGATAAATTACATAAATCATACTGATATTTTCTTGACTTCTAAGATTATTTACAGTAAAATAGTGTCGGGAGGTGATAAAATGAGCTTTATCGAGATAGAGTACCGCGAACGGACTTCATCCTGGGGGATGTCTGAGCTGCAAAGCCACGACTATTACGAGCTATACTTTCTTCTCGAGGGCGAGAGAAGCTTTTTCCTGGGTGATAAAATGTACAATATCACTGCTCCCGCGTTCTGCGTAATACCCCCGTTTGCAATGCATAAAACCTCGGGTGGCAAATATAAGAGAATCAACGTAAACGTAACGCCGGATAACCTTAGCCCACGAGAAGCAGATCTTCTCTCAACGCTATCGAGCACTGTCGCCTTTACGCTTGATGGCGAATGGGCAAGCACCGTAATCAACCTTCTTGAGAAGGCATCAGACCTCTCTGTTATGGAGTCGCAGGAGAGATCTCGCTTATCCCTTTCATTTCTCCACACGATTTTATATTTGATATCGGAGCGAAAGCTTGTGCCTATCGATTACGATGCAAAGACGGCAGTAGCTGTTGCCGATACGCTGATACTTGAGATCGCCTCATACATAAACAATTTCTTCTACGAGGAGCTGACGCTGAGCAGTATCAGCGAGCATTTTTACATATCGAAGAACTCGCTATGCGCGAGATTCCGCTGTGCAATGAACTGCTCCGTGATGCAATATCTCGGCTTTGTAAGGCTCAGCCACGCCAAGGAGCTCCTTGCTACAACCGACAAAAGCATAGAGGAGATCTCCGAGCTTTGCGGGTACTCATCCGCAAATTATTTCAGCCTTATATTCAAAAAAAGCATCGGAATGTCACCTATTAATTACAAAAAGACAAAATAACTCCATTTTTTAGCCTAACATAGTTAAAGAGAGCAAATGCAAAAGCGTTTGCTCTCTTTTAAATACAAAACAAAAAGCCTCGCAAAAGCGAGACCGCATATATTAAGCACGAAAATGTGCAGTGAAAACCGAACAAGATATGAAACGAAAGCGAAGCAAAGCATGCTTGAACATTAGACAAAGCAGTTCAAGCCCTCGGTCTATTAGTATCAGTCAACTGAACACATTACTGTGCTTACATCTCTGACCTATCAAACTCGTAGTCTACAAGTGACCTTACTCATTTAAAATGATGGGAT
>JAFVZL010000001.1 GCA_017508195.1 Clostridia bacterium | reverse complement strand
GTTTCGTTCGGGTGGTAAATCTCCGCGTATTCTTATCCGCGATAACAACGTCCACGTTTATGTATGGAATTTAAATGAGCTTCATTCATTTGACAGAAGCGGAAAGAAAATTGAAAGCTTTCTTACAGAAGATGATTTTGATAAGTCAACCTCTTTCCCGGGATGGACCATCAAATGGAGTGACTTAACATATTCATTTGAAAACTATGTTTATACGATTAAGCTAGAGACTATTGCACTTTCTGCGACCAAATTAACTGTCAGTGATGGCAAACAAGTTAAAACTTTATTTAGCACCTCGAAGTAATGATATGTAAGTCATAAAAAGTTTTTTGTCCAACACAACACAACCCAGCCGCCGCGAATTTCGCGGCGGCTCTTGCTTTGCCGTGGCGTTTCCCGTTCGGTGGTCATCTTAGCTGAAGGCGCATTTTTGATGCCGCATTAGTGCGGGCGGTGAAGTGCTTTTCGCGGCTTTGGCGGGTGGCGAACGCAAAAAAACGCGCTTCTTTGTGCAAAAAAGTGCGGCCTTCTTCGCGCAATCTGTTGACAAACTCTTGCGCGTGTATTATAATAATATATTGATTTGATAATTATTTTTCTTATATATCGAAAGGACAAGCAAATGAAGGAAAGAATTGAAAAGCTCAGCGAGAGCTTCTCTTCGGCTCTTGCTACCGCAACCTCGAGAGAAAGTCTTGAGGCACTCCGTATAGAGTACCTCGGTAAGAAGGGCTGTATCGCAGAGCTTATGAAGGGCCTTCGCGACGTTGAGGATAAGAAGGCGGCAGGTCAGCTTATCAACAGCTTCAAGACCGAGGTCGAGGCTAAGCTCGGTGAGGCTACCGAGGCACTCGAGCGCGCTGCTATCGAGGCGCAGGTAAGAAGCGCAAAGAAGTATAATCCCAGCCTTATCGCAGAGCGCGAGTTCGGCTCCTATCACCCCATCACTCTCGTATCGAGAGAGGTAGAGGCGGTGTTCGAGTCTATGGGCTTCACCATCGAGGACTATTCCGAGATCGTCGGCGATTATGAGTGCTTCGAGGCACTTAATATTCCGAAGCACCATCCCGCAAGAGATATGCAGGATACCTATTATCTCGATAACGGTCAGCTTCTTAAGACGCATACCTCTGCGGCACAGAACGCTATTATGAAGAAATACGGCGCGCCCCTGCGTGCTATTTTCCCCGGCAGATGCTTCAGAAACGAGTCGACCGATGCCTGCCACGAGAACACCTTCTTCCAGATGGAGGGTATGATGATTGGCGAGGATATCTCCATCTCGAACCTCATTTACTTCATGAAGACGATGCTCTCCGAGGTGTTCAACAGAGACGTAAAGGTAAGACTCCGTCCCGGCTTCTTCCCGTTCGTCGAGCCCGGCTTCGAGCTTGATATCAACTGTGAGATCTGCGGCGGTGAGGGATGCCCCTCCTGTAAGAACTCGGGCTGGCTCGAGCTCTGCCCCTGCGGAATGATCCACCCCAACGTTCTCCGCGACGGCGGAATAGATACCGAGAAGTACTCGGGCTTCGCATTCGGTCTCGGACTTACACGTCTTGCTATGATGAAGTACGGTGTTAAGGATATCCGTGACTTCAACAGCGGAAGCCTTCGTGCGCTCTCGCAGTTCAAATCGCTTTAAGGAAAGGAGAAGATACGATGTTTTTATCTATGAATTGGATCGGAGATTACGTTGACTTCTCCGGACTTGACAAAAAGGCTCTTATACATAACTTCACCCTCTCGACCGCAGAGGTTGAGGATATTATCGTAAAGGGCGAGGACACCTACGGTGTCGTTGTTGCAAAGGTGCTCTCGGTTGACGAGCATCCCAAATCGAAGAAGCTTCACCTTCTTAAGGTTGACCGCGGTTCTGCCGTCGTTGACATCGTTTGCGGAGCTCCCAACGTAAGAGAGGGAATGCTCGTTGCTCTCGCTACCGAGGGCGGTGCCGTATCGGGTCACAAGATAACCAAGGCTACTATCGCGGGCTACGATTCCTACGGAATGTGCTGCTCCGAGGCTGAGCTCGGCATCAGCGACGATAACTCGGGTATCTGGGATATCGAGCGCGATCTGCCCGAGGGCGTAGCACTCGGAACCGATATCAAGGAGATATTCGATATCGACGATATTATCTTCGAGGTAGATAACAAGTCTCTTACCAACCGCCCCGACCTCTGGAGCCATTACGGTATCGCACGCGAGTTCGCGACCATTATCGAAAGAGAGCTTAAGCCCCTCACACTTGACGACGTGTCGAAGTATTCATCGCTCCCCGAGGTAGCCGTAAAGGTAAAGAGCACCGAGACCGTATGGCGTTACTCTGCCATCAAGGTGGAGAATATCACCCGTAAGATCTCTCCTGCAAATATGCGTATCCGTCTATACTATTGCGGATCGCGCGCTATCAACTTCCTTGCCGACCTCACCAACTACGTTATGATGGAGGTAGGTCAGCCCATGCACGCCTTCGACAACCGCAAGGTTGATAAGATCGAGGTGCAGACCTTCCCCGCACCCTTCGAGTTCCAGACTCTTGACGGTGTAGTGCGTAAGATGGACGAGAACATGATGATGATCACCTCGGGTGACGTTCCCGTTGCCGTAGCAGGTATCATGGGCGGCGAGGCATCGAAGATCGAGGACGATACCGACTCGCTCCTTCTCGAGTCTGCGACCTTCGACGGCATCTCGGTCAGAAAGACCTCTACAAGACTCGGTCTTCGCACCGATGCTTCTCAGAGATATGAGAAGATGCTCGACCCCGAGCTCTGCGTTATTGCGACCGAGAGACTTCTCTCGCTCCTCTTCGAGTGTGACGGCGGTGCAAGAGTAATTTCTGCGTTCACCGACGTGTATGTAAATAAGTATCCGACCATTACTCTTAAGTTCGATAAAAAGTACGTAGATCGCTACACGGGTATAGACATCTCGAGCGATACCATCACCAAGACGCTCCTCGGCCTCGGCTTCGGTGTAGAGCGTAACGGCGATGATTTCACCGTGACCGTACCCTCGTGGCGCGCGACTAAGGACGTTACAATAAAGGCGGATATCATTGAGGAGATCACCCGTATCTACGGCTACGATAACTTCGAGATCTTCACCTCTCACTCGGCTCTCGCTCCTGTTCGTAAGGAGATACAGAAGTCCGAGGAGGACAGGATGAAGGACCTTCTCGTTAAGGCGTACAGACTCCACGAGGTACATTCCTACATCTGGTCCGACGATGCGAAGAACGCGGAGCTCGGCATCAAGACCGACGAGAACGTCAAGGTCATCAACGCGCAGACTCCCGATCACCAGTATCTCCGCATCTCCATGATACCCACTCTCCTTTCTATGGTAAAGGAGAACCGCGGCTACCGCGATGAGTTCGGTATCTTCGAGATAGGACACACCGTTGAGGGACTCCGCGCTGACGGACTTTGCAACGAGCAGAAGAAGCTCGGCGTTGCGCTCTACTCCAAGGTCAATAGCGAGGAGGAGCTTTTCCTCCGTGCAAGGGATGCGGCAGCAGAGCTTGTCAGCGATATTCTCCACACCGAGGCTGAGTTCGTTCCCTCTGTGTGCGACTTCGCTTTTGAGCATCCGCAGAATGCCTTCGATATCCTCGTTGGCGGTGAGAAGATCGGCTTTATCTCCGTTCCTCATCCCACCGTGCTCGCTAATATCGATAAGAAGTGTGCGGTAGCATTCTTCGAGATCAATACCGCGAAGTTTGCGAAGTCCGAGGTCAAGCTTAACAAGTACTCCGAGCCCTCGAAGTTCCCCGCGATAGATATAGATATGACCTTCGTTTGCGATCCCTCCGCAGTAGTATTCCGCGAGGTTGTCAAGGCTGCAACCGAGGCATCCTCGGGGCTTCTTTCGGGTGTTAAGAGCCGTGGTGTTTATACCGACGACAGCGGTGTCAGTGCACTCACTCTCCGTTTCTCCTTCGTGTCGAAGGAAAAGACGCTCTCGAAGCAGGAACTTGCTCCAACTACCGCGGCTGTTGCCGAGGCACTTGCCGAGCTTGGGCTTACTATCAAGGCGTAAAGCCCGAAAAAGACAATAAAGAATTACATTTTCCGCGACAAATGAGCTTTTTGCCCGTCTGTCGCGGTTTTTGTTTTTTAAAAATGCGTGCTGTTGCAGAGGGGTGAAAAAGCGATTCGGATGGCATATAAGTTTATTTTTGGTTTAGATTAAAGTGGTAATATGCTATCAGTAAAATTGGCTACTAATACCAAGGGAGGTAATTATGGCTAAGAACAAGAAAAACATACGAAGCGGAAGATTTGAGTTTTATAAGAGTATAATCAAGATCGGTGTAAAGAAGAGCGAGTTCATATATCTCGGAGATAAGCCCGACGGTGCGGCTATCATCCTCAGCAACCACGTTGGTACCTCGGCACCTCTTGCGTGGGAGCTTTACGAGGATATTGCGTACAGATTCTGGGGTGCTTCTGAGATGAACGGCAGCCTTGCCGAGCTTTACGGATATCACACGAAGGTATATTTCCACGGCAAAAAGCACTGGAACATTCACCTCGCACGCCTTTACTGCCTGCTCGCATCTCCTCTTACCTGGATATTCTACCGAGGCATTAACCTCATATCCACGTACCAGGATATAAGATTCAGAAAGACTCTCAGTGAGAGTATAGATACTCTCAAGGATGACAAGGCTGTCATCATATTCCCCGAGATATCGGATAAAGGCTATCTCGACGAGCTCGAAGGCTTCCACAAGGGCTGCATCATGCTGATGAAAATAGCTAATAGGCAGGGCCTCGACGTACCCGTCTACGTTTCCTATTACAGAAAGCGCGAGCGCAAGTACATCGTAGATAAGCCGATAATGCTCTCCGAGCTGATGGCTATGGGTCTTACGGACGACGAGCTTGCAGATATGCTTTGCCACAGATGCAACGAGCTTGGTAAGATGGACCTCAATGCTGCCGCAGCGAAAGAGGACGAAAAGCCCGAGGAAAGCTCCGCGCCCGAGCGCATAGCGCAGTAAGCGTGGAAGAATAATATTTGATGCCGATAATATTTATATATAGAAGCACACTCCAAAAAGAGGCTCCCGAGAGATCGGGAGCTTTTTTCACGGTATCTTCGCTCTTTTTCGTTTATGCCTAAATGAAGCAGCCCCTTTTTCGCGCAAAAAGCCACCTCGAAGGGTGGCTTTTACTGTTCCGTTTCGAGATCATCCGATAGGAAGATTTCGTCATCGAGAAATTCTGTGAGGGACATATTAAAGCCCCTCGCAAGCATTATAACGGTGCTTAAGGTTACCGTTTTGTTTCTGCCGTTCATTATGCACTGCATACTTCCGTGCTGTATGCCCGATTCCTGCTCTAAGCGATACTGGGTCATACCCTTTTCCGCAAGCAGCTTTGAAATGCGTTTAGCAACCGCATTGTTGACAGTCAAGACGATACCTCCTTCCCGATCTGATACTCAAATCTGTAGATTTACCTACATATATTTTATCAGGAATAAGAAAAAATATAAGAAGGTACGCCTACATATAGATGATAATGGGCTTTGGATTTACTTCATCTTGCCGGCATCGTTGCTAAAGAGTTATCAGCCGAGTCTTCTCTCTTTTGTGGTAAAGTATTCTTCCTCGCTTATACCGTGGAAGGCGGGGCGGGCGTGTCTGCCGCCCAAGCCGGACATTGCACCGGTGTGGTCGGTGCCGCCCGAACGGTAGAGGTTGTATTTGTCTGCCATTTCCTCGGCAAGCTGCGGGTCATCGTCGACGAGATCGGGGTGACAGATCTCGATGCCGTTTAATCCCATCTCGACAAGTGCCGGCACGAAGTGCGTGCGCTTGTGGGGGTGCGCCAAGGCGATGATTCCGCCTGCGTTACGAACGATGGGAATGACTCTGCTCGCGTCGGGGGTCTTAGAGGCAAAGACCTGAGCCTCGGGGCTCTTGAATACTTTTTCGATCGTGCCCTCGGGCATCGGTATTCTCAGTGTATTGTAGGCTCTTATAAGTGAGCCGGGGCAATACCATGAGCCGGGGGCGTTATATTTTTCAACGTCTTCCCATCTGATGCCGTCGATGATTCCGAGGTCGATGCCGCGCTTCACCCTCTTTTTCGTTGACTCGTAGTGTGCCTCGATTCTCTCGTTGACTAAGGCGCGCAGAGCGGGGTCATCCATATCGAAGTCAAGGGCGGTGAGGTGCAGATTCGCACCCTCGTGCATGCCATAAAATTCGATGCCGGGTAGCACGTCAACGTCGCCGATGTTTTTTGCATATTCCATGAACTCTCTTACTCCGCCATCGCACTCGTGATCGGTGAGAGCGAGCGCGCGATAGCCGAGACTCTTTCCGATATTCACAAGCTGACGGGGCGTTAATACACCGTCGGAGTAGGTCGAATGTAAATGTAAGTTAGCATATTTCATTGTTTTGCCCCTAAAAAAGACACTCCGACAAATGCGATGATTTGTCGGAGTGAGAATGTTATCTTAGCCCTTGATCATTCCGAGAATGGTCTTTTCGCCGAAGGCGCCCTTCCAGTCCTTCTCGAAGCCTGCGATAGAGGTGTCGGTAGTGGTGTGCTGGATGAGTCTGTGCATAACGTCGCTTCCGATGGTAGCGGTATGACAGCCTACAACTGCACAGTCGAGAACCTCTTTTGCGGTCTTGAAGGATGCTGCGAGGATCTGGCAATCGGTGCCGGAGATAGAGAAGAGCTCTGCAATATCTGCAACGGTGCCTACACCGTCAGCACATATGTTCTCAAGACGGCTTACGTAGGGAGCTACGTATGCTGCGCCCGCATTGGATGCGAGCATAGCCTGAGCTGCGGTGAGAACGGCGGTAACGGTGATGCCGTAGCC
The DNA here is from genome assembly GCA_017508195.1 of Clostridia bacterium. Classification (GTDB taxonomy): domain Bacteria; phylum Bacillota; class Clostridia; order Oscillospirales; family CAG-272; genus UBA1740. Next base: position 7,455 of record JAFVZL010000001.1, on the reverse strand, counting down.
CTCCTTTGAGAGAGCCATGCAGGCCTTGAGTCCGACGGGAGTTGCAGGGATCTTAACGAAGGTGTTCTTCTTGTTGCCGAGAAGAGCAACGATAGCCTTAGCCTCCTCAACGATCTTGTCGAACTCGGTCTCCATTACCTGAACGTGGAGCTCCTTGTCCTCGCCGATGATGGCGCGGATCTCTTTGAGGTGGGAGATGATATCTCCGCCCTCCTTCGAGAGGATGGTGGGGTTGGTGGTAACGCCCTCGATGGGGAAGTACTCGTTGAAGTAACGGATATCATCGAGGTTAGCGGTGTCGAGTATGATTCTCATTATGCTACCTCTTACTTCTCGTATCTTGCGTCGAGCTGATAGGTGTAGTGCATATCGTAAGCCTTCTCAGCATCGTCGAACTTACGGTAGGTATTGATAACCTCACCGCCGCGGTACTTTCTGTCCTCTGCGAGGTCCTCGGTAGTACCCATAACGGTTACGTTAAGCTGTCTGCGACGAGCGCGAACGTGGTCCCAGTCGATGAAGTAGATGTGAGCGAACTCACCGCCGTCAAGAACGCCGTCCTTGATGGTCATGGTCTCGCTTCTGCCGAAGAATACCGAGCGAAGGTGACCGTCGGTGTTCATAGAGGTGTAGTTACCGGGCTCGTTTACGTATCTGCCGAACTGTGCGTGAAGAGGACCGGGATGACGGTAGTCACCCTCGTTGGTGTAGTCGGGGATGAGCTTACGCATGATGTCGAGAAGGTCGTGCTGAAGGTACTCGAGATCGAAGGTGTCGATGTCGTGAGAGCACTCCTGGATCATAACCGAGCAGGTGGTGTGGTGAGATGCGATGCAAACGGTACCGTTCTTGATGCCCGAAGCCTCAACGATCTCAACTACCTCGCGGGAAACGTCGTGGAAGGTGGGGATCCAGCCTCTGGACTGGAGCTCGAGCTCTTTCTGATAAACCTTGAATTCCATTGTAAAAATTCTCCTTGTTTTATATTATTTTTTATTACTTATTATTGAGTCTTTTTCCTACGGCTCCGCCGGGATGAATGAGAGCGAAGTCCATCTTCTGGTAGCCCGTGTACTCGACGAGCGCGGTCTGGAGCGCATCGAAGATAGCGCAGGTTACGGCAAAGCTGGTCGTGCCCTGGCAATTGTATTTGTCGCACTCCTTCGTGACCTTCATTGCGAGAACGATGTCTGCCTCGGTCGCAAGGGGAGAGGAGAGGTTTTCGGTAACACCGATAATGGTAACGCCCTTAGTCTTGCAGACGTCGAGAATGGTGAGAAGCTCGTCGGTCTTTCCGCCGCGAGATGCAAGCACCATAACGTCACCCTTTTTCATATAACCGAGACCGCCGTGAACTGCCTCGGCAGGCGAGAGAAATCTCGCGGGGCGCTCAACGCAGCACATAAGGTGTGCGAAGTGCCTGCAAGCGATGCCCGAATGTCCGCAGCCCGCAGCCGCAATTCTCTCGGCTGATGCAAGTGCCTCAACGGCGCGCTGCATCTCGGTGCGATCGAGCACCTTCATGGTCTCGAGTATCGACTCTGCCTCTATCTTAAAGGCGTCGAATGCCTGGTCAAGAGCACAGTCCATCATTTGCCGTGTACCTCGTCCCAGGTCTTACGGAGAGTCCAGAGCATCTCCTCTGCGGCAGCCTCGGGATCGGCAGCCTTCATAATGCCGCTGGTGCAGCCGGTAGCCTGTGCGCCTGCGCGGATAACGTTTGCAACGTCGTCGGGACCCGAGATACCTGCGCCCTGAAGCACCATGATATCGGGGTTGATAGCACGAACGGACTCGATGGTATCTACAACGTACTTCATATCACTTGCAACACCCGTGCCGATGAGCTCGGTGGGCTCTGCAACGATAAGGTTGGGACCCATCTTCGCGATCTCGGCAACCTCCTCTACGCTGTCTGCGCAGACGATGGTAGCAAGGCCGACCTCGTCAGCTCTCGCGATGGTAGCGCGGATCTCGTCAAGAGTGAGCTTCTTCTCTGCGTGGTTGAGCATAACGCCGACTGCGCCCGCTTCCTTTACGCTCTCGGGGAGAACCGAGCCAAGGCCGCGTCCGGGATAGAGCGAGTCCATGTGCTGAGCGTAGATGTGAAGGTTCTGGGTGTTCTCGGCAAGAAGTCTGATGTCTGCATACTGAGGGGTAACGATGATGTCAAGATCATACTTCTCGGCGATCTTGTCAACGGTCTTTGCGAGCTTAAGCATTCTCTCGCCCCACATAATGCACTTAGGTCCGATCTCGAAGAACGGAGCACGAATCTTGTAAGGACTGTACATTGTAAATCTCCTTTTATGTAAACTTTTGTTTTAATAATCGTTGTTTTGCCCGATTTATCTCTTGTTAAGCAGATCGTCGAGCTTGCAGTATCTCTCGTATGCCTCGGTGTAATCGGCGCCCGAGGGGAGATATGAATTCTTGGTCTTGACGGTAGCGGCAGCCGCCTCCTCTATGCTCTTGTAAGCACCGTCGCCGACCATCGCGAGGATGGCAGTACCGAGACACGCGGTCTCCGCCTCGGACACGGTGTTAAGCTCCATGCCCGTAACGTCTGCCTTGATGCCTGCCCAGAGGGGGCTGGATGCACCGCCGCCCGTGATACGGATGCTTCCGTCCTTGCCGACTCCCGCATAATCGAGGTCACTCTTAAGCATGAAGGCTACCGCCTCCATGATCGCTCTCGCGAAGTGCGCCTTGGTGTGAGAGAGGGTGATGCCCGAGAAGGTCGCAGTTGCGTCGGGGTTGTAGTTCGGGATGGTAGAGCCGCAGAAGTAGGGGAGCATGCTCATTCCGTCACAGCCTGCGGGTACCTTAGCAGCAAGCTCGTCGAGCTCACGGAAGGATACGTCGGATGCGAACTGCTCGCGGAACCACTTGAGTGCCATGCCTGCGGTCGCGGACCAGAGTATCATGCAGAATTTGCCGGGGATGGCGTGGAGATGGCAGGGAACTATGCTGCCCGGATCGAACTCGGGAGCCTCGGACTTCATGACGCAGATCGCCATAATAGTACCGGTCATCTCGCTGACGAGCGACTCGTCCGTAACACCGACACCGATCGTGCCTGCGATCTGATCGAGCGTTCCCGCTACGACCTTTATACCGCGGTACTCACCGACCACCTCGGCACTTTTTACGACACGGGGCAGGGTATCAGCCTCGATTCCGATGAAATCGAGCATCTCATCCCACCAGCACATATTGTGGATATCGTAGTAGATGGTAGAGGACTGTATCGTGGGCTCGGTTACGTAATTGCCCGTCAGACGGTAGAGCACCCAATCCTCAAGCATAAATATCTTTTTAGTATTTGCGAACGCCTCGGGGCGGTTGTTCTTCACCCACAGAAGCTTCGATGCAGGCCATCCCGCAGTGATCTCGGGCTGACCTGTCACGTCATAGACGTGCTTCACACCGAATTTCTCGGTAATTGCCGCAGCCTCGGCGGTAGCGCGGTTGTCGAGCCATACTATCGCGGGATAGGTGGGCTTGCCGCACTCGTCGGTGAGAATAAGCGTCTCACCCTGAGTATCTATCGAGAGCGCGGTTATCTCTCCGCACTCGGCAGTGAGCTCGGCAATGACCGTCTCACACATCTCAATATACTTTTCGGGATCGAATTCGATATATCCCTTTTCAGCATCGGTGTCGAGCGTGTAGTCGACACGGCGAAGGCCGAGCCTATTTCCCTCGGTATCGAACACCGCCGCCTTGAGCGAGGTGGTTCCTATATCAAGTCCAAGATAACGCTTCATACTTTATCTTCTTTCCTTTTTCTTTGGAATAACTTTCGATTTGCTTGTTATTTCCGCATCTATTATTCTAGCACATCCGCGTGCGAATGTCAATATTCTCGCGAGATTTACGAGAGATTTTACGAGAGTTTTTTGGAGGCGCGTATGGGCGATGCTGCCTGCCTCGATATAGATCCGTTTGGTGCGATCAAACCTCTACAACCTCTTTGCCCATCTCGAGAAGTGCCTCGATCTCCTCCGAGCCTGCCTTCTTACCCGTGACGAGGATATCTACGTCGTCGAGGTCCGCAACGCGCGAGAACGCGCTCCTGCCGAGCTTCGAGGAGTCGGCTACGACTATCACCTTGTCGCTCGACTCGATCATGCCGCGCACGATGCCCGACTCGTTGGCGTAATAGAGGGTCAGGCCGTCGCGTTTGTCGATGCCGTCAACCGAGAGGATGCACTTGTTCGCGTGGTATCTTTCGAGCTGCGAGGTGGCATCGTTACCGTAGGTAAATTGATACTTTGTATCAATCTCGCCGCCGAGCAGAATTACGTTCACTCCGGGGTAGGAGCTTATCTCGAGGGCGTTCTGCACCGAGTTCGTGACGATGCTGACGTTCTTCTTACCCTGTATGCAGTGGAGAACGTAGGCGAGTGTCGTGCCCGCGTTCATCATTATAGTATCGTTGTTCTCGATAAGCTCTGCCGCAACCGTCGCAAGTGCGCGCTTTGACTGCGCGTTGGTCATATATCTTTCCGACAGGTCCATGTTCGCATAGAGCTTTCCCGTGCCTACGGCACCGCCGTGCACACGGCTGAGCTGTCCCTGCGACTCGAGATATTCAAGATCCGAGCGCACCGTCACCTCGGAGACCGAGTAGAGCTTACTCAGCTCGGCAACGCGCACGCTTCCGTTTTTTTGTAGGAGCTCGACTATTTCGGCTCTGCGCTTTTCTACTTCAATATTCATAATACACCTCGTGTTTTTGTTTTTTATATCTAAATTTTAACACAATCGAAAGGAAAACGCAAGAAAAATTTTCGTTTTGCTTTCGCGAAGCTTTCGTTTGACTCTCAAAAATGTTTTTTAAGGGGTTGACAATCGCTTCGCGCAGGTGATATAATCATAATGTATAGGAATGCTCACGCAAGTGGGTGTACGCATACGAAAGAGGATGAAATTATGACTGCTATAATCAATGCTACTCTCGTAATGAGAGATCACTTTATACTCGACGGCGTGCTCTTTATCGAGGACGGCAGAATCGCGGGCTATGGCGAGATGCGCAAGAACCCCGTTCCCGAGGGATGCGAGGTAATCGATGCTGACGGACTTTACGTAGGACCCGGCTTCGTTGATATACATACTCACTCCGACGGATACGTTTTCTTCCAGGATGAGCCCGAGCGTGCGAGCCTTCACCATCTCGCGCACGGTACTACCTCGCTTCTGCCTGCGCTTTATTTCAGCATGAATACCGAGGCGTACGTTGAGGCTATCAACAAGCTCCGCGATGCTATGAAGAAGCCCGAGTGCCGTAACATCGTCGGTCTTTATATGGAAGGACCCTATCTCAACCCGAAGTTCGGTTGCGATAAGGAGAACAACCCTTGGAAGGGACACGTTGACAAGGCTAAGCATCAGCCCGTTATCGACGCGGCTTACGATCTTGCGAGAGTCTGGGCGCTCGCTCCCGAGAGAGAGAACATTCTCGACTTCGTGCTTGACGTAAAGGCTAAGAATCCCGCAGCGGTATTCTCGGTCGCACACAGTGAGGCGGAGCCCTACCAGGTAGAGGCGCTTATGCCCTACGGACTTAAGATCGGTACTCACCACCTCAACGCGACGGGTACCTTACAGAAATATCCCGAGTGCAGAACTCCCTGCGTTGACGAGACTGTATACTACAACCGCGAGATCTATGCCGAGCTTATCTGCGACAGCCGCGGTATTCACGTTGACCCCTATCTGTTAAGACTTACGAGAAAGATCAAGGGTGACGACAGGATCATCCTTATTTCCGATGCGTATGCGTGTGACGGACCTATCCCCGAGGGATACGATGACGTTGACGATATCAACTTCGATCACACCGGTGAGATCGCAGGCTCGAAGATGACTCTCGATATCTCCTGCCGTAACATGATCAAGCACACCGGTGCATCGGTCTGTGACGTGTTCAGATTCGCTTCCTACAACCCATCGCGTGCAGTCGGACTTCTCGACCGCGGTGAGATCGCGGTAGGCAAGAGAGCAGACCTCATCTTCGTTGATTACAAGATGAAGGTACATAAGGTGCTTCTCGGAGGTGAGACGGTATGAAGGAATATATCGTAAAGCGCGTGAACGGTAAGCCCGAGTGGTCGAAGCTCGAGGCGATCAACATAGACACCGTCTACCGTGAGGAGCGCGAGGGTGTCAGCGCGGAGGCGAAGTTCTGCTACGACGATGATTTCATCTATGCAAGGCTTTCTACAACCGAGCCTAAGACCATCGCGAAGGGAAAGGATTTTCTTTGTGAGCCCTGCCTTGACAGCTGCCTTGAGTTCTTCTTCTCGCCCGTCGAGGACGATAAGAGATACTGCAACCTTGAGTTCAATCCTAACGGTATATACTACTTCGGTATCGGATCGTCGATAAAGGATCTTATCAGACTCCTTCCCGAGAACAGACACGTTTTCAACGCGAGAATAACCAGACGCAACGACGGCTGGACGGTCACCTACCGTATCCCCGCTGAGCTTATCCGCCGCCTTTTCCCCGACTTCACTCTATATTCGGGTAAGGTAATGCGCGCCAACTGCTATAAGTGCGTTGAGGCTGGCGACGCGCCCCACTTCCTTGCGTGGAATCCCGTTCCCGGCGAGGGCTTGAACTTCCATAGACCGCATCTCTTTGGCAAGTTTATTTTTGAATAAAAGTAAATAAATAATTACATTTTTTAAAGGAGAGAAAAGAAATGAAAGATTTCATTACTGATCCCGCAACCAAGTTTGACTTCGCTCCCGCCGACTTCGTCCCCTTCAAGGACAAGGCAGTTTGCGAGTACGTTCGCAGCCTTAGCGGCAAGGATCTTGAAAAGCGCGAGGCTTGGTGGCACCCCGAGTTCGAGGTTAAGGTTATGATGAACCCTCATCCCGTCCTTATCTCTACTCTCTTCACCCGTCTTAAGGCTGCTTCCGAGGCAGGCAAGAGCTTCACCATGATCCTCGGTAACCCCGAGCCCGACACCTACATCCCCCTTGCACAGCTCATCAACTACTTCAAGGTTGACTGCTCTAAGGTACACCTTGTAGCAGAGGACGAGTGGGCTGACCAGGACGGTAACATCGCTCCTATCACCTACGAGGCAGGCTTCGCTCACTCTATGATCAAGTATCTCTACTATCAGATCGATGAGAAGCTCCGTATGCCTATGGAGAACGTTCACTTCCCCACCAACGCTAATATCAAGGATTACTCCAAGATAATTGACGATATTACCGAGGGAACCGGCGCTGACATCGCCTCCACCTCTCCCGGATGGGCAGGCCACATGGCATTTGTTGACCCCATTCCCGAGTTCATCGGCTCAGGCGACATCGATGAGTGGCTTAACCAGCCCGCTCAGATCGTTAAGCTTCACCCCATGACCATTATGCAGAATTCTCTTAACGGTACATTCGGTCAGTCCGGTGATATCGCTAACGTTCCTCCCTG